>CAWFCT010000010.1:0-195544 GCA_963814345.1 uncultured Gemmatimonadaceae bacterium | reverse complement strand
CCCGGTCAGACCACCGCGACCTTCACGTTGTGAATGGGCGGCAGCGCATCGAACACGCACTCCCATTCATCGCCCCCGTCGCGCCCGATCCAGAGCTGCCCTGTCGTGGTTCCGAAATACAACGCCGGCGACTGCAGCTCATCGATGTCCATCGCGTCGCGCTGGACGGTGAAGAAGGTGTCCTTCTTCGGCAGTCCCTTCGCGAGCCGCTTCCACGAGTCACCGCCGTTCTCGCTGCGCCATACGGCCGGCGCGCCATCGGGACAGGTGCGCGTGGCCGGCGCGAGCGGCATCACATAGACGATATCCGGATCGTGCGGATGGACGACCACCGGAAATCCGAAATCGGAGGGAAGCCCCTTCGCGATCGACCTCCAGGTGCGGCCATGATCATCACTGCGCAGCACGCCGATGTCCGGCCGTCGACCGCCGGGCCCGTCCCATTCGCCCCAACCGCCGTGATTCTGCATGTACAGGCGACCGGGTGCATCCTTGTGCCCCACGATCTTGTGCACACACTGGCCGAACTCCGGGTACGGATCCGGCGTGAATCCCGCTCCCACGCCCGAGTTCCACGGGTTGAATGTCTGCCCGCCGTCTTCGCTGACGTAATGGCCGCCCGTCGAAATGCCGACGTGCATGCGGTTGCCGTCGCGGAGAATCGTGTGCAGGCAAAGGCCGCCCGCGCCGGGGTTCCACTTGCGCGCGTGCGGATGGTTGCTGATGCCCTCGACCATCTGCCACGAGTCGCCGCTGTCGCGGCTGTGGAACAGCGCGGCCGGCTCGACGCCGCACCAGATCTCGTTCCTCGCCGCGCCGGGCTCCAGCGACCAGATGTTGGCGAGCGCCCGGCCGTCATCCTTGGGGAACGCCGGCGCCGACTTCGTTTCCTTGAACGTCTTGCCGAGGTTGGTGGAGCGAAGGACCTTCATGCCGAAGAACGGATTGCAGCTCGATGCGTATATGCGCGGCGTGCCACGCGTGTCGATCATGCTCGAGTAGACGGCGACGCCGCTCGCGAAGGGCCCGCGGAGCGCGAACCGCCGCCGGCCTTTCGCCGCTTCGGCAACGAACAGTCCCTTGCGGGTTCCGATGGTGAGGAGCACACGATCTGGCATCGTCAGCCTCCAGAGACGGCGGGAAGGATGATCACGACGTCGCCGGCGGCGAGGGCGGAATCGAGGCCGTCGAGATCGCGCATGTGCGATTCGTTGACGAAGATGTTGATGTGCCGGCGAATGGCGCCCGTCTCGTCGCAGACGTTGACGTAGAGCAACGGGTACACGCGCTCGAGCTCATCGAGGACGGCGCGTACCGTTCCCCCGGAGACCTCGAGCGTGCGCGCGTTGCCGCAGTAGGTGCGCAGCAATTCCGGAACGAAAACTTCGACACCGAGCGTTGTGGGCATATGCTTCGCCAATCTAGTGCGCTCATGCCGGCCGGCGGAATGGGCGAGGGGGGAAACCGGGTAGGTTTCGGATTGGAGTTTCCGGATTTTGGTGGACGGGGCCGGCATCTGCTGTCTGCGTGCTCGGACGGCTCGCGCAGACTGGGCCCTGAACCTTTCGTGGACGGGAGAGTTCTGCGATGAAAACGCTGTCCCTGCTGGGCTACCTGCTCATGGCTACCGGCATCCTCGGCCTTCTCGCGATGGGCGCGCTGTTCGCGCACGCGCCGGTGGCCATCGGCGTGCAGGCCATCGCCGTCGTCCTCATGATCTCTGCGCGTATCACGTTCGGCCTGCGGAGCTTTCACGCCACGGCGAATCCGACGAAGGGGCGCCTCGTGACGTCCGGTCCGTACGGGTTCATTCGCCATCCGATCTACACCGCGCTGGTGCTCTTCGCCTTCGCCGGGGCGTCAGCGCACCTCGCGCCGCCGGTCGTCGGTCTGGCGCTGCTCGTGCTGGTGGGAGCCGCGATCCGGATGCATCTGGAAGAGCGGTACCTCACGGCGGGGTATCCAGAGTACGCGGCGTACGCAGCGCGCACCAAGCGGATGATTCCATTTCTCTTCTAGCCATGGTTCGTCGGGAACACCCGGGTTTGGAGTTTCGCCTCCAGACCCGGTCACACCGGAACCGCACGACCGGCCCGACGGCCGGCGGGCGCCTCGAGGCACGCGTCCAGCGGCGGGAATACGTCGTGCAGGATGTGCGTGTGCAACGCCGAGAGGTAGCCGGTCACGGATCCGCCGTACGCGGGCGGGCCGTCGGCGAAGGTGATCTCGGGGCTCAGCTGTCCGGACGCGTGCAGTCCCGCACGCCGTGCCGGCGGGATCTTCCGGCCGGAGGCATCCTTGACGTCCAACACGGCGATCTCGGTGCCGGCGACGAGCCGGCCCCGCCAGCCGGTGACCCGGGACCCGGGCGGCAGCCCCGGGCCCTCGACGGCGACGCCGGCGCTGCTCGGCGCCTCGGCGAACAGCGCGATGTGCCGGTGCCTGTCGACGTGGGCCAGATCGCGCAACACCGAGAGCGGGTGCCCGTATCTGACCGTCATCCGATGGTACGGCTGAAGCGCTTCGATGGCCGCCGTCGCGGCCGGGCTCAGGTGGCGCAGCCGCCGAATGGCGTCGGCGGGCCACGCTGCGGCGTCGTCGACGATCAGGAATCGGATCTGCTCAGCCTCGTCGTCCGACGGCAGCCGCCCGAGGTGCTTGGCCGCGAGGGCGTACGCCAGGCTGTCCAGCGCGCTGCGCGTATTGTGCAGGATGTCCCCGATCCGCAGGCTCCAGTCCCGGGGGAATGGCTTGGGCGCCCGAAGCGCCGCCATGTAGTGCTGTCGTTTCTCGTCGAAGCGCACGGTGAGTTCGTACGGCGTTGCCGCCATGAAACGGCTCATGTCGGCCTGGAGCGCCTCGAGGTGCTTGCGCGCCCAGCGTAGCTTGGCGTGATGATCCATGGTTCGGTGCGCGGACTGTTGGCTGGTCCGGCCCATCGGCCGGAAGGGGGGGCGGCCTCGCCTGGGCTGAAAGCTGGGGGGGGCGGCAGTCGGCCGCCGTGGTGGGGGTCACTGCGGTTGACGCCGCCCCATTGGCGGATGCAGCCCGGCCGCACCGATTGGGGCCCAATGGCACCGCCAGACGTACTGACCGGGCGGTCCGCCGGCCAGCGGTGCCCGTTCAGCCTTTCGGGAACCCGTTGAGAAAGATGGTGGCGAACCGGCGCACGGCATCGGGCCCGTCCCTGTACGGTGGCAACCCGGAGTAGTCCCCGGGGTACCGACCGCCCCGCACCTCGAGCGCCTCGTCGTGGATGTCGCGAACGCGATAATCGAGCGGGGTCAGCCCGGCGGCGCGGGTGAATTTGACCCGGAGGTCGAGGTCGACTCCGTCGATGAACAGCGCCGACCGTGGCCGGAGTAGGCGGATGAGTCCGGGGAATGCGCGCCTCGCCTGCGCCCGGGTGAGGTTCATCAGGACATTTTGGGCGTAGACGAGATCGGCGGTTCCCACCCGGTCCGGCATCCGCGGATCGAGTGCGTCAAGGCGTGCGAAGGTGACCCGGCGGGCGACGTCGGGCCTCACGCGGTAGTCATCGCCTTCGCGCTCGAAGGTGTGGGCGATGAACGCCGGAGTCGCGTAAGGGCTTCCGAGCACCTCGCCTGATGTGTAGACGGCGAGCCTCGCCCGGTCGAGCACGGCGTCGAGGACATCGTACCCGTGGATCGTGACGTCGAGGTGGGGACAGTGGTGCAACAGCATCGACGAGATCGTGTACGGCTCGGCACCGATCGAGCACCCGATGACGACCACCCGGAGCGATCCGGTGCGCGCGGGGCCGACGAGGCCATCGAGCACCGGTCCGAGGAGGGCGTCGAATTGGGCGGGCGAGCGGTGGAACCGCGTGAAGGTGTAGTGGACCCGACGACTGGTGCGCAGGGCCAGCCAGTGGCGCATCGCCCGCCCGCGTTCCGTACCGAGGAAGGCCGCGACGCCGGGAATCGCCCGCAGCAGCCGGCCGACGGTGGGGCGCCGGCCAGGTGTGGACGCTCCGTTCGGCGACGGAGCGCCGGGACCGGGGGGGCGGTCGGTGATGCCCGTCAGTGCGTCCTCCTGGGCGCGAGTGGGCGGCGTTGGGTCCTCGGGTGGGGTGGAATGTGGTGGCCGCAGGGGGCGGCTACAAGGACCGCTGTCTGGATTGGCGGGTTGGATCCAGTACACGGTCGATCTCCACGGCCAATCCGCGTACGAACTGATCGTCTCGCATGCTGCGATAATGTGCCGCGATGGAGCCGAACCGCTCGGTGATGGCCCGCGCGCGTTCGGAGGGCTCGCTCAAGGCGATGGCGCGCGCCCGGAGGTGCTTCACGTACGGGCGAAGGTGCACCGACGCCAGCCCGGCGTACCGCGTCGCCGGTTCGACCAGGAGCACGTTTCCATCGTAGCGCTGCAACTCGTAGGCATGCTGAGCACGCACCTGGCAACCGTACTGGATGACGATGCGTTGGATGGTTGCGGCGTCCACGTCCGGCATCAGCTGCTTGATTCTGGCCTGCAGGACGCCGAGGTATTCTTCGGGCGGCACGCCCGCGAAATCCATGTCGGTGAGCGCGAACGGCAGCCCCGTGTTGAGTTCCAGCAACGCGGCGAAACTCTGCAGGTGGCCGGCGTCGCGAATCGCCGCGTCAGCGATCTCGCGAAACACTTCGATCGCCGCCGCCGCGTCGTCCATCGGCGGCGCGGGGCGGCGCGTTCCGAGCAGCCGGTGCAGGGGAACGCGGAGCCATCCCGCCAGCCGCACTGCCCTTCGTAGGGAAGGTCTCGCCCACGTCGCCCAGAGCGCCCACCATCCGTAGCGCCACCGGTTGCGGCGGTCGAGCGCCAACGGATCGATGAGCACGAGGATCGCGACCTCCTCGCCTGCGGCGCGGAGCCGTCGGGCAATCTCGTATCCGAACGATCCGGCGGAGGAGTACGCCGCCAGATAGTAGGGGCCGTGCGGCTGACGTTCCCGAATGGCATCGACATACCGGGCGACCCAGTGGGAGAATCCCTCAGTGAGGTCACGGTCGCCCCAGATGAACGGATCGCGCACGCCGATGATTTCACGGGGCGTCTGGAGCGCTCTGGCGAGTTTCTCGTAGGCGCCGACCGTACCGCCGGCCGATGCGATGACGAATAGCGGCGCCTGGTCCCGATCCGTTCCCTGCCGCATCGTCACGAGAAGGGGAGTGCCGCCGGCCGCCTCCATCGCGTTTCCGCCAAGGACGCGATCGATGTGCGCCGCCAACTTCTCCATGGTCGGGAAGCGATAGACCGATTCCACGGGAAGCTGGGTGCGGTCCAGCGTGAACGATGTCCGAAGCCGGTCCACGAGCGCGAAGACGGTGAGCGACGTCCCGCCCACCTCGAAGAAGCTGCTGTCGGGCGCGACGGCGTCGTGTCCCAGCGTTTGCGTCCACAGCTCGCGCACGCGGCGCTCCGTATCGGACAGCGCACGGCCCGGCGTCGAGTGCGGTCGTTGGGGTACGCGCTGGTCGAGCAGCCGAATGCGATCGAGCTTGCCACGAGCGGTGAGGGGAAATGCATCGAGGCCGGTGATGGTCGAGGGGACCATGTACGCGGGCAACTGTCCGCGCAGGGTCTCGTAGACCGTCGCCGGGTCGGCGGGCACCGGGGTCACGAACGCGTGCAGCGAGGCATTGCCCGACTCGGCACCATCGACGACCACGGCCGCCTGTTCCACACCGGGGTGGCCGCGCAGCACGCGTTCCACTTCTTGAAGCTCCACCCGGAAACCGCGGATCTTCACCGTGTCATCGGTCCGCCCGACGAACTGCAGAGTGCCGTCCTGGAGATACCGCACCTGGTCGTGGGTATCGTACATCCCGGCACCGAGGCTGGAGCTCTCTACGAGCACGGACGCCGTCTGCTCTGGGTTCCGGAAATACTCGGTGAACAGTGCCGGACCGGTGATGTGGAGGCGACCGGCTTCGCCAGGCGCCACGGGCTCGAGATTCGGATCCAACACCAGTGCGCGCACGTCGCGCGAGATCGGCCGTCCGAGTGGCAGTTCTTCGCCGGGTCGGAACGACTCCCGGAGGTCGCACACCAGCGTAGAGCTCGCTTCGGTGCTCCCGTAGATCGAGTACAGTTTGGTGGATGCCGGGAATCTCCGTGCGGCGCGCTCGGCAAGCCGCGGGTTGACGTATTCGCCCATGAGAACGACCACGTTGAGGGGCGGCGGTTCGAATCCCGGCATGTCGATGCTGGACTGCAACGCGGAGGGCACGATGAGCAGTCGCGAAACGCCGCGTGCGCGGAGGACTTCCCAGAAGGTCTCGAGATTCCTGGCGTCGGCGTCCGGCATCACGAGCACGGGTGTGCCGCGCAGCAGGGGCTCGAACAACTCGTAGATCCCGTGTGTCGTGGTGGCGTGCGCCTTCTGTACACAGACCTCGCCTGCCGCATACGGATGCCGTTCCCACGTCCAGCGCAACCGATGCTGGAACGATCGATGGCTGCGCACGACCATCTTCGGTACGCCGGTCGACCCCGAGGAACAGAGAATCAGGGCGGCCTGATCGGCATGGCCCGGTGCGAGGTCGCGCGGTGCATTCGGGATCGACGAGAGCGTTTCGATGGTGACGGTCGGCGCGGCCAGCGACCGATCGAGGGGTGTGTCGGCTCCATCGATGACCAGGTCGAGTGCGGCGGCCCGCAGGATGTCCCGCAGACGGCCCACCGGGTAGGAGGGGGGAAGTGGCATCACCGCCGCGTTCGTCTTCAGGACGCCCAACAGCGCGGCAACCCAGGCAATGGAGCGCTCCACGTGAAGTCCCACGGCGGAGCCGACCGCGACGCCTCGGGCCTGGAGCGCCGCCGCGATGCGGTTGGCGGCGACGTCCAGCTCCGCGAAGGTGATCGACTCGGTTCCCTGATGCAGCGCGACGTCCCCGGGAGTCTTCCGAGCCTGCTCTTCGAATTGTCTATGAAGCAGGAGCTCGGGGGCGAACTGGGCCATGAGAGGTTGCCGTATCCCGGAGTGTGCGAGGCCATCCGCACGCGCCGCGAACCGCGGCGCGTGCGCGCACGTCAAGTTACCGTGGCCGCCCACGGGCGGCCAACGGGTCCGGCGCCCCCACCTCCCGCTCCAACCGCCCCGCCATCGCCAGATACCTGGCGTGCGCCCCCATCCCGGTATCGTTGTCCTCCACCTCCGCGAACCAGGCCATCATGCGGTCGTGCTCGGTTTCCGGGATCAGCTGCGCCGCCATCGGGAACACGCCCTCGTCCTCCTTCTCGATGTGCTCGCGGAGCAACGCCGCGTATCCGCGCGCTGCCGTGACGATCCGCTTGGCGGCCGCATCGTCACCGCGCTCCAGGGCGGTGGCCGCGCTTCGCAGCTCGCAGGAGAGGGCGCGCCCCTCGACGTGCTCCTGCATCAGCGCCTCGATGGGCCCGCCGCGCGCCGGCTCGCCGTGCTCCTCCATGATGTGGAAGAGAACCCCCTCCTCCTTCCGATGGTGGCAACCATCCGCGAAGCCGGTGGCGAACTCCGCCACTTCGAGAAAGAATCCCGGGCGCACGGCGTCGCCCTGCTGCAGCCGGCCGGCTGCCGCCTCCAGCGCGTCGAGCACGCGCTCGATGACGCGGTGCTCCTCCATGAGGATATCGATGGCTTCCATTGGTCTCTCCCTGTTCACTCGGGCGTCAGCACCGCCCGCCTGGTCAACCGCCCGTGATGGGCTTCATCGAACACGGCATTGGTCTCCTCCAGCGGGTACCGCTCGACGTACGGCTTCCCGGCAGTCCGTCCGTCGGCCATCAGATTGGACGGACAGATCCCGGTCTTGTCGGGGGTGGAGCCCACTACGGACAGTACGGTGCCGAAGCCGAGCAGGGAGTAGGCAGTTTCCTGACCTGATCGAGCGCCGGAAGTCTCGAAGAACTTCCAGCGGTGACGCGGGGCGCCCAGTTGGCCGGCCAGGCCGGTGTTCGTGCACCGGTGCGGCCGCTGAGGCCGACGCCGGCCCCGGCGCAGGTGGCTCGACCCCGGGTGACAAGACTTCGCAGGGCTCGTGCCCGCCTCTTCCGTTTCACGGTCGCGAGACGTTCATTCCAGTCCGGCCGCGGGCGGCTCCACTCCGCGGCCGGACTTCTTCTCCATCCAGCCGACCGTACCCATGCACGACATCATCTCCGCCGTCATCCTCGGCCTGGTCGAGGGCGCCACGGAGTTCCTCCCCGTCTCGTCCACGGGGCACCTGATCCTCGCCGGCCACGCGCTGGGGTTCGTCGGGCCCACGGCGGACGCGTTCGAGATCATCATTCAGCTTGGCGCCATCCTGGCCGTGGTGTGGCTCTATCGCGACCTGCTCTGGCGCACGGCCAAGCAGGGCTTCGCGGTCGAGGAATCGCGGCGGTTCATCATTGCGCTGTTCATCGCGTTCCTGCCGGCGGCCATCGTCGGACTCGCCACGCACCACTGGATCACCGCCCACCTGTTCGTGCCGCCGGTGGTGCTCGGGGCGCTGATCATCGGCGGCGTGGGCATCCTCGCCATCGAGCACTGGCGTCCGTCGCCGCGCTTCGAGACGGTGATGCAGATCGGCTACCGCACGGCGTTCTGGATCGGCATCGCGCAGGTGTTCGCGCTCATTCCGGGCGTCTCGCGCTCGGGGGCCACGATCATGGGCGCCATGCTGGTGGGCGTCGATCGGGCCGCGGCGGCGGAGTTCTCCTTCCTGCTCGCGATCCCGGTGATGTTCGCCGCCACCGGGTTGGAGCTGTGGGAGAACCGGCACCTGCTGGCGGGCTCCGACGCGCTGGTGTTCGCCATCGGATTCGTGGTCGCGTTCCTGAGCGCCATCGTCGTCGTGAAGTGGCTGGTGCGCTTCGTGTCCCACCGGACGTTCGACGTCTTCGCCTGGTACCGGATCGTGTTCGGACTCGCGCTGCTGGCGTTGATGGCGACGGGGCGGAGCTGGATCACGAAGTAGCCATCGCCGGCCGGCGGCGCGCGGTGGCCGCGACGAGCGCCAGCACCACGAAGTTCACGGCCAGCGCGACGATCCCGACGTTCAGATCCTTCACCACCTGCGGCGCCCAGGGCATGAGCGTTGCCACCGACGCGCCACTCAGCGTCAGATAGGCCACCGTCGCCTCGCCCGCCACGATGCCCGCCGCGGCCGCGGCCGTGCTCACCATCGGACGCTCGGGGAGCGAGAACAGCAGCGCCGGAAAGAGCTGCGTCACCAGATTGTAGCCCATGAGCAGCAGCGGCACGATCGCTTCTCCGCCGCGGAGCGTGATCCACACAGAGAACAGGGCAACCACGCCCACCAGCCCGCGCGCCAGGCGCGTGACGGCGCGGTCGGTGGCCGAGGGCACGGCCACCCGATACACGTTCTGCGACAGGATCGTGGCCGCGGTGAGCAGGATCATCGAACCGGGAACGAGCGCCGTGAGCAGCCCGGCGGCGCCGATCACTCCGATGGACGCCGGCGAGAAGGTCTTCTCCGCGATGCGGAAGAGCGACAAGTCGCCGTCGGCGCCCTTGAGTCCCGGCACCTGGAGAATCGCCGCAAACCCGACGAAGAACACGAACAGGATCACGAGCTGATAGAGCGGCAGCAGCACGGCGTTCTTGCGGAACACGTCCTCGCGCTTGGCGGTGTACGATCCGGCGAAGAACTGCGGCCACATGTAGAAGCCGGTGGCGGTGAGCAGTACGGTGCTGATGAACCAGCTGGGGCTCATGCCGCTGGACGGGAGGGTGAGGAATCCGGGTTTTGCCTTGTCGATGGCCTCGAACATCGGGCCGTAGCCGCCGTAGTAGTGATACGGCAGATAGATGCCGAGCACGATCGCGACGCTCAGGATCATGATGTCCTTGAATGCCGCGGTCCACGCCGAGCCGCGCACGCCCGACACCACGACGTACAGCGTGAGCGCTGCGGCGCCCGCCCACACCGCCGCCGTGGACGAGACGTGGCCGTACGACGCCTCCGACACGATGATGCCCAGCCCTTTGAGTTGGAGCACCAGATAGGGCACCAGCGCGGCCACGCTCACCAGCGCCACCAGCACGCCGAGCGCGTTGCTGTCGTATTTGGCCACGAAGAAATCGGCTTGCGAAACGAGCTGCTTCTCGCGCGCGTAGCGCCAGACGATGGGGAGCAGGAAGTACGACCACGAATACGCGATGGCGCCGTAGCAGAGGATGTACAGTGCCGGACCGCCCTTGCCGTACGCCCACCCGCTGCCGCCGAGGAAGGTGAAGGTGGTGTAGATCTCCCCCGCCATGAGCAGGAACACGAAGATCGTGCCGAACGACCGGCCGCCCACGCTCCACTGCTCGAGATTCATCTCGTGCCCGCGGCGTGCCCAGAGCCCCAGGCCGATGGCGGCGGCGAAGGTGAGCGCGAGAATCGCGAGCGGGGTGGTCATCGCCCGCCCCTCTCGTGCGACCGGTCGAGATACAGCACCAGCCCCATCACACCCGAGGTGATCACGACCCAGATCACGATCCAGGCCATGAGGAGTGGAAGTCCGAACACCATCGGGTGCACGCGGTTCACGAACGGGATGCCGCCCAGCAGGATGACGGTGGGGAGGGCGGTGAGCCAGTGATACGGGCGCATTCCGGTGGGCCTGGGCGCATCGGGCACGGGCGGGTCCTCGGCGGTTCGCGTGGTTGGGAGCGGCAGGGTGGGGCGCTGGACCTCGTCCCCGGGGCAGGGACGGAACGTTGCCAGCTTACCGTGCATCGCCCGCGATGGTAAGGGCGGCCGTCGCGGACGGCGACGTCAGCCCTCGTTCCGCAACTGGTCGAGCACCGCCATCGTGCTGAAGCCGTGGAACCGGCGATCGCTCTCATTGCGCGCGACCCAGGCGTGCGCTTCGATGCCGGGCCTGCCGTCGGTGCCGCGCTTCACCCCGATGCACACCGCCGCGGGGACGCCGGCACGCCGCAGCACGAGACATTCGGCCACGCTCTCGTACAGGCAGCTCGCCCGCCACCGGTGTCCGGGCATCCGCGCCAGGAGCCGCAACGTGCGGCGGGCCGTGCGGAGCGCGACCGCCGGCTCGGCGTGCGGCACCGCCGGCGCGTCGCCGGGCAGGATCAGCAACTCCGAGAACCGCGGCGACTCGATCCACGCGGCCGTTCGGAAGGCCGCCAGTACACCACTCCAGCCGGAGCGAGGATTCATCCGTACCAATCTGCGCGATCTCGCGTGGTTCGGCACCCTTGTTGCAGTTGAACGAAGGGTTGGGTAGGGTACGAAAGCTGGCCTGACTGGAGAGACATCATGCGACTCGCGCGAACATTATCGGTCACCGCAATTGGCATGGCGCTCGCGGCCGCGCCGGCGTTGGCGCAGGGACGGCCGTTGCCGCCCCAGAAGCCGCCGACGCACGCCCAGACCGGCGTCGGTCAGGCCTCGGCGCCGCGCGCCGGCGAGCGCGGACCGAGCGAACGGGGAGCACGGCGCGAGCACGGCGGCTCGTACTACCGCGACGGTTCGCGTTACGGCTCGGGCTATGGCTACGTCCCCGTGATGATCGGACAGGACGGCAACGTGTACGCGAACTTCGGCTACGGGTACGAGCGGGTGCTGCGCCAGTGCACGTCGGCGCAGCAGGTGCAGCAGCCCCGGGTTCAGCAACCGACCCCGCAGGCCTACTCGCAGCCGGAGTTGACGCAGCCGGTACCGAGGCCGCAGACGGCGTCGCCGGCCACCGGCGCACAGCCCAGTCTCTCCGGGCTCACGACCGGCAATACGAAGGCCATGCACGTCGGACCGCCCACGCAACTGGCGGCGGCTGCCTGCTGGTCCCGGATGGCCAACGGCAACGTCTCGGTGCGGCGCTAGCGAATTCCGAGCGTCTTGTGCGTCTGGAGGCTCAGGCGCCACTGCGGGTGCTCCAGGCAGTATGCCAACGCCGCCTCCGTGTTGCGAGCCAGGTCGGGGCCGTCCATCGGCTGCAGTGAGAAGTTCGTGAAGTCGAGGTGCGCGTAGCGCTCGGGCTCACCGCCCTCCTGTGGATACACGAGCTTCAGCTCGTCGCCTTTCGTGAGCACCAGGGGGGCGTTTGCCTTTGGGCTCACACACACCCAGTCGAGCCCGGCCGGTGCCGGCTGGGTGCCGTTGGTCTCCACGGCCACCTCGAACCTGCGCGCATGCAACGCGTCGATCAGCAGCGCGTCGAGCTGGAGCAGCGGCTCGCCCCCCGTGCACACCACGTACCGGCGTCCGCCCCCCGCGCTCGGCCAGCGCGCCGCCACCGCATCGGCCAGCGCGTCGGCATCGGCGAACTTTCCACCGTCCGGGCCGACCCCGAAGAAGTCGGTGTCACAGAAGCGGCAGACCGCGTCCGCGCGATCCTCCTCGCGCCCCGTCCAGAGGTTGCACCCGCTGAACCGGCAGAACACGGCCGGACGACCGGCGTGAACGCCCTCGCCCTGCAGTGTGTAGAAGATTTCCTTGACGATGTACATGGTTGCTGATGAATCTCGGAGAACGGCGAACTACGTACGACGAACTACAGGTTGAGAGTGTCCGGTGGACAGACAACAGTGGACCGAAGATGGAGCGAGAGTACTCGTATCGTGGTTGCGGGCACGGTCGACTGGTGACGGTCGACTGATCACACGCTGCCTGTAGTTCGCAGTTCTCCAGTGCCGGTCCGTCATTTCTGATAACGGATCGGATCCTTCAACCCGGCTTCCGCGAACCCCTTCAGCCGCAGGGCGCAGGCGTCGCAGTGTCCACACGCGGCGCCGGACGCATCGGGATCGTAGCAGCTCGTGGTGAGCGAGTAGTCCACGCCCAGCGAGACGCCCAGCCGGATGATGTCGGCTTTGGAGAGATTGATGAGCGGCGCGTTGATGCGAACCGGCGCCGTGCCCTCCACGCCGCCGCGCGTGGCGAGGTTGGCCATCCGCTCGAATGCTTCGATGTACTCCGGGCGGCAGTCGGGATAGCCCGAGTAATCGAGCGCGTTGACCCCGATGAAGATGTTGCGGGCCCCGAGCGCGTCGGCCCAGGCGAGGGCGAAGGAAAGAAAGATCGTGTTGCGCGCCGGCACGTAGGTGATCGGAATCCCGTGCCCCATCTCGTCGGAGGTCCGATCCTTGGGCACCGGCAGGTCGGTGGTCAGCGCCGATCCGCCGAAGGCCCGCAGGTCGATGTCGAGCGTCACGTGCCGCGCCACGCCGAACGCCGACGCCACGCGCGCCGCCGCCTCGAGTTCGTGCTCGTGGCGCTGCCCGTAGCGGAACGAGAGAGCATGGATCTCGTGCCCCTCGGCCTTCGCCACGGCCAGTGTGGTGGTGGAGTCGAGCCCGCCGCTCAGCAGCAATACGGCCTTCGTCACTTCGGTCATGGTCGAAAGTTACCGCGACCCGCCGCCGGAGAGGGCGTCGCGCAGATCGGCGATCAGATCGTCCGGGTGCTCCAGCCCCACGGACAGCCGGAGGAGCGATGGCGGCGTGTTGCTCTCGGGCGGCTCCACCGTGGCGCGATGCTCGATGAGCGACTCCGTGCCGCCGAGGCTCGTGGCGCGCGTGATCACCCGCAGCCGGGCGATCACGGCGAGCGCCGCGTCGCGGCCCCCCTTCACCTCGAACGACAGCATGGCACCGGCGCCGCGCATCTGCCGTTCGGCCAGGGCGTATCCCCCGTGCGACTCGAGCCCCGGATAGTGCACCACCGAAACCGCGGGGTGTTCCTCCAGCGCCCGCGCGATGCGGCCGGCGCTGTCGGTCTGCGCCCGGACCCGCCAGGGCAGGGTGCGCACGCCGCGCAACGTGAGCCAGCAGTCGAAAGGCGAGGGCACCGCACCGCCCGCGATCTGGATTCCACGCACGCGCTCCCAGGGCGCATCAGTGGTAGCCGTCACCAGCGCCCCGCCGAGCACGTCGCTGTGCCCGCCCAGGTACTTGGTGGTGGAATGGAGCGCCAGATGGGCGCCGAGTTCCAGCGGACGCTGCAGCACCGGGGTGGCCCACGTGTTGTCCACCACCACGTGGGCGCCGGCCTGGCGTCCGATGGCCGCGAGCGCGGCGACGTCCACCACGCGCACCAGCGGATTGGACGGCGTCTCGATCCAGAGCAGTTGCGTGGAGGGTTCGACGGCGGCACGCACGGCGTCCAGATCGGCCATGTTCACCAGGGTAAGACGCAGCCCCCACCGGCCGAACAGCTCGCGCATCAGCTTCACCGTGCCGTAGTAGGCGTCGTGGGGAACGAGCACGTGCGCGCCGGGTTCCAGCGCCTGGCACACCGCCATCGTCGCGGCGGATCCCGACGAGAAGCATGCGGCTTCGACTCCCCCCTCGAGCGCCGTCAGGCACTGCTCCAGGGCGTGCCGGTTGGGGTTGTCGTTCCGCGTGTAGAGGAACCCGCCCGGAAGGGTGCCGTCTCCCGCGCGCTCGAAGGTGGTGGAAAGGTGGATGGCCGGCGTCACGGCGCCGGTGACCGGGTCGGGGGCGTGCCCCGCGTGGACGGCGATGGTCTCGAGGTGCATGGCTGCCTGCTGGGAAGGCGGTAGGACGGTAGGACAGTAGGTCGGTAGGTCGGTGGGGAGGCGACGCCCCAAACATACCGACCTACCGACCTACCGACCTACTGTTGTTCAGCATCCCGCGCGCCCCACGCGTAGACCAGATGAGTCTGGACCCCACCTCTTCAACGGAACCCCCCGTGACCTCCCATTCCATGATCCGGCGCGGCTGTGCGCTTCTGCTGGCGATCCCGGCCGCCCTCACGGCACAGCAGCTGCCCCTCAAGCACAGGGCACAGCCCACCACGGCGGCGATCTCGGCCTCCGACCTGATGACCCGCCTGTACATCTTCGCGGACGACTCCATGCAGGGCCGCGAGACGGGCACCATTGGCCACCTGAAGAGCACGGCGTACATCGCCGCGCAGGTGAAGGCCATGGGGCTCGAGCCGGCGGGTGACAACGGCACCTACTTCCAGAACCTGCCCGTCTTCCAGCGCTCGCTCGATCCCAACTCGGCGCTCTCGGTGGGTGGTGTGAGGCTGGCGGCGTTCAGCGACTTCGTCGCCACGCCGGGCCGGGGCGGCGATCCGCGGAGCATCGACGGCGCGCAGGTGATCTTCGGCGGCGAACAGGGCGATACGGTCAACCAGCTCACCGCCGACCAGGTGCGCGGCAAGCTGGTGATCCTGACGGCGCGGCCGGGCCAGCGTGGCCGTGGCCGCGGCTTCGGTTTCCGGGGCCGTGGCCGCGGGGGCGCAAACCCCCTGGCCGAGGCGGCCGGCATCGCCACTGTCGAAACGGGCGAAGCGTGGACGGCGGCGGTTCGCGCGGCGCGCCCGCGCCCGGGCAACGTGATCTTCAAGAACCCGGATGCGGCGCCGGCGCCCGAAACTGCGGCCAATCTGACCATCAGCGCGCACGCGGCTCAGGTGCTGCTCGGCGTGCCGGTGTCGCGGGCCACCAAGGGCATGGTCGGCAAGACGGTGAGCGGCAATCCAGGCTACGTGGAGAAGCCGGCCCCGGCCCGCAACGTCGTGGCCATTCTGCGCGGCTCCGATCCGGCGCTGCGCGGCGAATACGTGGCCATCGGCGCCCACAACGATCACATCGGCATCCGCCAGGGACCCCCGGTGGATCACGACTCACTCCACCTCTACAACGCCGCTCGCTACGCGATTACCGGCATGCTGGCTCGCGGGGAACGCCCCACGGCCGAGCAGGAGCAGGCGCTCGCGAACATCCACATCAATCTCGACAGCGTCCGCAAGCTGCGCCCCGTGCGTCGCGACTCGATCAGCAACGGCGCGGACGACGACGGATCGGGCACGGTGAGCGTGCTCGAGATCGCCGAGGCGTTCGCCAAGGGCCCGGTGAAGCCCAAGCGGTCGATCATCTTCGTCTGGCACGTGGGTGAGGAGAAGGGACTGTGGGGATCGTCGTGGTTCACCGACCATCCCACCGTGCCGCGAGACTCGATCGTCGCGCAGCTCAACATCGACATGGACGGCCGCGGCGACGCGCGCGACCTGCCGGTGGGCAGCCCGACCTATCTTCAGCTCGTCGGCTCACATCGGCTGTCTACCGAACTGGGCGACATGGTCGAATCGGTGAACAAGACCGAGAAGATGCCGTTCACCTTCGACTACCGGTACGACGCGCCGGGGCAGGCCGACAACATCTACTGCCGCAGCGACCACTACAACTACGCGCGCTACGGCATCCCCATCACCTTCTTCACCACGGGGCTCCACGGCGACTACCACCAGGTGACCGACGAGCCCGAGTACATCGACTATCCGCACATGGCCCGCGTCAGTCAGCTGGTGTTCGACGTGGCGGTGGACGTGGCGGACCTCGACCACCGTGTGAAGGTGGACGGCGTGGTGCCGGCCGATCCGCACCAGCGGTGCGTGAACAACGGGGCGCCGCTCACGGGGGGCGCCGGCGGCTTCTGATCGTCCGCCGTCCCAACGCAGCATCGAAAGGAGCCGCGGGCCGTACGAGGCCCGCGGCTCCTGCTGCGTTCACCCGTGCCGCGGCCGCAGCACCAGCCACTCCTGCGGCAGGCGCAGTTCGTTGACGGCCAGTCGCTGGCCGTCGGCGTCGAGAAACGATAGGTCCACGGGCGCGGGCGGCAGCACCGGATCGGAGGCGATGCGCTGCACGTCGTGCGTGGGGGCGAACCGCGCGACGATCGCCTCGCCGACGCCGGGCGACTCGGTCTCGTGGGTCTCGATCACCATCGTCGCCGAATGCAGCGCGGGGATCTCCCGCCCGCCGAAGAGCACGCGTTCGTATCCCTCGCAGTCGCTCACCACGAGGGCATCCTCGGGCAGCATCGACGCCAGCCGTTCGGGGGTCAGGCGGCGAATCGTGTGCACCTGCGGCGTGCCGTTGGCCGCCGCCATCTGGCGCGTGGCAGCGCGCGCCCAGCCATCGGGATCGACGGCGATCACCGGCGTACGCGGGTGGCGCCGGGCGAGCCCGACGGCATAGAACCCGAAGCGCGATCCGACGTCGACGATCGTCGAGAACCGCACGTGCTCGAGCGCCCGCCAGGTGTCGTGGAGCTCGTGTTCGTACGTGCCGAGGAGATAGGGGCCGATGTGATCGCGGAGCGCGAGCGGTGACAGCCGCAGCCCCGCGAATGGGCCGTCGACCACCTCGCGGCCGAGGTGCGCGACCAGCCTATCGTTGAGGGCGGGGCAGCCCCACTCGGCGAACATGCGGTGGGTGTGTCGTCGCGCGCGGGCCGACGCGAGCGCGAGATACGTGCCGGGTGCGCACCGCCGGAAGACGTTCCGTGCGACCCCGCGCACACCGCGCGCTGTCACGCCTAGGCCCCCGTCTTCAGTCCCCCGACCAGATCCTTCAACTGCGTGCTCTCCTGCAGGAGCACGTTGCTGGCCGAGGTCATCTCCTCGCACGCCGCGCTCTGTTCCTCGGTGGAGGCATTGACCTCCTCGGCGGCGGCGGCGTGGTTCTCGGCGGTCTTGGCGATGGCGTCGAGCCCGGCGCTGGCGCTGGCCACGGCGCCCGCGTTCTGCTGGGCCGCCTTCGACACGCCGCTCGCGGCACTGCGCGTGCGGCCCGCGGCGTCGGTGATGATCTTCAGGGCGTCGTCGATCTCCCGCGACACCCGTTCGATCTCCACCACGCGCAGGGCGCCCGACTCCATCGCCCTGGCGCTGGTGGCCACGCGCGTGGTCACGTGGCCGGTGATCTGCACCACGTCCTGCGCGGCCTTCTGCGACTGCTCGGCGAGCTTGCGGACCTCGTCGGCCACGACGGCGAATCCGCGGCCGGCCTCGCCGGCGCGGGCGGCCTCGATGGCCGCGTTCAACGCCAGCAGGTTGGTCTGCTCGGCGATCTGGCTCACCGAGTGCACGAATCGGGTGATGTCGGCGGCGGCGGTGGTGAGGGCCGCCACCTCGGCGGCCGCCTGCTCCACGCTCGTCTTGACGTCGGCGAGGATGCCGAGCGCCCGTTCGATCTCCACGCGCTTCTCGCCGGCCGAGCGCTCGATGTTCGCCGCCAGCTCCTGGACCTCGTCGGCGCGGGCCTTCACCTCGCCCGACGTGTTGCGCACGGTGGTCAACGTCTCGTCCACCTCGTGGAGCTGGTGCACCTGCGTCTCGGCGCCGTGCGACACCTCGGCCATCGCGTTCGCCATGTGGCCCGCCGACACGGCGATCTCCTCGGACACCGACGACAACTGGTGCGCCGAACTGGATACGCTCTCCGAAGTGCGGGCCGCGGCGGCGACCACGCGCGACAACGAATCGCCGGTGCGGTTCATGGCGTCGGCCAGAATCTGGAACTCGCCCGGCATCGCGGCCGTGGTGCGCGCCGTCAGATCGCCGTGGCTCAGCCGGTCGGCGTGCGCGAGCAGGGCGTTGAGCGGGCGGCTCACCGACGACACGGTGAGCACCACGACCGTCACGCCGATCACCAGCGCCAGCCCGATGAGTCCGAGCATGAGCGTGGCGCGGCGTCTCGTCTCGGCGGCCAGATGTGTCGATGCCGCCGCGACCTTGCGCGCCTTGAGCTGCGCCAGGCGGTTGATGCTGGTGAGCAGCGGGTCGACCACGGCGTATGCGCGCGCGGCGGCGGCGCGCGCCTGCGGCATGCGGCCGAGGTCCGCCAGCCGGTGGGCGAGCGTGTACTTCACCTCGAGATCCGAGAGTTGCGCGTCGATGGCCGCCAGCACGCCGATCTCCTCGGCGGTCTGGCCGGGCCGGTTGTTCATCTCGCGCTGAATGGCGTGCGCCGCCCAGCCCTGATCGCGGAAGATGCGCTCGGCGGTGGAGTCGCGCGTCTCGACGTACTGCGCACCGGCCTCGAGCGTCTGCGCCACGGCGCCCGAAAGCTGCGACGCGAGGTGCGACTCCTCCTGCACCGAGGTGAGCGTCGACGTCATGGTATTGGCCAGCGTGCCCATGGAGGTGCGCGCGACGGCGCCGGCGACCACGAGCAGCGTGACGAGAAAGCCGAACCCGACCCAGAGGCGCCCGCGGATGGTCCCGAGTGGCCCCACGGCGACGTTCATGGCGTGCCCTCTACGACCTGGAGCGCCCCGTGGTGAATCATCGTCATCACCACACTCTTGCCGACGGGGTCGCCGTTGGCGCCGAAGTAGATGTTCCCCGTGACGCCCTTCCAGGCCGTCGACCGATCGAGCTCGGCCAGGAAGTCGCGGATCTTCGCACGGTCGGGCCCCACCCTGGTAAGCGCATAGTACAGCAGATTGGTGGCATCATAGCCGAGCGCCGCGTTGCCGTCGGGCGTGAGGTGATACTTGGCGCGGAACTCCTGGACGAACCGCTGCACGGCCGGCGCCGGATTCTCCGCGCTGAACGGTGCGCCCACGTACACCCCCTCGGCGAGCGCGGTATCGGCCGAGAGGGTGGTCCAGCCGTCGCCCCCGAGCAATGTGGCGGTGAGCTTCTGACGCCGGAACTCCCGCAGGAAGTCGAGGCCCGAGGCATCGGTGCCGGCGACGAATACGAGGTCCGGGTCGAGCGTTTTCAGATAGGCCACATAGGGCTCGAAGTTCTGCGATCCCTCGGCGATCGGGTCGAAGGCCACGACCGTGCCGCTGAAGTTGCGTCGAAAGGCGTCGGCCAGCCCCCGCCCGTACGCGTCGTTCTCATAGAGTACCGCAGCGCGCCGCTTGCCCAGCCGGCTGCTCGCGAACTGCGCCATGTGGAGACCGTTCATCGAATCGCTGGAGATGACACGGAACACCCACGGCGAGATGCCGGTGAGGGCAGGCGAGGTCGCCGTGGTGGCCATCGAGACCAGATGGCCCGCGTCGTAGACCTTGGCGGCGGCCACCTCGGTTCCGGAATTCACGTGGCCGATGACCGCGACCACGGACGGGTTCGCCACGAACTGGCCGGCGATCGTCGTCGCCTTCTGGCCGTCCGCCTCGTCGTCTTCCCAGTCGATCTCGATGGGGTGCTGCGCGTAGTCGCTGCGGGCCCTGATCTCGTCGTAGGCGAGTTCCATGCCGCGCCGGTTCATGGCGCCGTATGCCTGCTTCCATGGTCCCGCCGCCCCGAACTGCACGGCGGTGCCGGAGGCGGGGCCGCCGCAAGCCAACAGGAACAGACCAGCCAGAGTGAAGAGCTGTTTCACGAGAGGTGGGGAGACGACGAAAGGAGAGCGTGAACCATGGCGTCGTCGCCATCGACGGACCGGCGGTCCCGAAGGCAACGCCGGAACGCGCCCAAATGTAACGAAGTTGCCGCGCCACGGCACGGGCGAATTCACCGGCTGGTGATGCGCCGCACACCGGCGTCACCTCACCGCGCGCGTCTCCTGCTGCGTGAGACAGTGCAGGGTGCCGAGTCCCCACACCAGGTCCACGGCGTGGATGCCGACGACCTGGTGATTGGGGAATACTTCGCCAAGCACGTTCAGCGCCACGCGATCGTTGACGTCGTTGAACGTGGGCACGACCACGACGCCGTTGGCCATGTAGAAGTTCGCATAGCTCGCCGGCAGGCGCTCGCCGTTCATCATCACCGCCCGCGGGTAGGGCAATCGGACGACGGTGAAGTCGCCCTTCCGGCCGCCGGCGGCCTGCAACCGCTTGAAGTTGTCCTTCGACCGCCGGTGGTTCTCGTCGGCCGGATCGTCCTCGTATGCCAATACCACCACGTCGTGCGCCGCGAAGCGCGCGATGTCGTCCACGTGGCCGTGCGTATCGTCGCCCACGCATCCCTCGCCCAGCCAGATGGTCTTGTGGATGCCGAGCCATTCGCCGAACGCCCGCTCGTAGTCGGCCCGCGTCATCCCGGGATTGCGCACCTGAACGTCGGACAGCAGGCACTCCTCGGTCACCAGCAGCGTGCCCTGTCCGTCGGTGTCGATGGCGCCGCCCTCGAGCACCATCGGCGTTCCGTCGGGACGGAGCGCGTGGGCCCGCGGGAGTCCCGTGAGCCGTGCAATGGCGGCGCCCACCTCGCGGTCGAGCGCGTAGTTGTCGTACTTGGCCCACGCATTGAATTGCCAGGACACCAGTTCGACGTTGCCGTCGGGGCGCAGCACCGTCGTCGGCGCCGAATCCCGGAGCCAGACCCGGTCGGTGGGCACGACGTGCAGCTGCACGTTCGCGGTCACGCCGTGCGCGGCGAGGCAGGATTGCGCCCGCGCGCGCACGTCGTCGTCGTGGCAGAGGATCCGCAGGGGCTCGTGCGCGGCGAGCACGCGGCCGATCTCGGCGTACACCCAGTGAATCGCGTCGAGCTTGCCCGGCCAGTCGGGCTCGTGATGCGGCCACGCGATCCACGTGGCCGCGTGCGGCTCCCACTCGGCGGGGAACCGGCGCGGGGGGGGCGACGCGGCGCGCTTACGCGCCGAGGTAGCGTTGGAGGATCGGGGCGTAGGCATCGATGCGGCGGTCGCGGAGGAAGGGCCAGTTCCGCCGGGTGTCCTCGATGAGGCCGGGATCGCAGGTCGCGATCAGGACGTCGGGGTCGGTGCCGGCGTCGGCGATGAGGCGACCGAAGGGATCGCTGATGAACGAGTGGCCGAAGAATTCCAGGCCGTCGGTGCCCGGTTCGGCCTCGAACCCGACCCGGTTGGGCGACGCCACGTAGACGCCGTTGGCGATGGCGTGCGCGCGCTGCGCCGTGCGCCATGCGTCCACCTGAGCCTGGCCGAACCCGGCCTTCTCGGCGGGGTGCCAGCCGATGGCGGTCGGGTAGAAGAGCACGTCGGCGCCGAGCAGCGCCGTGATCCGCGCGGCTTCGGGATACCACTGGTCCCAACAGATGAGGACGCCGATGTTGGCGTAGCGGGTCTTCCAGACCTTGAACCCGGTGGCCTGCGCCACGCGGTCGGCGGCGAGCGACGGGTCGGGCGTGCCGTCGCCGGGTGTGAAATAGTACTTCTCCAGGAAGAGCGGATCGTCGGGGATGTGCATCTTGCGGTACACGCCGAGCAGTGCGCCGTCGGCGTCGATGACCGCCGCCGAGTTGCGGTACACCCCCGGCCCCTGCCGTTCGAACAGCGGCACGACGAGCACGATCTCGAGTTCCCGGGCCAGCGCCTGCATGGCGTCGGTGGTGGGTCCGGGAATCGGCTCCGCCAGATCGAACCGTTCGGCGTGCTCCACCTTGCAGAAGTACGGCGCGTTGAACAGCTCCTTGAGGCACACGATCTGCGCACCGCGGCGGGCCGCGTCGCGCACGCGCGCGACGGTGGCCGCCGTCGAGGCCGCGGCATCCGCGGTGGCGGCGTCCTGCACGATGCCGATGGTGAATGGCTGGGCGCTCATGCGCGAAAATTGTACCCGGAGGGGACCGGCTGGAAGGGCGACGGCGAAATCATCGCCCGGCGCCGCGCGGCACGACCACGCGCAGCGCACCCGGCCGGCTCTCCACACGCACCTCGGCCGCGGCCGCGCGCCGGAGCTCGCCGTCGGCCTCGTACACCGGCGGCGCGTCGAAGCGCAGCGTGAACGCCGGCGCCCGCCGGCTGGTGACGCGCGGGTGGCGCAGGTGCGTGCCACGCGCGGCCCGCGCGAGCAGCCCCGGCCGGCCGGCGCGTCCGATGTCCGGAATCGCGATCGCGTCGAGCATCCCGTCGTCGATGCGGGCGTCCGGCGCCACGTGGAAGGCGCCCCCGAAGTGCGCGCCGTTGGCGAACGCCAGCAGCAGGTACCGGTCGGGCGCGCCGCCGTCCACCGATACCCGCAGGCCGCGGTAGGCGAGCAGTTCGCGGAGCGCGGCGGCGGCGTAGAGCGCCGTGCCGCCCAGCCACGATATCCGCTCGGTGCGCAGCAGTACCGCCACGTCGAACGCGAACCCCGCCACGTTGAGAAACCACTGATCGTCCACGGCCGCCATGTCGACCAGGCGCTCCTCGCCCTCGCCGGCCACCAGTCGCGCCATCGCCTCGGCGTCGTCCGACGGCTCGGGCAGATTCTTGACGAAGTCGTTGCCGGTGCCGGCGGCGAGGAGTGCCAGCCGGGCGGGCGCGCCGAGGCGGGCGAGCTCGGCGGCCGCCTTGCTCCAGGTGCCGTCGCCACCGAGCACGGCGATCGTCTGCACGCCGTCGTCCACGGCGGCGCGTACCTGCCGCGCCTCGTCGCCGGGCGCCGTGGTGGTGCGCACGTCGGTGATGCCGTGCGCCGCGAAGGCGCGCGCCACTTTCGGCAGCAGCTTCGCGCCTCGGCCCCGTCCCGCGGCCGGATTCACGATGAGACAGGCGTGGGGCAATGGGGGGTGAAACGTGGAGCGTGGAAGGTGAAGCGTGACGTGGAACGCCTACGGTGCCGCGGAGATCAGACCGATGATGATGTCGGCCACGTTCGTGCCCGTGGGGCCGGTGCGCAACAGGGCGCCGGCCGCGTCGAGCGCGGCGTACGATTCGTGTGCCCGCAGGGCCGCCACCGGGTCGCGTCCGGCCTCCCGGATGGCGTCCCAGGTGTGCGCGTCCACGCAGGCGCCGGCCGCCTCGGTGGGCCCGTCGCGTCCGTCGGTGCCGGCGGCCAGCAGCGTGATGCCGCGCGCCGCATCGCCGGCTTCGGAGAGCACCTGGGCGGCGGCGAGCGCAAGTTCCTGGCACCGGCCGCCGCGCGGCTGCGGAATGGGCGGCAGCGCACCCGACTCGCTTCGCGCGCGCATGGCCGGTGTCAGCATCGGCTGCGGGATGGCCACGGTGGTCTCGCCGCCGCAGATGAGCACCGATGCCTTCCCGCCGGCCTGCGTGCGGCGGGCGATGAGCGCGCGCGCCATGGCGGCGCCGACGTCGGCGGCCGCGCCCTCCAGCGGCACGTCGGCCACGGTCACCTGCTCGATGCCGAGCGCCGCCGCCCGGGCCTGCGCGGCATCAAGCGCCACACGGTTGTTGACGATCACGCGGGCCGTCACGTGTGCGAACGCCGGGTGCGTGGATTTCGGCGTCTCCGGCACCAGCCCGCGTTGCGTACTGGTCAGGTGCTCGCGAAACGACGGCGCGATGCGTTGGAACAACCGCGCTTGCTGGAGGATGTCGATCACTTCCTTCACCCGGTACGGATCGGGCACGCACGGCCCCGAGCCGATGGACGAGATGTCGTCGCCCACCACGTCCGATACGGCCAGGCAGAAGGTCGCCGCCGGTGCGAGCGCCAGCGCGAGCCGACCGCCGCTCCACCGCGAGAAGCGCTTGCGCACCGCGTTCATCGCGTGGATGTCGAGCCCGCTGTTGAGCAGCATCTCGTACAGGTGCGAGAAGTCGGCCTCGCTCATGCCCCGCATCGGCGCGCCGATGAGGCTGGACGCGCCGCCCGAGATCAGCACGATGGCGAGGTCATTGCTCCGCATGCCGGTAGCCGCGTCGGCCAGGCGAGCGGCGGCGGCGAACGAATGGCGGCCCGGCACCGGATGGTCGCCGCGCAGCGCGGCGACGGTGGCGGTGGGCGACGGCGCGTCTTCCGGAGCCACGATCAGTCCGCCGGCCACGGTGAGCAGCGACCGTTGGAGGGCGGCAACCGCCGCCGTTGCCATCGGATGCGCGGCCTTGCCGAAGGCGAACAGCCAGAGCCGCTGGTGACGCGCCGTGGGGATCGTCGCCAGGGCCTGGGCCGTTGCGACGCCGGGATCCGCGCCCTCGATGGCGGCGCGGAACAATGTGTCCAGTAGCTCTCGCGGCGGGGATGCCGTCATCGGGCCACCGGCATCAGCCCGCCGATGGCCCGCGGGGCCCGCGTCGGTCCCGCCGCTCCCCCGGCACACCGGTCACGGTGCGCCGGCGCCTCCCACTCCCGCCGCACTGTCCACCGCGGCCTGCAGCTCCTTGTAGGCGCCCGCCGAGAGAACGTTGAACGGCACCATGCGGTGCGTGATCCGGCCGTCGGGGCCGACCACGAACAGATAGCGGAGATCGATCTTGTATTTGGCATTGGCGGCTCCGTACAGCTTGCCCACCGCCATGTCGGTGTCGCTACCGAACAGCATGGGGAAAGACGCATCCCGCGCCCAGGAATATTGGGCCGTGTCGGGGTCGGTGCTGATTGCCAGCACCACCACTTTCTTCCCGTTGTTGAAGAGCTTGGCGTACTGATCACGGTACGCCTCCATTTGCACCGTTCAGCCCTTGGTTCGCGCCCTGATGAAGAAGGCGATCACCACGGTCTGCCCCCGGAAATCGGAGAGCCGGATCGGGTCGCGCAGCAGCCCGTACCGGGTGGCGCCCGGCACCGTGAAGTCGGGCGCCATCTGCCCGACCGCCGGCACACCGGCGGGGACGGCCGCAGCCTGCTGGGCCCGCACTGTCGCGGCTGCGAACAGGAGCCCCAGCGCGAGGCCGGCGGTTCTGACCTTTGCACCGTTCATGGAACCCTCAACGGGATGAGCACCGCGGGAAATTGGGGATGGGCGGTGGATAACGCAATGCGCGCCACCAAGTTTGGCGTGCCGACGCCCCCCCGTGCCGCTGCCGGCCGGCCCGGTCCGAACGGGCGGTACGAAACCTTTGCCGGGGTGGCGCGGTCTTCAGGAAGTACGATGGTCGACGACGACCCAGAGGACCTCAGGCATGAGCCAGATAGAGACGGAGCTCGACCAGATCCTGGAGACGCTGGTGCGCGACGTGGTGGCGGCGGTTCACGCCATGTACCGCGGAGAAGTGCGCCAGGAGACGGCCAAGCTGAAAACCGCGGAGCAACGTGCGACGGCCCGATCCGCTCTCCTGCAATTGGTGGGGGTGCAGCCGCCTCCGCCCGCCGGAACGGACCCCCCGTCGGTGGCCGCGTCGGCGCTCAGCCCCGACGAGGTGGCCGCCATCACGCGCTGCATCATGGGGTGGCTGCCCATGGTCCCGAACCAGGCGGTACCCGAGTCGCGGTGCATTCCCGCGGCCCGCGAGATCGCGCCCACGTGGGGCGAGCGGGAAAAGGCGCGGCTGGCCATCCGCCGCGCCGCCGAAGACTGAGGCCCCGAAGCGGACGTGGGGCGCGGCGCCACCAACGGCGCCGCGCCCCACGAACCGTTCCGGACCCGCCGGCCGCTACCGGGCGCTCACCAGCGAGCGCAGCACGTACGACAGGATGCCGCCATGCCGGTAGTAGCGCATCTCCTCCGGCGTATCGATGCGGGCCACGACGGCGAACTCCTTCTTCGACCCGTCGGGCGCCGTGGCGCGCACGGTGAGTGACGCCTTGGGCTTGAGCGAGTCGTCGAGCCCGAGTACCTCGTAGCTCTCGAACCCGGTGAGCCCCAGCGACTGGCGCGTCTGGCCGCCGGTCATCTCGAGCGGCAACACGCCCATCCCCACGAGGTTCGACCGGTGGATCCGCTCGAACGACTCGGCGATCACTGCCTTCACGCCGAGGAGGATGGTGCCCTTGGCCGCCCAGTCTCGCGACGACCCGGTGCCGTATTCCTTGCCGGCGATCACGACCAGCGGCGTCCCCTGCTTCTGATACGCCATCGCCGCGTCATAGATGAACTGCGGCTTGCCGCCGGGTTCGGTGGCGGTCCATCCGCCCTCGGTGCCCGGTGCCAGCTCGTTGCGCAGCCGGATGTTGCCGAAGGTGCCGCGCATCATGACCTCATGGTTGCCGCGGCGCGACCCGAAGGAGTTGAAGTCCTTCCGTTCCACGCCCTGCGCGATGAGCCATTCGCCCGCCGGACTCTTGAGCGGAATGGCGCCCGCCGGGGAGATGTGGTCGGTGGTGATGGAGTCGCCGAGCATCGCCAGGGCGCGCGCGCCGGCGATCGGCTGCACGCCCGGGGGCGTCATGGTCATGCCGTCGAAGTACGGCGGATTCTTCACGTACGTCGAATCGTCCTGCCACGCATAGGTCTCGCCGTGCGGCACGTCGAGCCCGCGCCACTCGTCGTCGCCCTTGAAGACGTCGGCGTACTCCCGGTGGAAGAATTCCTGCTTCACGCTGCGCAGGATCTCGTCCTGGACGTCCTTCGGGTTGGGCCAGATGTCCTTGAGGTATACCGGCCCATCCTTTCCCTCGCCCAGCGGTTCGGTGTTCAGGTCGATGTCCATGCGGCCGGCCAGCGCGTACGCCACCACCAGCGGCGGCGACGCGAGATAGTTGAACCGCGTGAGCGGGTTCACCCGGCCTTCGAAATTCCGGTTGCCGCTCAGCACCGACGCCACGAGCAGCTTCTTCTGCTCGATGGCGGCAGCGATCGACTCCGGCAGCGGGCCGGAGTTACCGATACAGGTGGTGCAGCCGTAGCCCACCAGGTTGAAGCCCAGCGCGTCGAGATACTCGGTGAGCCCGGCCTGCTCGTAGTAGTCGGTGACCACCTTGGAGCCCGGCGCCAGCGACGTCTTCACCCACGGCTTCGTCTTGAGCCCCTTCTTCACCGCGTTCCGCGCCAGCATGCCGGCGGCCATCATCACGCTCGGATTGGAGGTGTTCGTGCAGCTCGTGATCGCGGCGATCACCACCGCGCCGTCGCGCAGCTTGAAGCTCGCTCCGTTGTGCGTGCAGTCTACCTCGTTGTGTTCCTGCGCTGCGCCCTCGGCGTCCATGCGCGCCTTGGCGGCCGCGGTGTCGCCGTTGCCGGTGGCCTGCGTCGAGGAAGCGAGGCGCGCCGCCTCCGCGCGGTACACCTCGGCGTACATCTGCTTCGCCTTCGCCAGCGGCACCCGGTCCTGCGGGCGCTTGGGGCCGGCCAGGCTCGGTTCCACCGTGGCCAGGTCCAACTCCAGCGTGTCGGTGAACACCGGGTCCGCCATGTCGTCGGTGCGGAAGAGGCCCTGCTGCTTGGTGTATGCCTCCACCAGCTTCACGTGGTGTTCCGGGCGCCCCGTGAGGCGCAGATACTTGAGCGTCTCGGCGTCACAGGGGAAGAAGCCCATCGTGGCGCCGTATTCAGGCGACATGTTGGCGATCGTCGCCCGGTCGGCAAGCGACAACGAACTCAGCCCGGCGCCGTAGAACTCGACGAACTTGCCCACCACCTTCTTCTTGCGGAGCATCTCGGTGCAGGTGAGCACCAGGTCGGTGGCGGTGGCGCCCGGCGGCAGCTTGCCGTGCAGTTTGAAGCCGATCACTTCGGGAATGAGCATCGTGACCGGCTGGCCGAGCATGGCCGCCTCCGCTTCGATGCCGCCCACGCCCCAGCCGAGCACGCCGAGGCCGTTGATCATCGTGGTGTGCGAGTCGGTGCCGACCAACGAATCAGGGTAGGCCTCGCCCGTCTCGTCGTTCACGAACACCGTCTTACCCAGGTACTCGAGGTTCACCTGGTGGCAGATGCCCGTGCCCGGGGGCACGACGCGGAAATTCTTGAATGCGTCCTGGCCCCACCGCAGGAAGACGTAGCGCTCCTTGTTGCGCTCGAACTCCTTCTCGGTGTTGAGCAGGAACGCCGCGGCGCTGCCGTATTCGTCCACCTGCACCGAGTGGTCGATCACCAGATCCACGGGCTGCAGCGGATTGATCTTCTGCGGATCGCCGCCGAGGGCGGTGATCGCGTCACGCATGGCGGCCAGGTCGACCACCGCCGGCACGCCGGTGAAGTCCTGCAGGAGCACACGGGAGGTGCGGAAGGCGATCTCCTTCTCGATCTTCGCCTTCACGTCCCACTGGATCATCGCCTCGATGTCGCCGCGCTTCACGAAGGCGTCATCCTCGTTCCGCAGCAGGTTCTCGAGCAGGATCTTGAGACTGAAGGGGAGCCGGGCGGTGTTGCCGCCGAGATCTCCCAGGCGATAGACGGTGTAGGACTTGCCGTCGACGGAGAGCGTCGCGCGGGCGCCGAAGGAATTCTTGCTTGTCATGGGCTTGCCTCTCGATCACGGCCGCTCAGTGGGGCCGAGGCGAGGGTTCTCAGTGGAGCCACTGCCGCGTGAGCGGCAGGCTGACACGGAATCTAGCCGAACGTCGGGTCGCGGCGAACCCGGGTATCCACCTCCAGGCCGGTCAGGACGCTGGTGCCGGGCGCGATCATGGTCCCGCGGTCGAGGAAGATCGGCGTGCGGGGCGATGGCAGCGGTGCCGTCAGGCGGCACGGCGCGTGCCGCTTGCGGGCACCGCGGTACCGACCTAGACTGGCGACCTACCGTCGTCCCCGCCCGCCCGGGGCGTGGCTGAAGGGTTTCGATCGGGGAGTAGCTGATGACAGGGTCCGACGGGCGCCATGCGGCGCCAGGGTTTTCGCGCGCGGGCGCAGTGGCACAGGTCCCGGCGGTCTCCGTCCGGACGCCCGCCGAGCGCCCATGATCGACACGCTCAAGCGATGGCTGTTCGATCCGACCATCGGCCAACTGGTGCTGGTCGTTGCCGGTGTGGTCGTGATCGTGGGCGTCGCGCGCGTGCTGGCGCGGTCCGCCGCGCGGCACATCAAGGACAGCGACAGCCGCTACCGGGCGCGCAAGTTCATCACCTTCGGTGGCTACCTCGCTGCCGTGCTGCTCGTGACGGTCGTGTACAGCGGCCGGCTCGGTGGGCTCACCGTGGCGTTCGGCGTGGCCGGCGCCGGAATCGCCTTTGCCCTGCAGGAGGTGATCGCGAGCGTGGCGGGCTGGATCGCGCTCACCTTCAGCCGGTGGTATGCGCCGGGAGATCGCGTCCAACTGGGGGGCATCAAGGGCGACGTCATCGACATCGGCGTGCTGCGTACGACGCTCATGGAGATCGGCGATTGGGTGAACGGCGATCTCTACAACGGGCGCATCGTGCGGGTCGCGAACAGCTTCGTCTTCAAGGAGCCGGTGTTCAACTACTCCGGCGACTTCCCCTTTCTGTGGGACGAGATTCGCGTACCCATCAAGTACGGGGGCGACCGCGCGCAGGCGCGCCAGCTCCTCGAACGGGCCGTGAAGGACGTGGTTGGGGACTATACGAACCACGCCCGCGACGCCTGGGAGAAGATGCTTCGGACCTACCGTCTCGAGGAGGCCCGCGTGGACCCGATGGTGACGCTGGTCGCCACCGATAACTGGCTCGAGTTCACCGCGCGCTACGTCGTCGACTACCGCCGCCGGCGCACGACCAAGGACGAGTTGTTCCAGAAGATTCTCACCGCGATCGAGGCGACGAATGGCCGCGTCGCCGTCGCGTCGGGCACGTACGATCTCGTCGGCTTGCCGACGCTGCGCGTGGATCTCAACCCGGGGCAGGCCGCCGATCGGTAGTCCACGACGCTCGGCACGGATTCGGCCAATTCTGGAACGGCCGCCCCATTGACGAATCCCGGCCCACCCGCGTAGATGCACGGCAACCCAACGCCCACCAGTCTGGTGCCTGAACATCCCTTCGTCCCGCTCCAGTTCCAGCGTCGCCCGATCGACGAATCGCGCGAGCGCGCGCGGCAATTCTACGAGGAGATGAACCGCCGACGTACCACCCGGCAGTTCTCCACCGAGCCCGTGCCGCGCGACCTGGTCGAATACGCCATCCGCACGGCCGGCACGGCGCCCAGCGGCGCGCACCAGCAGCCGTGGACCTTCGTCGCCGTCTCCGACCCCGGGCTCAAGCAACAGATCCGCGCGGCGGCCGAAGCCGAGGAATACGAGAACTACCACGGCCGCATGCCCCCCGACTGGCTCCAGGCCCTCGCCCCCCTGGGTACCGACGAACACAAGCCGCACCTGACTGACGCCCCCTGGGTGGTGGTGCTGTTCCGCCAGTCGTACGGACTCGACACGGACGGGACCCGCCGAACCCACTACTACACGCAGGAGTCGTGTGGCATCGCGGCGGGAATGTTCATCGCCGCCATCCACCACATGGGGCTCGTCACGCTCACCCACACGCCCAACCCCATGGCCTTCCTGAGCGAACGGCTCGGCCGTCCGGCCAATGAGAAAGCCATGCTCGTGATGCCGGTGGGGTATCCGGGGCCCGACGCCCGCGTGCCGGACCTCACCAGAAAACCACTCGAACAGATCGCCGTCTGGCGATAGGAACCGTCATGCCCCCCACCCAGGACGTCGTCGCGCTCGCCCAGCAGTTGATGGCCATCGATTCCACCAGCGGGCGCGAGGGCGAGATGATGGCCCATGTGCATGCGCTGCTCGAACAGCGGGGATGGCAGGTGACGCGAATTCCGGTGAGCGAGGGGCGGTTTGCGGTGCTCGCCCGCATGCGCGACGAGCCCTTCATCACGCTGTCCACGCACCTCGACACCGTGCCGCCCTACATCCCGCCGCGACTGGAGCGTGACCTGCTCTGGGGACGCGGCGCGTGCGACGCCAAGGGGATCGCGGCCGCCATGATCTGCGCGGCCGACGTGCTGCGCGCCGAGGGCGCCCCCGTGGCCCTGCTGTTCGTGGTCGGCGAGGAGGTCACGCACGACGGCGCACATGCGGCCAACGATTGGATCGCCCGCAGCGGTCTCGTGAGCCGGGCCGTCATCGACGGCGAGCCCACCGAGAGCAAGCTGGGGAGTGGGACCAAGGGCGCCGTCCGCGTCACCGTGCGCACCAGGGGACAGCCCGCGCACTCCGCCTATCCGCATCTCGGACACTCCGCCATCGACGATCTCGTGGCGCTCCTCGCGCAGCTCCCCCACCTCGACCTGCCGCACAGCGATCTGTTCGGAGAGACCACGGTAAACATCGGGCAGATCAGCGGCGGGGTGGCCGACAACGTCGTGGCGCCGTGGGCCGAGGCGCGGCTCATGGCGCGCATCGTCTCGCCGGCCGAAGAGGTGCTGAGCGTGTTCCAACGATGGGCCGCCGGCCGCGCGGAACTCGAGGAGGGGCCGATGGTGCCGGCCGTCAGGTTGGGTGTGGTGCCCGGGTTCGAGACCTCCGTGGTGGCCTTCGCCACCGACATCCCGGTGCTGGGCAACTGGGGCGCGCCGTACCTGTTCGGGCCGGGGTCCATTCACGTCGCCCATCGCGACGACGAGCACGTGCGGCTGGACGAACTCCGCGCCGCGGTGGACGCCTACGCCCGGATCGCGCGCGCGCTGGCCTGAGGCACGCCGGCGGGCGAGTCCTTCCACTCGTCCGCCCACTGCTGGATGGCGACCAACGCCTGTTCCAGCGCCCGGCCCTTCTGGCTCAATTCGTACTCCACGCGCACCGGCGTGTCGGGCGTGACGATCCGCACCAAAATCCCCTCCGCTTCCAGCTCTTTGAGCCGCTCGGAGAGCATTCGGTCGCTCACCTCGGGGATGGCGCCCCGGATCTCGCAGTACCGCATCCGCCCACCCATGAGCACCTGAAGCACGGCGCCCGTCCACCGGCGGCCGATGAGTTCGACGGCGCGGTGGTAGTGGCGGCAGACCATCGGGGTTTTCGCTGACATGGCACTAACCTTTGGCGACAGGGCGAACTTGACAAGAGGAACTTACCATTTTAAAGTCACATACACAAGATAGGCAACACATCAACTAATTCGAGCAGGAGAACGCCCCCATGAATGGTCAGACGAAATGGCAAATCGATGCCTCGCACAGCGCGGCGGAATTTGCGGTCAAGCACCTGATGATCTCCACGGTGAAGGGATACTTCACCGACGTGTCCGGCGCCGTGACGGTGGACGAGAACACGCCCGGCAGCGCCACAGTCGACGTCTCGATCGGCGTGGCCAGCATCGACACCCGCGACGAGAAGCGCGACGCGCACCTCAAGTCGCCGGACTTCTTCGACGTCGAGCGGTTCCCGAAGATCCTGTTCAGGGGCAAGCGTGTGGAAGGATCCCTGGACGGCGAGTTCAAGCTGATCGGCGATCTCACGATTCGCGACGTGACGCGCGAGGTCACGCTGAACGTGGAGTCCTCCGGACGCGTCACCGATCCCTGGGGCGGGGAGCGCACCGGCTATGCGGCCACCACGAAGATCAACCGGAAGGACTTCGGCCTCACCTGGAACGTGGCCCTGGAAGCGGGCGGGGTGCTCGTCGGCGAAGACGTGAAGATCGCGATCGAAGTGGAACTGGTGAAGCAGGCCGCGAAGGAAGCACTCGCGTCCGCCTGACGTTGCGCGGCCGGGGCGCCGTGGCGATGTTCGCCGCGGCGCCCGGTCCGCGTGGAGGCCCATCCGATGTCCATTGATGCGGGCGCCGCCATTGGCGGCGTCCATCTTCGTGTGAGCGACCTCGAACGGTCGCTCGCGTTCTACACTCGCGTGCTCGGACTCGACGTGCTGTCGAGCGACGCCGAATCGGCAACGCTCGGCGCGGGGCGGCGCGCGCTGGTGTCGCTGCGCGCGCTGTCCGGCGCGATTCCCCGTCCACGGCGCACCACCGGGCTCTACCACTTTGCGGTGCTCGTGCCCGATCGGGCCAGCCTGGGCCATGCCCTGGCCCGGCTGGTCTCGGCGCGCTGGCCGCTTCAGGGGGCGGCGGACCATGGGGTGAGCGAGGCCCTCTACCTCGGCGATCCCGACGGGCTCGGCATCGAGATCTACCGCGACCGGCCTCGTGACGAGTGGCCGCACGATGGGAACGGGCTGGCGATGGTCTCGGATCCCCTGGACCTTCGTGCCTTGCTCGACGGCGCGATCGGTGGCGGAGACGTGCCGGCCACCGCCCGGCCGCAGACACGCATGGGGCACGTGCACCTCCAGGTCCGGGACCTCGACGAGGCGGAGGCGTTCTACCACGGAGCGCTCGGATTCGATGTGATGCAACGGATGGCTCCGGGAGCGCTGTTCGTGTCGGCGGGCGGGTACCACCACCACGTGGGGCTCAATACCTGGGGAGTGGCGGGCGCCCCGCCGGCGCCGGAATCCGCGCCCGGCCTCGACCACGTCGAGATTGTGCTGCCCGACGCGGCGTCTCTCGAGGCCACGCGGAGCGCGCTCGTGCGCAAGGGAGTGCCGGTGCAGGCTCGCGACGGGGGATGGCTGGCACGCGACCCGTCGTCGAACGCCGTGCTCCTCCGGGCCGTCTAGGGAACGAGCAGGTCCTTGCGGTTCACGGCCTTCTGGGGTCCCGTGGGCGTCACGAGGTCGAGCCGTGCCGCCTTGATGGCGCTGGTCGGGCAGTGGAGCACGAAGTCCCCGTCCGCGGCAGACCACTCCACCAGTTCCTGGCGGGGGACCGCCGTGCCGTCGGCCGGATCGAACGTCATGCTCTCGGGCGCAAGCGCCACGCACATGCCGCACCGGACGCACGATTCGCGCACCACGTGCAGGCGCATCCGCTTGCGCGGGAAGATCCCCGTCTTCTGCTCCAGGTAGGTGTCGATGTGCTCGAGCGCCTTGGTGGTGGCACGGTAGCCTTCGCGGATGTTCTGCTCGGCGTGGATGAAGCTCAACCAGTGCGAGTCGACTTTGGGTCGGATCAGGAGCATGGGCGGTCCGGCCCAGCGGGTCAGCGGCTGTTCCTGCAGGTGATGCATCATGATCGTGCCGGAGCGCATGTAGATCGAGGCGAATCCCTGCGCCCCGATCCGCGGCGTCGGGCGGACGTCGGAACTGCCCACGTCCACCGCGATCACGGCGTCCATGCCGAGCCCGGCGGCGGCCACCGGGAGGTTGTCGATGACGCCGCCGTCCACGCACAGGCGGCCGCCCACGTTGGCGGGCGGAAAGAAGCCGGGCAGCGCGCACGACGCGTACACGGCGTCGCGCACCGACACGTCGCGCAGTCCCGGGAGCCCCCAGACGAGGCGGATGGCGCGCTCCAGGTCGACGGTGTTCACGAGCAGGGGCGTCCGCAGATCTTCGAATGTGCCGGCGGGTGCCACCTCGTCCACCAGGTTGCGCAGCGGTTCGCCCAGATAGATCGCGGGCGCGCGCATGCGCTCCACGAGCATGCCCAGGTGATTGATGCGGAACAGGTCGCGCCGGCGGAGCCCTTCGGCGCGTTGCGCGAGTTCCTCGGCGCTCATGCCGCTCACTGCGGCCGCCGCGATGAGGGCGCCGATGCTGGTGCCCGCATACACCGCGGGACGGATGCCGCGCTCCTGCAGCGCGCGGAGCACGCCGATGTGCGCGAAGCCCTTCACGCCCCCGCCGCCAAGGACGAGGGCGATCCGGGCCCGCTCCACCGGCGTGCGGCCGCTACTCGAGATAGTTGTAGAGCCCAATGAGTCCGACCACGCCACCGCCGACCATGACGATGGTACCGGGGGTGCCTCCGATGATGGCGCCGACGATGAGGGCCGCGCCGCCCACGATCATCATGGCCCGGGACTGCTGGCGCGTGGTGGCCGCCGGCATGGCGCCGGCGGGGTCGAGCGACACGGCCTGGTGCAGCGATTGAATCCCGACGGCGGACGACCGGAGCACGGGGCCAACGGACGCCGTCTGCTGCACCTGGACCAACGGAGTGGCGCTGGGCATCTGTACCGACAGGCTAACCGACGTTGGGGTCTGCGCCCCCGCCGAGGCCGCACAGAGGGCCAGGCCGAGGACCAATGCTTGCACGCGTACTGTCATGTCGTTCCTCCAACGGTGTAATGGAAATCCGTACCGCGCTCGTTTCCGGGTTCGAACGCCTGCAATATGGTGGCGTCCGGAGCGCGTGAGGTCTAGTGTTGTACACGCATCGCCGCCGACGGCTCCCTTCCGGCCATTTCCCACCCGATCCGTCTTCCATGAGTCAGCGCGCTTCCATCGAATCCTCGCTCGTCCGGGCCGTGGGTGTCTGGGGGCTCGCGGCGAGCATCGTGAATCTGATCATCGGGGGCGGGATCTTCCGCATCCCGTCCGATCCGGCGGTGGCGGGGCTGCTCGGCGCCGCGGCGCCCCTCGCGTACCTCATGTGCGCGGTGGCGATGGGATTCGTGGTGCTGTGCATGGCCGAAGCGGGCAGTCGCGTGTCGCTGACCGGCGGGCCGTACATGTACGTGGAGACGGCATTCGGTCCCTATGCCGGCTTCCTGGTCGGTGTGCTGATCTGGATGATCGGAGCGACCGCGGTGCCGGCCATCGCGATGATCTTCGCCGACAACTTCGCCCGGCTGGTGCCCGGCTTCGGCTCGCAGGCCGCGAAGGTGGGGCTGCTCGTGGTCACGTACGCCACGGTCGTCTGGATCAATGTGCGCGGGGTGAAGCAGGGCACGCGGCTCATCGGCGCGGCGACGGTCGTCAAGCTCGCGCCGCTGATCCTGCTGATCGTGGTCGGCGTGTTCGGCGTCCACACCGCCTACCTCAAGCCCGAGGTGATGCCGCCCAAGCGCGACTTCGCGCGCGCGGCGATGGTGCTGGTGTTCGTGTTCGCCGGATTCGAGAGCGCCCTGGTGCCGAGTGGCGAGGTCACCGACTCCTCACGCACCGTACCCCGCGCGCTGCTCCTGGCCATGGGGATGGTCACGCTCCTGTTCGTGGCGCTGCAGCTCGTGGTCCAGGGCATCCTCGGCCCGCACCTCGTGGGCTCGCCGACCCCGCTTGCCGACGCTGCGGCCGTGGTCATGGGTCCGTGGGGCGCCCAGCTGTTCGCCGTGGCGGTGGTGCTCTCCACCTTCGGTTTCATGACCGGCATGGCGCTGGCGATGCCGCGCGCCCTGTTCGCCTTCGCCCGCGATGGGTTCGCGCCGCGGGTCTTCGCGTCGGTGCATTCCCGGTATCACACGCCCCACGTGGCGATCATCGCGCAGGCGGTGCTCACGGTGGCGCTGGCCGCCACCGGCGCGTTCGACCGGCTGGTGATCATGGCCAACCTCGCGGCACTGCTCGCCTACCTCGGATGCTGCGCCGCGGCGTTCGAACTCCACCGGCGTGACGTGCGCGGGGCCGGCGAGCCGTTCCGTCTGCCCGGCGGCAATGTGATCCCCGTGGTCGCCGGCCTGCTCGTCATCGCCCTGCTGTCGTCCGTCACGTTGCGTGAGTGGCGCGTGGCCGGGCTCGTCCTCGCGGTGGCGAGTCTCGTGTTCGTCTCCACGCGCCGCGCACGCGCGGCGCGCATCGTGACCTCCGGAAACCCATGACCGATTCGCTCCTCGCCTATCGCGGCGAATTCCCGATTCTCGAGCACGCCACGTATCTCGTGTCCAATTCGCTCGGTGCCATGCCGCGCGCGGTGCCCGAGCGGCTGGCGGAGTACGTCGACGAGTGGGCCGAACAGGGGGTGCGCGCCTGGGGCCGCCGCTGGTGGGCGATGCCCGGCGCGGTGGGCGACGAGATCGCACCGCTCATCGGCGCCGACGCCGGCCAGGTGGTGATGGTGGGCAACGTCACACTGGGCCAGGCGTCGGTGCTCTCGGCGCTCGACTACCCGCCGGAGCGCAATCGGATCGTGATGACCGAACTCGACTTCCCGTCGGTGCGCTACGTGTACGACCGGCTGGCCACCCGGCTCGGCGCCGAGATCGTGGTCGTGCCGGCGGCCGCGGACGGCATCAGCGTGGACGCCGACGCCGTGATGGCGGCCATCGACGAGCGGACGCGGCTGGTGTGCATCTCGCACGTGCTGTTCCGGTCGGCTTTCGTGATGGACGTGGCGCCCATCGCCCGTCGCGCGCACGAGATGGGCGCGCTGCTCTCCCTCGATGCCTTTCATGCCGTGGGGGTGGTCCCGGTGGACGTGAAGGCGCTGGGCGCGGACTTCCTCACCGCGGGGGTGCTGAAATGGCTGTGCGGCGGGCCGGGGGGATGTTTCTTGTACGTGGCCCCCGGCGTGCAAGCTCTGCTGGAGCCGTCGCTCACCGGATGGCTGGCGCACGAGCATCCGTTCGCCTTCGAGCCGGAGATGACGTACGCGCCGGGCGTGTACCGGTGGCTCAACGGCACGCCCGCCATTCCCGCGCTGTACGCCGCCATCGAGGGCCCGCGCATCGTGCGCCGCGCCGGCGTGGCGGCCATCCGGGCCAAGAGCATGCGGCAGACGGCGCGGCTCGTCGAACTGGCCGACGCCCGCGGATATGCCGTGCGGGCGCCGCGCGACCCGGCGCGCCGCGGGGGAACGGTGGCGTTCGACGTCCCGCATGCCTACGAGGTTTCCGAGTATCTTCTGTCGCGGGACGTCCTGGTGGACTTCCGGCCGAACGCCGGCATCCGCGTCGCCCCGCACTTCTACACGCGCGACGACGAACTCGAGTTCGTGGTCGCCATGATGCACGAAGCGCTGACCACGGACCGCTGGCGCGAGTTTCAGGCAAGCGGCGCTCCCTGACCCATCCACGGTTCCAACCGTTCGATCCGCCATGAAGAAACCCACCGCCAATCGCCTGCGCCGCCGGTACGTGAACGCCGAGCATCCGCTCGTGGTGCTGCGCTTCGAGGACGGACACGAGATCCGCGTCGCGAAGGGACAGGGCAAGGAGTTCGACGCGTACGAGGGGGAAACGATCAAGGTCATCGCGATCTACGATCCGACCTCCGGCGAGCGCGACGTGCTCGACTCACGCAAGGCCGAGGCGTTCGACCCCGCGTGATTCGCCTGCTGCCCGACCTGCGCCGGGCCATCGAAACCGGACAGCCCGTGGTAGCGCTGGAGACGTCGGTCATCGCCCAGGGGCTGCCGTCGCCGGCCAACCGCGAGTGTGTGGATCGCATGACGGCCGCGGTCCGCGCCGAGGGGGCGCACCCCGCGATGGCGGCGGTGGTGCGCGGCACGCCGGCGCTGGGACTCGAGGCCGACGAACTGGAGCGCTTCCTGGCCGGCCGCGACGTGCGGAAGGTCTCGGCGCGCGATCTCCCGGTGGCGATGGCCCAGGGCGTCGACGGCGCGACCACCGTCGCCGCCACGTTGGCGCTCGCGCACCGGGCCGGCGTCTCGGTGTTCGCCACCGGCGGCATCGGCGGCGTCCATCGCGAGCCGCCGTTCGATGAATCGGCCGACCTGCTCGAACTCTCGCGCACGCCCATGGTCGTGGTCTGCGCCGGCGCGAAGGCGATCCTCGACCTGGGGGCCACCATGGAGCGCCTGGAAACGTTCGGCGTGACGGTGGTCGGCTATCAAACGTCGGATCTCCCGGGTTTCTACACGGTCGACACGGGGATCCGCCTCGCGGCCCGTGCCGAATCGGCCGACGAGGTGGCGGCGATCTTCCGCGCGCAACGCGCGCTGGGGCGGGACCAGGCACTGCTCGTGGTCCAACCGCCGCCGGCCGACGTTGCGCTGCCCCGCGACGAAGTGGAGCGGGCGGTGGAGCGTGCCATTGCGGCGGCGCGCGCAGACGGCGTACGCGGCGCGGCGGCGACACCCTATCTGTTGACGGCGGTGACCGCGGTCACGCACGGACGGTCACTCAAGGTGAACCTTGCATTACTGGAACGGAACGCGCGGCTGGCGGGGGCAATCGCACGCGTGCTCGCCACGACCCCGTAGCATCATCAAAATCGCGCCGGTCGGTGCAAAAATTACCGTTGAACTTCGCCGCTGGGTGATTGTACTATAGGCATGCCCCCTCGCTTTGGAGGTCTACGTTCTCATGCCCACCCCGTTCCTGAGTTCTGAGGAGTACGACGAACGTGCCCACCAACTCTACAACGAGGGGTTGTACGACGACGCGCTGGATGTGCTTCGGGAGGGATTGACCCTCTACCCGAATTCGGTCGAATTGCACATCGGGGTGGGCTACGCTCGGCTGGCGCGCGAGGAGTTCGCATGGGCGCGGCGAAGCTTCGAGGAAGCCCTGGTGCTCGAGCCGGAGCACGAGGACGCGCTGGCCGGGCTCGGCGAGACGCTGCTGCGCTTCGGGCAGCAGGACGCCGCCGTCCGCTGCTTCACCCGGATCTTCGAGCTGGGCTACAGCGACGATCTCGATCTCATGCTGCAGGTGGGCCGGGCGTTGTTCCGCGAGGCCTCCAGCCGCGAGCGCCCCGAGCTGTTCCAGTTGGCGCTCGAGTTCTTCAATCAGGCGGTGGCCCAGGCGCCGGAGATGGCGGAGGCGCGCGCCTGCGTGGGGTACGCGCAGCATCGCCTGGCCGACGACGTCGCGGCGGTCGAGGCGCTGCGCCACGCGCTGCAGCTCGATTCGGACCACGCCGAGGCCCGCATCTACCTGGCCAACATTCTCTACGATCAGTCGGAGTACGAGGGCGCGCTCTACCAGTTCGAGCGGACGCGTCCCGAAGATCATTGGGACGAGTTGGGCATCTGGCGGATCATCGAGCTCAAGCGGTCGGTGTACAACCTCGACGAGAACGACGGGGAGTTGACGCCGTGGCATGCGCGGCTCACGGAACTCGGCGAGGATCTGGACGACGTGGACACGCTGCTGGTGGAGTTGGACGCCGACGGGGAGTCGGCGGACGACGACGACGGCGGGCCGCGCAACCAGCTCGAGATCTTCGGCGCGCTCCTCACCGGACTCGCCGACCGTGATACCGGCGCCGGTGTGCCGGCGCACCAGGTCGTGGGCGGCGACGGCACCAGCTACGAGGGGTCGTGGGAGGAGATCGTGACCCGGATGCGGGATGCCGAGCGCGTCGACACGGCGGCAACGCTCGAGGACTACATGCAGGGCCGGGCCCGCTCGGTATTCCGGCAGACCGGCATCCGCCTTCCCAGCCACGATGCGGAGAGCTTCCTGCGGGCGAGCGCGCGCGCGGGCCTGCTGCGCATCGTGCGGTGAGCATTCCCGACGGATCTCCGGCCGCGCCCGCGCTGGCCGGCGCGCGCGCGGCTATTGCTCGCCTCGATGCGTCCCGGCACCCCGAGGATGTCGCTGCCGATCTGCTCGAGGCATGGACGGCGGTCGAGTCGGCACTCCGTACGCTTCTCGGCGGAAGTTCGGCGACCGGTACGGAACTGGTGCGTGAGGCGCGCCAACGCCAGTTCCTGACGTTCGACCAGGCGAACGCGCTGGCCTCATTCCACGCCGCCCGCGAACGGACGCACGACGCCGGGTACCGCCCCACCGCCGAGGACGTCGACGCGGCCCGCCACGCCATGGCGGCGCTCGATGCGCCGGGCGGGACCGGAAGCCCGACGCCGGCGGCGGGTGCGGCCCTCGATCCCACGCCGGCCGGCGGCACGCGCCGTTCGCCGCTGATGCCCGAGTTCGCGCCTCCGGCCGCGCCCGCGCGCTCACGCGCCCGTCTGTGGACGGCGCTCGTGTCGCTCGTGGTGGTCGGGCTGCTCGGCGGGGCGGCCTACTACTGGTTCGGCGGCCCGCGCCGCGACGCCGTGGTGAATCGCGCCATCGCCGAATTCGACGCCGGCAATCGCGACTCCGCCGCCGCCGACTTCCGGCGCGCGCTCCTCATCGATCCCGGTTACGTGGTGGCGCACGTGTACCTCGCGCGCATCGCGCGCGACGCCGGCAACCTGCCGGCCGCGAACGCGGAACTCCAGCTCGCGCTCACCGCCGATCCCACCAATGCCATTGCCCTGCGCGAGATGGGGGCCTACCTGTACCAGGTAGGCAACTATGATCTCGCGCGGAAGTTCTACGTGCGCGCCGTTACCGCCAACCCCGACGATCCGGCGTCGATGGGATACCTGGGGTGCACGCTGATCCGGCTGGGACGGATCGACGAGGGCGAGCGATGGATCACGCGCGCGGGTCCCGGCGTGTGGACCTCGTGCGTGAGTGCGTCCACGCCACCCGACACGCTGCATCACTGATCGCGGCACCCTTCGAACCCCTCGTCGCCTCGCACCCCCCGGCGCGGCCGCGGATCACCCGACGCTCGATGACTGAACTGCTCGACCCGCGCACCGTGCACCGCCGCGTGCTGCGCAACGGACTCACCGTGCTGGTGCGCCGCGATTCCTCGGCGCCGGTCGCGGCCATCGTCACCTACGTGAAGGCGGGCTACTTCGACGAGACCGACGACGTCGCGGGAATCGCCCACGTGCTGGAGCACATGTACTTCAAGGGTACGGCGCGGCGCGGCGTGGGAGAGATCGCCAAGCAGACGAAGGCGGTGGGCGGCTACCTGAACGCCGGCACCATCTACGACCACACCGTCTACTACACCGTCGTGCCGGCATCGGGATTCACCGAGGCGCTCGATATCCAGGCCGATGCCTATGCGAACTCGCTGATCGACGCCGGCGAGTTGTCGCGCGAACTGGAGGTCATCGTCCAGGAGGCGAAGCGCAAGGCCGACAACCCCGGCGCCGTGGCCACCGAGACGCTGCACGAGCTGCTGTTCGACCGCCATCGGATCCGCCGCTGGCGCATCGGCCGTGAGGAGGGACTGCGCCGGCTGTCCCGCGGCGACCTCATGGACTTCTACCGGAACTTCTACCGGCCCAGCACCACCATCCTCACCGTGGTCGGCGATGTCGACGTCGACGAGGCCATGCAGCAGATCGAGGCGCGCTACGGCGCCGCGCCGGCTGGAGACCCCGACCGCTCGCCCGGACCGGTGGAGGATGGCGCCGCGGACTTCCGATATCGCGAACTGTCGGGCGACGTCGCGCAGGCACAGCTCGTGTTCGGGTGGCGCACGGTTCCCGCCCGGCACCCCGACACGCCGGCCCTCGATCTGCTCGGCACCGTGCTCGCCACCGGGCGTGCGTCGCGACTGTACCGCGCCGTCCGCGAGCGGAAACTCGTGTCGTCCATCGCGGCGTACAACTACGCGCCCACCGAGGTGGGCGTGTTCGTGGTGCACGGGGAAGGACAGCCGGAGACGCTCACCGAGGCCGCGCGTGCCACCTGGCGCCAACTCCTCGGCATTCGCGAATACGGGATCAATGCCGAGGAGGTGGAGCGCGCGCGCCGCATCGTCGAGGCGCGGGTCATCCGCCGGCTGGAGGACATGGAAGGGCAGGCCAACCACCTGGCGGAATGGGAGGCGTTGGGCGACTGGCGCCTGGGTGACGAGTTCTACGACCGGACGATGGCGTGCACGGCCGACGACCTGACCATGGTGGCGCGCCGGTATCTCGACCCGGACCGCGCCGGCGTGATCACGTATCGTCCGCGCTCGTCGGCCGAGGTGGCTCCCGACGCGGCGGCCATGCGTACGCTGCTGGCGACCGCGGGTCCGGCCCCCCGGCCACCGGTGGTTCCGCGCCGCCCGGAAGCGTCGACGGCGGGCCGGCCGGGCGCGACCTTCGAGCGAGAGGAAGCCGGCGTCCGGGTGTACCGCACGTCGGGCGGCGTCCCGGTGCTGGTGCGGCGGAAGCCGGGGTCGCTGATGACGCGAGTCGGCGTGTTCATGCAGGGGGGGGCGGTCGACGAGCCCGCCGACATGGCCGGGCTCACCATGCTGATGACCCGCACGGCGGTCAAGGGCACCGAGACGCGGTCGGCGGAGGAGATTGCCGAGGCCGCCGAACGGCTGGGCGGTTCGGTGAGTCCGATTGCCGGCGGGGAGACCTTCGGGTGGTCGATCTCCGTGCCGGCCGCGCGGTACGGCGACGCGCTGGCGCTGGTGGCCGACATTGCGCAGCATGCAACCCACCCCGAGGAGGCCGTGGGCACCGAACGCGACGCCGCGATCTCCGAGGTCATCTCGATGCGCGACGACATGTATCGCTATCCGATGCGGCTGGCGCTCGGGGCCGCGTTCCCGTCGCATCCGTATGGACGCTCGCCGGGTGGTACCGAAGCCTCGTTGCGGGCCATCACCGTCGAGGCCGTGCGCGAGTGGCATGCAACGCGCGCGCTGCGCTCCACGGCCGTGGTGGGGATCGTGGGTGATGCCGACTCCGATGCGCTGGCCGACGCGGCCGCGCGCGCGTTCCCGGACCTCACCTACGCCGAATTTCCGCAGCCGGCCGCACCCGCCTGGCCCGATCGGATCGCCACGGCCGTGGAGGCGCGCGACAAGGCACAGACCGCGCTGCTGATGCTGTTTCCAGGGCCGTCACGGCGGGACGACGCGCGGTTCGCGGCGGGGCTCATTGCCGGCATCGCCAGCGGGCTGGGCGGACGCTTCTTCGACGAACTGCGTGAGCGCCAGTCGCTGGCCTACACCGTGCACGCGTTCTCGTCGGAGCGGCAGCTCGCCGGCGCCTTCGGCGCCTACATCGCGATGTCGCCGGACAAGGAGGACGTGGCCCGCGCCGGCCTGCTGGACGAGTTCCGGAAGCTGCGCGAGGCCCCGGTGAGCGCGGAAGAACTGGCGCACGTGCAGACCTACGCGCTGGGCGCGCACGCCATCCGCCTCCAGCGGGGGTCGGCCGTGCTCAACGACGTGATCGCGGCGTGGATGGACGGCGACCTCGCCGCCCTCACCGAGTTCGAGGACCGCGTGCGTGGCGTGACGCGTGAGCAGATCCAGGCGCTCGCCCAGCAGTACTTCGATCCCGAGCGCCGCGTGGAGGGGATCGTGCGCGGGGTGGGTCAGACGGTGTGAGCAGCGCGGGTCAGGCGCCGCGGAACATGAAGTACGCGGCGCCCACCATGCACAGCCCCGCCCAGAGGAAGTCGAGGCGCGGCGGTTGCTTCATGTAAAGCACCGCGAACGGCACGAAGACCGAGAGCGTTACCATCTCCTGGATCATCTTCAGCTGGCCGAGCGTCATCGCCCCGTAGCCGATCCGGTTGGCCGGAACCTGGAACAGATACTCGAAGAAGGCGATCGACCAGCTGATCACCACGGCCACGTACCACTTGCGGTCGGACAGATTCCGCAGGTGCGCGTACCACGCGAAGGTCATGAACGTGTTGGAGACGATGAGCAGCCCGACCGTGCGGAACAGTGGCGACATGCGTGGCAATGCCTCGGATGGTGATGGGGCGCGATGGTCGGGGGCGTGGCGTGGGGACGGACGATGAACCTAACGGCGGGGGAAGCCCGCAGTCCTACCCGACGGGGCGGACTTCCGTGCGCACGTCGCGGGGGGACAGCCGCCGCGTGAATACCTCGAGCGCGCGGAGCGGCTGCTGCGTGGCGAGCGTGAGCAGGTCGATGATGAGACGGCTCCGCTCGGGGAAGGCATGGACCACGAGGTGGCCTGGCTCGAGCAGCAGCACGGCCGAGAGTCCGCCCTGGGGGCGCGTGTGCAGCACCGGAGGAGCCAGCGTGGTGAGACCGGCGCCGCCCGTGGCGGCGATCAGCAGGCCCGTGATCAGTGTGAGATCGCGCAACTGCTCCTCGCGAACGCCCGACAGGTCGGCTGTCAGGTGCGTGAACGTGGCCGCCACGCGAGCGCCGGCCCTCAGAACATCGACATCGCCAGGAACGACCGCAGCGAGTCGTTGGTCTGGCGGAGCCGGGTGGAGAGCAGCCGCACCACGGCCCACAGCACCTTCCGGGCGAGTTCGCGGTCGAAGTCGAGCAGCATCTCGAAGTCGGGCCGGCTGATGGTGAGTGCCGTCGTGCCGCCATTCGAGATCGCGTGCGTTGAGCGCTGGGTCCGGTCGAACACCGCCATCTCGCCGAACAGCGCGCCCGGCTTGAGCACGGCAAGGGCTTCCTCGCCACTGCCCGGCACGTCGCGGCTGATCCGCACCTCGCCATCGGTGATCAGATAGAGGCGGTTCCCCGATTCGCCCTCGCGGAAGATGTACGCCCCGGAGACGAACTGCTCTTCCTTGCAGATCTCGGCCACCGACCGGAGCTCAGCGTCGTCGAGATCCTTGAAGATGGCCACGCCGCGCAAGAGTTCCATCACTTCCGGCATCCGGACCTCGGCTGTCTGGGCGGAAGTGGCAAGCTAGGACGGCCGTCTGGCGGTGGCAAGCGCCGCGAGGGCTCCTTAGGTTTGGGCCATGCATGCACGGCGGGGACTCCGGCAGGTCCCCAACTGGATCTCGTTCTCACGGCTGCTCATGGCCGGCGCATTCGTCGGCACCGATGCGGTGGAGAGTCGCGTGCTGCTCATCGCTCTGGCGGCGGTGACCGATTTCCTGGACGGGTACATTGCCCGCCGCGCCCGCGTGACGAGCCGCTGGGGCGCGCTGCTCGATCCGATCGCCGACCGCGTGTTCGTGCTCACCGCCGTCTCCACCTTCCTGTTCACCGGTGACATCGGCACGCTCGGCTACTTCGTGATCATCTTCCGCGACCTGATGACCGCCGTGGGATTTCTGGTGGCGCGGATCATTCCCTGGCTCCGGCCGGTGGAGTTCCGGGCGCGGTGGTCGGGCAAGGTGGTGACGGTGCTACAGCTCGCGACGTTCGTGGCCATCATGACACGCCCGTCGTGGGTGCCGGCGCTGCTGGCCGCGGTGTTCGTTGCGTCCTGCTGGGCGGTGGCGGACTACACCGTGGCGCTATGGCACGCCCGGGCGCGATGAGGCACATGGGACGGACGGTGGCGGCCGCGCTGCTGGCGCTGGCGGGCGCCGGCGCGCACCTCGATGCCCAACGCATCGCGCCACGGCCCGAGTTCCGCGCCGACATCCTCGGCGCGGCCCCGTACAGCGTTCAGGTGGGGGGCGGGGTGAATCTGGGCGCCGGCTACTACCAGCGCGTGGAACTGGACGCCGCCGGGGGGGCGCTCCGCCGGAACGGCGTCCTCCGCGGCACCGGACGAGCGGACGCGCTGATGCGGCTGCTACTGGACCCGTTCGGGCAGCAGCACTGGGCGCTCTCGCTTGCGGGAGGTGTGAGCCTCCGCTATGAGGCGGGCGACAAAGTACGCCCGTATCTCACGGGCGTTCTGGACTTCGAGGGGCCGGTGAACCACGGTGTTCGCGTGGCCTACCAACTGGGGTTCGGCGGCGGGGTGCGATTCGGCGTCGTACTCCGACGAACGCACACCGTGTGGCGCTGACCACGAGCGTCAGGCCGCGCTCGCCGCTCCCGCTTCTTCGGCTGCCGGGTTCGTCTTCGGAGGCTGCGCGAACCGCGATCCGAGCTTCTTGAGCTCTTCGAAATCGCGCTCGGCCAGTTCCGGGTACCGGTCGGCCATGTACTTCATGGTATCGTCGAACCATTCCTGCTGGTGCTCCGGAGCAGATCCGATGACATCGCAGCGAATGATGTGTTGGAACAGTTCGTCTCGGGCTTCCTCAAAGGGGCTCGGCATCGCGGAGGCGGCCGGCCCGCTGCGTCTATTCTTGCTCTTAGCCATTTAACCTAGTGAAGGGTGAGAGTAGCTGAACGCTTCTAATCTAATGAAACGGACGCCCTTCTGCAGATGTTGGGTCTCGCTCCCGGATAGGAGGGCGGCGGTGGCGCATCTGGCGCCGGAGGGGCTCCAACACGCCCTGTCGCCGTTGCTTGCGTGGCCCCGCAAGCGCCGTCTAGGTTTGAGAAACCCCGCCGCGACCGCGGGCTCCCCACAGCACGGCGTCACGCCGAGGGCGACGACAAGAAATGGCAAAGAAGAAATCCACCGCGGCCAAATCGAGTAAGAACCCGGCGATGCGCGGGTTCTATATCCTGATCGGGGCCATCGCCGTGGTCGGCATCGGCGCGCTGTCCTATCTGGCGGCCAAGCCCAAGGGGGCGGCCACCCAGTGGGACAGTTCGCTGCCCAAGCTCACCGCCCGGGGGCACCTGGAGGGGAGCGACAGCGCCCAGCTCGAGGTCGTCGAATTCGCCGATTTCGAGTGCCCGGCGTGCGGGCAGTTCGCCACGCTCATCGAGCCCGACGTCCGCACCCACCTCATCGATTCTGGCGTGGTGAGCATCCGGTTCATCGACTACCCCCTCTCCATGCACCGGAATACGTGGAACGCCCATCGCGCCGCCTGGTGTGCCGGCGACCAGGGCAAGTTCTGGCAGATGCACGATGCGATCTACCAGAACCAGGACCGGTGGAATTCCGAGGCCACCGACCGGCCGGACAACGTGCTCGCCGGTGTCGCCCAGGGCATCGGACTGAACATGGACGAATACAACCAGTGCGTGAAGGACAAGAAGTACCAGGCCCAGATCCAGGCCAATGAGACGCTGGCCGAGAGCCGGCAGCTGGATCAGACGCCGACGTTCGTGTTCGGGAACAAGGTGATCGGCGGATACGAGACGTACGACCAGTTCAAGGCCAACGTCGAGGCCGCGATCGCCGCCAAGAAGGCCGCCGCGAAGAAATGACGAAGCGCATGGTGCTGGCGATGCTCGCGCTCTGCGGCGTGCTCCTGGCCACCTACCTCTCCCTGCACGATCTGGGATACATCGGCACGCTCGCGTGCGGCACCGGGAGCTGCGAGTTGGTGCAGACCAGCCGGTGGTCGCGGCTGCTGGGCATTCACGTCGCGGTGTGGGGCGCGGCGTATTACGTGCTGGTGTTCGCGGTCGCGATGGCCGCCGTCAGCGAGCGGTTCGTCGACGATCCGCGCCTCTCGCTCGCGCTGGTGGGACTCACCGGATGGGGCGTGCTGTTCAGCGGGTGGCTCACCTACGTCGAGCTGTTCCGCCTCCATGCGATCTGCCGCTGGTGCGTGGGCTCGGCCACGATCGTGGTCGTGCTCTTTGCGCTGGCCCTGCTTGACTATCGCGCCCAGGCGCGCACAGTAATAGGCGAGTAGCAGGTCGGACGCCCGTCCCCTCCGGTGGGGCGCGTCTGGAATCCCCGTTCGCGGCGCCGGTCGTCCGGCGCCGCCACTGGAGTGAGTCCCATGCCATCCTTCGTTCTCACCGTGAACGGCACCAAGCAAACCGTCACGGCCGACGCCGACTCCCCACTCCTCTGGGTGCTGCGCGACAAGCTGCAACTGACCGGCACGAAATTCGGCTGCGGCGTCGGCGCGTGCGCGGCGTGCAGCGTCCACGTGGACGGCGACTTCGCGCGGTCGTGCCAGTGGTCGATCGCCGACGCCGCGGGACACGAGGTGACCACCATCGAAGCCCTCGCTGCCTCCGACGTCGGCCGCCGGCTCCAGCAGGCCTGGGTCGACGAGCAGGTGCCCCAGTGCGGCTACTGCCAGTCGGGGCAACTCATGGCGGCGGCCGCGCTGCTGGCCACGACGCCGCACCCCACCGACGTCGACATCGACAACGGCATGAGCGACAACATCTGCCGCTGCGCCACGTATCTGCGCATCCGCCGCGCCATCCACCGGGCGGCCGGCAATGGGGAGGCCAAATGAGCAAGAAGACCATCAGTCGCCGCCAGTTCGTGGCCGCCTCGGCCGGAACCGGCGCCGCGTTCATGCTCGGCTTCAGCACGCTCGACGCGCTGGCCGCCACGCTCAACCCGGCCGCTCCCGGCACCGCGCCCGGCGGATGGACGCCGAACCTCTGGCTGAGCATCGACACGGACGGCACGGTCACCATCCAGTCCGCCAAATCGGAGATGGGCCAGGGGGTGTGGACCGCGATGCCGATGATCGTGGCCGAGGAACTCGACGCCGACTGGAGCAAGGTGCGGGTGGAGCGGGCGCCGACCAACGGCAAGTACGACACCAGCACCGGCGGCAGCCGGAGCACCCGCAGTTCGTACATGCCGCTGCGCCGCGCCGGTGCCACGGCGCGGGCCATGCTGGTGGCCGCCGCGGCGACCGAGTGGGGAGTGCCCGCATCGCAGTGCTCGACGATGGCCGGCGTGGTGACCCATGGACCGTCCAAGCGCACCGCGACCTACGGAGAGCTGGCGCCGCTCGCGGCCAGGCAGCCCGTGCCGAGCGGCGACGTGCCGCTGAAGGACCCGGCCACCTTCCACATTCTCGGCAAGTCCACCCCGCGGCTCGATATCCCGGACAAGGTGAACGGCACCACGGAATTCGGCATCGACGTCCGGGTGCCCAACATGCTGTACGCCAGCATCGCCCGCTGTCCCGCGTTCGGCGGTTCGCTGCGGAGCGTGGACGACGGCAAGGCGCGCGCGGTGACGGGCGTGCAGCAGGTGGTGAAGCTCGACGCGGTGGAGCGGCTGCTGCCGGCACGCGTGGCGGTGCTGGCCGACGACACGTGGGCGGCGATGAAGGGTCGCGACGCGCTGGTGATCGACTGGGATCCGGGGCCGAACGGGCAGTACTCGACGGCCGCCGCGAGCGCCAGCTATCACGCGCGGATCAACGATGACGCCAACGCCGGCGTCACGGCCAGCAAGGGCGCCGTGCGCGCCGCCGGCGCGGGCGAGAAGACGGTCGAGGCAGTCTACGAATATCCATTGCTCGTGCACGCGCCCATGGAGCCGATGAACTGCACGGCCGACGTCCGCGCCGATGGCGTGGACGTCTGGGCCGGGTCGCAATCGCCGGACAGCATCCGCACCGCGGTGGCGCGGTTCCTCAACGTCTCGCCCGATACCGTCCACGTGCACATGACCTTCCTCGGCGGCGGCTTCGGACGCCGGTCACAGACCGACTACGCCATCGAGGCGGTGCAACTCTCCAAGGCCGCCGGCCGGCCGGTGAAGGTCACGTGGTCGCGCGAGGAGGACATCCAGCACGGCTACTACCGCGTGGACGGCGTCCAACGCATGCGGGCGGTGCTCGATGCCGGCGGGAATCTCGTGAGTTGGGAGGATCGTGTGGTGGGGCCGTCGCTCGAGGCGTACGCCTTTCCGTCGCGGGCGGGCGGCCGCCACTTCGACGCCGCGGAACCGCCGCAGTACGAGATTCCCAACTACAAGCTCGACATGGTATTCGTGGAGAGTCCGGTGCCGATCTGGTTCTGGCGGTCGGTGGCGAACTCGCAGGACGGCTATTGCAACGAAGCGTTCATGGACGAATGCGTGCGCGCCGCGGGCAAGGACCCGGTGCAGTTCCGGCTCGCCATGCTCAAGAGCAATCCGCGTGCACAGCACGTGATCCAGTTGGCCGCCGACAAGGCGGGGTGGGGCACCAAGCCCGCCGCCGGCCGCGGACGCGGTTTCGCCTACTACAATTACGACGGCACCCTCGTGGCCCAGGTGGTGGAAGCGGAAGTGCCGGCGGACGGCAAGGTGAAGGTGCATCGCGTGGTGTGCGCCTTCGACTGCGGGCAGCTCATCAATCCCGACACCGTGGTGGCCCAGGTGGAGAGTGCCATCGGCTGGGCGCTGAGCATGGTGCTGTACGGAGAGATCACGGTGAAGAACGGCGCCGTGCAGCAGAGCAACTTCACGGACTACAAGGTGGTCCGGATGAACGAGATGCCGCGGGTCGAGGTCCACCTGGTACAGAACCACGAGTCGCCCACCGGTGTGGGAGAACCCGGGGTGCCAGCCTTCGCGCCGGCGCTACTCAATGCCATCTACGACGCCACGGGTGTCCGGGTGCGGAAGCTGCCCGTGCAGCCGGCGCTGTTGAAAGCGGGGGCGGCGACGTGACAACAGTAGGTCGGTAGGTCGGTAGGTCAGACAGTCAGACAGTCGGACAGTCGGACAGTCGGACAGTCGGACAGTCGGACAGTGAAAGGGCGGGGCGATCTCTCGAGATCATCCCGCCCTTTCACACCATCCGCTGTTTGCTCCCCTCCGATTCCCCGCTGTATCGGCCCTGCGTCGTATCGGCCCTGCGTCGTATCGGCCCTGCGTCGTATCGGCCCTGCGTCGTATCGGTCCTGCGCTGGTTCTCAGTTCGCCGTTTCAGCTTTCGGTTGCTTCGTATTGCTCCTTCAACCTCGCCACCACCGTCGGATCCGCGAGCGTCGTCGTATCACCCAATGCTCGGCCCTCGGCGATGTCGCGCAGCAGCCGGCGCATGATCTTGCCCGACCGGGTTTTGGGCAGGTCGGCCGAGAACAGCACGTCGTCGGGCTTCGCGATGGCGCCGATCTTGTCGCCCACGAAGTCGCGCAGCTCGTCCTGCAGCGCCGGCGAGGGCTTGAAGCCTTCGCGGAGCGTGACGAACGCCGAGAGCGCCTGTCCCTTGAGCTCGTGCGCCTTGCCGACCACGGCGGCTTCGGCCACGGCCGGGTGCTCCACCAGCGCGGACTCCACTTCCATGGTGCCGATGCGGTGGCCGGCCACGTTCAACACGTCGTCCACGCGTCCGAGAATCACGTAGTAGCCCTCGGCGTCGAGTTTCACGCCGTCGCCGGGGAAGTAGAGATCGGGGCGACCGGGCCATTTGGAGAAGTAGGTATCCACGTAGCGTTTGTCGTCGCCCCAGATGGTGCGGAGCATCGACGGCCACGGGTGCGTGAGGGACAGCAGGCCCCCGCCCACAGACAGTTCCTTCCCCTCCGAGTCGAGCAGCTTGGCGACATAGCCGGGCAGGGGGCGCGTCGCGCTCCCCGGCTGCGTGGCGGTGAGCCCGGGCAGCGGCGAGATCACGATCGCTCCGGTTTCGGTCTGCCACCAGGTATCGACGATCGGACAGCGCTCGTCGCCGATCACCTTGTGGTACCACATCCAGGCCTCGGGATTGATCGGCTCCCCCACCGACCCGAGCAGCCGGAGCTGCGACAGGTCGTGCTTGGCCGGATACTTCTGGCCCCACTTCATGAACGCGCGGATGGCAGTGGGCGCGGTGTAGAGGATGGTCACGCCGTACTTCTCGCAGATCTCCCAGAACCGGTCCTTCTCGGGCCAGTCGGGCGCGCCCTCGTACATAACACAGGTGGCGCCGTTCGAGAGCGGGCCGTAGGTGAGATACGAGTGGCCGGTCACCCACCCCACGTCGGCCGTACACCAGAAGACGTCGTCCTCCTTGAGGTCGAACACCTGCCGTGTGGTGGTGGTGGTACCCACCATGTAGCCGCCCGTGGTGTGGACGATGCCCTTGGGCTTTCCCGTGGTGCCGGAGGTGTACAGGATGTACAGCACGTCTTCGGCGTCCATCGCCTCGGGCTCGCACCACTGGCCGGCCTGTCGCATGAGCCGGTGCCACCAGTGGTCGCGCCCTTCCTTCATTTCGGCGAACGCCTCGTCGCCGCCGGCGCCGGGACGCCGCTGCACCACCACGACGTTCTGGATGGACGGCGTCTCCTCCAGCGCCTTGTCGCAGTTGCGCTTGAGCGGCACGATCCCACCGCGACGATAGCCACCGTCGGCGGTGATCAGCAGCTTGCACTGCGCGTCGTTGATGCGGTCGCGCAGCGACTCGGGCGAGAACCCGCCGAACACCACCGAGTGCGGCGCCCCGATGCGCGCGCAGGCGAGCATCGCGATCACCGCTTCGGGGATCATCGGCAGATAGATGGCCACCCGGTCGCCGCGCCGGACGCCCAGCGATTTGAGCACGTTGGCGAACTTGTTGACCTTCACGAACAGATCCCAGTACGTATAGGTCCGGCGGTCGCCCGGCTCGCCCTCCCAGATCAGCGCCGCCTTGTTGCGGCGCACGCCGCGCACGTGGCGGTCCACGCAGTTGACCGAGGCGTTGAGTTTGCCGCCCACGAACCACTGCGCGTGGGGCGGCTTCCAATCGAGCACGGTCTTGAACGGCTCGATCCACTCGAGTTCCTTCGCCTGCTCCGCCCAGTAGGCCGGAATGTCGCGCGCGGCCTTCTCGTAGATGCCCGGATCGGACACCACGGCGGTGGCCTTGAACGAGGCGGGCGGGGGGAACTTGCGGTTTTCCTGGAGGAGGACGGAGATATCACTCATAAGAAGAAGCGGAAAGAGTGAAACAGCGCAGGGCCGAAACGGCGCAGGACCGAAACGACGCAGGGCCGAGACTGCGCAGGGCATGAACTGCGCAGGACCGAAGCCGCGGGGAATCGGAAGGATGACAGATACTGCGAATTGGATGGTCGCTCGGCAAGGTTTCGGGTCGCGTGCGGGAATGGGGTAACTGCCAACTGCCAACTGCCAACTGCCAACTGCGAACCGCTGACCGCTGACCGCTGACTGCTGACTGCTGACTGCTGACTGCTGACTGCTCACTGCCCGCTTTCCAGGGTCGCACTATCTTCCAACAGTTCCCTGTTCCGACTTGCCGCCTGGTAGCCGCATGCACGACCACCCATCACAGCCCGGTTCGAACTCGACGGAGCAGCCGCTGGCCGGCGTGCGCGTGGTGGTGACGCGCTCGGCGGACAAGGCGGACACGCTCACGCAGCCGCTGGCGGCGCTCGGGGCCGAGGTGATCGAGATGCCGGCCACGCGCGTGGAGCTGCTCGATACGGGGCCGGTACTCGACGTGCTCCGGAACCTGTCGCGCTATCAGTGGCTGGTGTTCACCAGCCAGAACGCGGTTTCCTTCTTCTGGCAGTTGCTGGGTCAGGCGGGGCGGGACGCGAGCGCGATCGCCGGCTTGCGGGTCGCGGCGGTGGGGCCCGCCACGGCGAGCGCGCTCCGGGCCCTGGGGGTCGAGGTCACCGTCACGCCGCGGCGGTTCGTGGCCGAAGGGCTGCTCGACGCGCTGCGCGCGCGGGACGACGTGCAGGGTAGCCGTGTGCTGTACCTGGTGGCGCGCGGGGCGCGCGAGGTGCTGCCGGTGGGACTGCGCGAGTTGGGCGCGTCGGTGGACGTCACGCCGCTCTACCGGTCGGTGCCCGACGTGCAGGGGGCGGCGGCGCTGCGGGAGCGGCTCCGGCGGGGCGAGGTCGATCTGGTCACCTTCACCGCCGGTTCGACGGTGCGGGCCTTCGTCGATGCCGTGGGCGCCGACGCGGTGGCGCGCGCCGGCATCGTGAGCATCGGGCCGATCACCAGCGCCGCCGTGCGCGATCTGGGGCTCGAGGTGCGGGCCGAGGCCGCGCCGTCCACCATGGCGGGACTGATCCAGGCAACGGTGGCCGCGCGGCGCTGAGGGCGGCTACATTTCGGCACCCTCGAAACACTCAAATGCCATGACCACTCAAGGCCCGATTCGCATCGCCACCCGCGCCTCCGACCTCGCGCTCTACCAGGCCAACCTGGTGAAGAGCATGCTGGAGTCGCATGGGCACGCCGCCGAGTTGGTGACCTTCAAGACGGTCGGCGACAAGAAGCTCGACGAACCGCTGAGCGCCATCGGCGCCAAGGGGCTGTTCACCAAGGAACTCGAAGCCGCGCTGGGCAAGGGCAAGGTGGACTGCTGCGTGCACTCCCTGAAGGACCTGCCTACGGAGTCGCCCGACGGCCTTGCCATCGGCGCCGTGCTCAAGCGCGAGGATCCGCGCGACGTGCTGGTCATCGGCGATGTCGCGTCGGCCGAGTCGCTCGACGAACTGCCGCGGGGCTCGCGCGTCGGCACCTCGAGCCTGCGGCGGCGCGCGCAGCTGGCGGCGCACCGCCAGGACCTCGACATCGTCGAGTTGCGCGGCAACGTCCCCACGCGGGTGAAGAAGGTGGATACGGGCGTCGTGCACGCCGCCATCCTTGCCGCCGCGGGGCTGCGCCGGCTGGGGATCTCGCAGCACATCACGGCCACGCTCGATGCGCCCGACTGGCTCCCGGCTCCCGGACAGGGCGCCATCGCCGTCCAGATTCGCGGCGACGACGTGCGGATGCGCGAGGTGACGGCTCTCCTCAACGACGAGCGCACGATGACCGACATCCGCGCCGAGCGGGCGTTCCTGGGCGCGCTGGAGGGAGGCTGCCAGGTACCCATCGGGGCGCTGGTCATGCCGCGGGACGGGGGCTACGTGCTGCACGGGTTGATCGCCGACCTCGACGGCAAGCGCGTGGTGCGCGGCGAGATTGCGTTGGACGAGCTGAAGCCGGAGCTGTGCGGCGTGCGACTGGCCAATCAGCTGCGGGGCGAGGGCGCGACGGAGATTCTCGAGGGCCTGCGCCGGGCGCAGCACCTGCCGTCGCCGCAACCCGAGTAGATTCCACGCTGGACGGCGCCGGGCCGCAATCGGCGGCGGCGCCCGCACTCAGAGCGATCAATGGCCATCTTTCCTGACTATCGTCCGCGCCGGCTCCGCCGTACCGCGCCGCTCCGCCGCTTGGTGCGCGAGACCCATCTCGTGGCCTCGCAGCTCGTCTTCCCGATGTTCGTTCGCCCCGGCAAGAAGGTGCGTGTGCCGGTGGCGTCCATGCCGGGCAACTTCCAGCTGTCGGTGGACGAACTGGTTCGCGACGCCACCGCGGCGGCCGAAGCGGGCGTCGGGGGCGTGCTCCTGTTCGGCATCCCCGAGCACAAGGACGCCACGGGCAGCAGCGCCTGGGACGACGCCGGCCCGGTGCAGGAGGCCGTGCGCGCCCTCAAACGCGAGGTGCCGGATCTCGTGGTAATCACCGACGTGTGCATGTGCGAGTACACCGACCATGGCCACTGCGGTGTGCTGCGCGACGGGGACGTGGACAACGACGCCACACTCGAGTTGCTGGCCCGCGAGGCCGTGTCGCACGCCGGCGCGGGGGCGGACATCGTGGCGCCGAGCGACATGATGGACGGGCGTGTGGGCGCGATCCGCACCGCGCTCGACGACGCCGGGTTCGTCAACACGCCCATCCTCAGCTACGCCGCGAAGTTCGCCGGGCCGTTCTACGGGCCGTTCCGCGACGCCGCCGAGTCGACGCCGCAGTTCGGCGACCGCCGCAGCTACCAGATGGACTCGGCCAACAGCGACGAGGCACTGCGCGAAGTGGAACTCGACATCGCCGAGGGCGCCGACATGCTGATGGTGAAACCGGCCGGTCCCTTTCTCGACATCATCCGCCGCGTGAAGGACGCCACCGGGTATCCGCTGGCCGCGTACCAGGTGAGCGGCGAATTCAGCATGATCAAGGCGGCCGCCGAGCGCGGGTGGATCGACGGCGAGCGCGTGATGATGGACTCGCTGCTCGGCATCCGGCGCGCCGGCGCCGACGTGGTGATCACCTACTTCGCGGTCGAGGCGGCCGCCGCGATCGCGCGCGGAGACGTTCCGGCATGATGAACCTGTGGCGCGATCTGGCTCCGGGCGCGCATCCGCCCGAGGTGATCACGGCCGTCATCGAGATCCCGCAGGGGAGCCGGAACAAGTACGAGCTGGACAAGACCACCGGGCTCATCAAACTCGATCGCGTGTTGTATTCGGCGGTCCACTATCCGGCGGAGTACGGGTTCATTCCGCGCACCCTGCACGACGACGGCGATCCGATGGACGTCCTGGTGCTGCTCAAGGAAGAGACCTTTCCCGGGTGCACCATCGACGCGCGGCCCATCGGCGTGCTGCACATGGTGGACAAGGGCGAGCCCGACGACAAGATCCTCGCCGTGCCCACGCACGATCCGTACTCGCAGGAGTACTTCGACATCGCCGACATCCCGCAGCACCTGCTCAAGGAAGTGGCGCAGTTCTTCGTGAGCTACAAGGAGCTGGAGGGGAAGAAGGTGGAGATCGTGGGGTGGGGGAAGAGCGAGGAGGCCATGCGGCTGATCGTGCGCTCCATCGAGCAGTACGACAGGGCGTACGTGGCGGTGGGGCCGTAAAGCGGTAAGTCGGTAGGTCGGTAGGTCGGTGAACCCGTAGGTCGGTAGGTAGGTCGGTAGACGTACGAACCGAGGCAACTTTGCTGTCCGACTGTCCGACTGTCCGACTGTCCGACTGTCCGACTGTCCGACTGTCCGACTGTCCGACTGTCCGACTGTCCGACTGTCCGTTTCAGGACCAATCCCCAGACCTGCGCTTTGCGGTACGAAGTACTTGACAGAACCACAAATGCCGCACTATTCTCCCCTCATGGCCGACCTGGTGCAGGTACTCTTCCCCGACCCGTCCCTCGTCCGCACGCCGGGGCGGCTGCTGAGGTGGTGGGAGTCCAAACGCCTCACGTACAACCTCGTCGTCGGCGGGGCCGGGCTCGTCACGCTCGGCACCCTGACGCTGTTGCACGCACTGCCCGGACCCTTCCATACCGGAGCGGGCGTCCCCTGGGTGCTGCCCATCCTCTACGGCGTGGCCGCCAACGTCTGCTACTCCTCCGGCTGGGTCGTGGAATCGCTGCTCCAGCGGTGGCTCAAACGCGATACCTACGGACTCGGGCCGGCGCTCTTCCGCCACGGACTCGTCTTCTCCGTCGGCCTGACCCTGCTCCCAGCCGCGATTGCCAGCTTCGGGTGGGTGATGGGCCTGATCTTCCGCTGAATCGACGCCGTCTTCCCACCTCGCCATCGACGTGAAGGGCGCGACCGCCCGTCAGTCGTCGATCGCCCGGCGCCGCACCTTCACTTCCGACATGAAAGCCCAGCCGGTGACGTGAACCACCGGCGCCCCGTGCGGGGGCGCCGGCCCCCGGTCCGTGCGGTCGTTCACCGAGGCGAGAATCGAACTCGTGTCGATCACCACGTGCACGTGCGGCGGCACGGTGATGCGTACGGCGGCCATCGTCGCCTTGACGTGGATCTCCGTGATGCCCGCCGTGAACTGCGCCTCGCGCAGATCGAGATGCGTGTCCGACATGACGGCCAGCAGGTCGAGCACCTGCGGCGGGATCCAGACGCCGCGCCGCACCCGGTTGCCCATCAGGGAGACCATGCGCGATCGCACCACCTGCGACGGCGGCGGCGCCGGCCGCACCGCCGCCCCGGCCGTGCCCACCACGGTGTTCTCGGCGTCGGGCAGGTCCGACGCCAGGGCGCGGATCTCGGCCACCGACGACGCCCGGTAGGCCAGTTCGAGTCGAGTCTCCAGTTCGTCGATCGACAGGTTGTCGTTGGCGAACTGGCGCGAGAGCACGGTGATCACGCGCTCGCGCTCGCGCTCGAGCGCCTGCAGGGACGGCGGGGGGGGCGGCTGGCCAGGCGACGTCATCGCGCGTCAGCCGCCGGCCGCCGTGGCGGTTTCGGGGCGCAGGAACGCCCACTCGTACAGCAGGCCGGCAACGATCCCGCCCACGATGGGGCCGATCCAGTAGATGAGGTGGCCGTCGAAGTTGCCGCTCACGAGCGCCGGACCGAACGAGCGCGCCGGATTCATCGACGCGCCGGTGAGCGGTCCGATGGCGAGGATGTCGGCGGTGACGGTGAGCCCGATGGCGAAGCCGCCGACCTTCGGGCCGCGCGGATCGACCAGCGTGCCGTACGCCACGAAGACCAGGAAGAAGGTGGCGATGGCCTCCAGCGCGATGGCGCCCGTGGTGCTCACGTTGGCGGCCACCCACTGTCCCCCCAGCCGGGCCGCGTGGGCCGCCGCGGGGGGGAAGAGCGCTTTGAGGGCAAGCGCGGCGAGCACGGCGCCGGCGCACTGCGAGACGACGTACACCACGGCGGCGCTCGGATTGAGCCGCCCGGTCACCGCGATCCCCACGGTGACGGCCGGATTCAGGTGCCCGGAGATCCGCATCGTGGCCGTGACCAGCAGCGCCATGATCAGCCCGTGCGCCGCCGCGATGTCGATGAGCGGCACCGAAGCGTTGGCCACGTACCCGTTCATGATCGTCGCCCCGCCGACGAACACCAGCGCGAACGTGCCGACGAACTCGGCGACGATGGGACGTTTGAGATCTTGCATATCAGGGCTCCGGCCGGAGGCGTGGACCCACGCGGGATGCTCACAACGCTAAGCGTCGCGCCGGGTAGCGTCCAGTAATGACGCCACACGCCGGTTCGAGACTCAGTCGGCGCGTCGCATCACGAGGGCCGCGTTGATCCCGCCGAACCCGAACGAATTGCTCAGCACGTGTTCGGCGCGCCCCGCGCGTCCGGTGTGGGGGATGTAATCCAGATCGCAGGCGGCGTCGGGGACTTCGAGATTGAGCGTCGGCGGCAGCCACTCACGCTGCAGCGCCAGCGCGCAGATCGCCGTTTCGATGGCCCCGGACGCGCCCAACGCATGCCCGTAGTATGCCTTCGTGCTGCTCACCTGCAGCCGCCCGGCGTGATCGCCGAACACGCGCTTGATGGCGGTCGTCTCGGTGGTGTCGTTGAGCGGCGTGGAACTGCCATGCGCATTCACGTACGCCACCTCGCCGGCGGACACGTGCCCGTCGTCGAGCGCCAGCCGCATCGAGCGGGCCGCCTGCGACCCGTCGGGTCTCGGCGCCGTCATGTGATGGGCATCGTTCGAGAATCCGAATCCCAACAGCTCGGCATACACCGGCGCCCCCCGCGCCAGGGCGCGCCCGCGTTCTTCGAGCACGAGCACGCACGCGCCCTCGCCCATCACGAAGCCGTCGCGATCGCGGTCGAAGGGTCGGGAGGCGTGCGTGGGGTCGTCGTTACGCGTGGACATGGCGCGGATGATCGCGAACGCGCCGAAGCAGAGCGGCGCCAGCGGTGCCTCGGCGGCGCCGGCGAACATGACGTCGGCATAGCCGTCGCGGATGGCGCGGAAGGCCTGGCCCAGCGCGATGGTGCCCGACGCGCAACTCATGGCGTTGGTGCTGTTCGGGCCCTGCACCCCGAATTCGATGGCGATGTTGCAGCTCGCGGCTCCCCCGAACACGGTCAGCGCCAACGACGGATCCACCCCCTTGATGCCCTCGCGCATCGCCACCCGCACCTGCTCCTCCGCGAACGCCACCCCGCCCAGCGCGGAGCCCATCATCGCGCCCACGCGCTCGCGGTCTTCGACGGCGAGGTCGAGATGGGCGTCCTCCATGGCCAGGCGCGCCGCCGCCACGGAGAACTGTCCGAACCGGTCGAGCCGCCGGACGCGCCGGCGGTCGATGAAGTCGGCGGGATCGAAGTCGTCGATCTCGGCGGCGTTGCGGCTCCGGAACGGCTCCGGGTCGAACCGGGTGATGGTGCGTACCGCGCTGTGCTCGCGGCGCAACCCCGCCCACAGTCCGTCGCGCGCGATTCCAATGGGCGTGATGGGGCCGATACCCGTGATCACCACCCGCCTGCGGTCCGTCATGCGCGACTCCCAGAAGTTGATCCGGCCGACCCCTCGGCGACGCGCGCCAGGCCGGACAGCGTTCGTGAGGCGATCCCGTGGACGAACACCGGGCCGATGACCCGCTGCGCCGCCACGTCACCAATCACCGGCCACGATGGGCCGTTCCACATATGCAGAATGGTAGTCATCGTCCCGCCCGCGTCCTCGCGAAATGCCCACAGGACCTCCATGCGGCGGGTAATCCCCCGAACGTGACGATAGCGGATCCACGGAGCGCCGTCGCCGGCATGCACCTGCATCTCCGACACCCACCACGTGGGCCAGTCCAGCAGGCCGAACGGGCGCACGGCGGCCATCTCCACCACGCCGCCGCCGTCCGTGGTGCGGCTGATGAACCGGACGTGCCGGTAGTGCGGCAGCAGTTCGGGCCACCGCTCCACGTCGCGCGCCAGGGCGAAGATCGTATCCATATCGGCCGCCACGAGCTGGCGGTCGAGCGTGATCATGCGCGCCGTGGGCGGCATGGGGCCGAGTTTGAACGGATCCTGCCGCGGATCGTGCGTCACGCGCCGCCGCCGGGCCAGGTGGCGGTGAGGCGGAATCCGGGGTGACGCGCCACGCGGGGCACGCGGCCGGCCGCCTCGCCGACGATCGCGGTCAACTCCCGCGCCGTGAATCCGCGCAGCACCGAGAGCACGCCATCGTGCCGCGTGATGCCGTGAAAGCCGAGGGGAAAGCTCACGAGCCAGAACCCCGCCATGGCGGTCCAACTCCGTCGGAGGTCGCTCACGATCACGGCGCGGCGCGCCACGCGATGCATCTCGCGCACCAGCCGGACCGCGTCGTCGTGCGCGAAGTGGTGGAGCAATTGCGAACAGGTGACGATGTCAACACTGCCGGTTGCGAAGGGGAGCGCAAGGGCGTCGCCGCAGACGGCGTACGACACGCGCGCGCGGGCGCTGCCCAACAGCGACTCCGCGGCATCGTATCCGATGACGGTGACGGCCACGCCGCGGCGGGCGGCGTCGCGGGCGGCCCGCTGCGGGAGATCGGCGAGTCCGGTGCCGACATCGAGCAGCGTGACCGCGCTGCCTGCAGGGGGCAGCACGTGCCGCAGTGCGGCGAGCAGGGCGTGGGCGCCGCCGAGCAGCGTGTTGGACCGGACGACGTCGCGCTGGGAGCGATCGCGAACCGCCGGCGGCACGGCGGGATCGTCGAGGTACTCGACCCCCCGGCGGCGCGCGGGGGTCAGGATCGGCATCAGCGCTCCAACTGCGCGTACCCGCCGCGGTAGTAGAGCAGCGGGCGATCCTGACGCGTGCTGGCCCGCTCCACCTCGCACACGATGATCGTGTGGTCGCCGGCGTCGTGCCGTTCGCGCACGCGGCACTCGAGATGGGCCAGCGCATCCTCGAACAGCACCAAGCCGCGTTCGCCCCGCGCGAAGCCGAGCCCCTCGAACCGGTCGGATTCGAGTTCCGCGAACCGCCGCGACAGCGCCTCCTGTCCGGCGGCGAGGATGCTGAATCCCACATACTCCATCCGCAACAGCAGGTCGTGCATCTTCGCGGTGCGGTCCACGCAGGCGAGCACGAGCGCCGGTTCGAGGCTCACCGAACAGAACGCGCTCACGGTCATGCCGTGGTCGTGGCCGTCGGGGGTGCGGGTGGTGAGGATCGTGACGCCGGAAGCGAACCGGCCGAGCACGGCGCGAAAGGTATCGGAGTCGATGGTCATGGGCGGCTCGCCGCCGGCGCGGCGGGAAGGGGACGCGCGAACAGGCGCAGCAGGAACCCGGGGCGCATGACACGCCGCGGCGGCACGAAGTCGCCCGCCACGCCGACCAGCAGGTTGGCGAGGTCGGGATCCGCGGCGCAGGCACGCGCCGCGCGATTGATGAGTGGGGCGTTGGCGATCACGGCGCCGATGGCGCGCTCCACGATCCACTTGCCGCCGAACTCGTGGCGCCGCGAGCGGTGGTACGCGGCCAGCGCGACGTCGGCTTCGGCGGATGACGAGGCGTCGAGGGCGGCACGCGCGTAGTGCGCGGCCAACTCACCACCGCGCAACGCCGAGTAGATGCCCTCGCCGGTGAAGGGATCGAAGAAGTCGGCCGCGTCGCCCACGAGCAGCGCACCGGGCGCCCAGGCGCGGCGCGCGTGCGACGCGAAGGGTCCCACGGCGCGCACCCCGTCCACACGGCGGGCACGTGCGAACCTCGGCGCCAACTGCGGCTGCCGGGCCAGCCACGCCTGCAGATATCCGGCCGGGTCGCGCGCGATGTCGCGGCCGGCGCGCGCCGGGAACACCGCGGCCACGGTGGTGAGCCCGCGGCCCACGTCGGCGACGCCCACGTAGCCATCGCGGGCTACGTGCATCTCGCCGAAGTCGGTGATCTCCTCCACGCCGGCATAGTGAGCCACGAGTGCCAGGCGCCGCGGCCAGGGCAGCCGGCGCGCGACGCCGAGCCGCCGCGCGGTCATGGAGTTGAGCCCGTCGGCGCCCACCACGAGGCGGGCCGGCCGGGTGTCCGCGCGTCCGTCGTCGCCCAGGGTCACCACGCCGCACACACGGCCCGTCGCGTCGCGCTGCAGATCCACCACCCGTACGCCCTCCTCCACGCGCGCCCCGGCGGCGCGGGCCCGGTCGAGCAGGATCTGGTCGAGCAGCTCGCGCCGCACCGAGAGCCCATGGTCGCGGAAGGCGCGGAAGCCGTGGGCCGCCACGTAGCGTCCGTGGATGCGGGCGCCGTTGGGGGCGCGGACGACCATCCCGGCCAGATGCGCCGCGCCCGACGCCTCGACGGCGTCGAGGGCGCCCATGCGGGCCAGGCCACGCGATGCCTCGGGGCTCAGAAACTCGGCGCAGGGTTTGGCGCGGGGAAAGCGGGCCCGGTCGAGCACGACCACGCGGGCCCCGGTGGTGGCCAGGGCGTGCGCGGTGGAAGCACCGGCGGGGCCGCCGCCGATGACGATCACGTCGGCGGGGGTCACAGGCGCGCCGCGATCAGGTACGCCACGCCGGCGCCGACCACCGTGCAGGCGGCGTTCACCGCATCGTTGTCCAGCCAGGCGAGTCCGCCGATCTGCCGCGTCACCGTTCCGCAGTCGTGCACCGCGCGCTCGGTGGGCGATTGGCATTGGTCGCACCACCGCTTCTGCTGGAGCACGGCCCCGAGCAGCGAGTCGGCCACCGAGCCGGCGATCCCGCCCGCGAGCACGGCCACGACCACGGTCTGCGGCCACCCGAGGAGCAGAGCCGCCAGTTCGATGAATGCGGCACCGAGCACGCTCCCGAAGAAGCCGAGCAGCGTGACGCCGCCCGAACTCCCCGGGGGGACGACACGGAAGGTGACGATGGAGCGCGGCGGCCGTGGGGTGAGCATGCCGATCTCCGTGGCCCAGGTGTCGGAGGTGGCGGCGGCCAGGGCGCCGGCGCCCACCGCCTGCCAGGCCACGGCCGGCATGGCAACGTGGGCCAGCGCGGCCAGGGCGAAGGCCCCGCCGTTGGCGAGCACCTGGACGGCGTCGCGCTCGTCGCCCTTGTCCACGATCGCGCCGCCGGCGGCGTGCTTGTGTTCGCGGCGGAGGCGCGAGAGCAGCGACGAGGCAACGAAGAACGCGACGAGGAGGGCTCCCCAATCCCAGCCCGCGGCCACCGCGGCCGTGCCGACGAGCGTGGCGGCCACGGCGCCCGACGTCGAGAGTACCCGCGCGCGCCGGGCCAGCGCCGCGATCACGATCGCGACGACGAGACCACTGCACAGGCGAGCGAGATCGGGCATGCGGGTGACCGTTGACGGGGACCGGGCGCACCAAGCGCCGTTTTGCAATCTGCGAGTGGCGCGGGCGGCCCGGCAAGCGCGTAGATTGATTAAGCGCACGAGGGCCGGCGATGTTCCCGGCTTGTTGCGTGCCACCACGGCCGTTAGCTTCGCACGCTGCCTCCTACCCTGTGCATGCTCTCTACTGTTGACGCCCTGCTCCCGCTGAGTCTGCTCGAGGCGGTCCGCGATGTGGACACGCCCGGCGACCTGGATGCCGAGTTCGTGGACGAACTGCGCAACAAGCGGCTCGGCCTCAGCGACACGGTGTATTCGCAGATCAAGCGGTACAACGAGGCGGTGAAGCGCCATCAGCGCGCCACGCAGGAAGAGTCGATGGCGCTGGCCAAGCTCATCGGACGGCGCCCCGACGCCGAGGCGGTGTTCCGGGCGGCGGGCCGGTATCTGGCGCGTGAAGCGTACATGACGCTGTCGCCGGTGACGCGGCGGCTGCTGCGGCTACTGCCGTCGCTCGTCGCCCGTCCGTGGGCCATGCGGCGGGCCCGCCGGCTTGCCTCGCGGTACCTGAACGGAACGGCGCGCCGGGTGGGCGGCCACATCCTCCTCGAGGTTCCACGCTCCGTGACGCTGGGATCGGCTCCCGGGAGCATCGGGTGCGCGTACTACGAATCGGCGCTCCGCGAACTGCTGCGGCTGCTGATCGGTAGCATCGGCTCGGTGGATCACATACGATGCGATGGTCGCGGGGAAGGGATCTGCGAATGGCGCGCCGACTGGCGGTCGGTGGCGTGACCCAGTCGGACAGTCAGACAGTCAACGAGCGATGACATGATCAACCCAACCAACCTTCCGAAACTCCAGCAGGCACTCGCCGAGCAGAACGTCGACGGGTGGTTGCTGTTCGACTTCCATGGCGCCAATCCGATTGCCGGCGGGATGCTGCGGCTCACCGGGCTGGTGTCGCGTCGCGTGTTCGCGTTCTTCCCCCGCGAGGGGACGCCGGTGGCCATCACGCACGCCATCGAGCAGGGCCCGTGGACGCACTGGCCGAAGGAATGGAAGCGGGTGGTGTACTCCTCGTGGCGGTCGCTGGACGAGCATCTGCAGGCGGTCGTGAAGGGCAAGCGTGTGGCCATGGAGTACTCGCCGGGCGATGCCGTGCCCTATCTGGACCGCGTGCCGGCCGGCGTGCTCGAGATGGTGCGCTCGGCGGGCGCCGAGGTGGTCTCGTCGGCGGCGCTGGTGACCCGCTTTTACGCGGCGTGGAGTCCGGAGAACGTGGCGTCGCACGAGCGCGCGGCCGTGATCATCGCGAAGATCGCCCAGGACGGGATGAAGCTGGCGGGCCAGCGCGCCCGCACGCCCGATCCGATGACCGAGTACGAGTTGATGCAGTGGATCCTGCAGCAGTTCAAGGCGGCCAATCTGGAGACGGACCACGGCCCCAACGCTTCGGTGGGCGCGAACGCGGCGAATCCGCACTACGAGCCCACGGCCACGGCGTCCGAGCCGATTCGCGAGGGCGACGTGCTGCTGGTGGACCTGTGGGCGCACGAGCCGAACGGGGGCGTGTGGGCCGATCAGACCTGGATGGCCACCGTGGGCCCGCCGTCGAAGCGCGCCCAGGAGATCTGGACGGCGGTGCGCGACGCACGGGACGCGGCCATCGCGCTGGTCGAGCAGCGTCAGGCTGCCGGCACGCCGATCCTGGGCGCCGAGGTGGACGACGCGGCGCGAGCCGTGATCACCGGGCGCGGGTTCGGGAAATACTTCACGCACCGCACCGGACACTCCATGGACCCGCGCGAACTGCACGGGTCGGGTCCGAACATGGACAATCTGGAAACCCACGAGGACCGGCAGCTACTCGACGGGGTCGGGTTCTCCATCGAGCCGGGGATCTACGTGCCGGATGAGATCGGCGTGCGAAGCGAAGTGAACGTGCACCTGTTGCCGGGCAAGGCCGTGGTGACGCCGTCGGTCATCCAGCGGGAGATGTTGATCGTTTGACGCCCCACCGGCACGCGATGCGGGCGCGCGGCCGCACGATCCGGTTCCGAGTCGTTCCGTTGGTCGCCGTGGCACTGCTGGCCTCGTGCAAGCGCGAGACCGGCGGTGGCCGTTCGGCCGCGCCGGCTGCGGATTCCACGGCCGCCGCGGCCACGGCAGCCGCTGATCCGCTCACCGACGTCGCCCGTGCCATCGCGCCTGGGGTCCCGTATCAGGTGGTGTCGGTCGCCAACCCCGGCTCCATCCGCGGGGTGGTCACGCTGGACAGCGTACCCGAACGCCACGACACCACGCTGAGCGGCGAAGAGGCGAAGGTGTGCGGTACGCGAATGCGCGACCGCTCGGTGGTGCACTACGGGCGCGATCTGGAGGGCGCGCTGGTGTGGGTGAGCGACGCGCGCCAGGGGCAGGCGCTCACCCGCGACCGGCGGGCCGACCTGGCCATCGTGCGCTGCCAGTTCGTGCCGCGCATGCTGGCGTTGGTGCAGGGCACCACCATCAACCTGCAGAGCAAGGATGCCACGGTGCACCACACGCGCTTCTACAGCGAGTCGGAAGGGGAGCTGTTGAGCCGCATGCTCACCGTGGATCGATGGGCGGTGGTGCCGAGCGCCAGGATCGCCGCACAGACCGGGTTGGTGCGAGTGCGGTTGAGCCGGCATCCGTACGTGCGCGGCTTCGTGGCCGTGTTCGACCATCCGTACTTCGCCATCACCAACCGCTACGGGCGGTATCGCATCGGCGGGCTTCCCGCGGGTACGTACCACGTGCGGGTCTGGCACGAGCGTGCCGACAGCGTCACGGAGCAGACGGTGACCGTGAAGCCGGGGCGCACGTCGACGCTGGACGCGAAGCTCGAGCTGCACTGAGCGCGCGCTGCCGGCGCGCGTGGCACGTCGCCGCTTCGCCCCGATGCGTCTATCGGTTCGATCCGTTGTCCTCCGTTGAATCCGTATCCAATTCGTAGAAACCCGGAGTGGAAGAGCGGCGCGGGGGCCCGTGCGGCTCTACCGGTCGAGCATCAACGCATTGGATACGGATTCAACGGAGGACAACGGATCGAACGGAAATGCTTGGGGGTCTTCGCATCCGGCTCCGTGCGCAGGGCCGGCGCGAGCTTCAGAGTCGGCCCGTCACTCCGCCACCGGCGCGAATTGGGTGCGATAGAGGCGCGCGAACAGGCCGTCCTGCGCGAGCAGTTCGTCGTGTCCTCCCGCCTCCACCACGCGCCCCTTCTCGAGCGCCACCACGCGGTTGGCGCGGCGCACGGTGCTCAGCCGGTGGGCGATGATCAGCGTGGACCGGTTGCGGAGGAGATCTTCCATTGCCTCTTCCACCAGCCGCTCGCTCTCGGTGTCGAGACTCGACGTGGCTTCGTCGAGCACCACGATCGCGGGATTCTTCAGGAACACGCGCGCGATGGCGATGCGCTGGCGCTGCCCGCCCGACAGCTTCACGCCGCGTTCGCCGACCAGGGTGTCGAATCCCTGCGGCAGGCGCTCGATGAACTCGAGCGCGTGCGCGGCCTGCGCCGCGGCGCGCACCTCGTCGTCGGTGGCCGGGTGCGCCGACTCGCCGGGACGGGCGTACGCGATGTTCTCGCGCACCGTGCCGCTGAACAGCGCCGGCTCCTGCGGCACCATGCCGATGGCGCCGCGCAGATCGGTGAAGCTCAACTCGCGCACGTCCACGCCGTCCACCCGGATGGCGCCGCCGGTCACGTCCCAGAAGCGGGGAAGCAGCGAGGCGATGGTCGTCTTGCCCGCCCCCGAGGGGCCGACCAGGGCCACCACCTCGCCGGGCGCGATGTGCAGCGACACGTCGTGCAGCACGTCGGGGAGGTCGTCGGCGTAACGGAAGAACACGTGGTCGAGCGCCACGTCGCCGCGCACCGGCTTGGCCAGCGGCGTGGGATGTGCGGGTTCGGGCACCGTGGGCGTGGTCTCGAGAATCTCGAACACCCGCTGCGCCGCGCCGATGGCTTCCTGGTAGCTGCCGAACAGCGACGCCAGGCTGCCCACGGCAGCGGCCACGAAGATGGCGTACAGCAGGAACGCCACCAGCGACCCCGCGGTGAGCTGGCCGGCCAGCACCATGCGCCCGCCCTCCCAGAGCACGGCGGTGACGCCGGCAAAGGCGACGAACCCCACCACGCCGAACAGCATGGCCCGGATGCGAGCCCGCACGATCGCCGCCGATACCACTTCGTGCATGAGTCCGGAGTAGCGCGACGCCTCCACGCCCTCGCGGTTGAAGCTCTGCACGGTGCGGATCTGCCCGAACGCCTCCTGGGCCATGCCCATGGCGCGGGCGATGCGGTCCTGCACCCCGGTGCTGGCCCGCCGCAGCCGGCGGCCGAACAGCACCGCCGAGCCCACGATCACCGGCACCACGGCCAGCGTGGTGACCATGAGCTGCGTGTGCGTGAGCGTGAGCAGCACCAGGCCGCCCACCAGGAACAACACCTGGCGCGCGATCTCGGCCAGCTGGTTGTTGAGCACCGACTGCAGGACGGCCAGGTCGGCCGAGAGGCGGCTCGTGAGGTCGCCGCTGCGCTGGTCGGTGAAGAAGCCCGCCGACAGGTTCACGAGGTGCGAGAACACGCGGTCGCGGAGCTTCGCGATCACCCGCTCGGCCGTGGCCGAGAGCAGGTACACCTGCACGAAGTTGAGCACCCCCTGCAGCGCGAACAGCCCCACCAGCACCAGCGCCACCCGGTCGAGCAGCGACCCGTTGTGCTGCTGAAACGCCGCGTCGAGCAGCGAATTGACCACGGCGGGAAAGGCGAGCAGCACGGCCACCGATCCGATCAGGCACACCGTGGCCACCACCAGCGCCCCGCGATACGGGCGCAGCCAGGGCACCAGGCGGCCCAGCGCCCGGGGCGACTTCAGACGGCGCGACTTCCGGGGTTCCGCGTCCGGCGATTCGAGGATGGGGGTTCCGTCAGCGGCCGCCGCCGCCGCGCCGGTCACGCGAAGAGGCCGCGATCGACGGCCATCGCGGCGAACAGCAACGCAAGGTAGAGGAGCGAGAACTTGTACACGCTCCATGCGGGTTTGGTGAAGTTGGCAGCACGCATCACGCGAACGATCCCTCTCAACAGCCAGGCGTCGAGCGCCACGGCGATGACGAAGTAGAAGAGGCCCAGGGCGCCGAAGGCCACCGGCAGCAGGGTCAATGAGATCAGGATGAGCGTATACCAGAACATCTGACGTTTGGTTTCGCGCTCACCCCAGACGAGGGGGGCCATGGGGACGCCGGCGAGGCCGTAATCCTTCTGCTTGTTCAGGGCCAGGGCCCAGAAGTGCGGCGGCGTCCAGTAGAAGATGATCAGGAACAGGAAGACGGCCATGAGGTCGAGTCCGTTCGTCACCGCCGCCCAACCCACGAGCGGCGGGATGGCGCCGGCGGCGCCTCCGATCACGATGTTCTGCGGCGTGCTCCGCTTGAGCCACCGCGTATAGAGCAGGATGTAGGCGTAGAACCCGAGCAGCGCGAGCGCGGCCGTGAGCAGATTGGCGTAGCGGGCGAGCAGGAAGGTCGACCCCGTGGCCAGAATCAGCCCGAACAGCAGCACCTCGCGCGGATGCATGCGCCCGCTTGGAATCGGACGCAGCCGCGTGCGCGCCATGCGGTCGTCGATGTCGCTGTCGAGATACATGTTCACGGCGTTGGCGCCGCCGGCCATCAGGTAGCCGCCGACGAGCAGCACCAGCACGAGCCAGAGGCTCGGATGGCCGGCCACGTACATCGGCGCCACCGTGGTCACCAGGAGCAGCGAGATGATCCGCGGCTTGGTGAGCGACAGGAAGTCGCGCGTGAGGGTGCCGGCCGTCGAGGGTTTCGTCGTCGCGTCGCTCACGATCCCACCTCGGCCAACGGCCGGTGGGCGCCGCCGGCGCGCGGTGGCGGCGGTGGCGACATGGCGGGACGCCCCTCGCCCAACGGGCCGAGTCCGGCGGCGATGCGCGCCAGGTAGGCGAGCGTGAACGTGGCCAGCCAGATCGCCACGCCCGTGGCCTCGTGCAGCGACCGCAACTCGGGCGGCATGTGCAGCAGCACCATCGACGCGGCAATGACGATCTGCAGGAGCACCAGCGCCAGGGCCGCGTACAGGGCCCGCCTGACCGTCGGCCCGACGGCGCTCCGGCCGGCGGTCACCGCGATCCCGATCAGGTAGAGCGCCAGGAGAATGGCGATGGTGCGATGCGTGAGCTGGATATGGACGGCGCTCGCCGGCGCGTCGGGGTTGGGGCCGCAGAAGGGAAAGGTGGTGCACCCCACGGCGGCGAAGGGGAAGTTGGCGGTGAGCCCCCCCATGGCCACCGTGAGGAACGCCAGGCCGGCCGTGGCATACGTGTTCGCCACGAAGCGACGCGGGGCCTGCTGCCTGCGGACGCCGGCGCCCCCCATGCCGCCCGTGCGCACCACGGCAGCGGCGAGCATCCCGAGCAGCGCCATGGCCAGCGTCCAGTGCGCGACCACGGTCCACGGCGCGTTCCCGAGCTTCACCGTCACCCCGCCCAGCAGGGCCACCGCGAATACGGTGATCACGGCTGCGGTGGCGGCGCGCAGCACGCCGCCGCGTCTCCCAACGCCCGGTTCGGCGCGCCGGCGCCAGGCGGCCACCCAGAGTAGCACCAGCGCCAGGCTGACGACCGAGGCCAGGTAGCGGTGCATCACCTCGATGATCAGGTCGGGGCGGGAGAACGGGGGAAACCAGTAGCCGTAACACTTGGGCCAGGTGGTGCCGCACCCCAGTCCCGACCCGCTGATGCGCACGATGGCGCCGAACACCAGGTGCAGGCAGGCGACGCCCAGGGCGAAGTAGGCATACTTGCGGAGCGCCTTCACAGCAGGGCCTTCGCGGCGCGGATCAGGTCGGAGAGGCGGAACGCGGCCGGCACCGTGGGTTGATGCATGGCGCGCCACGTGAGCGCGAAGACGCCGATCAGCACGAGCGCCGGCAGGAGCGTCCAGACCACCTCGACCGCGGCGCGCGGGCGGGGCACCTGATCGCTGCCGGGAGTGGGCTCGTGGGGGCTGAGGGCGGACCGGATGATGGCCACCTGGGCCACCAGACAACAAACGGCGGCGATCCAGAAGATCGCTTCGCCAAGCAGAAGGCGCATGACTGTTCGGGTCTCGGAGAGCGGAAAATCCGCTCCGGAAAGGTCGCGGACCGCGACCGGTGGGTCAACCGTACGCCGGCAGATGGAGATCTGCATGGCGGAGGGACCATGAATCCACGAAGCGGTGGGGCCGTCCGGCCCCACCGCCTCGCTGTCCGACTGTCCGACTGTCCGACTCTAGAAGATGTGCACGCTGATGTACCGCCCCGGGTGCAGCTTGATGTCGGCGAGGAGCGAATCGGCACTCGCCAGCGAGTTGCGCAGGTTCCGGTACAGCGTGCTGTCGCTCAACAGCAGGCCCAGGGTGCCGTGGTCGTTGTTTGCCTTGGCCAGCAGATCGTTGAGCCGCGAGGCCGCGGTGTCGAGCTTGGCCGCCGTGCTCGACACGTACTGGCTCGACGCGCGGAAGCTGTGCACCGTCGAATCGATCTGCGCCGTGTCGATGGACTGGGCCACGTTCCGATACGCGGTCAGCGTCTGCGTCAGGTTCTCATTCTGCTGCGTGGCGATCTGCTGTAATTGCGTCGCCAACGCGGTGGTGGCGCCGATCGTCTTGCGCAGGTCGCGCAGGCCTCCGGCATCGACCACCTGCACCTGGAGAGCTCGCGTGATCTGGCTGAGCGCGCCGCTGATGGAGTCGGCCTTGCTCATGATCTCGGCCACCCCCGCTTCGGGCGCGCCGGCCGGAACCGTGTCCCCGGCGGCGAAGGTATCGGTCAGGTTGGCGCCCAACTTGGGCGTGAGCGCCACGGCCACGTCACCAAAGAACCCCACGGCGCGCACGGTGGCCTTGGCCGTCTTCGGCACGTGGTAGCGGTTGTTGACCCGCATCACGACGTCGAGGTAGCCGTTGGGGCGCAGCTCCACGTCGTCCACGTAGCCGATGTTCACGCCGGCCAGCAGCACGGGCTGCCCCTGCTTGAGGTTCTGGCCCCAGGCAAATCGGGTGTACAGCGGGTAGCCCGAGGACAGGCCGCCACGGGCGAGCCAGAGCACGCCGGCGAGCAGGACCACCACGGCGACCGTAATCATTATGCCAACCGAGACTTCGTCGCGTCGTTTCATGATTGTAGGTACGGGGCGAGGAGGACTGCGGTCAACGCGTCCAACACGAGGATTGCCACCGACGTGATGACCACCGCGCTCGCGGTGGACCGGCCCACGCCCTCGGCGCCGGCCTCTGCAATGTAGCCCTCATAGGCGGAGAAGAACGAGATGGCGCCGCCGAACATGGTCGCCTTGAGCAGGCTGTACACCACCTGGAATGTCCCGAACCCCAGCTTCAACCCGTCCCTGAAATCGCTGGGACTGATGCCGGTCGCGTAGACGCCCATGAGGTAGCCACTGCCCACGCCCACCGAGTCGGCGAACACCGTCAGCACGGGGAGCATGATGATCGCTGCCAGCAGCCGCGGCAGGACGAGGAAGGCCACCGGATCGTAGGCCAGCGTTTCCAGGGCATCGATCTGCTCGGTGACGCGCATGGTACCGATCTCGGCGGTCATCCTCGCGCCCACACGCCCCGCCAGCACGAGCCCCGTGAGCAGCGGGCCCAGTTCCAGGATCACCATCTGCCGGGTGGCCAGCCCCACCAGCGAGAGCTGTACCCCCGGGAACATCTGGTATCGCGTCTGCAGCGCGATGACGCTGCCGATGAATCCGGCCACGATGACCGTGAGGGGTAGCGAGTCCACGCCGATGTTCTTCATCTGGCGGATGGTCTCGGGCACGTAGGTGGCCGGTTCGCTCACCGCCCGGCCGATGTCGCGCAGGAAGTACACCCACGCGCCGACCTTCTCGAACGCGCCGAGCACCCCCCGCGAAACCCGCCGGAAGAAATGGATGCCGGTGCGCTGGACCACCGGAAACGTCTCGGTGGGCCGAACGTGTGGATGATGCGGAAATTGGGTCACAATCAGGTGCGGACGCGGGCCAGGAGCGCGAGGCCGACCACCGCGAAGGTGGCATTGGGGAGCCAGGCGGCCAGGTCGGGGGGCATGATGCCCGTGCCTCCGATCGCCTTGGTCACCTGCACGGCCATGAGAAACGTAACCGTGGTGGCGAGGGAAATGGCGATGCCGTAGGCGGCCCCCCCGCGCTGGTTGCTCGTGGCCAGGGGCGCCCCGAACAGCGCGATGATGATGCAGGTGACGGGAATCGCGATCTTGAGCGCCCGCTCCACCTTCCACTCGTTCACGTCGGTGCCCGAGCGTTCCATGGCCTTGATGACGCGCGACAGTTCCCCGTACTTCATCTCGTCGGGCAGGTGGGCGCGCGACATCATCTCCTCGGGCTGCGCCTTGAACTCGTTGTCGCGCATGGCCCCGAAGGTCACGGTGTAGCCGGGCTCCGAGTCGGTGAAGATGTGCATCGCGCCGTCGCGGAGGGTCCAGTGTCCGTTCTGCCAGGCGCCGCTGCTGGCGGCGATGATGTAGCTCGGGAAGTCGGGCCCGTTGCCGGGCCGTTCCACCTGCACGCTGCGGATGGTGCCGAGGACCCGGTTGAGCGTGCCGATCTTGTATACGCGGCCCATGTTGCTGTCGCCCGCGAAGGCGAAGTTGTACCGCTGGTTCTGACCGCGGAACTTGTCCTCGTTGATCAGATCGTTGTGGGCCCGGTTGGCGGCCGGCATCACGTCGGAGATCACGAGGTCCAGTCCGGTGGCCAGCAGGGCGCCGAACAGGATCGGCATGATGAACCGGTAGAAGCTCGTGCCCGACGCCTTGGCCGCCGTGATCTCGGAGTGGCGGGTGAAGGCGCTCACCGAGAACACGGTGGCGAACAGCACGGCCGCCGGCAGCACCATGAACATCGATTGCGGCACCCAGTACACGTAGCTCAGCGCGATGGCCTGCGGGGTGAGCTGGCGTTGGAGATAGGTGTTCAGGTGGTCGGTGAGATCGATGATGATGGTGATGATCGGAAACCCGAGCGCCGTGACCAGGAAGATCTTCCAGAACTCCGCGAACACGTACCGGTCGAGCGGTTTGACGAAGGGAATGCGCATCAGGCCGCCCGTCGCGGCGCGCGGCCCACGAGCCGGCGCAGGAGGTGGCGCAGGTTCTCGCGAATCTCGGTCCAGTCGCCGCCGCGGGTGGCGCCCGACACCCGGTTCATGCGGAGCGTCATCACGATGCCCACCAGGAGGAGGATGATGTTCGCGCCCCACATGGCCAGGAAGGGCGAGATGATCTCGCCGTCGGCCAGCGTCTCGCCGCCGATGAGGCCCACGTAGTACAGCGCGAACACGCTGAAGCTCACGCCGATCACCAGCCCCACGCCGCCGCGCGGGAAGCGCAGCGCGATCGGCGGCCCCAGGAGCACGAAGATCAGGCACGCCGCGGCGAGCGAGAACTTCTTCTGGATCTCGATGTCGTAGCGCACGCGCATGTAGCGCGTGACCTGCTCGCGCGACTTCGCGGACTGGACCTCGCCCTTGAGCTGCAGCTCGTCGAGCCCCGCGTCGAACTGCGGCGGCCCCTGCTGGCCGGGGCGCAGGCCACCGGACGGCAGCGAGCGCAGGATCGGTGGCTGCGCATTCGTGCTCTCGGCCTGCTGCGCCGGCATTCCGCCCTGGGACGGGGGCAGCGTGGACGGACGGGCCGGTGGCTGCGGGGGGCGCCGGGTCTGCTGCGCCGCGGCCTGCACCGGGTGCCACCCGCCGGGTGGCAGGGTGGCGGCCGAGGCCGTCTTCACGCCGAACAGCCGGTCGAGGAGCGAACAGTAGATGCGCCCCAGGCCGAAGGGGTCGCGTCGCACCGGCGGGACCGGCGACGCGATGTTCCGCTCCCCCTTGAGCCGGCGCATCTGCGCTTCCGCCACCTCGCGGTCGTAGCGCGCCCGCTGCCACTGGTAGTCCACGTCGGCGAACCGGGCCTGCATCTCGCACACCGTCATCTCGCGGTCGCTCTTCGTGGCCGAGTCGGCGTCGGTGGCCTGGAAGGTGTTCGTCACGTTCCGCACGCGGAGCAGGTCGCGTTTGTAGAACAACCGCGTCATCTGCTCCGGGTGCTGCGTCGGCACCTCCACCATCCATCCGTCGTACAGGTGCATCAGGAGGTCGGTGCGGTTCTCGGCGAAGGCGAGCGTCCCGCTGTCGGCGTATATGGTGCGGCGGTGCGCGGGGTCGGTCACGTCGTAGATCACGACGCCCTGCAGGTGCTGCGACCCGCGGTCGATGCGCGAGGCGCGCAGGTAGAGCTTCTGGTCGGCCACCGTGTTGATGATCTGTTCCTTGAGCGCGAAGCTGGGCTTGGTGCGCGTGATGTCGTTCTGGAGCACGGCCAGCTGGTGGTTGGCCCGCGAGAGCACCTGGTCGTTGAACACCAGCATCACGAGCGCCACGGCGGCGCCGGCGAACAACGTGGGCACCAGCAGCGCGCGCATGCTCACGCCGTTGGCGCGCATGGCGGTGATCTCGTTCTCGGCGGCCATGCGGCTGTAGGCGTACAGCACGGCCACGAGCACGGCCATGGGCAGCGTCATGGCCACCGTGAACGGCATCGAGAGCACGAAGAACTCGGCCAGCACGCGCCAGGGAAGCCCCTTGCCCACCAGGTCGCCGAGCCGCTTGCCGATGTACTGGAGCAGCATGAGCGACGTCAGCGCCGTGGAAGCGAAGACGAACGGGCCGACGTGCTCCTTCAGCACGTACTTGGTGAGAATCTTCACGAAACGGGCGCTCGCACCTCGGCGGCGGGGAAGTTCAAGCATCCCACAGAGTTGTGGGGCGACGCACGGGTAGAATATTCCACCCGACGACCCCGCAATTTCAAGGTCCGGTTCGCCGGCACGCCGAGATCCTGCCGACGGGACCAGGTGGCGTCGGCAGCCTCATACCCCCTCCCGGCGCATTGGTGCGGGCGGGATCGTCGCCCTAATACAGCAACTCGTAATTCAGCCGGAGCCCGCGCCCCGGCTGCGGCACGAAGTCCTTGATCACCGAGAGGTTGTCGCGGTAGACGGTGTTGAAGGCGTTGTCGAGGTGCAGGCTGATCTCCGACACCATGCCCCCGTGGACGATCCGCACGCCGGCGCCGAGGTTGAGCAGTGCGTAGCCCGCCGTCGGCGTGTCGCCCTCGCCCAGACGGTTCTGGGCCGCGGCGCCGCGCCACTCGATGGTGCCGGAATAGGCGCTGGCCTGATAGGTGGCGCGCAGCAGCCCCCGCAGCGGCGGGATGAAGGGCAGGGGCATCCGCGCATCGAGGTCCTGCGCGTTGACGTAGTCGGAGCTCGCGCGCAACGCCCAGTGGTCGGTGGGCGCCACGGTGACCACGGCTTCGAAACCAGCCAGCCGCGCCCGCGTGGCGGAGAACTGGCGCACCGGGAAGTTCTGGATCGTGTCGCCGCGCAGGAAGCCGTAGATGTAGTGGTCGATGTAGTTCACGTACGGCGAGAGCTCGAAGGTCGCCTTCCGAAAGTCGCCCTTGAGCGAGGCGTCCACGCCGAATCCGGTCTCCGGGTCCAGGCTCGCCGTGCCCACGGTATACGTGCCGCTCGGCGCGTCGAGCCCGTCGGCAAACAGCTCCTGCACCGTGGGGGCCCGGAAGGAACGCGCCAGGCTCAGCGATCCGATGAGCTCCGGCGTGAACTGCTGCACTGCCCCCAGTGATGCCGTGAACGCGGTGTGCCGGCGCGACTCGTTCGACGTGCGGAACACCGAGTCGGTGCTCTGCGGATACGGATGCGTCTGGATGCCCGCCAGGTCCACGCGGGCGCCCGCCTGCAGCCGCGTGCGCGGGGTGGCGTGAAATTCCTCGTACGCGAACGCCGCCACGTCGGTGGTCGTCGAGTTGGGCCCCAGCGGCTGGTCTCCCGAGATGGTGAGATCCTGAACGTCCGACCAGAGGCCGACCGTGCCGCTGAGGCGGCCCGCCGTGCGCTGCTGCAACTGCAGCGTGGCGTTGAGTTCGGTCTTGTGAAAGTGGTTGGCCTGTGGGTCGGAGACGCCCGAGGCATCCTGCTGCGTGGGGAACTCGGAATGGTTGTAGTCGTTGTACGCGGCGTCCAACTTGATGCGCTGCACCCAACCGCTGTCGGTGTTGACCAGGCTGCGCATCTCCACGGTGTTCCGCTGCTGCGAGATGCGCGACGTGGTGGGCGGGACGTTCATCCAGTCGGGGTTGGGCGGCACGCCCGGGATGCCGTAGTTCATCTCGTAGTGGTTGCCGCCGATGCCCACCATGCCGAAGTCGCCCTGGTACGAATAGCCGGCGCCGGCCTCGCTGCTCCGGTCGTCCGACTGGGGAATGTGGCTGAGGTCGAATTGCGCGCCCGTGCCGGGATCGGTGTAGGTGCCCTTGGGGATGCCGATGTCGCCGGCGTGCAGCGCACCGCCCGACACGCGGAGTGCCGAGTGCCCGCTGGTATAGATGTTGTTGATGTAGCCCGAATACTCGTTGTTCATCGAGTTCCCCTCGGCCGCCACGGTGCCCGACATCGGGTGGTCGGAGGCGGTGGGCACGAGGTTGGTGACCACGTTCACCAGGCCGCCGATGGTATTGGGGCCGTACAGAATGGCCGCCGGCCCGCGCACCACGTCGATCTGCGCGATACTCATGGCGTCGATGGGCGTGGCGTGGGCGGGATCGTAGGTCGCGATGTCGCCCATGCGCAGCCCATTCTCCAGTACCAGTACCTCGTTGTCGCCGAGGCCGCGGAGGATGGGCCGCGAGGGCGCCGACCCGTTGCCCCGCACCGCCACGCCGGGGAGGTCCGAGATCTTCTCGGCGAAGCTCGTGCCCGGCGTGTTGTCGAAGTCCTGGCGCGACTTCGATTCCGCCGACTGATACTCCTCGTCCGCCGGCCGCGCCGTGGGCGACGCCGACACCACGATCTGCTCCAGCGGGATGGCCGTCGGCTGGAGGTCGAACTCGAGCCGGGCCGCGGTGCCCGAGAGGCGGACGGTGTCGGTCTGGGCCGCGTAGCCCGTGAGCCCCACGAATACGCGGTAGGTGCCCGGCGCCACGTCGTCGAACCGGAATTCGCCCCGGGCGCCGGTGCGGTCGATCCGGTCGAGTTCGAGCAGCCGCACCGTGGCGCCGACCACCGGCTGGCCACCCGAGCGGACGGTGCCGGAGATCGTCTGCGCCTGCACCCGGGGAGCGGCAAGAGCAAGGGCAATGAGCGGGGCGAGAATGAGGCCAAGGCAATTCCGGGTCACGGCGGCTCCTGGGGGCTGCGGTAGCTGGCGGAAGTCTGTAATCTTCGTGACAGGTTCAGAATGTACCGTGGACCGGCCGGCCGCCGCGAAGATTTGACAAAGAACGACGCTGCATGGAGTTATGGGCTCGGCAGCGGTCTACAGGACGCATACGCACGAAGCGTGGCGAGGCGTTGTGGACCCGGCTTAAGTTGCGCGGGTACCCGGCGTACCCCGTTGACCTCAATCCACTTTCTCGTGCGAATGCCTCTTCTGGCGTGCCTGGCGGTGCTGACGCTGAGTTCCTGCGACCGGTTTCGCGGTCCGCAGACGGCGTTCGACGGCCAGGCGGCCTATGCCATGGTGAAGACGCAGGTTGCGTTCGGCCCGCGGGTGCCCGGCACCGACGGCTGGCGCAAGACCGGCGACTGGATCGTGGCCCAGCTCAAGCAGCTCGGCGACTCGGTGACCGAGCAGCGCTGGCAACACGTCACGCCCACGGGCGACACGATCCCGATGCGCAACATCGTCGCGCACATCGCGCCGGCCAACGCGGAACGGGTGCTCTACGTGACGCACTGGGATACGCGGCCCACCGCGGACAACGACCCGGTGCTCGGCAACCGGAAGCTTCCGATCCCGGGGGCGAACGACGGGGCGTCTGGCGTGGCGCTGCTGCTCCAGGTGGCCGCGGCGTTGAAGAAGACGCCGCCCACCGTGGGGGTGGACCTGCTGTTCGTGGACGGAGAGGACTACGGCGACTTCAATACGTGGACCGACACGGCGAGCAATCCGAACGTGCTCATCGGCTCGACGTACTACGCGGCGCACATGGATACCACGAAGAAGCCGTTGTACGGTGTGCTCTGGGACATGATCGGCGACAAGAACCTGGACATCTACCAGGAGCAGAACTCGTCGCAGGCTGCCCCCGAGGTGGTCTCGCGGGTGTGGGAGACGGCCAGGGAGCTCGGCTACTCCAAGTACTTCATCAACGCCACCGGCGAGGCGATCATCGACGACCACGTGCCGTTTCTCGATCGCGGCGTGCACGTGATCGACGTGATCGACTATGACTACGGGCCCAAGGACGCGCTGCATCCGGACGGCTGGCACCACACGCTCGAGGATACGCCGGACAAGGTCTCGGCGAAGAGTCTGCAGATCGTGGGCGACGTGGCGGTGAAGCTCGTCACGAGTTGACGAATGGCAGTCGGCAGTTCGCAGTCAGCAGCTGACTGCCGACTGTGAACTGCCGACTGCGAACCGAAGGTTCAGCGTGTTCAGTGATCAGGGATCAGTGTTCGGTGACCCGGGCCTATTCCTTCGTCGCGAGGCGCGCGGTGTAATCCGCTTTCATCGCGGCCGGGATCACCGGCGACTGCATCAGACAGCGGACACGGGCCAGGCGGTCACGGGCGACGAACGGCTGGCGCATGGCCGCATAGAAGCGGGCCGCTTCATACGACGCCATCAGCTCCGTTTCCGGATCGCCGAACTGGGCCGCGGCAAACGCCAACTGATCGAGCGTGCGCACCGTCCCGGCCGGATCGTCGGCGAGATGGTAGGCCATGGCCAGGTGCCAGAGGGCTTCCTGCGCATAGTGGCCGGCGTCGGTCTCGCTGCGGATCAGGGCGCGGTAGAGCGGCCGTGCCGCCCGGATGTTACCCGCGAAGACGAGTGAATCGGCGCGCGCCAGGCGGCCGTCGACGGCGGGACCTTTCGCGGTGGGGGCCACGATGGCGGTGCTCCGGACGGGCTGCCGCGCCTGGGCCGGCGTGGCGACTGCGGGCACGGCGCCCTGCAAGGCCACGACGAGGAGTGCGAGCGGTGGGAACATGGGGAACTCCCGCGTTGAATGGATGAGTGCATCTCATGCACTGAGATACTCCCCCCTACGCGAAGGTTGCGGCCCCGGTGGCGGGGTTTACGAGAACGCTACATTCTCGCCTCGGGGCTGATGAAGAGATTGCAGCGCCCTTACATCCGGTGAACTGGAGTTGCGAGTGAACGGCCGACGGGCGGCAGCCGACCGTCCGCACTCTCCACTTCCCACTGGTCACGGCGCAGGACCCACTGCTCGCCGTCGAACCCCAACTCGCAACGAATGGCGCCCACCAGCCGTGCATCGATGATGGCGATCGAGCGGGCGAGGGCTATCCTCGGGGCATGTCCACCGCCGCGGAACGCAAAGCGCTGCTCTTTCTCGGTGTGGTCGCCTGTCTGGGCGGCAGCGTGCGCTTCCTGCGGGCCCATCGGGGGGCCCCGCCGCCGGCCGATGCGCGTCGCGCCCTCGACGCCCGGATCTCGGCGGTGGCGGGCTCGCCCGCGTCCCGGCGCGCCGGGGGGCGCCCGGCCGGGGTGCGGCGGCCGGCGCGCGACACGAACCCGCCGGCCCGGCCGCGGCGAAAGCCGGTAACCGTCAAACCGAAGGTCACGGTGAGGGCTCCCCTCGCGCCGCCCGCACCCTTCCGCCGGGTGGACGTGGACCGTGCCACGACCGCGGAACTGCAGCGGCTTCCCGGCATCGGGCCGGCGCTCGCGGCGCGGATCGTAGCATTCCGGGATTCGAATGGGCCGTTCGGATCGCTGGCGCGGCTCCAGCGAGTGAAGGGCATCGGACCGGCCATCGCCCGGCGGCTCGACTCGCTGGTCACGTTTTCGGGGATTCCGCGTCTATAAGGTGTCGTGCGGCCGGACGTACCGAACGCGTGCGCTGGCTCACACTTTCTGCCGCGGTGAAGAAGGGCTAACCCATTCTTGACAGGGAAGTTACGGGTCGGCAACTTCCGGATCACGGTATTCGTTCCGTTGTATGGACAACCGCCGGTCGTCTTCCGGCGCCACCGTTTCACCCCCTGCACTCACCGCCATGGCTGTGCCCGTCGCTTCCAGCGAACGCATCGGCGACATCCTCGTCCGCGATGGCTTGGTCTCCAAGGAGCAGCTGGCCCAGGCACTCCAGGAGCAAAAGCAGAACGGGACGCGGGTGGGGTACAACCTGGTCAAACTCGGCTTCATCAACGAGACCGAACTGACCAAGGTGCTGGCGCGGCAGTTCAAGATGCCGGCGGTGGACCTGTCGAAGTTCGAAGTCGATCCGCGGATCGCCAAGCTGATTCCGGGCGACCTGGCGTTGAAGCACCTGGTGCTGCCGCTCAAGCGCGAGGGGCGCACGCTCACCGTGGCGATGGCCGATCCCACGAACCTCGGCGTGCTCGAGGACCTCAAGTTCATCACCCGGTACGACATCTTCCCGGTGATCGCGGGCGAGTTCACGATCAAGAACGCGCTCGAGACCGTCTTCGAAGCCACGGACATGCAGATGACCTCGCTGCTCGAGGACATCGAAGGGATGGGGCTCGAAGGCGACGTCGAGGTGGTGGAGGACGAGGAGGAGGAGGTCTCGGCGGCGGCGCTGGCGGCGGCGGTGGACGACGCACCGGTGGTGAAGCTGATCAACGCCATCCTCACCGACGCCGTGAAGAAGGGGGCGTCGGACATCCACTTCGAGTGCTTCGAGCACGAACTGCGGGTGCGCTATCGCATCGACGGGGCGCTCATGGAAGTGATGAAGCCGCCCAAGAAGATGCAGGCGGCGCTGGTGTCGCGGTTCAAGATCATGGCGTCGCTGAACATCGCCGAGCGCCGCGTGCCGCAGGACGGCCGCATCAAGCTGAAGATGGGGAACAAGGTCATCGACTACCGCGTGTCGACGCTCCCCACGCTGTTCGGCGAGAAGATCGTGCTCCGGATTCTCGACAAGGGGAACCTGACGCTCGACCTCGAGAAGTTCGGCATCGAGCCCAAGGCCGAACACGACCTGATGGAGGCGGTCACCAATCCGTACGGGATGGTGCTGGTCACCGGGCCCACGGGCTCGGGCAAGACGACCACGCTCTATTCGGCGATCTCCAAGATCAATTCGATCGATGTGAACATCATGACCGCCGAGGACCCCGTGGAGTACAACATGTTCGGGGTCAACCAGGTGCTGGTGCGCAACGAGGTCGGGATGACCTTTGCCGCGGCGCTCAAGGCGTTCCTGCGGCAGGACCCGAACATCATCATGGTCGGCGAGATCCGCGACCTGGAGACCGGCGGCATCGCCATCAAGGCGGCGCTCACCGGCCACCTGGTGCTCAGTACGCTGCACACCAACTCGGCGCCGGAGACGGTGACCCGTCTCATGGACATGGGGCTCGAGCCGTTCAACGTGGCATCGGCGCTCAATCTGGTGCTGGCGCAGCGTCTGCTGCGGCGCATCTGTCCCAAGTGCAAGGAGCGGTACACGCCGTCGGACGATGAGCTGGCGATCGCCAAGGTGACGTCGAAGACGACGCTGCGCGAGCTGCGGTTCACCGATTACGCCATCGACGCGGCCCGGTTGCGGGCCACCAAGGAGGCGGCGCCGCACCTGGCGAATGTGACGCTCGACACAACGTTCGGCGAGCTGGCGTACTTCCGGGGCCGCGGGTGCGACTTCTGCAACGGCACCGGCCTCAAGGGGCGGCAGGGCGTGTACGAGGTGCTGCCGATGACGCCCGCGATCCGCAAGCTGGTGATGATGAGCGTGGGCGCGGCGGAGATTCGCGACGCGGCGGTCGAGGACGGGATGCTGACCCTCCGCATGGACGCCTGGATGAAGGTGATGAAGGGGATCACCACCATGGAACAGATGTGCCGGGAGACGTCGGCGTAGCGCGGAAATTTTGTGCTGTGGGCTGAGGTCTGTCGTCTAAGTACGAGAGGACGGAGACCCGATACGACAGACGGGAAACCGCGCACCGCAGCCGACAGTTCGGAGTCGACAGTCGTCAGCTGGTCAACCGACCTACCGACCTACCGACCTACCGGCGTACCGACCCACTGACCACCCGAGAAGAGATGACCTCCCCAGCCACTCCATCGACGCTCAACCTGCGCGTCCTGCTCGAAGAAGTGATCGAGCGCGGCGCGTCCGACCTGCACATCACGGCGGGCGAGCGCCCCAAGATGCGCATCGACGGCGACATCACCGACTCGAACGTGGAGGCGGTGCTGCAGCCAAAGGACACGATGCAGCTCGCCTACTCGGTGCTGACCGAGAACCAGAAGAAGCGGTTCGAGATGGAGGACGAGCTGGATTTCTCGTTCGGCATCCAGAACCTGGCCCGGTTCCGCGGCAACTGTTTCAAGCAGCGCGGGTGTGTGTCGATGGTGATCCGGCAGATCCCGTTCAACATCAAGACGTTCCAGGATCTGGGGCTGCCGAAGGTGATCAGCGATCTGTCGGACAAGCCGCGCGGGCTGATTTTGGTGACGGGGCCCACAGGATCGGGGAAATCGACGACGCTGGCGGCGATGATCGACAAGATCAACAAGGAGACGAAGGGGCACATCATCACGATCGAAGACCCCATCGAGTTCATCCACAAGCACCAGGGGTGCATCGTCAACCAGCGGGAGGTGGGGTCGGACACGAAGAGCTTCGGGGCGGCGCTGAAGTACGCGTTGCGTCAGGACCCGGACGTCGTCCTCATTGGAGAAATGCGCGACCTGGAGACGATCCAGGCCGGGTTGACGATCGCCGAGACGGGGCACCTGGCATTCGCGACGCTGCACACCAACAGCGCGGCGGAGGCCATCAACCGCATCATCGACGTGTTTCCCTCGCACCAGCAGTCGCAGGTGCGGGCGCAGTTGGCGTTTTCGCTGGAAGGCATCGTCACGCAGACGCTGCTGCCGAAGATCGGGGGCAAGGGGCGGGCGATGGCGGCGGAGATTCTGGTGGTCACACCGGCCATCCGGGCGCTCATCCGCGACGACAAGATCCACCAGATCTACTCGATGATGCAGTCGGGGAAGAAGTTCGGCATGCAGACGATGAACGATGCGCTGTACAATCTGTATGTCACCCGTGCCGTGGCGTTCGAGGAATGCGTGCGGGCATCGCACGATCCCATCGAGTTGGCACGGATGTGCGGGGTGGCGCTCGAAGGGTCAGACGAGAAGCGGCCGGGGTCCCCCACGCCGAGCTTGACGGGAACCAGGCGGTAATCACCGGAGGCGACAGGCGGCATGCCCACATTTAGCTATACCGCGCGGACGACGAATGGCCAGCTGAAGAACGACACGATGGAAGCGGCCAACCGCGACGATGCCATCGCGCAGCTGCGCAAGCAGCGGTTGACGGTGGTGAAGATCGACGAGGGCGCGGGGAAGAAGAAGCGGATGGGCAAGATCTCGATGCGCGACATCGTGATCTTCACGCGGCAGTTCTCGACGATGATCAACTCGGGACTGCCGCTGGTGCAGGCCCTGGACATTCTGGCGCAGCAGAGCGAGAGCCCGGCGCTGCGCGACGTGACGCGGGCGGTGGTGTTCGACGTGGAGTCGGGACACACCGTGGCCGATGCGCTGCGCAAGCATCCGAAGGCGTTCACGGAACTGTACGTCAACATGGTGGCGGCCGGTGAGGCGGGCGGTATTCTGGACACCATCCTGCTGCGTCTGGCCGTGTTCATGGAGAAGAACGACGCGCTGGTGCGGAAGGTGAAGGGCGCGATGATCTACCCGGCGGTGATCATGGGCGTGGCGGGCACCGCCATCGCCGTGCTGCTGATCTTCGTGATTCCCGTGTTCCAGAAGATGTTCTCGAGCGTGAACATGGCGCTGCCGCTGCCGACACGTATCGTGATCGGGATGTCGCACTTCCTGACGTCGTACTGGTGGGCGGTGGGTGGGGGCCTGGTGCTCGGCGGGTGGCTGCTCAAGCGCTACTACGGGACGCCGGACGGGAAGCTGGTGATCGACCGGATGCTGCTGCAGGCACCGGTGTTGGGCGACGTGCTGCGCAAGACCGCCGTGTCGCGCTTCACCCGCACGCTGGGCACGCTGATCGGGTCGGGTGTGAGCATCCTGGACGGACTGGAGATCACGGCCAAGACGGCGGGCAACCGGGTGATTCAGGACGCGATCATGGAATCGCGGGCCAGCATCGCCGGCGGTGAGACGATCGCCGCGCCGCTCAAGAAGAGCCAGGTCTTCCCGCCCATGGTGATCAGCATGATCAGCGTGGGCGAACAGACCGGTGGTCTGGACGAGATGTTGTCGAAGATCGCCGACTTCTATGACGAGGAAGTGGACGCGGCCGTATCCGGCCTGCTCGCCCTCATGGAACCGATGATGATCGTGTTCCTGGGTGTGGTGGTGGGCGGCATGGTGGTCGCGATGTACCTGCCGATCTTCGACATGGTGAACGCGGTGCAGTAGTGAGGGTGCGGGGCGGGGATGGAACGAGAGCGGCCCGGGTGTGGAACCCGGGCCGCTCTTGGTTGTTGGGGGAGGGGGATTGACGGGCGGCGTTGTGGAGTGAGGAATTGCCGGTGGGGTGTGGATTTGCACGCTCTCTCGTGGGATCTCGCGCCTTCTATCGTAACGGATTCGCGCGCTCTATCGTAATGGCGCGCGCCCTCTAAGGTAAGTTCGCGTAAGTCGTATAATTGGGACAGTCCACTTGGGCTCGCGTTCGGGTGTCACGCCAGTTGGGCAACGACACTCCGTCAGGCGGCACACCGGTGTTCAACTTGGGAGGTACGATGAGAGTGACACGACACGGGGTCACGACTGTGTTGGCGTGTTGGGCCCTTTCAGTATTGACTCTCGCCGCGAGCGGTTGCGGGAACGCCGGGGCCCATTCGGAAGGAGCGATTGCGCCACAGACCGTTGGAGCGCATTCGGCAGCCGGTGCAGTGACGGCTTACTTTCATGCCCTCGCGGCGCGCGACTTCGACGCGATGGGGCGAATATGGGGCAGCCGCAAGCAATTGGCGCGGGATCGCTATTCACGAGACGAGTTCGAAAAGCGCGTGCTTATCATTGCATGCTACATCGGGTGGAAGGCATACAGAATCGTCAATACGCAACCGGGTATTCAAGGCGCGGTTGAGTTTACCGTGGAGTCAATCGGTCTGGATCCGAATCAAGATGTTCGGATTGACGTTGTACAAGGGATCGGAAGACGTTGGTTTGTCGATCAAGCCGCCATCGGCGAGTTGAAACCGACCGACTGCGGTTCAACGGCAGGATCGACCGGCTAAGGGCACACAGGGACTAGGGGGTTCTCGCCGCCAAGAGTTGGCGGGATGAGCCGGAGAGATCCAATCCTTATCCCCAATACCTGCGCTGACCATCCATCCGCGAATCGATCTGAGCGACGAGCGACGGCTGGGCGGGTCCCCCGGAGATGGGACAGGGCGATTGCGGCAGAGCTCAGGTCGGCGTACGCCAGCGGCACCCGATCGATCGAGCATTTAGCTCTGAGCAGCAGGTGGCCCGTAACACCGTGTAGCAAACCGATATACGCGACTATTACGATAGAAGCCGTCGCCGAGTGGCTGAGAATTACGAGAGAGCGCCTGGTCCAACTTTCAGGGAGGGGGGCCCCAGGCTTGGTTGCGCTCGACGTAGACAGGACGGCAAAGGCGATCGCAAGATGTCCTTAGTTGACGACGTGAGGAAGGACATAAAAGCCGCCAAGAGGATTCGCGCACCTTGGTGGGTTCTCCTGTGCGTGATGATTGGGTCGGCGGCACTTGATTGGATGTTCGACCACATCGGGAAGCTAGATCTGGTGCTGCCGACGCTGACTTGCCTTGCGGCGTTTGGTTTCGTGATCTTCTTCAAGTGGGAGTTGCGGAGGTATGCGTGGTTCTGGGTGACCATCACGATCATCGCCGCTCTTCATGTGCCATTGATTTGGCTCGTGCCCTGGACTACAAGCTGGGTTCCCGCCCTCGCGGCCGCAGCGGTGGCCTCGGCCGATGTCGTTCTGATTCTTTGGGCGCTCGCGTTCGCCAGGAAGCTCATGACAACCCAGTGATCTACGAACCTGGATGGCCCCGGGTTCCCGGAGACTGCTTCAGCTCAGCGCCCCACCCGTTCGGCTGGCCCGGTCGGCAGCAACCTCAGCCAGAGCTCGCCTACTCGCCGAACACGAGGGCGTGGAGCAAGTCACGGACAATTCCGAAAGAAGTCGCAGCTCGTTAGCGGCGAATTACGATGTAGAGCCCTCCAAATGTCGATAGAAAGGGCAAGACCACAGTTTGGGCTAGCGGCCGGGTGCGGTGTGATTCCCCTCCCATGTCCGGTGGTAGCTCCGGCTGCCGTTGCAGCCGGAATGATCTCTCGTCCCAGAACTTGGTGTTCGGAGGGAAACAATGCGGCGTCTGGTGCACACGCTGACGATAGTCGGCATCAGCATGATCGTCGTCGGCGTTGGAGCGTTTCTCTGGCTGAGATTTGGGCTGTTTGGCCACGCGTGCGATCAGGTCGAGACTGTCCTGTCGCGAGACAGCCAATCCAGGACTGTGGTTGACGTAAGCCAAGCCTGCACTGCCATTGGAACGTCTACCGAAGAATGGGTCGAGCTCGTGTCGTCGACCGGCCGTCGCGTTCGGGTCCTTACGTTCGTGCCTTGGGGAGGGGAGTATCCCAACGGGGGGCCTCCCGTAAATGGACCGTTCCTGCCCTCCGTGACGTGGATTTCCAGCGACGACCTCCAAGTCTCCATCGGCACGGTCCAACAGGTACTTCAACAGCGGACCAAGGCTGCGGGCGTACGAATCACCTACGACATCGGAACCGATCTTTCGAAATGGAAGGTGCGGGGTCCGGGCACGGCATCGCGATAAGGGCCCCGCCAGCGCAATGATCAGAGCGGCGGCGGAGGATGGAATGCTTCCGGTAGCCACAAGGGGAACCCCGAAAAGGGGGAAGGCGACGATGATCGGTGATTGGCGACTACTTGCGGGCGGCGTATACGTTATCTGCGTGGGCTACGCGGTGTACTGCGCGATTCTGGCGAAGAAGTATGGTCGGGCGGATCCGGAGGTCCCGCTGTACGTGGGGAATCTGAACGATGTGGGACGAAAGCATTACCGGCGGATGGCCCTGTCCGTGGCGATCGCTGGCATCGCCATGGGGCTGATGGTGTTCTCCTAGGCCGTTTGTTCGGAACTGCATTGAGCTGATGGCAAGGAGGACGGCGGGCCGCCTGTACCGGCGACGAACAGGGCGTCTCGCCTCAGTCGTTCGGACTTCGGGCGCAGGGTACTCGAACAGCGACGACCTTCCCAATCACCTGATCGTTGCCCGGTGGGCCCTCGGGGCTCATGAGCGCGTACCCTTCGAGGCGCGTCGAGTCCAGGGCGAGCACGACCTGGACCGCCCAGTACCCGTTGCCAACCGTCCAGCGGACCGAATCGGCAGCCGAATCTACGGACCACAGTGTGACCGATCGGTCCGTGGACGCTCCTGCCGTGACCACGTCAAGCACATGTAAGTCCGGGTGCGCCGCGCTCACACTCGTCGATTCCGCATGAACGCGCGCAAACGGCCGCAGGAGAGCAGAGTCTCGGCTCGAGACGGAGGCGGCCAACACCAGCCGAAAGCAGCCGACAGCGGCCGGGACCAACGCCATCCGATTCCCTGAGTTCGGCTGCCGGCTCCCGTGCGGCGTTCCGCAACTGGTAGTCACAAAGACAGCGCACGCCAGAAGCCATACCATCTCTTCACGAGTCATCGGAATGGCTCCTTGTGACGCGTTGGCAACAGGCATTCTCTGGCAATTGAATCCCAGATGCTGTAAGTCTTTTTCGCCGGCTCGTACTGACGTGACCCAGAAGGTGCTCCTGTGATGCTGTTCAGGCTAGGCTCCCGTCCAGCAGCCCTGATTTCAATACTGGGCCGTGGATGGGCCCAAATCGCCCTCTGATTGCTACAGGCGCACAAGTTGGTGCGCAAATGGGGTGTGCGGTCGCAACGAACTGAGTGCCAGATGGGAAGTGTTCATGAGGAGCGTTCATGGGCTGCCCAGGAATTCCAACGGAGAGCGAACATGGGCGGCTTGGTCATCGATATCGTGGTGGTCTTCTTGGCGAAGAGTGTGTACCGCGCTGTTCTAGTCGTGAGGAGTAGGCGGTGGGAGCGAGTTGAGGCGCGTGTGGTGGAAAGTGCGTCACGTAACCCCGACATGGGATGTTCATTCGTGCAGGTGCACTACCGGTTTGGTTCGAACCATGACACTCTTGAAGACTTAGATGAGATTCCGTTCATGCTTAGGACGGATGCCGAGGCGTACGCTCGAAGACTCGTACCCAACACGCCGATTGTAGTCAGGGTCAATCCAGGCGACGCGAGGGACACGCACATGTTCCGGCATGACCAACACGGGTGGAAAGAGCTTAGTCGCCCCAGCATGCCCGGAGACCGCATTCTGTGAACGATTGTAGCCACGAGCAGACCAATGTTGGGATTCTTCGGAGTGAGCTGTCCTGGAGTCGGTGGACACCATCCAGAGGTACCATGGGCCTTGGAGGTGCCAGATTCGGTTCCGGCTTGGTGTGATCCTGATTTCGGCATCCAGTTTGATGGCGTGCGGGAGATCAGGTGAAGGCGCCGGTCATCGGACGCGGACAGACTCCGTGTCCGCTGCGAGCGCGTCGGCGCCGAAACCGGCAGTGCTCCCAGTGGTCGCCGAGGACAGCGTTGTCTTGCCCAAGACGCATGCGGACAGCGATCTGGTCCGGCGTGCCAGGGCGGCGCACCGTGCAGTCGATTCACTCGTCGCGCATCACCTGGGCCTGACCGTTCACCTCGCCGCGCTCAATGCAGACAGCCAGATCGTTGCCGTAAAGGACACGACCGCTTGGCCAGATCAACTGCAGGAGACGTACAACATCTGGACCGACAGCCTGGGTCGGGTGGTGCGTGCCGTTCAGGTGCCGGTCAGCGAGTCCGGCGACTGGTCGAACGTATACGAATACGACTTCGATAGAACGGGAACGACTACCGTCTTCGTTCGGACGTCGAGCTTCTTCAACGATTGCGACGGCGGCGCGCGAGAGACGTCGACTACGTATCCGGCCAGCGGCGGTCGCATCGTGGAACGTGACTACAGGCTCACCGGCCTGAACGACTCGACTGCCGTGAACGCCTCCCACTGTGGCTTCAACTATCGCTATCCCTACGTCGTGTATACGACGTGGCGAGCGTTCTCGGCTGCAACAGGGCTGGTGTCGCTCAAGCTGGACGAGATTTGACGTGACCGCCGATCGGTGACCCGGTCATACTGTCCCGGGGAAGATGTCAATGACAAACGCTCTTAGATCGGCTGTATTCTTCATCGCGGCAGGGCTGCTGTCCGAGGCCCCCGCAACGCTCGCGGCGCAAGGTGAGCCGAGTCAGTGCGTACAGGCCGCGCGCGCGCTGGAAGCAGGCCGCGTCGCTCAGGCGGATTTGGTGACGCTCAAAGCCTGCCCGGCATCGAGGCCCCTCGCCCTCGCCACGGCCTGGTTGAGTTCCGCGCCGAGGACGCGAGAGGACCTCGAGCTACTTGCCCAGTATTCCTTCCCCGATCCACCGGTCTATCGCGCTGTGCTGGACGTGGCCGGTAGCGCCGCCATACCGCAGGCCACGCGGTTGGCCGCACTCCGAACCGCCATGGCGATGGTGGACCCCCAGCTCCTCGCGACACCTGAATGGTTGGCGGCGGCTCATGTGGGAGACCCGATTCAACGCCCCGCCGACCAACAGGTGAGGTTGGGTCCTGCACCACCGTCCTCCACGACGGACATCCCGGCGCTCCTGGCGCGATTGTCGTGGGAGGAGCCCGACGCGGTTGTCCGGCACGCTGCCCTCGTCCTGCGGCAGGCGCTCGAACTCAGCGACCCCGGCAACGCACCCGTGCGGCCTGGCACGATCACGTTGACCGTTGCGTGCCACGGCGTCGTGATGCTGCGGAACACGGAGAACATCACCCTTCTCTTGCAGATCGAGTCCGCCAGCGGAGCGCACGAAGTCTGGTTGAGCGGGTTGCACGGGCGGAAGAGCAAAGGACAACAAGGTGAGTTCCCTATATATGCGCCGGTCCGTCCGGTGGCGGTCAAGTACGGGGGGCGAGAGGTCGCACGGTTGACGGAGAGACCCTCAACGTCGTGCCGCGGACGGTAGCTTGCGAAGCCGCTGCTTGGCCACCGCATGTTGTAGATCCCCATGAGAGCGTCGTCTCCGCCCGCGCGGCGGTGAGGGAGCCGAATCGCCCCGGGATTCCCGGAAACTGTTTGAGTTGAGTGCCCCACCCGTTTCGTTGGCCCGGTTCGCAGCGAAATAGGTCAAAGTTCGCGTAGTCGGCTAACGCAATGCTGTACAGCACGTTGCGGAGAATTACGATAGAATTCGGTCCGCGGTGGCGGAGAATTACGATAGAGCGCGGCCCGAATTACGAGAGACAGTGCAAGTCCACAGCCTACCAAGCTGCTGCGCGTTGTCCTGAAGAAGGGTGGGTGCATCGCGCTGGAGACCGTGGCACAGAACTTGGCGCTGGATGGCGTCATGAAGATCACCAACGCAGTGTATGTTGGCGTCCTCGGCAGCGGCGAGGCCAAAGAAGGGTATGCTGCGGGGATCAGGTATGTCGGCAGGACCTTCCGGACGCTCAGACAGCGCCTTGGACGCGAGCTCCAACGGAGTCACAGAGATCTTGTGGACCTGGAGGCGACGATCATGCCTGGGGACGGTACTCTTCGGCCGGCCGGCGGCGTCGCTACCGAAGACCTCGAAGCGACCATCGCGGATTGGGCTGCGAGGAAGGCGCTTGCTGACGCGGGTTATACGGCTACGGAACTTGAGGGTGTCGACGCTACGGCGCTCGCGATGAACGAGCAGTTGATCGCCAACAAGATTAAGCCGGCAGGCGGCACGATTCTCCCCTTCTGCAATGGGTCCGGTCCATGAAATCAACCGTACGCGCCGGGGGGCCCGCCGAGGGCTTTTCGATGAGCCAAGCACAACCCGGCGCCTCGGTGGTTGCTGGCATCACGCGATGGTCCATCGGGCTCGAACATGCTCTCAGGGAATTCCGCCCGTCACGAATCATCATTCGACGCGAATTTGAGGGTGATTCGACAGCTCTCCAGAGGCTGGCACACTTCGCGGAGCAGATCGAGTACCTGAGCCTTCCAAGCAGTCCGAAGCTTGATCTGGGCTTCGTATCCGATTTGGTCAACCTGCGAGAATTATGGGCTGAGCAAATGACGGACGACGTGTCGTTCGCCGAGCTGAAGCATCTGAGCGAGTGTTCCCTGCTAAAGCCAGCAGCGACGTTAGGTCGCATTCACGAGGCTCCGTCGCTTGCAGAGCTGCATCTTTGGTCGGTACCGCTCCGGGAGATGGGGGTGCTCGCCCCATTGGTCAGCCTCCGCCGATTGTCACTCCGACAAGTTGATTCGCTGACCACCCTCGACGGCATCCAAGCGCCGCAGTTGGAGCTACTCGAACTCATTTACAATCGCCGCCTCAAGTCCGTTGCAACACTTCGCGGCATGTCTTCGCTGGAAGTCCTTCGCCTGACTGGCAGCGGGAGCATCGGCGATTTGCCGGCGGCTGGTGACTGGCCGAACTTGAAGACGTTTTCGATCAGCAGTGGTCCGCCGATTGGGGACTTCGCGATCTTGGAAGGGTCCCCGCGATTGGAGGGCTTCTCGATCAACAGCACCAACATGGTGGGTACGCCGTGCTCCGTTGCGCCATTCACCAGGATGCCGGGGCTAACGTGGTTCGGCGTGCGCGCGGGACCCACCAAGGGGTTTACGTGCCTCCGTGAGGTGGAGCTTCTGGGCGAGATTCCGTCGCTCGAGTACTTGTTGATTGATCGGGGGCCGGATTTGCCCGACATCCAATTTCTACGTGCCCTCACCAAGCTTACCGCTCTGCGGCTGACCCGGACCACCGTTCTCGACGGCGACCTTTCTCCCGTGCTTGCGCTACCTGCTCTCACCCAACTTGAGCTCAATCCGCATCGCAAGCACTATTCGCATACGTTCGAAGCATTGGTTGCGGCATGGAACTCAATCCATCAGCCTACCGACGGGCTTCATGTGAAACGGACTGGACGAGGTGCGGAGCGCGGTGTAGGGGGCGGGCCGTGAAAACAGCGAACGCCGAAGAGATCAAGCGTCGAAGCATCGAGTCGCGTGTGCACCCAACGATATGGATGTCCCCTCAACCAGAAGGACTCATGACGACCTCCAAAGCGCTTCCGATCCCTGAGAACGCGGACCAACTGCCCGGCGCAATGGAGTTGGTGCGCGTATGGAGCACGAGCCAAGGGGACCGTGTGGCGCTCCAGGTCGTGGTGGATCTTCCCGTCGCCGCTTGGGGAATCATGCTGGCCGATATCGCGCGGCACGCCGCGCGCGCCTATTCCCTCCAAGGGTTAGGGCGCGTGAACGATAACTACCGTGAGATCGTTGCGCAGTTCGTCACGGAGGTGCAGCAGCCATCCGAAGAACCGACTGGCGAACTCCGCCCCGACGATGCCCAGTCGTGAGCTACCGAGCAAGGACCAGGCTGCGTGGCGGCGACGTGCCGCGGACCCGGCCGGCCGATGGTCGGCGGCCAACGGTAGCGCCTGACTACGGGCCGAGGCGCAGAAAGCAGCGCGTAAGCGAAGGCGCACGGCCGCGACAGCGATAGTAGCTCCTCACACTCCATGCCGCAGGTAGCGATGAACGTCTTCCAGTTCCAGGCATTCGATTCGGCGGGGCGGCTGGTCGCGGGGCCTGGGTCCCTGAACGCTGATCCAGCGGGCGGCACGTTTTGACAGGAACTTGAGGCGACGCCAGACTTCCGGGTGAGAGGAGGCCATGGATGCGGAAGAGCAAGCTCACGCCGGAGCAGATCGTCCAGGCGCTGCGGCAAGCTGGCAGTCGCTCCCGACGGCCCTACACGCTCAAGGCGACAGCGTCATACCGTCACCACGGCTCGCGCCGGCAGCCATGACGGTCGACTCGCGGTGGTACGGAGTGGCATGACGTGAACGAACCGATGCCAAGGCAACCGCGGCCGAAGCAGACCCGGAAGACGGACTGGAGCGGCGCGAATATCGGTCTCGCGTGCCTCACGGTCATGCTGTTCTTCGACCACCGCGGTGACGATGACATAGGACTCGCTGCCTTCATTGCGTTGGGCATGATACTGATTGCGGTTAGAGTGGAGTGGGCCCTGAGGAAGCACGCGTGGTTCTGGGCAACTGTCTTTCTTGTGGTAGGGCTCAACATTCCGTTGGCCTTGCTGATCCGATGGCCGAACGGGCCGAAGCCGGTCGCGGTGCTCTTGCCAGTCGGCGTCGCGGATTTCCTCGTCACCCTCGGTGGGGTAAGCGCGATGGAGAACCTGATGACGAGGCGGAAGGAATGAACTCGTGCCCGCCCCGCGGTCCGGGCTTGCGCAACATGGGTCCGCGCGCCGCGTTGCTGAGGACGTGGGAAGATCGTATCGCGTAGCCATGTATCGACTGACGCATGTCCTGAGTTCTGCTCTCTTGGTGCTCGCGGCCGCTCCGGCGGCGGCGCAACAGCGCGTGGAATTGAGAATGCTGCCCCATGTTGGGCAGACGTCGCACTACCGGTATACGCTCCAGGTGCGGCGTATTCCCGATCGTGCCGACGTGGCCGCGCTAAGCGTGACCCAAATCATCTACTTCACCGCGAGGGTCATCGCCCGCAACGGCGGGCTCTGGACGGTGTCTCGCCATGTTGACTCCTCGGGTGTCACGTCGTCGCAGGGGAGACTCGCAGGCGATCCAATGCGGGGGATGTCGACCCGCGTAGTGATGGATTTGCTCGGCCGACGGGATTCCACCATACTGACGACTCCACCGCTGGCGAACCCGACGATGCCGGTCCGACCCACCAGCGACAACACGATCGTGCATGTCGATCTGTCGTTGCCCGTCCATCCCGTGGCGGTGGGCGATTCATGGACGGATTCCAATTCGGTGTCCATTCCCGTCGGAAACGGGGTGTCGGGTGTGGAGGGGTGGGCCGTCTATCGCCTCAACGGATTGAAACGTAGAAGCGGCCGTCGGCTGGCGGTTATCTCGTTCGCACGGCCAATCACGATAAACGGTACGCGCGGCGGCCCGGGCAGCGGAAGGATGACGGCGATTGTGCACCTTGACTTGGACGCGGGGCGGATAACGCAGATGTCGATTCACGAAAGTCTCGACATGCCCGGGACGGTTCGACTTGGGGCAACGGGAGAACTCCAGCTCCTGCGCCAGTGATATGTAAGAGCCAGCGCCAGTACCTGACGAGTTCATGCACAAGCCGTCGCTTCGCGTGTTTCGTTTGATGCTGGTGACCCTGATAGCCACGTACGGACTCGCGCAATATCACCAGTGGCATTGGGGTGTTCTGTCCTACGAGGCTGCGCGATACCAGCAGATTGCCGAGGAGGTACTGAACGGCCTGTCCTTGGGCGCCGCCCTGCAGAAGGTGACCTGGCTCGCCGGAAACCTGTCGGGTTTCGTTGGGGTGGGGCTACTGTTCTTCAGATATCGGTCTGGCCTGCCAATGCTGGTTGTTTCTGCGCCATTGCTGGGCGCCGCTCCGCTCATTAGCGCACCGGAACCGGCCTACCCCTTTCTTGGGCGCCCGACGGAGACGCTGGCGTGGTGTGCGGTCAGTGCGATCTGGGCGTCCGTCGTAACCTATGCGGCGTTCGGAGGTCCGACACTCCTTTCGGCTGGACGAGCCACCCGTTCCGACGAGATGGCCGCACCAGCTGGAACGGCGGAATGACGGCGCGTGGGGATTTCCCGGCAACGTCGCGAAGTACAGATGCTTGGGGGATTCGAGCATGATTGACCACGGCACAACGCAGGGAAACCATGGAAGCGATGTCACGGGGCTGCCGTCATGCTTGTGCACGTGGTCAAAGATCGCGCTAGAGTCACTTCGGGTTGGACTGTGCATCTGGTCGCGCTCGTCGGCCTCCTGATCGTCGCGGGGACTGCACGAGGCGGCGCACAGACGCAACCGAATGTCCCGGGATTTCTGCAACGCTACCTCGGTCGTGATGGTGACTCGTCGACCACGTACTCTTCCGCCTACGCATTCCTTCACCACGACACCAGGAGCGTTGTCGTCTTCATCAGCGGCGACTCCTGGTGCGGAAGCGGTGGATGCACGGCGCTGATCCTGGACCCGGACGGATCGTCGTTTCGGGTGGTCCAGCAACTGACGCTGGCGAGACTTCCGATCTATCTGCTGCCGACGACCACGAAGGGATGGCACGACCTCGCGATGCCCGTCGCAGGCGGCGGCATCGTATCGGAATACATCGGTGTCCTGAAGTTCGATGGCAAGGAATACCAGCCGATCCAGCCGCGGGCGAAGATCCAAGTCCCGCCAACCGGCGCGATCCCGCTGGCCTTGAAGAACGTGGGGAGTCCCCTGTACCCGAAGTGACCCGCACGCGGTGGCGTTTCCGCTGACTTTTCCCTCTGATCCTATCCGAGCGCCAAGGAGGCTCGTCGAATGACGACAGCGTTGATCGGCATGGTCCTCGTCGCGTTGCTGGCCGCCGAATGGCGGTACCGGCGGAAGATCCTACGCGGCCTGGCAATAGGAGCGTCACTGGTCACGCTGTTCTTGGCGCAACCTGAGTACTACAGAGCTGTCCGGGTTGCGCTGTCGACGCCAGCGTCGGACCGGGTCGTGCGGCTCGGGGACCGCAGGGCGACGGAGTACGAGAGCGGAGTGATGACGATGCACCAGGCGGTCCTCGCGGACGCGGACCTCGGGGCGAATGCACGCCACGTGTCTCTCGGCGTACTCGTCTGGCTCGCGTTGACCCCTCTGTTTCGAGATCGCCGGCGGGCGGCGCGACTTCAGGCCGCGGAACCGCCTCCACTCTGATGGCCGCGCATCGGGACGGCTACCGTCACGAGTTGGATGGATTGCCTCGGGCAGGCTTGGTATAAAGAGGGGGCAGCCGTTATTGCGGATGGGTCGATTTGGCGGTCTCATTAGCTGGCCTGGAGTTGTCGGAGGAAATGTCGTCGGCCGACGTTGGGAAGGTTGTTGCAAACATCGCGGCTCCGCTTGTGGTCGGCAGTGCTCAACTAGCAGTGGCGGGCGCAAAACACGATGGGATAGCGGTGGGATCAGCGGTCGTAGCTATGCCTTTCCACATCTATGAGAGCGCAGCGGAATCTGCGGCGTGGAAGTACGCGGAGCACCTTCCGGGCATCTCAATGGTTTGGAGCGGGACGATGCTGCTTCGCGACTTCTGGAATGGGGGGGTGGAAGTTCATGAAATGCAGGGCTGGCGGAGGATGAAGCAACGACACTCCCGATGGACCAGGGTGAAGGAGGCCTCGCGTCTTCTCGCTGGCGTGGTCGTCGTCGTCGCCGTCTTCGCAGTTTTCGGCCAGATTGAACGCGGCTGGGCTGCAGCAATGCTGCTGGTCTCGTTCCCCGTCGTCATCCGCGCGCAATGGGAGTGGCGGAAGGAGCCGTGGTACTGGGCAACACTTGGAATTGTCGGGCTTGCCACGGTTCTCGTGATCGTTCTGGTGCCGTGGCAAGCGCTGCAGGTATCGAATGGGGTTCTCTATGTCGTCGCTTTCACTCAATACACGGTCCTCTTTGTGTGCCCGACGCTGGTTGACAAAGTCCTTCATGGAAAGCCTCGCTGAACCTGGCAAGGTCGGGGACTCCTGATGCGTGCTCATGACCCAGAGCGTGGCAAGAGGGCCGGCTTCCACCGGATGTACTCGGGGTCGGACCTGCGGAACGGCGGCAGGCCGGGGGCCTGGGTCCCTGAAAAGTGGTCCAGCGGGCGGCACGTTTTGACAGGGGGCTGAGGCGAGGCCAGACTCTCGGGACCGCAGAAGCAGACCGATGTCTCCGTGATTTCGTCAATCGGGCTGGTCCAATTGTCAGGGAGGGGGACCGGCGGCAGTACCGACGTCGGCGACTCGGGCGTGGATTCCCACGGAGGAGGTGGAATGTTGTTGCCGGTGAACGCCGCGCCAGTTTGGGGAGGGCTTTGGGTGCTCTTCGGATGCGTGATGGTCGTATTGAGCATGTCGCGCATCGTTCGAGCGACTCGCGCCACGCGGTGGCCCACGGTGAGGGGCCGCATCGATCGTGTGCGGATGAATATGGGGGAGTTGCCCAGCAGAAACGGCAAGCAGCAGTACTTCAAACCCGTAGTGCAATACCGATATACAGTCGGCAATCAAGAATACACCGGTTCAAGGCTCCGATTTGGCGGCGCTGCCGTAGCGTGGGACATCTCGTCGGCATGGAGCCAGACCGCGCTCTACTCACCTGATCAAGAGGTGACGGTCCACGTCTCGCCGACGGACCCCACTATCAGCGTGCTTGAGACCGGCGTCGGAGGGCAGATGTTTCTGGTCATCGCGTTAGGGATAGCATCCGTCGCCTGGGGCATCTACTTGCTGCTGCCATACGTCTAAGGCCAGCCGCGCTCATCCAGGCCATACGTGAAGGCCAAACAGCGCGCAAGATCCAGCCGAAACACAGCGATCGAGTCAGCCGCGGGGGGCGCGGTAGCCGCGCGCGATGCCGAACGTGCCGGGCTAGCATTTCCGAAGTGCCCTCTACCGAGTCGCTGCTGTGTACCCCAATTCGAGGAGGCACTTTGGGAAGCGTAGTTTGACTTCTCAACGGAGGGTCGTCGGATGGAGAAACACCGGCGGGCGACGGATGGCCGTCGCCTCTTTACCGCGGAGTTCAAGCGGGAGCAGTTAGCGCGGGTCGAACGGCAGGAAGTAACGCTGGCGGAGCTGGCGCGCGATTTGTCGATCTCGGCGTCGGTCGTGCGGCGGTGGCATCGGCTGAGCGCCGCGGGGAGCGCGGCGGCGGTCGAGGCGAACGAGGACGTGGTGCCGGCGAGTGAACTCCGCCTGACGCTGGCGCGCATCAAGGAGCTGGAGCGCGCGCTAGGGAAGAAGGCCATGGAGATCGAGATTCTTCGGGCCGCGCGAGACGAGGTAAACAAGGACCGCGCTACTACGGGGTGTCCAAGCGATGACGGGCCAGGCGATGGCGCCGATCTGCCGGACGCTCGGGATCAGCCGGGCGTGTGCGTACCGCGAGAGCGTGGTCCGGCCGGCGCGCTATGCGCGGGCCGATGATCGCATCGTGACCGCCCAGATTCGCACGGTGATCCGCACGCGCGACTCGTACGGGGCCCGGCGGGTGCGGGCGCTCGTGAATCGCGAGTTTGAGACGGCGTACAACCTCAAGCGCATTCAGCGGGTGATGGAGCTCAACGGCTGGAAGCTGCCACGGGCGACCCGTCGGCGGACCGGGCGTGCCCACACGGGTCGGGTGCAGCGGGACGTGTCGAACGAGCGCTGGTGCAGTGATGGGCTCGAGATCGCCTGCTGGAACGGCGAGCTCGTGCAGCTCGGCTTCGCCCTGGACTGTCACGATCGCGAGGCCCTGGCCACGGTGGCGGTGCCGCGGGATCTCTGCGCGGTCGATATCCAGACACTCAGGCGCCGGGCCGTGGTCGCGCGTTTTGGCGAACACGAGCGGCCCAGCGCGCCGATCCAGTGGCTCAGTGACAACGGCAGCATCTACACGGCGCTCGAGACGCAGATCACGGCGGAGCGCCTGCACCTGGTGCCGATCACCACCCCCGCGGCGAGTCCGCAGTCCAACGGGATGTCGGAGGCCTTCGTGAACACCTTGCGGCGGGACTATATCGTCGGGGCGGATCTCTCGTCGGCCGCCGCCGTGCTGGACCAGATCCCGGCCTGGATCGCTGATTACAACGCCGTCGCGCCGCACTCGGCCCTCGGCTTTCAGTCCCCCCAGCACTACCGCAGCACCCTGGTCCCTGTAGGTCCTAATGGCTAACTAAAGGGTCTCCCGAATTGGGGTACACAGCAACCACGCTGACGTAGCTGTCGCCGGGCGGGCCGATCATCCGCGAGTAGGGCAGCTTGCCGGTGATGTCGCCGACGTGCCAATCGGCCACCCAGCGGGGGCCCGTGGCGCGGTCGGCCTGCGACGTCACCGCTCCGCTGAGAACGATCCACAGGTGACTGATCGGCACTCCCTTGGACGCCACCACGGTGCCGGCCGGATAGGTCTTGACTTCGCCGTGGGCGGCGAGCCATTCGAATTCCGGACGCGGCACGTCGCGCAGCTTGGGCAGGGCGGCGAGTCGATCGACGAGGGGGGTGAGGTCGGTCATGGGCGGCAGAAGATATCGCGTACGGATTCGCTGTGCGAACGCGACGACGTCAGGGTCTGGGCAGACTCACCCGGAAGGCCACGCCATAGCGCCAGCCTCCGCGGCCGTCGGGGCCGACGGTGAACCGCCCCGCGGCTGGCGGCAGGACGTGATTCCACCGCTCCACCGGCTTCACCCAGCCGACGATCGCGCCCGCTCCGGCGCCCAGGAGGCCGAACATCAGCGCGCCGACCGTCGCCGTCTCACGACGCGGGAAGCAGATCCAGTCGGTGGGCTGGCAGTCTTCGCCTGCCGCGTATCCGAAAATGCCGCCGCTCACGGCGCCGATGAGAAAGCCGACGCCGGCGGCATGACGGGCATGGGTCTCCTTGCCCCGGCTGACCTCCAGTCGGGCGAGGCTGGATACACGGAGCGCCAGCGTGTCGTTGGCGCGCTCGGCATGCACCCAGAGACTGTCTCCGTGTTGGGCGATGACGCGCGCTACGACGGCGGGAGTGTCGGGCGCGACGGCGAACCGGATGCGGGTGTTGGGGGCGAGGACGACCGCGGTTGCCTGGGCGTTGCTCAGGGCGGGCAGGACGAAGCTCAGGGCCGTCAGTACCAGCACGGAGACGCGCATGCGTCCTCCGGTGAATGCGTGCGGCAAGCGGGGGTTCGCTTGCCGGGCTTCTGCATTCCGGCGATGCTTCATTAATACCATGGCTGACGACGACTCGGGAAGCTCCGGCACCAGGATCCGCGTGTTTCTGGGCAAGGGCGGGGTGGGCAAGACCACCTGTGCCGCGGCCACGGCACTGCACTTTGCCGAGTCGGGCGAACCGACGCTGGTGCTGTCCACCGACCCCACGCCGTCGCTGTCGCACATCTTCGATCGGCCGCGCGGGGAGCCGGGGCGCGAGGTGGTGCCGCACCTCCACCTCACCGAGTTCGGACTCGAGGAACTGCGGACGATGTGGGACGAGCGGTTCGGGCGCGACGTGTACGCGGTGTTCTCGTCGTTCGTGGACGTGGAATACGACGCGTTCGTCGAGTTCATGACGTCGGTGCTGCCGGGGTTGAACGAGGAGTTCATGGTGGACTATATCCGCCGCCTGGCGACGGACGAGCGATACCGGCGCATCGTGTGGGACACGGCTCCGCTGGGGCAGACGCTCGCGTTGCTGGGCATGCCCACGCTGCTCGGCCGCCACCTGCGCATGGCGCCGCGCGTATACTCGCACCTGCGGACGTCGGGCGAGGGGCGCGAGTCGATCATGGACGTGCTGCGGCGCTGGGAGGCGCTGGCCGAGGTGTGCATGGTGTTCCTGCGCGAGTCGGTGCGCTTCGTGATGGTGACGATCCCCGAAGCGCTCGCCCTGCGGCAGCTCGACGACGCGTTCGCCGAACTGGCGCGCTACGGTCTGCACGTGGAGCGGTTGATCGTGAACAACGTGGTCACGGCCGCCGACTCCCCGTTCCTGCGGCAGAAGGCGGCGCAGCAGCAGGCGCATCTGCGGCAGCTGCGCGAGCGGTATCCCGGGATGCCGATCACGGAGATCCCGCTCTTTCCGCAGGAGATTCAGGGGCTGGAGCGGTTGCGGCAGGTGGGGGCGGTGCTGGGATCGCCGTAGGCGGCGCTCACAACTTGGCGATCACATCCAGCGCGAGCGACTTCTCCATCGCCATCTGCCCGGCCTGATCGTGGATGCCGTACAGGCGAACGACGAACACCACGGACCCCTTCTTCACCGACAGCGTGGTCAGACTGCCGACCGTGGCGTAGAACGCGTCGTCCCCGATTCCGCCGGCCGCCGTTTGCTTGACTCCGGGGGCGGGAGTCTTCATCCCCGCGAACGCCGACCCGTCCAGGAAGGAGACCGTGACGCGGATATAGGGCGTGTTCTCCTGCGCCGCGGTCGCCCATGCGCATCCCGTGGTCCCGATCGGGTCGCCCTTGCCCACGCTTCCGCCCACGATGCCGCTCACCTGGGCAGGCGTCGAGCACGGCGCAGGGATCGGCGGGGGACTGGGCGTCGGCCGGTCGAGATCCGAACGCGGTGAGACTGCAGACGACACCCGCAAACAGAGCGAGCCGGTGATTCGCGTTCATGGGGGGGCCTCCCTGGCGGCCTGGTTGCGCGGCCGCCCTTCGTGGACTCGTGCAGCGCCGCGCCGTCGCGCGCGGCGATCAAATATCAGCGACCCGTGATCCCGCGCAAGCCACGCCGGCGGTCCGCCGGGCCGCCACGGGGATTGCGGCCCGTGGAGGGCGGGCCATACTTGGTGGGTCGGTGGTCGCGGTCGGCATTCGTCGGTCTCTCGGGGACTCGGGATGGCAACTCGTCGGACGTTCCAACTCTCGCTGCTGGCGGTGATCTTCGCGGGGATGAGCCTCGCCGCGTTCGAGTACGCCCGCCGGATGATCGTGGACCCCTCGCCGGTCGTCCAATTCGGGCTCCAACCGCGCGCGGTGATCAACATCGCCGTCTTCGTGGGAATCGCCGCGGTGAGCGTCGCGATCGCCGCATGGCTTCGCAGCCGCTGGCTGCCCTGGGCGATCGGCCTCTGGGGGCTGAGCGTGGGCGTCGCGATGTACGAATTCCAGAGCCGGACGGGGACGCGGGGGGACCCGATGTGGCTGGTCGTGTTCCCGTACGTGATGTTGATCATCCTCACGTGGCTTCTCGCGGCATTCGGCGCCGCGAGGGTGTAGGGACGCTGCCAAACGATCCGTGGGGCCAGGGCGTTGCGGGGGCTTTCGAAACGGAGGAACGGTGAAGCTGTCTCGTACCCTGCTTGGCGCTGCGGCGGCGCTCGCGGGCTGCACCTATGCAACGGCGCAGCCGACACCACGGCCGGGGGCGCAGCCGGCGAACGCCGCTCAGTGTTCGATCCTGAACGACCCGGATCTCGACCGCGGCAGCACGATGCCGCCATGGCCGCTGGCCGCGCCCATGGTGGACTACCCTTCCGGGCTTCCACAGCACAAGCACGCCGCGGATAGTGCGGTGGTGCACTTCGTCGTCGACCATGAGGGGCATGTGCCCGCGTGCAGCGTGACCGTCGAGTCGATATCCGACCCCGAGCTACTCCCGTTCGTACCGTCGTCCGTGACGGCACTGCCGTTCCGCCCTGCCACGCGGGACGGGACGGTAGTGCCAGCGCGGCTGACGATGATGGTCTTCTATCGTTCGCCCGACCGTGTTCGGGCCGCGGCGAAGTCGAACATCAAGGTGACGTTCGAACGGCTGCCGGAGCTTTTGCCCGGCGCGCCGCCACCGGCCTATCCCGAGCAACTGAAACCGCAGCACCTGGCAGGCCGAGTCGTCATTCGCGCGACGGTGACCGCCGAGGGTCGGATCGATCCGAAATCCGTACAGGTCCTGCGCAGCGACCACCCGCTCTTTACGGCCGCTGTGATGGCCGTATTGCGCGATTACAGGTTCGAGCCGGCACGGGCGGGGCCGAACGGGCCTCCAATGGCCTCCGTGGTCGAGCTACCCTTCGATTTCGATCCGCAGTGACACTGCGTGCCGGCTCTTCAACGCCTGAACCTCATGCATCTCGTCCGCCCCACCGCCGAACACCTGCCGAGCTACGTGGCCGCCCTGGAACGGGGGTGGTCGCCCGACAACGTGCGCGGCGTCGTCGCCGCCCGGGAAGAACTGGCCCGCATCGAAGCGGACGCCGGGGAGTTTCTGGCGAGCATGGACGACCTGGAGGGGAAGGGCGAGCCCATTCGTCTGCCCGACGGCACCATTGCGCGCCGCCTGCCTGGGTTCCGGCGCTGGATGTGGGACGGGGATTTCGTGGGGAGCATCGGCTTCCGGTGGGAGCCCGGCACCACCGACCTGCCGCCCCACTGCCTGGGGCACATCGGCTATGCGGTGGTTCCCTGGAAGCAGCGCCGCGGGTATGCCACCGAGGCGCTGCGGCTGCTACTGCCCGAGCTGCAGTTCGCGAAATTGCCGTTCGTCGAGATCACGACGAACACGGACAACGTGCCCTCGCAGCGGGTGGTGGAGGCCAATGGCGGGGTGTTGTACGAACGGTTCGACAAACCGGCGGCGTACGGGGGCGGCGCGGCGCTGCGGTATCGGATCGCCCTGTGAGTTAGACTTCCCGGCATGGCCCTCTCCTCCACCATGTACACCTTCGACGTGGCGCTCAGCAACATCGATCGCGGCGTCTACGAAGCGCTCACCATCAAGGCCGCCCGCCACCCCTCGGAGACCGAGGAGTACCTGGCGACTCGCGTGCTCGCCTACTGCCTGGAGTACACCGAGGGGATCGCCTTCTCCAAGGGGCTGAGCGAACCGGACGAGCCGGCGATCAGCGTGCGCGACCTGACGGGCGCGCGGCAGGTGTGGATCGAGATCGGGGCGCCCGACGCGGCGCGGTTGCACAAGGCCAGCAAGGCGTCGCCGCGCGTGGCCGTGTACACGCACAAGGATCCGCGGCTGCTGGTTCGCGGGTACGAGGGACAGCGCATCCACCGGGCCGAGCACGTGGAGCTGTACGCGCCCGACCGCGCGGTGCTGGACGCGTTGGTGCAGGGGCTCGACCGGCGCGTGGACTTCGCGCTCACCGTGACCGACGGGCAGCTCTTTCTCGACATCGGCGGGCAGACGGTGACGGGGCCGCTGGAGCGGATCGCACTGCCGTGAACGATCGCCCTCGGGGCGGCGGCGGTTCACCACTCGACGTCTCGACGCCGTACGACCGGATTGCCGGCGAGTTCGCCGCGGCCCGGACGGGCCTGCGGCCCAAGGAAGTGGAGTACCTCCCTCTTCTATTGAACGGGCTGGCGCCCGGGAGCGCGCTGCTCGACCTCGGGTGTGGCACGGGGCACCCGATCGCCACGCACCTTGCGGCGCAGGGGCACCGGGTGGTCGGGGTGGATGCGTCGGCGTCGATGCTCGCCGCGGCGCGCGCGCGGCTGCCCGGACATCGCTGGATCCACGGGGCGATGGAGACGGTCGAGCTGGATGAGACGTTCGACGGAGTCGTGTGCTGGGACGCGCTCTTTCACCTGCCGCGCGAGCGTTGGGCCGGTGTGCTGCGCCGGATACGCGGCTGGCTGCGTCCGGGGGGGCGGCTCATGCTGAGCAGTGGCGGCGTGGTGGATCCCGACGGACACGGCTTTACCGATACGATGTTCGGCGAGGAGTTCTACTACGACAGTCTGCCCCCTGACGCGCTGCTGGCGTTGCTCGAGGCGACCGGCTTCGACGTCGTACTCGCGGAGATGTGCGACCTGACGGACGGCGGGCGGAATCGGGGAAAATGGGCCACGATTGCGGAGCGGCGGGCGTGAGGCCTGGCGCCGGAGCGTCGATTCCAGGCTTGCTGGCGAGTTTCTGCGGTCACTCCGCCCGCAGCGCCTCCATCGGATCCACCCGCGCCGCGCGGAGTGCCGGCACGTAGCTCGCGAAGCCGGCCACTACCACCAATGACACCGCCGCGAGGGCGAGTGACATCGGGTCGTGCGCCGAGACGTGGTACAACAGCGAGGCGACGAAGCGGCCCGCACCGAGCGCCGCGGCGACGCCAATGAGCGCGCCGACGACCGCCGTGGTCAGTCCGTTGGCCACCACCATTCGCACCAAAGTGCCCCGCTGCGCGCCGAGGGCCGCCCGGATGCCGAGTTCGCGCGTCTGCTGCACCACGGCGTAGGCCAGCACGCCGTAGAGCCCGACGGCGGCCAGCAGCAGCGCGAGCAGGCCGAACGCCCCGAACATGTCGGCGCCGAGCTGCCACGGGCGGTACTGTGGGTCGATGATGTCACTCAGCGGCTGCATCACCGGGAAGGGAGCGTTCGGGTCGACGCTCCAGATGGCCCTGCGAATGGTCGGGATCATGGCGGCCGGGCTGCCGGTGGTGCGGATCTCCATGGCGTCGATGCCGCCGTAGCGTGGGCCGCTCGCGTCGTGGGATTCGATGGGCACGAACACCTGGTCTGCCGGATCCGACGTGACACGGAAGAACGGAGAGTCGGCGACGACCCCGACGACCGTCACGCAGGGCTCCGACTTGGCACCGTCAATGTGCACACACGCGCCGATGGGACTGCCGTGCGGCCAGTACTTGCGCGCCAGTGACTCACTGATCATGACCACGTGCGCCCCCGACTGATGCTCGGCGGCCGTGAACGTCCGGCCGGCCACGACGCGGGTACCGGTGGCCGTGAAGTAGCCGGCGGAAACGGCGCGGCCCATCGGCGAGCGATCTCCCCGCTTGGGGATCGATGCCGGCACGCCGGGAACGACGATCCACGACCCCCATCCGCTGCGGAACGCCTCGCCGTTGGAGACCGAGGCCGCGCGCACGCCCGGAAGCTGCCGGACGCGATGCGCCATCTGCTCGTACAGCGCGTTGGCATCGGCCGTTGCGACGCCGGCGGTGCTGAAGTCGATGGTCGCGTAGAGGACGTGGGTGAAGTCGATCCCGAGGTCCTTGTTCCGGATGTTGCGAAGACTCTGCACGAACACACGGATAGGAAATTGAATCCCGGTCTGGCCTGACGAAAGCAAGGTGTCGGGGGCGGGCCGGGCCTCACCGGGCCGGGCCGCGGGCTCCTGCGGGCGTCGGGGCGCCCACTCGACGGGCGGTGGCCCTTGGCGAGCCGGCGCCGCGGGGGGCGCCCGGGGTGACGGGTAGCCCACGGATCCCCCCGGGCCGCCGCCGGGGGTTGGTCAGGATGAGACGCGGGGGGCGCGCCAAGCGGTCGACGCTGCGGGCTGGTGGTCCGGTGGGGGCCCCCGCCCCCGCGCGGAACGGCGTCGGTGCGCCAGGATCCGATCGATCACCGCAGTCTCAGTGATGAAGGCGAGGATGCGCATGGCACCGCCGCACGCCGGACAGGCGAGTGGATCCACTTCATAGATGCGGCGCAGCAACTCGGCCCACCGCCGCCGGGCCTCGCGGAGCGGGAGCGGCTCCGAGGCGGCCACCGGGACCGGCACGATGGGTGCAGATGCGCGGTCGGCCGCCGCGGCCTGGCGCCGGATGCCCCGCGCGCGGTTGGCATACCACCCGTAGTAGCGCGTCATGACCTGGTGCTTGTTCGGGATGTGCGTGACGACGCGCGCCAGGAACTCCAGCGGGTCCACCGTTTCGGTGCCCGCCGTCGGCCCGTCTCGCTTGTCCGAGCGGTAGCGCACGGGCGAGCCGGGCCCGCCTGCTCGTGCCCCTGTTCGGAGCCCACGAGTTGCTTCATCTGGGCAAGGCGGTCGAGCCCGGCCGGAATCTCGTATGCCTGCAGGCGGGCGTTGTCGAGCACGGAGCCCATCGTAGCGACGGTGCGTTGGGCCTGGCTCTTCCGATCGGTCTGCCAATCTTGATACGGCTGTGCCACCGGGAACGTCGCTTGGAACTGTGCGTCGAGGTTCTGGATGTCGTACGAGAGTGACTGTTCGCGGCCCATCACCGCGTTGAGCTGCGTGACCGTGCTCCTGATGTCGCGCCACGGCGGAGTGGCCAGTTTCCTCATGGCGGTCAACTGTTGCTGGAGCTGCTGGCGCTGCATCGCCATCTGCTCGAGCCGGCGCTCGTACTGCATCACGTTCCTGGCGAAGTTCTTGGGGTCGAACACGATTCCGCCGAACTGGGCGTGAAGCGTCGCGATGGGCGTGAACGTGAAGACAGTCACCAGCGCGAGGGCGATTCGGCGGCGCACGAGACTAGCGATCAACCGCAATACCGCGCTGAAGTTATGAGTCATTGGATTGGTGCTGCGCATCGAGACCTCCAGGTGTGACAGCGGGGATGCAAGGCATCGGGACGCGACCTTCCGCGGTGGTCCGCGCCCTGTGGGTTGTCTCGATCGATCGGAGCCGCTCGGCCCAATCGGACTGGCCGAGTGCGTCGAGCCACGCTGCTGGCCAGTCCGAGCCATGCACGTCGACAAGCGGGCGAACGGCGCGCCGGGTTTCGTCGATCGTGCCACCGGGCAGCCCGGACACAAAAGCGAGAGCGGCCGGGCCGAGGCCGAGTTCGAAGAGGCGGCTCCCGCGCGGAGACTTGAAGTAGTACTGGCGCTTCGGCACGGCGGCTGAGATCACGGCGATCTCGCGCGAATTCAGCCCCAGGTCGCGATACAGCGGCGATTGCGCCGGCGTCCCCGCTTCCGCATTCGGCAGGTAGATCTTTGTGGGACACGAATCGAGAATGGTGCTCCGGAACGAAAGCCGCTCGAATTGCGCTGGACTCTGTGTGGCGAGCACGACGGCGGCATTCTGCTTTCGCAGGGTGAGCATCCACTGGTTGATGCGTGCGCCGAAGATCGAGTGCGCGAGCGCCAGCCATGCCTCGTCGATCTCGATCAACGTCGGACACCCATCGAGACGCCGCTCGATACGCCGGAAGAGGTAGAGCAGAACCGGCAACGCCACGCGATCGTCGAGGGCGAGAAGGTGCTTGAGTTCGAAGACCTGAAACGGACCGTCCTCCAGGTCGTCCTCGCTCGCATCGAGCAGCTCGCCGTAATGGCCGGCGACGGTGTACGGCCGCAGCGCCGTGGCGAGAACGTCGTCTTGGATCTGAACCGTCAGCTCGGTGAGCGTGCGGTGTTGGGGCTCGTTGCGGCTCACCAGCTCCAGGCCCCGATCGATGCGGGCGCGCAGTGACGGCGTCACCGTCACACCCTGCAGGCTGACGAGGGCCTCGATCCATTCGGCCGCCCACGCCAATTCCGCGCGATCGTCGATGAGGCGAAACGGTTGCAGCCGGAGCGCGTCGGGGCGGCCGGCGGCAAGGTCGTGGTGCGTGGCGCCGGCCGCCGTGGCGAGCGTCCACATGGAGTATCCGACGTCGAAGGCAAAGACTTGGGCATCCGGATACCGGCGGAACTGTGCGGCGAGCATGCCGAGCAGCACCGACTTGCCCGATCCCGTGGGTCCGAGGATCAGCGTATGGCCGACGTCAGAGTCGTGCAGGTTCACTCGGAACGGCGTCGATCCGGCCGTCCGGGCCCACATGAGCGGCGGACTGTCCGGCGCGAAGTACGGGCTCGGATTGTGAGCCAGCCCGGGCCACACGCTCGTCAGAGGCAGGAGATCGGCCACGTTGCGAGTCGAGACGACCGGCCGCCGGAGATTGGGGTAGCCGTGTCCGGGCAGGCTCCCGAGATACGCCTCGAACGCGTTGACGGTCTCGATGCGGCCGGTGAAACCGTGGTCGTTCAGCGCTTTGAGAAGCTCCGTGGCGGCATGGTCCGCGCGCGCGGCGTCCTCGTCCATGATCACGGCGACCTGCGTGAGGAAGCCGAACCGCACGTCGCCGTGCGCGTTCTCCGCCGCGGCGTCTGCGGCGTCCTCGGCCATCGTACACGCATCCTGATCCTGCCAAAGCGCGTCGTCGGGCTGCACCGCGGCCTTTGCCCCGCCCGCGAGATCCTGCGCCCAGGCCGCCGCGCCCTTGCGCTTCTTGAACCACTGAAGCTGGTGGCGGCGAATGAGGCGGCCGGCCTCGCGCGTGCCGAGCGGAATGAACCGACTCGACCACCGGAAGGGGAAGGGCAGCGCGTTCAACGCATCCAGGTGACTCGGCTGCGACGACTCCGGGAGCCCCTGAGCGGACACGCATCGAATCGTGCGACCGCCGATTCGCGGTTCGAATCCGCCCGTCAGCTCCTGGTCGGCGAGCGCGATGTTCAGGTACGCGCCGTCGGCTGGGACCTGGACGGTGTGCGCGAGACCGCACAGGCATTCGTGCAGATGCGTCACGAGCTCGCCTGGCTGCATCGCATCGAGCGCCAGCTTTCCGGTCAGGCGGGTTTCGAATGCACCGAGTCGCGCACGGAACACATCGAGGGTTCGTTGCCACACGTCGTTCGATCGCCTGCCCCCGCGAGCTCCGTCCCGGGTCTCCGACTGAATGAAGAAGTCGGCCAGCCGCGCGATGGTGTCCGTGGGCGGGACGTACGTCGCGACGAGCGCATACATCGTTTCGAATTGGCGGTCGGAGTCGGTGGCATGTGACTGCCGCCGATCGTCGTCGATCAACTGGCAGACCGGGTCCGGAAAATCGCTCGGTTGGTACGATTCCGCTGGGCGCCGGATGGCATCGACGTGCAACATCCAGTTATCGGCGAACGGGAGAAGCGCGGCATTGGCCTGACTGCTCAGCGCTCCCAGCTCGTCTGCCGTCGTCGCCGACGCGTCCGGTCCGCGATAGCGCCACCCGGCCATCAGACTCCCGTCCTTTTGCAACACGACGGCGGGCGGACCGCCGTCGACCAGGAAGCCCCAATTCAGGAGATCCGCGACCCCGGCGGGCTCGGCCCGGTGTTCCCGCCAGCGGCCCAGCGCGTGGCGGGTCAGCGCGCCCGCGCCGGCTCCAATCGACAGCGTCATCAGATCCATCGTCACTTCCAAGCCGGGATGGCCGGTCGCGCGCCCAGGACGGGCGCGTGGAGGCGCGGCAGCGGCGCGTAGTAGTCCTTCGCGAAGAGGCTCCGCACGTAGAGCGTCGTCATCTGCGGATCCTGCTTGGCAACCCAGACCATCAGGCCATGAACGACCGTCACCCAGGGGATCGCGATCGCGATTGTCGCCAAGTGGAACCCGATCAGGAACACGAGGGCGAACGCGACGGAGGCTTCGAGCCCAGCGACGGCGGGTTCGACGCCGGCGAAGAGTGCGGGTCTGACCAGCGACGGGTGGATGACGTGCGACTGCACAAGTGAATCGGTTTGCGTCACACGACCGCCCCGGCGAAGCCGAGCAGGGCCACGATGTTCGCCGCTCCGATCATGATCGCGATGCCAACGATCGCCTGCCCGAATCGGCGCGCGCCTTCCTCGTGGCGCGTGAACGCCCACATCGCGCCGCCGATGACGAAGGCAAGCGCGCCGAGCACGCGAGCAGTCGGCCCGCTCAGGTCGTTGAGGAGCGTTTGGAGAGGAGCGGTCCACGGCATGACCGGGCCCCCGCCGGCGGACGCCGCCAGGAGAGTTGTGGGCAGCAGCACAATGAGAGCGGGCGCCGTGAGCCATGCCCAGGTGCTGAACGCCCCCCGGCGCCGGCGCCGACGGGTCCGCGGTGAATGAGGCGGTCGTGGAGTCATCTCCAATCCCCCGATGGTGTGAGGTGGTGAAGCGCGAAACGGCCCTCGGCATTCAACCCGGCGACGTTGGCCACGTCGACCGCGCGGCGTCTCCCGTTGCCCCCGTCGAGGACCACGATCAACTGGATCGCTTCCGCCACGAGCGCGGTTTGCGGTGGGACGTTCGCGCGTTGCGCGAGCCGGTCGAGACGGAGCAGGGCACCTTCCGCCGACGAGGCGTGAAGAGTCGCGACTCCGCCCGGATGTCCTGTCGCCCAGGCGTCGAGGAGGTCGAGTGCCTCGGCGCCGCGAACCTCTCCGACGATGATCCGGTCGGGGCTCGTTCGCAGGGCGCTTCTGACCAGGTCGGCGAGAGTGACATCGCCGGTCGTTCGAAGCGCCAGATGGTCGAGCGCGGCGCACTGCAACTCGACAGTGTCTTCGAGGACCACGAGCCGATCCTGCGGGAAGCGCTCCGTGATCTCGCTCAGCACCGCGTTGGCGAGCGTCGTCTTCCCCGTGTTGGTGCCGCCAACGATCAGGATGCTGTGGCGCTCCCCGACCGCCAGGCGGACCGCGTCACGTTGCGCGGCGGAGAGGATGCCGGCCTCGACGTACTCGTCGAGCGAGTAGACCCTGGACGGCGGCTTCCGGATATTGAACGCCGGCCCGCTCGATACCGGGGGGATGAACCCTTGAAGCCGGCCCGGTGCGAACGCGCCGAGCGGGAGCTCGGCTTCGAGGCGAGGCGTCGCGGTGGTGAGTGTGACGCCGAGCCGAGCGGCGACCGCATTGAGAAACATCTCGACGCGGTGCGGGTCGATCGTCGGTCCGACAGCGACCTTGCCACGCGATCGGGTGTCGAACCTGACCGCGCCGTCTTGCGGATTGACGTAGACCTCGGTGACGTCCTCGTCGGCCAGTGCTTGGAGGATCGTCGGGCCGAGATAGCGCCGGAGCATTTCGTCAAGGCGGTCGAGGCGCAAAGTGGCGCTGGGCCGATCATCTCGGTCGCGGTGATTCCGCTCCATCGACTCCAACTGCGCCATCTTCATTTCGCCATCGGATTGAGACGCACGTCCACGCGAAAGAGGTACGTGGTGGCGCAACGCTCAGCGTCGGGCGTTGCGGTTCATCCAATCCGATGTACTTCGGAAAGCCGTCGAGCGTTCTACCCGACGATTATCTCGGCTACACGCGCAAGTGGAATGCCCTGCGAATGAGAGCCCGCAAGTGACGCCCGCCTCGTTCCGTAGAGGATCGTTCCTTACGGCAGCACTTCACATATCGGGCTGTTACAGATTTTGGACGTCTCCCTGTTCGAAAAAACTGACCTGGTCACTCTGATGAACCGCGCCGACTCCGACGCCGACGAAGTGCCGCTCTGTAACTCCAGATGTCCCTCATCGATTTATGATTGGACAGTACTGGAACAGACCATCTTGTTAACGGGCGCGCAATGTGCCTCAATCCGAGACCACACGGGAGATGTCCATCCGGAGCGCCCTTCTGGCCGGTACTATCGTAGCCACAAGTGTCAACAAGACGAGGGCAAAGCCCGCCGTGAGTGCAGAACCTAGCGGAAGGCTCACTATCGGCATGGGTGCGAATGGATTTACCAAAACAGCGTTGACCGTCGCGATGAGGCGCGCTGCAACAACAAGGCCAAAGGCAAGGCCCACCGCTCCCACCCACCAAATCTCTCGAACGACCATGCCCAGAATGTGCGACTTCCGTGCCCCAAGGGCGAGCCTGATCCCAATCTCCCGCATGCGCTCCTCGGCGAAGTGGGCGGCGAGTCCGTAAACGCCGACCAACGCTAGTAGTAACGCCAATCCCGCGATTCCCAGTAACAAGCCAAGGCGACTCAGCGACCGCGCGTGCCACCGGCTGACATCGTCGGATGCCATGTGCACATCCAGTACCGATACACCGAGCTTGTACGACCGGAGAGCCCTGCGGATTTCTGCCATCGCCTCAAGGCGACTGCCGTGTACCCGTGCGAAGAAGCGTGCGTCTCTGCCCAGCCTTTTAGTCAGGTTGACACTATAGACGGGAGCCTCCACTCGACTGAAGGCTGGGGGACCCAACACGTCCGCGACAACCGCCACAACAACGAGGGGTTGCTCAACTCCTGATCGATCCTTCATCAGGAGGCGCCGGCCGACTATCGTTCCGGCCTCCGAGATAATTTGTTGCCGATCACAATTGTCGCACTGTAACCATCGCAGCACACGTTCCGATACCACGGCTTTCGGGTCACCATCATTCCACTCACGGGCACTGGGAAGGTGACCGGCGATAACGCGCGGTCGCAACGTTGCAAAGAAGTCAGCGGACACGTCGCTCCAATACCAGTGAGGCTCAATACCCGACGGTGCCCCTGGGAGTTTGAAGGCTCGCAACTCATGCGTCCTAACAACTGCCACATCCGCGACCCCGTGTCTGGCTCGCAGCATCGCCACAAGTCCCGCCTCTGACCATGTGCTGTCATCACCCGCTTGCAGAACGCCAGTTACGATATTCGCAGCGTCGTAACCCGGACTAGCTGTTGCATTCCCAATCTCCGCCCGGACTACCGCCGTAACCACGGCAACGCTCATAGTTGCAAGACCCACCTGCAGCGCCACCAGCCCCCGTCGCCCAGACCTGTCTTTGTCCGTGAGCGTGCTCCTGACGTTGCCACCCGCGAGCGACGATCCCAGCTGGGCCGTCGTTACCTGCACGGCGGGGGCGATCGCAACGATTACGCCAAGCGCCACGGTTCCAACAAGGGCGAATATTGCCACTGGCCCATCCACACGCAAAAGCGCGCTCGTTGCTGGTTGCGCGATCGCCGCCCGCGCCAGCCTCATCGCTTCTTCTGAAAGGCCCAACGCCACAACGCCGCCACACACGGCGAGCACGCCGGCCTCCTGCAACGAGAGCGCTACGAGTTGCCCGAATGACGCTCCGCATGCGGAACGCACCGCCAACTCACTTCGTCGTTGCATCCCACGTGCGAGCATCATCGTTGCAAAATTGACAGCGGAAAGGAGGACGATCACAAATGCCGCCAAGCCCCAGAGGACCACAATATCGCGCGCAGGCCTTGGCTCCAGGGAATCCAGGGACCCCAATACTGCGCGGAGTCCTTGACCCTGGCCCGCCGCCTGCGCCGCGCGCTTAAAGAGACCCGTAAGCTCGGCGGTAGCGCCCGCAGTTGACACACCAGGCCGTAACCGCCCTATCGTGAGGAAGCTCGCAGTCGGATCGCCGGCGTAGGAGCGAACGCTATCGACGGGTAGCAAGGTCCAAACCTCCGTATTCGGGGGAAAGGCTTGGTCGGCCCGAACTACGCCTACCACTACGCGTGGGGTTCCGCCAACAAGCATGGTGCGACCAACCACCTGCTTGCTGCTTCCAAAGCGCGTTCGCCATAGACCTTCCGAAATAATGACTGGTCCGCCACTAGCGCCCGCGCCCTCCTCAGGTGTGAATAGGCGTCCGCTCAATGGCCGCACATTCAACACGCCAAAGAACCCTGGCGTTACCCTCGCCCCGGAGTACTCGAGGGCATCGCCGTTGGACCCCACCACTTCACGATCGGTCGCCAATACTCCGATGCCATCGAGTGCCCGCGCCGCCTCTGCAGCGATGATGTAGCGCGCTCCAAGTGTTGTAGTTGCACCGGACGCACCTGCGTTCAGTTTGTCCGTTCGGAGCGATAGGACTACCAATTCGTCCGGCTGATTGAATGGCAGCCGCGTCGCGAAGACGCTCTTCAACACGCTGAACGCGACCGTCACAAGTGACATCCCGAGGGCTAGTGACATGATCGCGGCGACTGCAAACCCAGGCCTTTTGGATAGGCTCCGCGCAGCTATTCGGAGATCAAACATGCGGTCTCATCGCAAGGGTGCGACCTTCCACCTCGTGGCCCTTCAAGACGCCGCGGCACGCGCCCGCGCCACACGGAGCGCATGGTCATACGTGTCAAGCTCCGCTTCTGCACCTTCGCCGAGTCGATTGAGCGACATGTGGATCACGCTGCTAATTGCTCGCCAGCGCGGAACGCCTGCGGCATCACATGCCTCTAACCAGTCCATACCCATTCGCTCGACACATTCGGACCGTTCGGCATAGATCGTCTGCAAGTACGTCAGATCTTGCGGACGCGCGCTTGGCACCTCGGTAAGAGTCTCAAACAATGGCCGCAATTCGCGATACCTGACCGCGCGTGCCTTGCGCCGGAGCAGATCGTCATCCCGCGCGCGTTCGCGCAGCATCGCTTCCTGATCCGCCAGAGTCAGCCGAAAATCATCCAAGTAGGTTAGAACGGAGAGGACTGCAGCTACCTTCTTCACGGCCTCCCCGTTAGCGGTACATGACCCACGTACTTTTAGCGCTGCATCACTGTCCGCGGTAAAGAGACCCTCCGCCAGGGGCATACCGACGATTCCACCGTAACGCCCCAGTTCCCTCTTATACGTGTCCTGCTGAACCTGCCACACCACTCCCTCAGCGAGGAGCGCCGCGAGGCTACTCTTTAGCAACGGCTCTACCATTGTCGCCAAAACGTCGGCCGCTCCAGAGAACCTCAACCGCACGTGTCGTGCCGGGTCTGCGTACCTCACAAAGAACCACTTGTCAATGTGGTGCTGCTCCCGCAGCGACGAAATTATCGGAGGTAGTACATCCCGGAGCAGCGTGTCGGTCGCCTCTTCCCCACCGTAGGCTTTGAGATATAGCCATTCTCCAGACGGCGCGATGCTACTTCTCACGTATGTAATTGGTGGGCGCGGCGCCATCCTTGCGTGCGGCAATGCGACCCGTGAGAAGGGAATCACCACTTCGTGGTAATACCGACCGCTGTCACTCGATAGCAGAAGGTCGTCGTCGGCCGGATAGTTCTCGACTAACCGAGCCTCTCCATGCTTCTTGAGGTGCTTAAGAAGCAGTTCGGCCAATTGGGGGACCTCAATGTCGATAAGCAGAAATTGGTCGTGCTGTGTCAGCCGCACGCACCGTGGAATTCCCCTCGTTCGCCACAGCGCCCGCACTTGCGCATACGCGCCTGCCCGACTCTGTCCCTTCACGTCGACGTCAGACAACACCAGGTTCCACTCTGCGCGCCTAAGCACCACACGACCATGTGCCACACGCGGTAGGTATGGCGCCCCCTCAAGCGGCCCCCAGGTCCACTGTCTGCCAGCGTACATCCCGTCGCGTTGAAGAAAGCCAAGTAAGGTATAGATTGGGAAATTCGTTCTCGACCCGTATCCTTGCGCGGTGTCTAGCCGAGGGATAACGCGCATATTTCGCGCTTTAGACCACAATACAACGTCGTGGTCTTGGACGGCGAGATAAAGGTCGTCTAGCGGCAATGGCTCCTGCGCTGGATGCCCTCGCGATAACACGGGGATGACATATTGCCGCATCGGGTGGCGCCACACAATGTTACCTGCCGCTGGGCTTGGACAGTGAGCCACATCTGCGAACAAGACGTCTTGACGCTCCCGCTGCTCCGTCTCAACTAGCGTTTTCACGAATTCGCGGAGGACAGCATCACACGCACACAAGCGAGCAAGGATCGCCACGCTGGACGGCCCTCCGACGCCGTCTACAACCACGCGAAAGTCACCCCGATCCACCGCATCCTCAGAGCGCGCGGCGATCGTGCCGTGAGTAAAAAAGGTGGGCGCGAGGCCAACGGCCTTTCCGTGGGCGAGGCCGTCGATCTCCGATGGCGTCAACCGTACCTCCCGAACCTGCGACCGCAGCGCGCGGTCCAAGAGCCTCGTTAGTACGCCCACCTGCCGATTATCCATCGGCGAACTAGGGGCAGGCGGCACCCAGCCAACGCCTAATTCGGGATCAAGAGCCTCAAGAAGCGGAACGAATGTGTCCCGGTCGTATCGTTCGACGAATCGCTCGCGGAAGGCTGAGAGCAGGTCCTGGGGCTGCCCTATGTGGTGCAGCAACGCCGCGGCATTTGCAAACTCAGTTACGACGGCCACGCCCAGAGTGGCTCTCACAAGGCGCCTCGCAGAATTGGTTTGGAGGCGAGTCTCGTGGTCCGCGCTAGGCGCCAACTCCTCTATCGTTGCGATAACGTGGGAACTTGTTGCGTCGTCGCCGGGGTTGCGCGCGTCTAGCTCACACAATCCATCCACAATTCGCCGAAGCGATTCGGCGCCGTTTGCTCCTATGGCGCAAAGCTGGTTCGCAAGCAGATCGAGCGGGTTGTCTGCCGTGGCGGCAAGCTCACCGTCGCTGACAAGCACCTGCTCCTGCAAGAGCTGATATATCAGGTCAAGCCAAGCCGATTCATCCAGATCCTGGTCGCGCAGTTGTTCAGCTAGGTCGAGGGGTGTTTTGCATGCTTTCGCCAACGCCAGAAGCCGATCTACGTCCGGGGAAACCTCCAGGGTTGCAAGCTTAAACTCCACGCCGCGACGGGGATCGACCGGTTCCGCAATTCGCTCGACGTAGTGGTACTTGCCTCCCGCCCGATAGAGTGTGCCGTTGGGGGTCACGGGTAGCGCCTTCCATGCACCCAAATCCATCACCAAACGTCGCCGGATCACCTCAGCCACCACCCCGTCCACTCTCGTTTGGCGACGCCATCCGTCGGTCGCCAAATGAAGTCGCGTCCGAGTTGCGATCGGTCCCGCAGACGACGTGGCAAACAGGCCGAACGGCGTGCATCTCGTTGCTGCACGGACGTAGTACTTGAGTATGCTCCCAACGAGCCGAGCACTCGGAACCGCCGTATCCCGCTTCGCCAGCGCCTCGAGTTCGGCACCGAGCACCGGCGACGCGAAGGCGACGGCATTCCTGAAGAACTGCTCTTTGACTAGCGACGTTGCGACCGCCCGGAGATCATTATCCCAATCGGCAGGATTCGCGGAGTCGCCCCCGTGTTGTCGTCTCGTTAGCTCCATGGTGAGTTCGGTAAAGCGCACACTCGGGTATGCAGGCACCCGAAGGGCGAAGAACTCTGCCCTGACGATGGCTGGAGGCACGCCGAGTTGCTTCGGGAGCGTGCTTCTAATTGTCTCGGGCATCGTCGATCACACCATGCTTATACCAGGACAGAGCTAGCGCCTCAGCCCTGCGACGGATTCGCTCGCGGTCAGCTGTCGCGAATCCCTTTGCGACGCACTCGGCGGCCGCTCGTATCGTCGCGGGCTGCTCAAGAGCTCGCAACACCGCCTCAGAGAGCCGTCCAAGTCTCAGAAAGCGGCCTTGTCCACGGACACAGAAGACGAGGAGTTGGCGACGCCTTTCCTGAGGCCACGTCTTGCTGTTGGAATGCCCGGTCCAGAGCGCCCAATCGAACCGCTGTTCCAGAACGCGTACGTCTCGTGCTTTAACGACAGTAGTTGCCAGAAGATCCGTTACGGCACGCCGCTGTCGGAACACAGTCAGTAAGTGCCTCATGGTCCAGTCTTGCGCCCCTAACTCTGCATCAAACATAGCTGCCTCAAGCACGAACGCGTCCGCGAAACGACTCGTCGGGTGCCGATCAGCAATGCGCCGCAGTTCGCGACGGAGGATAGTGAGGTCACAGACATTAGGCACTGCGCGGATGTCCGCGGCATCGAGTGTCGATGCCTCCTCGAGCTCCAATACGTCTAGAGAGACACCGAAATATGCTCGGGCGCGTGCGCGACACTGATGCACCGCCGCCGAAGGCGAGTTGGCGCTAGTACGGCGGCTACCAAGGGCCTGTTCACCGCCCAACACTAGCGCTGAAGGGATGTCAGGCCTGGCCATGCGAAGTAGCGCGAGCCCGATGCCCGCGGTTCCCACGAACAGGGACGCGTCGGGCGTTCCCCCTTCTGCCCCCGTCGGCCACGTGCCACTTCCCCCGTGTTCCTCAATCCCCCGGGCGACAACTCGGTGAGCGACCCCGGCCAGCTCCGGAGCGATGGTCAAATGAGATATCAGCAAGGCGCTTTCGATATTCCCCATGACTCCGTGGCACAGGCAATAGTTGGGGATCCTGGGGATGGCATCTAGCGCGGTCCTCGCCGCGGCGACTGCCAACTCCCTATAGCGGGACTTCCCCGTACTCCGATACGCAAGCGCCCGAGCAATGCCGATTCCCGGCGCACCGTTGCACCAGAATGTGGAATGCCTCGTTTGCGGAGGTTTGGCAGCCAGGGCCACAAGCCGTTGTTCGGCTGCGTTGATCGTATCTGCTGACGCCTCTTTGTCTCCCGCAATCATCGCGAGATTACGAAGGTCATCGATCCGGTGATCCGGCCAATTGCCAAGCTCCTGGTTGAATTGCGCGTCTTCGTACGCAAGACCGAGCGCCGCGCCAATGCGGAATTCGTGACTACCGGTGGCGTCATACAGCGAGAATAATGCAACTCCCGGCCCTGACGCGCCGTGAGACAAGCCCGTCAGGTCTTGCCGATAGAGGTGCGCGCCGACCGGCGCCCAACTCAGACCCGTCGCGCGGGGAGAGGCCGCGGCCATCAGACGGTGACCCGCGTCAATTGCACTCGCTAGCGCGCGCTCCCACTGCAACCACGTGTGCACTCGCAACAGGCCCAGGATCGTGCCTGCCGCCCCGAACATGAAGTCAAACGCCGTATCACTCGCCTCCTGACCCAATATGGGTTCAATACAGTGTACGGCGCGTTCCTTCCATTCCGCCTCGCCGGTGAGGACAGCCGCGCGAGCCAGAACGTATGCAATGCCAACTCGACCGTGCGCCGCGCCCAAAGCACTCCCCGAGGTCATCTCGTTCTTCCGGAGTGCGTAACGCATCGCCCCACGTGCCGTATCGATGAGATGACGGTCGCCCGTCGTTTTCCACAACTCAAACAAAAACAATGCTATCCCACTCGTCCCGCGATATAGACCGGCATCGGCCACCACGAACCTCTGCGATTGTCGCCGGACGAGGGCCTCGCTGTCGACTACCTGCCAAGTGCACTCATCGCCGGACCATAGTGCCGACGTGCATACGCGCTGTCCCATGACGCGCGCGGCAGCAAGTGCTTGCGCAGCGAAGGTCGTCATTGATGGCCGATGACAAGGTTTGACGTCCGAGGTGTTGCAGTCGGCGGGCTGGCGTTCCCACACCTCGATCGGTTGTTAGCAGCAGCCGCCAGGACCGGTCTCAGTGGTGCACACCTGGCAATACGTACAATCCGTTGGTGCGAAAGCGGTGTCGCAGGTGCCCAGAGTGCTATCGGGCTTGGGGTTGAAGGTGTCCTCCTGGTAGCTAGTGATGGTGCCAAGCCTTCTTGTGGCAAACCGAAGGCGTCGCTCTGCGAGGACAGGTCCCTCTGCGTGTGTGATCATTAGGTGAACTCCGTAGTTTAGGTTTGACTTAGCCAGCCCGACGACCGAAATGACAAAGACACCCGCACCCTTGTGGTACCCCTGCACCTGTGGAACGCAGTCGAACGACGAGTTGCATATCTCGGCGTAACCGCGCCCACATCTGCGAACCCGCGCGTGTTGGCGTTGCGCTTTATCGGTGCTCTCATAGCGAATGGCTTTTGCTCTGGTCCCGTCTTTCTTCGATAGACAACATTGATCTCACCCTTAGACTGGCGCCGCTTATGAGGCTCGTGGTGATGCTCACACGACGGCCCCCACGCGTGTGCGACGTTGCCCATCTCACCAGTGCGGATGGCGCGCCATCTTGTTGCCCTGCTTACCGCCAATATTCGCCTCGTTTACTGGTTGTCAAGGCTGGCTATATGACGCTTCGCGGCGCCCGCATATAGTAGCAAGTCGCAGGATCCGCATAGCATAAACCAGCGTTAAAGAATTCTAATCGCAAGTAGGAGTTCCTCCGGCTTTGCCGGAGAGGCTCCCAAAGTTTGACAATTCCGGGAATGTGCACCACCCCACTTCCGGAGCGTAGCCACGAAGAACTTGATGATCCGCGATGCAGCTGCCGTTGCCGTTGGGTCGCGGGTATGACTGACCTTTGAGGGGCCCCGCGACCCATAAAGCCTCCCGCTCTGCCGGGGGATAATTACTCGAAACGTTGACTACGCCAGCAGGACGGGGATAGATCGGCCCGCGCCTCCGGCGCGGTGGCTCCGGTCGCCACGCGCTGATGCGCGGGGCGCTCCGCGCTGAAAGCCGAGAAGGGAGCCGTGCGACCCGGCGCGGTGACTACGCCCGCGCCCGCTTCTTCGCGGGCACGTACTCGACGACGTCGCCCACCTGGCAGCCGAGTGCCTCGCAAAGCACGTCGAGCGTGTCGAAGTCCACCCGGCGCGTCCGGTTGTTGCACATCTCGTTCACCGTCGAGTACGCGAGCCCCGTACGCGCCTGCACTTCGGTTTGCGTCAGCCCCTTGTCCTCGAGGAGGACGCGGAGTCGGAAGCGAGTACCCATCGGGGAATCCCCATCGCTCGGAGGTGAGAAATAAAGGCGATAGCATAGAGCCCATTGGCTTGACATACTAGAGCCGATTGGCTATATTTCCCTCTGAGAAGAGAGGCAGCCGGTAACCGTCGAAAGTTCGCCGGACTGCCTCTCCCACAACCCCGAAGGGCCGCGAATCCAAGGTAGTGTTTCCCGACCCTTCGGACAACCCGGAGGGACGATGTACGCAACGAATTCCTTTCAGTACACATGTTCCGGCGCCCGGCCGACGCCACAGCTCCGAGAGAGCAGGGGCCCCCGTGCCGAGCACCGGCGGACCCGCGACCCGAGGGAGCCGGAACCGCTCCCCGTCACGACGTGGCTTACCCCGCGCGAGCGGTCGCAGGTGGACGCGGCGGGCATCGACCAGCTGCGGTTCCTCCACCGCCAGAACCTCGCGGCGGTGGGCCTCGATCTCGCCAAGGGAACGGCCGACGCCGCGCTGATCTCGGCCGCGTCGGTGGCCCCGGGGGACGCCCCCGTCCTCGCCGCGCTACGGGCCGGTTTCCCGGCCCACCTCATCGCGGCGCTGGTGTGCGAGGCGACCGAGGACGCCGCGTTGACGGCGGCGGTTCTGTTCGGGACCGCCGGGTTCCGGGCCGTGGTCGACACCCGGAATCCGGATGGCTGGTCCCGACTGCGCGAAACGTTCGACCCCGGGCGCCTGCCGGACGGCTTCATGCGCGATGCGCTGGCCACCGTGGTTCGGGACATCGCGGGTACCCGCGCGGCCGTCCCGACGCCCCGCGTTGGCGCCTGCGACCCCTTCGGGGCCGGGCGGTCAATCGGGTGCGTGCCCCTCCTCCGCGCCGTGTTCGCGCCCGGGTTCCGGACAACCAAGGGCATCGCCGACCGGCTCGGAATCCACGCCTCGACCCTGATCAGCCGATTCTACCGGGCGGGCCTTCCCTCGCCTCGGCATTTCCTGATCGGGGCCCGGTTGGTCTGGGCGGCGCACCTCGCGGAATGGCCCAGGCCTGACCATAGCCGACATCGCCGACCGGATGGACGCGTCGTCGCCGCAGAGCTTCGGGCGCATGGTCCGAACCGCCACCGGACTTACCGCCGGTGAATTCCGCGCGAGGTTCGACGGCGCGCGGATGCTCGACCGCTTTCGCGCGACGCTGGTCGCCCCGTACCGGGACGTTCTACTCGGGTTCGACCCGCTGGCGCAGCCGGTTGGCTTCACGCACCGGGTACATCGTACCCGGCACGATGTGCGGCACTCAGCAGGGAGGGCGGCGTAATGGGACACGAGACAAACACCGGCGGAGGCGATCCGGTCGGCCCGAAATCTGCGCAGAATGACCCGCCGCGTTCCCGGCGTCGGACTCGGCGCATCGGGACGTTGCGGTTGGTCCGCGAGGGGCCGTTTCCGGCGCCGGAGGGTTACCCGACCGCCGCGAATCCGGTGCGGTGTCCGTTGGACGTCGTTACCCGAATGACGCCGTACGCGCAGCGCGAGCCGGTGGAAGTGTTCTGGCTGCTGCCGCTCGACACGCAGCACCGGTTGATCGGCGGGGCGCCGGAGATGATCACGCGCGGGACGCTCAATTCGTCGCTCGTCCACCCGCGCGAAGTGTTCTGCGCCGCCATCGTCGCGCGGGCCGCGTTCGTGATCCTTGCCACAACCACCCGTCAGGCGATCCCAACCCGTCGCCGGACGACCGCAAGGTGACGGAGCAGCTCGTAGCGGCCGGGCGGATACTCGACATCCCGGTACACGATCACGTCATCATCGGCGAGGGCGCATATTGCAGTTCGCCGAGCGAGGGCTCATGTAGGAGGCGGGGCGGGTTGGCCCGGGTCTTGAGGGGCCCGGGCCAACCACCCCCGGCGGACCTGCTGGCGACCGCCTTACGCCTTGGGGGCAGCGGCCGAGCGTCCCGCAGGCCGAATAACGGGCGATCGTCCGGCGCGACGAACGGGGCCAACGCCTGCCGGAGTTCGGCGCCGTTCTTGGCTCCCAGGTACCGCATCAGGAGCTCGCCGCGTCGGCGGTTCTCGTCCGCTTCGGCCTCGCGTCGCCGGGCCTGGAGCTTCCGAATCTCTGCGGCCTGGTCCCTCTGCATGCGTTCAATCTGGGCCTTGATCTCGGCCGAGTTAGTCGGCGATTTGGAACGGGGCATCATAACCTCGCAGTGTACCGTTTTCATGCGAGGGTACTCACAATCGCGCGCGAGCGTTCGGACCACGGGACGGCGTTGCTCGCGAGGAGTGCGCCAGATTCAGCGTGAGCGTCGGATCGTCTGAGGCGCCTCCGTTTGAGAGGCCCCCAATTTTGCAAGCTAGTGCTGAGGCGCCTCAGGCCCGCCGGGGGCCCACTCGAGGCGAGGACTCATCGCAGTTGTGGCGCAAATGGCAGTTCGCGCAGCGGGCGGGCACCGTATGGGACCGGTGCACCACGGCCTTCGTTCGAGCGTCGCGGATCTCGCCGACGATTCGCGCGATCTCGCTTCGGAGCTCCGGGGTCAGATCCACGCGAAAGGTCTTGTCGGCGTAGCGGACGTAGCCGAACGATGCGGCCCTCGACCCCGCCGTTCCTTCCAGGGCGACCAGGTACACCCCGAGCTGGACGCGATCGCTCTCGTAGAGCCGCCGACTCCGGCGGGTCGGTTTGACCTCAACGGGCACGAGGCGGCGGGCCCCTTTCCGTTCTTCGAGGATGTAATCCGGCCGGCCGATAACGCCGATGCGGGCATCGCGCAGCGTGACCGGATCGCCCACGCCGGTGTCGGACGCCTCGAGCGCGTAACGCGGTCCGCGGAACCACCGGAGGCCCGTGACTTTCGAGAGGCGGTGGAGGGTGAGCAGCCCGGCTAGGCCGAGCGATCCGGTGGCAAGGGCGGCTGCCAGCAGAATCGCCGGGAGGTGTGATAAGGATTCCACTGAAACCATCGGCTACTTCCCGATCAGATAGATCGCGGCCAGCACTAAGAGCGCTGCGATCGCCAGGGACCCGATACTCCCGACGAGGAGAAACCTTGCCCGGCGCGGGACCGCCCTTAGCCGCCGGCCGTCCAGCTCGTGCTGGGCCGTTCCCAACGTTCGCACTGCTTGCCCAGCGGCGGACGGCTGATGATGGAGGACGGGCTTGAGGTGCCAGGCCTTGGCGCAAAACACGTAGCCAGCGCCTTCGGACGCGGTCACGTAATCCGTCTCGGCACAACCTGCCTCCGATTGTCCATTCCGCATGGGTGCCCCCGAGCACGGAACGCCGGTACCGCCACCGGCACGACGCATGATTAATTCGATAGAGTGAAACCCTCGACATCAATTACACGCCATGGTTGGGGCGGTTTCAGATGCGGGAGTCTCCTCGGCGACAATGCGGGTCGGTACGCAGGAACGCCAATCTCACGATCGGACTGTCTCGGCCCATTTTGGTCGTCAGGGCCGGTTCCTCCCACGTCGTGCAGGCGCCACGACGACGAACTGAGAGAGGGGCGAAACTGCCACAGTGCCGCGCGGGTGCCGAACCACGACGCGAACACAACAACTGGAATTCAAAAGGCGCTCACGCCTCAGGTATGAGGAACCAAGAAGCCGCTCTGTTCCCCCGAGACGCGCCAATCGGGGCGGCCCCATCCGAGCATATCTCCGCCTGCGGTCTCGATTGGCGGCGCGCAATTGGAAAGAGGCCTTTCCGAGGAATCGGCTTTGGTGTATGTTCGGGAAGCCCAGACGGGCTCACGATTTACAGGGGGACAATTGAAAGACGTCTTTTTATGTCACGCAGGCGCCGATAAGGCGTGGGTCGAGTGGTCGGCTTGAGGCCGAGCGGATTGGCAACCGAAACATCGAGGTGTTCTTCGATGAGCGGGACATCGATCATGGCGAAAACATTGTAGCCAAGATCGAGGAGGGATTGAGACAGGCGCGCTACTGCGCCGTGGTGCTCTCGCCCGCGATGCTCAAGCGGGAATGGCCGCAAGCCGAATGGACGGCGCGGTTCATGAGCGATCCGGCTGGCAAGAACGGGCAGCTCATCCCCATTCTGCTTCACGAGCGCGATCCCGAAACCCGAGAGCTCATCGATATTCCGATGCTCCTCCGCCCCATTCGGCGCTTTGACTTCTCCAAGCGCTCGAATTTTGAGCCGGAGTTTGAAGAGCTCTTGCGGAAGATTCGCGGTGAGCGTCCGCGCCGTGGGGGCTGGCGAGGCACATCGCCATATCGCGGCGCCGCGGAGCACGGAGCGGAAGCGGCCGATGACGTGCAGGAGATGCTCGTGAGCAATCTGCTGTACGTCGAGAGCCCTCCGCAATACATCTGGAGCGACGCCGCGACAACGCAAAAGAACACGGACGTCTGGAACCCCCTCAAGCGCTCCAGAGTGCCGCCGTTTCTCCTCGCCGACGGACGTCTCTATCCGTTCTTCCCGCCGGATGCGCCGGACAATCCCTTCGGCGCCTTTCTGAGCGTGCTGCGCAAAAACGCGAGGACGTTTCGGCGTGGATGAATCACCCTGACAGATCCCGGCAGCTTGTCAGGCTCCTGAATGACGCGCTTCAAGAACACAACTTCCATTTGCGGATACGGAATCTGAAAGACAACCGCAAACAGTATTACTGCCCGGTTTTCGACGGAAAGAAACCGCGAGTATTTCGATGGGGCGGCGGTGGAAAAGGCCGCACGATCGCGAAGCTGGGTCGACGCCCCGATGGCTCATCTCTCGGCATCCATTACTCGGCCCGAATGCGCTTTCTCATTTCGGCTCGCGGATATTTCTGCTCGTGGAGCCCGGGTGGATGTTCACGTCAGACGGCATCAGCCGCTCGAAGGCAAGCAAGTAACAGTTCTGTCCACAAAGTTCGGCGGTAAAGAGCGCAATGCGGCTGTGCTTCGCAACGTGCTGATGTGGGGAATGCTGCTGGCGAACCACGAGGACAGGATTCGCATAGGTCTTGGCGGGGCGAGCTTGATAGTTCATGCCGTGCCTGCGCTCGCAAGCGTTCCGGTGGGTGTGGACGGGTATGCGATGAACCTCGACCGAATCTTCTCAGATGGCCCAGGAGGCGAAGTGACCGACGATGAAGGCGGTGACGACGAGGAGATTGACGAAGTGCTTGCAATGGCCGTGATGGGTGCACTCGGCGACGACGGTAACGTCGCATTGCTGGATGAGGAGGCAGAATGAGCCACACGACAAAGAACGTCATCCACGCATGCCGAAGACCGATCCCCTTACGCTGCTGGCATCGAAGCGCGCGCCCCTATTCACTGCCACGTTCATACCAGAGCCGGGATTGGAGTTCGGCAATCACCAGCAGCCGTTGACCCGCGGGTCGGTCTCGGCATCCACGGTCCCATTGATCGCGGCAGTTCGAATAGACGCACGCCTGTCCGGCTGGGGCTTATTGGCACTGGTCCGTTGATCGACAAGGTCCGTCAATGGCTGGCGAGGTGCCAAGGCGAGTTGGAGCCGATTCGTCGGAGCGTTCTACGTGGGCAAACGATTACGCTCCGCCCACCCCGCAGTCGTTCCGCGATTTCCAGGAATCCGCCAGGTGTTCGACACCGAGTTTGTTCTTAGCGATCAACTCGTAAGACTCTCACGTCTAGCGAGCTGGAGGAGGTGCGTCGGCTCGAGCTCTACGGGCCCAGAGTGAAGCGACTCGGAGAGATTTTTGGGAACCGTTTGGCATCGATTGCCGACAAACCGACCGTCCCCGACGTTGTGCTCGTGCCCTGCCCTCGGAACTTCGGACGCTTGTACAACGCCTACCAAGCACAAACGCCGCGGCAGAGTCCTCGTACCCTTGCGGATATTCTCCGTGCGTCGTTGGAGAAAGATCGTCCACAGGCCAACTAGTTGTCTGACGTGGCCGCGGCGAATCAGGTAAGCCTCGACGGGGAGGATTACGAGAGCGTCGTGCTCCATCGCGCATGAAAATCCACGGCATGCGCGCTGGTTTGGCAACACAGTTGATTTGGGAGGCACCCTAGACGGCGTGGGCGTCGAGGAGACGCCACCTGCGATGAAATATTTGCTCCGGCATCTCTATAAGGCGAACATGAGCTGTGGCGTCTAACTGGCGACTGCGAAATCGTGCTTTGTTGGATTGTCCTTCTACAAAGATCGACGTAACGACAATCTCCGATGCTGCGTGGTTCAGGCGTTCTCTGATCGCGGTGAAGGGCTTGTGATCCGGAGCGAGCCTTTTGTGTGGCACAACGATCAAGAAAAGACGCCCCACCTGACACATGAGATGGCTTCTGCACTGCTGCGCAATGTTTTAGATGCCTACTACGAACACCTCAAGGTCCACCCAGGACGCGTCGTCATTCACAAATGGCAACGGTTTTGGCCGGATGAGCGAGCGGGCTTCGAAGACGCCCTCACGGTTGCAGGTGTTCACTCACATGATTTCGTGTCATTCGGGGAGCCGAGGGCTGCGGTTCTACCGCGCGGGAAGTGAGCCGCCGATTCGCGGCACGTACATCGCGCTGGGGAAGGGGAGGGCCTCTTATACACTCGCGGCTACGTGCCGTTCGTTCGCCGGTACCCGGGTATGCGCGTACCTCGGCCCTTGGAGATTCTTGAGCATCACGGCTCTGCACCGATGACTCAAATTGGCCAAGAAATACTAGCCCTCACGAAGCTCGATTGGAATACAACCATGTTCGCGGGCAAGGAACCAATCACGACGGCGTTTGCATGGGAAGTTGGGCAGATACTTTCGGAGCTGCCGCCCAACATGGAGCCGAAGAGATCGTACCGGTTCTACATGTAGGAGGAGCCACCTGAGCACCCATTTCAGTTATTGTAGCAAGGCCACTTAACCAGGCACCTAATGACCTACAGCGAAATCGTCAGCTTCATCTGGGGGGTCGCAGACCTCATCCGCGACAGCTTCAAGCGGGGCAAGTATCAGGACGTGATTCTGCCACTCACGGTCCTCCGGCGCCTCGACTGCGTGCTCACCGATACCAAGCAAAAGGTCCTAGGCAAACAGGCGGAGCTTAAGGGCAAGAAGCTCGAGAATCTCGACCCGCAACTGCGGAAGGCCTCGGGCTTCGCGTTCTACAATACGTCCCGCTACGATTTCGAGAAGCTTCTGGCCGATGCTCCGCACCTGGCCGCCAACCTGCGCAACTATATCGCGGGCTTCAGCCAGAACATGCGGGAGGTGCTCGAGAAGTTTGACTTCGATAACACGATCAGCAAGCTCGACGAGGCAGGACTCCTCTTCCAGGTGCTGGAGCGCTTCAAGACCGTCGATCTTCACCCGTCACGGATAGGAAATTGAATCCCGGTCTGGCCTGACGAAAGCAAGGTGTCGGCGGCGGGCCGGGCCTCACCGGGCCGGGCCGCGGGCTCCTGCGGGCGTCGGGGCGCCCACTCGACGGGCGGTGGCCCTTGGCGAGCCGGCGCCGCGGGGGGCGCCCGGGGTGACGGGTAGCCCACGGATCCCCCCGGGCCGCCGCCGGGGGTTGGTCAGGATGAGACGCGGGGGGCGCGCCAAGCGGTCGACGCTGCGGGCTGGTGGTCCGGTGGGGGCCCCCGCCCCCGCGCGGAACGGCGTCGGTGCGCCAGGATCCGATCGATCACCGCAGTCTCAGTGATGAAGGCGAGGATGCGCATCGCACCGCCGCACGCCGGACAGGCGAGTGGATCCACTTCATAGATGCGGCGCAGCAACTCGGCCCACCGCCGCCGGGCCTCGCGGAGCGGGAGCGGCTCCGAGGCGGCCACCGGGACCGGCACGATGGGTGCAGATGCGCGGTCGGCCGCCGCGGCCTGGCGCCGGATGCCCCGCGCGCGGTTGGCATACCACCCGTAGTAGCGCGTCATGACCTGGTGCTTGTTCGGGATGTGCGTGACGACGCGCGCCAGGAACTCCAGCGGGTCCACCGTTTCGGTGCCGGCCGTCGGCCCGTCTCGCTTGTCCGAGCGGTAGCGCACGGGCGAGCCGGGCCCGTCGTAGGTGAGACGCTCCAGCGCCACCGGATTCCGCGCGCAGTAGCGCGCGAGCCGTGTGGCGAACGCCGTGTCGCCGTCGGGGACCCACACGGCATCGTGCACGTGGAACCCCGCGTGCGGCCACGCGAGCATCGCGCGGGCGTCCTCGGCCTCGAAGATCCCGCGGCGCACGAAGAGCCGGAGCACCGCGCGGCGGAACGCTTCGGTCAGCGCGACCGTGTCGTGCGCGGGCCAGGGCACGAAGGTGCCGTCGGCCCGAAAGCCGCCATCCGTCACCAGCATATGAATATGCGGATGCCAGTTCGCGCGGGAACCATGGGTCTGGATGCAGGCCACGACGCCGACCGCGAGCGCCGGCTCGCGCGTGAGTGCGCGCACGGCGGCGGTCACCGTCCGGGCCGCGACACGCGCCAAGTCCCCCAGGAGCGCGCGGCGGTACAGGCACCACGGGCGCAGGCGTTTGGGGATGGTGAGCACGACCTGGCGGTGCGGCACTGGCGCGAGGAGCGTGTCCTCGAGCCACAGCGTCCAGAGCGTCAGCCGCTTCGCGTGACAGCTCGGACAGAAGTAGCGGCCCTTGCACGAAAAGGCGAGCAGGTACTCGTGGGTGCAGGCGGTGCACCGCACGCGCGCGAAACCGTGATCAAGGATACCACACGCGAGGAACTTGTCGGCCACTTCCCGCACGACGCCGCGCCAGGCGCCGTACGTGGGCGCGAAGCGCTCGTCGTAGACGGTTTCCAGCGTGCGAAAGTGGTCCTGAACAAGGCGATACAGCGGGGAGGCCTGCGGGCGCCGGGGCCTGTACCGACTGACCTGCCCAACGCCGGGGCCATCCGCCGCCCCCGGTCCCCACGCCTGCATCGCCCCCGCTCCGCGCATGCCGAGCGCCCAGGATGCACCGGGCGAACGCGCGGCGTGTCACCACGGTGTTGCCGCGACCATCGTCCGAACGCCGCCGCCCGAGGGTGCGTGACGGGGCTTGCCACGGAGTCGCGCGTGCTGGGCGCGGCCGGACGGAGCATCTTCCCGACTTCTCGCGTGGTGGGTGCTGGCCGTTGACCGGGGACGGCCCGCCGCCGGTGATCGCATCCGCGAGCGTGACTACGTCGTCCTAGCGACCCCGCAGCGCGGTGAGCGGCGCCACCCGCGTGGCGCGTCGCGCCGGCAGGTAGCTCGCCACGGCGGCCACCGCGGCCAGCAGCGCGATCACCGTGGCGAAGGTGGCCGGATCGTGTGCCGACACGCCATACAGAATGCCCGATAGCAGGCGCGCGAGCGCGAACGCTCCCGCCGCACCGACCACCGCGCCGATCAACGCCACGCGCATCCCCTCACCGACCACGTGCGCCAGCATCTGTGCGGGACGTGCGCCGAGCGCGATGCGCAGGCCGATCTCGTGGGTGCGCTGTGACACGGAGTAGCTCGTGACACCGTAGATGCCCACGGCCGCCAGCGCCAGCGCCACCACCGCGAAGGTCACCATCAACACGAGGTAGAACCGGCGGTCGGCCGTCGCGTCCGCCATCACGGCGTCCATGGTCTGGATCTGGCTGATGGCCACCCGCCGGTCGACCTCCCCGACGATGTGGCGAAGCGCCGGTACAGTGGTCGCGGCGTCGCACCGGGCGCCGGCACTCGCGCACGCGGCACGCACCACGAACGTCATGTACGCGAAGTGCCCATCGGGGCTGGTCTGGTATTGCGCCTGCTGCAGATATGGGAGGTACATCTCCCAGCCCACGGCGTCCGACACGCCGTCTTCGGCGGCGTCCTTGGAGACGCCGACCACCGTGAGCCACTGCGGGTTCCGGTCGGGATCGCCGAGCGTGATTCGCTTGCCGAGCGGATTCTCGCCCGGCCACACGTGCTCGGCGAGCTTCCGGTTGACGATCACGACGCCCGGTGCGTCGGCCCGGTCGGCGTCGGTGAAGTCGCGGCCGCGCACGAGGGGGAGCCGCATCGTATCGAAGTAGCCGGGAAAGACCACGCGATACACGGCCGATCGCGGCTGCTTGGGCGCGGGATCGGCGAGGCCGGCGACGTGAAAGTTCAAGCCCCAGAGGTCGCCGCCGATGGGCAGATGGTTGATGGCGCTCACGGAAGCCACACCGGGCGTCGCGCGCAGCCGTTGCAGCACCTGCTCGTAGAACGCGGTGCGCACGTTCGCCGGTTCCTCCGCGGTGCCCTGCACGGACACCACCGCCGACCACACCCCGTGCGGGTTGAAGCCCGGGTCGTGCGCCGACAGGGCGGCGAAGGTACGGACCATGAGGCCGGCCCCGACGAGCAGCACGAGGGCGAGCGCGAACTCCGACGCGATGAGGAATCGCCGGAATCCGCTCCGCCGCCCGCCATCCGTGGCGCCTCGACTGCCGTCCTTGAGCGACTCGCTGAGATCCACGGCGGTGGCCCGCAGGGCCGGCACGAGTCCGAAGGCGAGCGCCGTGCCTGCCGACGCGACGATGGCCACCACGAGAATGCGCGCGTCGATCGTGGCGCCCTGCACGCGTGGAATGCTCGACGCACCGAGCGCCGCGAGCAGCCGCACGCCGCCGAAGGCGATCAGCACGCCGCCCACGCCGCCGGCGAGGGCGAGGATGAGGCTCTCGGTGAGCAGCTGACGGACGGTGCGCCGGCGGCTGGCGCCGAGGGCGGCGCGCACCGCGATCTCGCGCTGGCGGCCGGCGCCGCGGGCCAGCAGCATGTGCGCCACGTTGGCGCAGGCAATGAACAGCACGAACAGCACCGCGCCCATCAGCACGTACAGCGGAGTGCGCACCGCACCGACGACGAGGTCGGTGAGCGGGTTGACCTCCGCGCCGTGCGTGGCGCCGGGCGACTGGCGATTGAGATCGGCGGAGATCGACGCGATGTCGCCGCGGGCGCGGGCGAGCGTGGCGCCGGGCGCCAGCCTCGCGAAGACGCGGAGGCTCTGCCCACCATCCTCGAAGACGCGATTGCCGAGCGCGAGCGGCGCCCACAGCTCGGCGTGCGTGGCCCAGAAGGGCGCGAAGGCGAAGCCGGGCGGCATGACACCGATGACGGTGTAGGAGTCGCCGTTGAACGACAGTTGCCGGCCGATCACGGCGCGGTCGTGCGCGAATAGCCGGTTCCAGAGCGCGTAGCTGAGCACCACGACATGATCATGGCCCGCCTGGTCGGCGTCGGCCGACCAGACGCGTCCGAGCAGCGGTGCGACACCGAGCATCGGGAGGACGTCGGCGGTGAGGCGCAGCGCGGGAATGCGGTCGGTGCCGTCGCCGTGCGTGTAGTTCACGGTCCAGTACTCGGCGGCGCCCATGCGTGAGAAGGCCGTCGCCCGCTTCTGCCAGGCGGCGAAGGTGGACGGGGCCACGGGGTCGCGATCGTGGTTGAGGATCGCGACCAGCGTTCCGGGATCGCGGTACGAGAGCGGCTTCAGGAGCACCGCGTCGACGACGCTGAGAATGGCCGTGTTGGCACCGATGGCGAGCGCGAGCGTGACGACGGCGGCGGCCGTAAACACCGGATGCTTGGCGAGCGAGCGGATGGCGTAGCGCACATCGCGCAGCGTGGCGTCGAGGGTCATGGGGGCGGGGTGAAGGTCGTGAAGGTCTGACACCGGACGTCGGGGAATCGTTTGCACAAGGCGGCCATCGTCGAGAGATTGCGTCATCCCTCCGGCGCCCCCTGAGACCGCGGTTCCTCCCGTCACCGAGATTGTCCCGATGCGCACTGCCCATTTCCGCAAGACGCTCACCCCCCTGTTCGCCCTGTGTCTGGTGGCACTTCCGTCGGTAGCCGCCGCCCAGGCAATTCCGGGCTCGATGTACGGCGCCCTCACCTGGCGCAACATCGGCCCCTTCCAGGGCGGGCGCGTGGAAGCGGTGGCGGGGATCGCCGGCAATCCGTCCACCTTCTACTTCGGCTCCGTCAACGGCGGCGTGTGGAAGACGGTGGACGCGGGACAGACGTGGGAGTCGACGTGGCACGGACCCGATGTGGGGACGATCGGCGCGCTGGCCATCGCGCCCTCCGACGCGAACGTGATCTACGCCGGCACCGGTGAGCCGGATCCGCGCACCGACATCGCATCGGGCGACGGCGTGTATCGCTCCACCGACGCCGGGCGCACGTGGACGAACGTGGGGCTGAAGGACTCGCACCAGATCGCGCGCGTCGTGGTCGATCCGCGCAATCCCGACGTGGCGTACGTGGCCGCCGAGGGCGATGTGTTCAAGCCGAACGCCGAGCGCGGCGTATATCGCTCGACCGACGGCGGAACGACGTGGCAGAAGACGCTGTTCGTGAACGACAGCACGGGCGCGATCGACGTGGCGATGGACCCGACCAATCCGCGCATTCTGTTCGCGGCCATGTGGCAGGTGCGGCGCACGCCCTGGTCGCTGGTGGACGGCGGCGCGGGCAGCGGCCTCTATCGGTCGACGGACGCTGGCACCACCTGGCAGCGGGTGGAGGGGAACGGATTGCCCGAGGGGATCTGGGGGCGGACGTCGATTTCGATTGGCGCCGACGGCAACCATGTGTACGCGCTCATCAACGCGCACAAAGGCGGGCTCTACCGTTCGGACGACGGCGGCGCGCACTGGACGCTGGTCAACGACGACCAGAACATCACGCAGCGTCCCTGGTACTACTTCCAGGTGAAGGCAGACCCGCAGAATCCGAACACGATCTACCTGCTGAACTTCTTCATGTATCGCTCCACCGACGGCGGCCGCAGCATCTCACGGCTGAACCCGCCACACGTGGACAACCACGCGATGTGGATCGATCCGTCGGCGCCGCAGCGGATGATCGAGGGCAACGACGGCGGCGCGAGTGTCTCGCTGGACGGCGGCGAGCACTGGAGCACGGAGTCCAACGAGCCCACCGCGCAGATCTACCATGTGGCCACGGACGACCAGGTGCCGTATCGCGTGTACGGCGCGCAGCAGGATCGCGGCACGTATTCCATTGCGAGCGCGAGCAACCGCGGCGCCATCACGGAACAGGACTGGTACGATGTGGCGGGTGGCGAGAGCGGGTACGTGCTGCCGGTGCCAGGGGCGCCCGACACGGTGTTCGCCGGATCGTACTTCGGGAACCTCACGCGCTGGAACCGCACCACGGGCGAGGCGCAGGACGTGACGCCCTGGCCGGAGAACATCGAGGGCTCGGCGGCGGCCGCGGTGAACTACCGCTTCAGTTGGACGTCGCCGCTGGCGTTCGATCCCTTCCAGCCGTACACGCTGTACTCGGGCTCGCAATATCTGTTGAAGACCACGGACGGCGGGCGGAGCTGGACGGAGATCAGCCCGGACCTCACGCGCAACGACAAGACGAAACAGCAACTCTCGGGCGGGCCGATCACGCTCGACAACGTGGGCGCCGAGTACTATGACGTGATCTACACGATCGCGCCGTCCACGCGCACGCGCGGCGAGATCTGGATCGGCACCGACGACGGACTCATCCAGCTCACGCGCGACGGCGGGGCGCACTGGACCAACGTGACGCCCAAAGGTCTGCCCGAATGGGCGCACGTGGAATTGATCGACGCATCCACGCACGATGCCGGCACGGCCTACGCCGCGGTGAGTGCACGGATGCTGGGCAACGACGCGTCATATGCGTTCCGCACGCACGACGACGGCAAGAGCTGGACGTCGATCGCCGCTGGACTCTCGGGGTCGGTGTACTTCGTGCGCGAGGATCCGGTGCGCGCGCATCTGCTCTATGCCGGCACCGAGACGGGGCTCTACGTCTCGTTCGACGACGGCGACCACTGGCAGTCGCTGATGCTCAACCTGCCGGCGACGTCGATGCGCGACCTGGTGGTGCACGGCAACGACCTGGTGCTCGCCACGCACGGGCGCGGATTCTGGATCCTGGACGGCATCGCGCCGCTGCGGCAGGCGTCGGCCGAGATCGCCCGCGACGACGTGCACCTGTTCCAGCCCGACGACGCCATGCGCTCGCCGCTGGGCGGGGGACGCACCTCGGCGGGGCCGACCACCGGCGGCAACGCGCCCGGCGGCGCGCTCATCGACTACTACCTGAAGTCGGCGCCGCACGCGCCGGTGACGCTGGAGGTACTCGACGCGAGCGGCGCGGTGGTGAATCGTTTCACGAGCAAACCGGAAGGCGGCCGCGGCGGTGACCTGAGCGCAAAGACGGGCGGCAATCGCTTCGTCTGGAACCTCGGCTTCGCGGGACCGCCGCCGCTGCAGGTGCCCGGTGGGCCGATCTTCGAATCGGGGCAGCCGATGACGCCCACGGTGCTGCCCGGTCGCTACACGGTGAAGCTCACGGTGGATGGGCACGCGTACACGCAGCCGCTCACCGTCACACTCGATCCACGCATCAGGACGACGCCCGCTGAGCTGGCGCAGCAGTTGGACCTGATGAAGCAGATCAACCAGGCGCTCACCGAGGACCACGAAGCGTTCAATCAGATTGCCGGGTTGCGGCAGCAGTTGCAGGGCGTGGTGGATCGCCTGGGCGCCGACGCATCGTTGCGCCCCGTGGTGGACTCGGCGCGGGCGCTGGATGTGCGCGCCGATACACTGGCCGTGCAGTTCTTCCAGTACCGGGCGAAGGCGGCCAAGTGGCTGTTCATGAACTATCCCATCCAGCTGAACGCCAAGCTCGTGAGCCTGGAGGGGTCGGTGGGTGGGTCGGACGACGCACCCACGGCACAGGACGTCGCTACCTATAAGAAGCTCCGCGGACAGCTCGACGCGCGGCTCGGCGACTGGCGGGCGATGCAGCAGCGCGACCTGGTGTCGCTGAACGCGCTCATGCGCCAGCACGGGATCACGCCGTTGTATGTGGCGGGAGGGGCGAAGCTGCAGCCCTGAGGCGATGCCGCCGCCGGGCGCGGCTAGCCGGCGGTATCGCCGAGCAGTTCCCACAGCCGCGCCCACGCCTCGAGTCCTTCGTGCAGACGGTGCACGCGGAAGAACTCGTTGGGCGCGTGGTAGTCCTCGTCGGCCGTGGAGAAGGAGAAGAACACCGTGTCGAGCCCCATGTGCCGCTGGAATAGTTCGGAAATCGGCACCGTGCCGCCCATGCGCACCACCAGCGGCTTCACGCCGTAGACGTCACGCAGCGCCTCGCCCGCCGCTTTCAGCGCGAAGTGATCGGCGGCGATGTGCGCCGGCCGCGCGCCGTGCTCACTGAGCGTGATGGCCAGCCGCGTGCCCGGCGGCACGTGACGCTCGAGGTGTCGCGACAGGAGCCCGACGATCTCCTCGGGATCCTGATCGGGCACCAGCCGGCAGGTGATCTTGGCGTGCGCCTCGCTGGGAATCACGGTCTTGCCGCCCGGCCCCTGATAGCCGCCCCACATCCCGTTCACCTCGAGCGTGGGCCGCGTCCACTGGCGTTCGAGGGTGGAGTAGCCCGGCTCGCCGAACGCCGACGGCGCGCCCACCTGCTGCAGGTAGCGCGCCTCGTCAAAGGGGAGCGCGGCGAGGTCGGCGCGCTCGGCCGGCGTCAGTTCGACCACGCGGTCGTAGAAGCCGGCCACGGCCACGCGGCCGTCCGGGTCGTGCAGCCCCGCGACGAGCTGCGCCATGGCGTGAAGCGGATTCGCCACGCTGCCGCCGTGGCGGCCCGAGTGCAGGTCCTTGGCGGCGGCGGTGAGTGTGACTTCGAGTCCGGCGAGGCCGCGACTGGAGACGGTGAGCGAGGGTTCGTCGATGCGCCACATGGCGCCGTCCGCCGAGAGTACCACGTCAGCGGCCAGCAGCTCCTGGTGGTCGCGAATGAAGGTATCGAGGCTGGGGCTCCCGATCTCCTCCTCCCCTTCGAACATGCACTTCACATTCACCGGCAGGGTGCCCGCCGTCGCGAAGAAGGCTTCGGCCACCTTGATCGGGATCAACATCGGGCCCTTGTCGTCGGACACGCCACGCGCGTACAGGTTGCCGTCGCGCAGGGTGGGGGTGAATGGCGGGCTGTGCCACTTGGCCACCGGGTCTTCCGGCTGCACGTCGTAGTGCCCGTACACGAGGACGGTCGGCTTGCCGGGCGCGCCGAGCCACTCGCCGTAGATCACCGGATTTCCCTTGGTGGCGATGGTGCGCACCGCGAACGGCCCGGCGGCGGCGAGCTTGTCGGCCACCCACTGACCGGCCGCCTTCATGTCGGGGGCGTGCGCGGGATCGGTGCTGACGCTCGGAATGGATGCGAACTCGATCAACTCGTCGAGAATACGATCGTGGTTCGCCTGCAGATGCGAGAGGACCTTGTCGTTCGCCATCACTTGCCACCGTCTATGGAGAGTACCTGCCCCGTGATCCACCCGGCCTGCTCCGACGCGAAGAAGAGCACCCCATGCGCGATGTCGTCGGGGGAGCCGAGCCGCCGCAGCGCGATCCGTTCGACGAGATCGTGCTGGCCCTGCGGCCCGTACGCATCCCACTGCCGCTCGGTGGTCGGGTTGGAGCGGACGAAGCCGGGCGCGATGTTGTTCACCGTGATCCCCCACGGTCCCATCTCGTGCGCGAGTTGCCGGGTGAGTCCGATCTGCGCCGCCTTGGCCGACGCGTACGCCTGGATGCCGGTGAGGCTGATGCCCAGCCCGGCGCCGCTGGAGATGTTCACGATCCGGCCCCAATGCGCCGCCTTCATGCCCGGCGCCACGGCCTGCGCACAGTAGAACGCCCCGTCCACGTTCACCGCGAAGATCGACTTCCATTCCTCCGGCGAGACCTCTTCCAGCGGTCGCCCCACCTGGCCGAGCACGCCGCCGGCGTTGTTGATCAGGATGTCCACGCGCCCAGACGCGGCGGCCGCTTCGGCGACGAACGCGTCCACCGCGGACTTATCGCCGACGTCGACGGTGCGCGCCGTGCACTCGCCGTCGGCGGCCGCGCACAGCCGGGCGGTCTCGTGCAATTCGGGTTCCAGCACGTCGCAGGCCCACACGTTGGCGCCGCGCTTGGCAAAGGCGAGGGCGATGGCGCGGCCGAAGCCGTGGGCGGCGCCGGTGACGATCGTCGTGCGACCGCCGAATCGAATGTTCATTCCGCAGCGGCTCCGGGGCGGGTGGCGGCCAGGACGTCCAGTGTGGCGAGCGACTGCTCGCGCGTGCCGTTCTCGATGTCGTGAATCAGTTCCACGAGCCGCGTGGTGAGCGGCGTGGCCACGCCCGGCTGGTCGCCCAGCGTCACGACGATGCCGAGCTGCGCATCGACCTCGGTGCGGCGCTTCCGCACGGCGAGGTCGCGCCAGATGCCGCTGTGCGTCTTGGCGGACTTTCGGTTGTGCGCCACGAGCGCGTCGAGTGACCGCTCGGCGGCGCCGGTCGGCGCCGAGGGCAGGTAGGCGCCGGGGTCGAAACCGTCGAATGGTTCCGGTGTCACGTGGCGCGCCAGGGCCACGGCCAGGATCTCGCGGGCCAGTGCGATGTAGAGCGTGCGGTACCGGGGCGTGGCGAGTGCATCGGCAATCGACTCGTTGGTGAGGGCGGTGGCGAACAGCATCGCGCCGTAGGCCTCCTTGCCCCACAGGTAGCCCCAGATGTTCGGCGTCACCACGGCGTGCTCGTCGAAGGCGAACCAGGCGTCACGGATGGCGATGGCGCGCGGCGACACGCGTCCGTCGATCTCGCCGACCACCACCGCACCGCGTCCGCCGTAGTGGATCACGCCCGGCTCCAGGTAGTCGGCGCCGAAGTTCACGAAGGCGCCGACCGTGCGCTCGGCGCCCACCGCGGCCGCGATGGCGAGTTCGTTGAGGCCGTTCTGCACCGAGATCACGCACCCGGTGTCGCTCAGGTGGGGCCGCAGCGCATGCACGGCCTGCTCGGTGTGCTGCGCCTTGGTGGCGAGCATGACGGTGTCCCACTCGCCGGTCAGCGTGTCCGGCGTGAACGCGGGTGCGCGCGCCGTGAACTCTGCGATGGGGCCGGTGATGCGGAGCCCGTCGCGATTGATCGCGGCCACGTGTTCCGGCACCGTGTCCACGAACGTCACGTCGTGGCCGGCGCGCGCGAGGTACGCGCCCATGGTGCCGCCGATGGCGCCCGCGCCCCAGATCAGGACCCGCATGGTCACGGGCGACGCGGCGACGCGCCGACCCCAGCGCTCAGGTTCATGGTTCGTTCGGTTCCGGTGGAAGACGGGGAGAAGATACGTGCCGTGCGCGGGCGAGGGTATCCTGTCACCTTTGCCAGGCGGCCCGTCGCGGTGCAACGTCCTGGCGCGTGCGACAGGCGGGCACCGGTAAGGGACTTGTATGGTATCTTGACCCCGGGGGCCGGGCGCCGGTAGCGTTGCCCGACCGCCATCAGTCCTGCCTTCGTCGTCCAACTGAAAGGGGACAGCATGTCATTCCGTCGTGTCATCGGTTCGTGCGCGGTTGCCGGGGTGTTCGCGCTTCACGCGGCGTCGCTCGGCGCCCAGGCCATGTCCATGTCGGCGCCGACGACCGGCGAGCAAGTCTTCCAGCGCATGCACGACGCGTACGCCGGCAAGTGGTACCGCACGCTACGGTTCGTGCAGAAGACCACGCAGTACCGGCCCGACGGCTCGATCGTGATCGCCACCTGGTACGAGAGTCTGCGGCAGACCGACGCGACGACGCAGCTGCGCATCGACCTTGGCGATCCGCGTCTGGGCAACGGCATCATGTACACCGCCGATTCCACCTGGCGCGTGGTGGACGGCAAGGTCACCAACACCCAGGGCTCCGGCAACGAGTTCCTGCCGTTGATCGAGGGCGTGTACCTGCAGCCGGTGGCGCGGACCATGGCCCAGCTCGCGGGCACCGGCGTGGACATGGGCCACGTGATGGCCGGCACCTGGGAGGGCCGGCCGGTGTGGATCATCGGCGCCGCCACCGAGGCCGATTCGTCGAAGCCGCAGATCTGGATCGATCAGGAGCGCGCCGTGATCGTGCGGATGATGCTCGTGCCGGCGGCGAACGCGCCGCTGATGGACATTCGCCTGGGCGACTACGTGCGGGCGGGGCAGGGCTGGCTGGCCACCAAGGTCACGATGCTCGTGGGCGGCAAGCCGCGGCAGATCGAGGACTACGCGGACTGGAAGACCGACATCGCGCTGCCGGCCAGCCTGTTCGCCATCGCCACGTGGAAGACGACGCCGCACTGGGCCGACCGGTAGTCGCCGCTACGACGCGCCGCCCCAGGAGCCGGTGAGCAGGGCGCGCGTTTCCTCCACCGCCACCTGCCAGAGCGCGAGCAGTGTCTTCGTCGGGCCGCTGGTACAGGCCGCCGTAGTTGCCGTCGCCCAGGTACTCGCGCAGCGACACCGGGTCGAGCGCGCGCACGCGGGCGAGGTCGATCATCGGGCGCTGGGTCGCCGGCATGGTGACGCCGGGCAGGCGCGTCCAGGGGAAGTTCTCCATCCACGAGCCGTGCGAGGCCACGGGATCGATGGCCTGCACCTTGGCCCAGGTCTGCGGGCGCGTTCCACCAGTTGTGGAAGAGCACGCGGCAGTCGGGGTGATCGGCGGCCCACTCGGGCACGTACTGTTGCACGGCGCTGTTGCCGCCGTGGCCGTTGACGATCAGGATGCGTTTGAATCCGCTGTGCGCCATGCTGTCGAGAATGTCGCGCACCACGTGCAGGTGCGTCTCGACGCGGAGCGAGATGGAGCCCGGGAACTCGCGGAAATAGGGGGTGACGCCGTACGCCAGCACGGGGAACACCGGCACGCCCAGCGGTTCCGCGGCCTCGGCGGCCACGCGTTCGGGGAGGATGCAGTCCACGGTGAGCCGCAGGTGGCTGTGCTGTTCCGTGCTCCCCAGGGGAAGGACGGCGCGGTCGTCGTGTCGCAGGTACTCCTCCACCTGCATCCAGTTCATGTCGCTGATGCGCACGGGGATCCTCGTTCGGGTGGTCGGCTGCGGGATAAGCTACGCGCGGGCCGCGGGGAGGGGGAGGACGCGTCGGGCGCCGGCCAACGCCGCTGGCGGCGGGCAGGGATCGCCGTGGGCATGTTCGAAGTGGTCGCCCAGATTTTCCACCAGACTACCCGGACGAACTGCCGATGAAACGCATGCTCGTGCTCGCCGCCTGCGCCGTGCTCGTCGCCTGCGGCACCAAGGGGAAGGAATCCGCCGCCGGTTCCAGCGGCCGCCGTGGCCGACCATCGCGCCCGACTCCTTCCAGGTCGAATTCCAGACCAGCAAGGGGCCGTTCACGGTCGAGGTGAATCGTGCGCTCTCCCCGCACGGCGCCGACCGGTTCTACCAACTCGTGACCAGCGGCTACTTCACCGACGTCCGCTTCTTCCGGGTCGTGCCCGACTTCGTGGCCCAGTTCGGCATGAGCGGCGATCCCGCGGTGAACGCCAAGTGGTCGAAGGACACCATTCCCGACGAGCCGGTGAAGGAATCGAACGCGCGGGGCACGCTCGTGTTCGCCAAGGCGGGGCCGAATTCGCGGTCCAACCAGTTCTTCATCAACCTCGTGGACAACACCGCGCCTCGATGCGATGGGCTTCCCGCCGTTCGGACACGTGGTGAGCGGGATGAGCGTCGTCGACTCGCTGTATTCCGGATACGGCGAGCAGCCGGACCAGACCATGATCGGCGCCGAGGGCAACAAGTACCTCGAGCGCGCGTTCCCGAAGCTCGACTACATCGAGAGTGCCAAGGTCGTCGGCGGTCCGGCGGCCGATACGAAAGCGAACTGACCGACTCCAACCGACCGACCGATGCCGATTCCCCCGTTGGCCATGTCGCCGCGCGCCCGTGCGTGGGCGCTGCTGCTGCCGTTCTGCGCCGCGGCGTCGTGCGGTCGTTCCGCCGCCGGCCACTCGCTGGCGGGTGACTGGGACGCCTATCTCGTGAACGGCTCCACGCCCCACGCGGGGTTCGAGGGGTGGCGGCGCATGGGGTTCGCGCACTTCGACGAGAGCCGGACGGGGCTGGCGGGCGCCATCCGTCGCCGCACCGGCGAGCGGATTCTCGACGTCGCGCGGGTGACGACGAACGGCGACTCGGTGACGCTCGTGGGCGGCGGCGAGCAGTCGCTGGTGGCCGCCTGGCACGGCGACACGCTGGTGGGTGTGCTGATGTCGGGGGGCAAGCCGGCGGGGCGGCGCGTGCGGCTGGTGCGGCGCGCCACGCCGTTCACGGTGGAGCAGGACTATGCGCTGTGGCCGGGCGCGGTGTCCGACTCGCAGTACGCGGTCACCGAAGACACGCTGGTGTTCATGAAGACGCGCGATGGCGCCCGGCTGGCCAGCTACATCGCGCGTCCGGTGGGCAAGGGGCCGTTCGGAGTGGTGCTGCAGCGCACGCCGTACACGCGCATCCTGCACCCGGCGGGGCGGTACTGGGCGTCGCGCGGGTACATCTTCGTCGCCCAGCACGTGCGCGGGCGCGACGTGTCGGACGGGAACGATTTCGGGGACTACGATACCGACATCCGCGACGGATACGACGCCGTCGAATGGGCGGCGAAGCTGCCCGGCGCCAACGGCAGGGTGGGGCTCATCGGCCACTCCGACGAGGGACGGCTGGCGTGGTACGCGGCGGTGAGCGCGCCGCCGCATCTGGCGGCCATCGCGCCCTCGGCGGCCACCGGCGATCCGTGGCGCATCGTGCCCTACGAGGACATGGTGTTCTCGCCGATCAACGTGGCGTGGGCGTGCCTCATGCGGGCGCGCACGCTGCAGAACATCAGCGATCTGGACATCGGCGCGGCGCTCACGCACCTGCCGCTCAGCGACCTGCCGCAGCAGCTCGGCTGCGGCGACGTGAAGTTGTGGGACCGGTGGATCGCGCACCCCACGCTCGACGCGTACTGGCGGAAGCACGCCGTCACGACCTACATCGCGAACGTGAAGGCGCCGGTGCTGCAGATCTCCGGGTGGTACGACGACTCGCGCGGGCCCATCGACTACACGGACGCGCTCGAGAAGGTGCCGGGGCATCCGTTCATCCGGCTGGTGATGGGGCCGGGGGCGCACAAGGGCGTGGACTACGTGGCCGGCGACTTCGGTCCCGAGTCGCGCGTCGACACGCGGTCGCTGCAGCTCCGCTGGTTCGATCACTATCTGCTGGGCCGAAACAACGGCGTGGATACCGAGCCGCCGGTGGACATCTTCGTGTTCGGTGACAACACGTGGCGGCACGAGGCGGCGTGGCCGCTGAAGCGCGCGGTGGCCACCAACTGGTACGTGTCGTCCGGCGGCCGTGCGAACACGAGCGCGGGCGATGGCGTGCTCGACACCATTCCGCCCACCGGCGCCCCGGCCGACACGTTCACCTATGACCCGGCCCATCCGACGCCCTTCCTGATCGATTCGCGGGAGTTGGAGACGTCGCTCAACGAGGACTACACGCAGATCAACGCGACCCGTCCCGACGAGCTGGTGTACACGTCGGCGGCGCTGACCCGGCCGATCGAGGTGACCGGGCAGATGTCGGCCACGCTCTGGGCCGAGACGGATGCGAAGGACACCGACTGGGATCTGATGCTGCTCGACGTCTTCCCCGACGGGCACGCGCAGCGCGTGCAGGTGTTCGCCAAGGCCGGGCCGAATTCGCGGTCCAACCAGTTCTTCATCAACCTCGTGGACAACACCCGCCTCGATGCGTTGGGCTTCCCGCCGTTCGGACACGTGGTGAGCGGGATGAGCGTCGTCGACTCGCTGTATTCCGGATACGGCGAGCAGCCGGATCAGAGCATGATCGGCGCCGAGGGCAACAAGTACCTCGAGCGCGCGTTCCCGAAGCTCGACTACATCGAGAGTGCCAAGGTCGTCGGCGGTTCGGCGGCCGATACGAAAGCGAACTGACCGACTCCAACCGACCGACCGATGCCGATTCCCCCGTTGGCCATTTCGCCGCGCGCCCGTGCGTGGGCGCTGCTGCTGCCGTTCTGCGCCGCGGCGTCGTGCGGTCGTTCCGCCGCCGGCCACTCGCTGGCGGGTGACTGGGACGCCTATCTCGTGAACGGCTCCACGCCCCACGCCGGATTCGAGGGGTGGCGGCGCATGGGGTTCGCGCACTTCGACGAGAGCCGGACGGGGCTGGCGGGCGCCATCCGTCGCCGCACCGGCGAGCGGATTCTCGACGTCGCGCGGGTGACGACGAACGGCGACTCGGTCACGCTCGTCGGCGGCGGCGAGCAGTCGCTGGTCGCCGCCTGGCACGGCGACACGCTGGTGGGTGTGCTGATGTCGGGGGGCAAGCCGGCGGGGCGGCGCGTGCGGCTGGTGCGGCGCGCCACGCCGTTCACGGTGGAGCGGGACTATGCGCTGTGGCCGGGCGCGGTGTCCGACTCGCAGTACGCGGTCACCGAAGACACGCTGGTGTTCATGAAGACGCGCGATGGCGCCCGGCTGGCCAGCTACATCGCGCGTCCGGTGGGCAAGGGGCCGTTCGGAGTGGTGCTGCAGCGCACGCCGTACACGCGCATCCTGCACCCGGCGGGGCGGTACTGGGCGTCGCGCGGGTACATCTTCGTCGCCCAGCACGTGCGCGGGCGCGACGTGTCGGACGGGAACGATTTCGGGGACTACGATACCGACATCCGCGACGGATACGACGCCGTCGAATGGGCGGCGAAGCTGCCCGGCGCCAACGGCAGGGTGGGGCTCATCGGCCACTCCGACGAGGGACGGCTGGCGTGGTACGCGGCGGTGAGCGCGCCGCCGCATCTGGCGGCCATCGCGCCCTCGGCGGCCACCGGCGATCCGTGGCGCATCGTGCCCTACGAGGACATGGTGTTCTCGCCGATCAACGTGGCGTGGGCGTGCCTCATGCGGGCGCGCACGCTGCAGAACATCAGCGATCTGGACATCGGCGCGGCGCTCACGCACCTGCCGCTCAGCGACCTGCCGCAGCAGCTCGGCTGCGGCGACGTGAAGTTGTGGGACCGGTGGATCGCGCACCCCACGCTCGACGCGTACTGGCGGAAGCACGCCGTCACGACCTACATCGCGAACGTGAAGGCGCCGGTGCTGCAGATCTCCGGGTGGTACGACGACTCGCGCGGGCCCATCGACTACACGGATGCGCTCGAGAAGGTGCCGGGGCATCCGTTCATCCGGCTGGTGATGGGGCCGGGCGCGCACAAGGGCGTGGACTACGTGGCCGGCGACTTCGGTCCCGAGTCGCGCGTCGACACGCGGTCGCTGCAGCTCCGCTGGTTCGATCACTATCTGCTGGGCCGGAACAACGGCGTGGATACCGAGCCGCCGGTGGACATCTTCGTGTTCGGCGACAACACGCTGGCGGCACGAGGCGGCGTGGCCGCTGAAGCGCGCGGTGGCCACCAACTGGTACGTGTCGTCCGGCGGCCGTGCGAACACGAGCGCGGGCGACGGCGTGCTCGACACCATTCCGCCCACCGGCGCCCCGGCCGACACGTTCACCTACGACCCGGCCGATCCGACGCCCTTCCTGATCGATTCGCGGGAGTTGGAGACGTCGCTCAACGAGGACTACACGCAGATCAACGCGACCCGTCCCGACGAGCTGGTGTACACGTCGGCGGCGCTGACCCGGCCGATCGAGGTGACCGGGCAGATGTCGGCCACGCTCTGGGCCGAGACGGATGCGAAGGACACCGACTGGGATCTGATGCTGCTCGACGTCTTCCCCGACGGGCATGCGCAGCGCGTGCAGGACGGCGTGGTGCGGGCGCGCTTCCGGAAGGGGTTCGACCGCGTCGTGTTCCCGACGCCGGGGCAGGTGGAGGAATACCACATGGACGTGTGGTTCACGTCGCGGGTATTCGAGCCCGGGCATCGGATCCGGGTGACCGTGTCGTCGGCGCTCTTCCCCAAGTACGATCGGAACCTGAACACCGGCGGGAACAACGAGCGCGACAGCACGTTCGTGGTGGCGCATCAGCGGCTGGTGCACGATGCCGCGCACCCGACGCACCTCGTGTTGCCGGTGATACCGCGGTAGGCGCGGGCTCGGCCGGGGGCCGGCCGAGTCGGCGCCATGGGAACCGGCGGCGTGGGGCTGTGTAGCAAGGTGGATTGCCCGCCCCAACCGTCCGAGGCTTCCATGCGCCATCGCTGGTTGCTCGCTGCTCTGGTTCTGCTCCCCGGATCGCTCGTCGCGCAGTCCGTCGCGCCCGCCGAACTACCGAACGGCGCCGTGTTGGAGTTCGAGAAGTACGCCGACATCTACGGTGGCCGTCTGGTCGCGGCCTTCGACTCCATTCCCGCGGCGAAGTACGGTTTCCGGCCGATGCCCGTTGAGCTGTCGGTCGGCTACATCGCGCAGCATCTGGAGCACGCGAATTACATGCTGTGTGAGCGCTTCGGGCGCCTGAAGCACCCGACGACGGCGAAGGACGCGCTGCCGGATACGATCAAGGCGCGGTGGCCCAAGGACACGCTCGTGGCCCGGCTCCGTGCGTCGTTCGACTTCTGCGACGAGGCACTCGACCGTGTGCCGGACGTAGAATCCGCGGACGTGGCCAATGCACTGCTCGGCTACGAGACGGATCTGGCCGAGCACTACAGCCAGATCTCGGTGTACATGCGGCTGCTCGGGCTGGTGCCGCCCTCGGCGCTGGCGCGCGTGTTCCCGCCGGTGGTCACCCTTCCGCCGTCGGCGCTCGCGCCGTACGTGGGCACGTACGAACTGACGCACGGGCTCGACTTCGTGGTCACGCAGCGGGATGGGGGCCTCTGGGTCCGCAGCACCAACGTTGCCACGAGCGTGCGGCTCTGGCCGGAAAGTCCCACCGAGTTCTTCGCGAAAGAGGTGGACGCCGACGTGACGTTCGTGCACGGTGCCGACGGACACGTCACCGGCCTCACGTTCCGGCAGTACGGACGCAGCCGGCCGGCGCGCAGAATTCACTGAGACTGCAGGGCGGGCGGCGCGCCATCGATGCGCCGCCCGCCATACTCGGATAGGCCTACATCCCCTCGCGTTTCGGCCGCGGCAGCGCCGTCGGCGGCAGGATGCCGTTGAGCCGCATGTAATTCGCGAGCTGGCTGTAGTGATCGGCCAGGTCGAGCGCGTGCTCGAGCACCATGGATGCCAGGCCGACCTTCATGGTGCGCCCTTCGTAGGTGAGCGTCGTCTGCTCGGCCAGGCCGGCGTCCGTGACCTGATCGATCGCCTTGGCGCAGTAGGCGAACGACGCCTTGAGCTGTTCCACCAGCTTCGCTTTGGGCCAGGTGGCCTTCACCGAATCGGGCGTGTTCATCTCGTCGGCCGGGATGTCCGCCTTCATGGGGCCGAAGGTGTCGCAGAAGAGGTAATTGTCTTCGGCCACGTGTTGCGCGACGTCGCCGATGGACATCTGCGCCGGCGTGGGCTTGAAGCCGAACTTCGATTCGGGGATCGAGTCGAAGCCCTGCGGAATCTGGCGCGACAGGGCGGCGATGCGCGCCTTGAACGCCGCGGTGATCGGGTTGGCGGGGGCGGCCTGCTGGGCGCCGAGCGTGGTGGCGACGGCGAGCAGCAGCGCGGCGGCGGTGGGGGTCTTCATGCGTCCTCCGGGGTGGGGGTCGGTGGGGAGTCAATGATGCGAGGTCCGGTTCGCGGACGCGACCCCCCTAGCGCCCCATCGGACCATTTCCGATGTTCGGGAACTGTCAGCGTCCCCCGTCTCCCCGGGCGGACAGGACTCCAAACACCATGCCCCGACTTCCATGACCAGCCGGTTCGTCTCCGTCCGCACGGCGCTCGTCACTGCGACTGCGATCCTCGCCGCCGGCTGCGGACCTCCAGCAGCAGCGCCACCCCCGCCGACCTCGTGCTCAGGAACGGCACGGTCGTGACCATGGACTCCACCACCCCGCAGGGACAGGCGGTCGCGGTGACCGGCGACAAGATCACCGCGGTCGGTTCCGACGCCGACATCCAGAAGTACGTCGGGCCGAACACCAAGGTCATCGACCTGCAGGGCCACCTGGCGATTCCCGGCTTCGACGAATCGCACGGGCACTTCACCGGACTCGGCCAGGCGCTGAGCGAACTCAAGCTGATGGGCGTGCCCACCTGGCAGGACATCGCGCAGATGGTGGCCGACGCCGCCAAGACCGCGAAGCCCGGCGCCTGGATTCAGGGCCGCGGCTGGCATCAGGAGAAGTGGACCAAGTCGCCGGGCCGCATCGTGAAGGGGTTCCAGACCAACGACCTGATCAACAAGGCGGCGCCGAACAACCCGGTGGTGCTCGGCCATGCCAGCGGGCACGCGCTCATCGCCAACGACGCGGCGCTCAAGCTGGCCGGCATCACCGCCGCCACGCCGAGCCCGCCGGGCGGCGAGATCATCAAGGATGCGAGCGGCCGGCCGACGGGCGTGTTCGTGGACGACGCGCAGGGGCTCATCCGCCGCGCGCTCGCCAAGTCGCTCGCCAAGCGCACCCCCGCCGAAGTCGAGGAGGACTTCCGGAACCAGATCCATCTGGCCACGCAGAACGCGCTGGCCAACGGCGTGACGTACTTCCAGGACATGGGCGAGAGCTTCGCCACCATCGACGCGATCAAGAAGATGGTGGACGAGGGCGACATGCCGTTGCGCCTCTACATCCTCGTGGACCAGGGCGAGGCGCGCCCCGACGACATCGACTCGCTGGTGGCGCACCGGATGATCGACTACGGCAATGGGCACCTCACCGTGCGCGCCATCGGCGAGATCACCTCCGACGGCGCACTCGGCTCGCGCAGCGCCTGGATGCTCAAGCCCTATGACGACGACCCCACGAATACCGGGCTCAACGTCACCAAGATGTCGCGCATCAAGGAGATCGCCGAGATCGGGCTGGCGCACGACTTTCAGATCTCGGTGCACGCCATCGGCGACCGCGCCAACCGCGAGACGCTCGACACGTACGAAGCCGTGTTCAAGGAGCACCACGTCAAGAGCGACACGCTGCGCTGGCGCATCGAGCACGCGCAGCATCTGAACCCCAGCGACATTCCGCGCTTCGCGCAGATGGGCGTGGTGGCGAGCATGCAGGGGATCCACGCCTGCTCCGACGCGCCGTACGTGCTGCCGCGGCTCGGCATGAAGCGCGCCGAGGAGGGCGCGTACGTCTGGCAGACGCTGTGGAAGACCGGCGCCGTGGTGACCAACGGCACCGACGTGCCGGTGGAGGACATCAGCCCCATCGCGTCGTTCCACTGCAGTGTGACGCGCGACATGGTGGGCACCGACTCGGCGTTCTTCCCGGCGCAGAAGCTCACGCGCGAGCAGGCGCTGCAGACGTACACCATGAACGGCGCCTACGTCGCGTTCCACGAGCACCAGATGGGATCGCTGACGCCCGGCAAGTGGGCCGACATCACGGTGCTGTCGCGCAACATCATGACCGTGCCGCCGGACTCGATTCTCGGGACCAAGGTGCTGTACACGATCGTGGGCGGGAAGGTGGTGTACACGGGGCCGGACGCCGCGGGGCACTAGCAGTTCGGCTGGGCGGCCCGTGGGCGTCTAGTTCCCCTGGTTCGCCTCGTGCGCCGACTCCTGCAGCAGCCGCACGGTGGCCTGGTCGAGCGCGAGGGATTGCCCGTTGACGACGGCGCGAGCCGGGAGTTGGCGCGCGTCGTGTCCCGTGATCCGCTCGTACATCACGAGCGCCGCGAGGTAGGTGCCGATGGGACTCGGGTGGAGCCCGTCGGCGGCGTACACGGTGAGCGTCGGGTCTTTCTGCAGCGCGACCACCCAGGCCTGGCCGGCGGGGAGGAAGAGGCCGTTCACCGCCTCGGCGGCGGCGAGGTACGACTGTCGCACGTCGTCGAACGCCCACTGGCGATCGGCGGTGGGCCAGACCATGAACAGCGCCGGCGTGGCGCCCACCGCCCGGATGTGCGGCGCGAACATCGTGGCCCAGAGCACCAGCGAATCGCGGTTCGCGGGGAGGGACGACGATCCCTGTTGCAGCACGACGTATTCCCATCCGCCGAGTTTGATGGCGTCCAGCGCGTCGGAGCCGCCGTTCAGGTGGTCGATCAGCGCGAAGTTCGGCCGGGCGACGGTCATCACGCGAATCGTATCGCCGGCCGACGCGGCGAGCGCCGCGAGTGTGCCCGGCAGGTCGTTCACGTACGTGAGACTGTTGCCGATGAAGAGGACGTGGTGCCCGCCGGCGGCAGGCGGCTCGAGAAGCCGGCCGCCCGACAGACAGCTCAGGCCGGCCGCGAGGACCGCCCACCATCGGGTGCAGCGAAGAAGCCGCGACATGCTGTCACGGTACGCGGAACGGTCGCCAGCGCCAGCGTGACGAGCGAATGCATCCGACACGCGAACCGCTCCCCGACACTTTCCTGACGAGTGGCATGGACTCCGATGCGCCGCAGGTCGTCAACGCGCGGTCGCGGAACCGGTGCGGAGTCGGGTCGTCGTGCGCCGATTCGAATCGCGCCGGTGAAGGCGTTAGTTTGAGGGAACGGGGCCGGTCGCACATGGGGCTGTTTGGCGATGGGGTAGACCGGCCCGGTGAAGGACACGGGAGGAGACGATGCAACTCGATCTCAGTGATCACGAAGCCCAGCTTCTACAGGAACTGCTGCAGGACTATCTGCCGGGCCTGAAGCGGGAAGTCGCTCACACGGAGAAGCACACGCTTCGCCACGAACTCGTGGAGCGCCAGAACCTGGTCGAACGGCTACTCGACAAGATCGGATCGGTCGCGCCCTGACGGCGATCGTGCACGTTCGCATTCGGCGGCCCGCCGCCCTCGCCGCGACGCTGCTCGCGGCGGCGGCGTGCGGGACCGCCCCGCCGTCCCGACCACCGGCCGCGGCTCCCGGGCCGGCGGCCCACCGCTACGACCCCGCGCACGACCTCGGCGCGCTCTTTCAGGCCGTCCAGCTCGGGAACGTCTTTCCGGATTCGAAGACGTTCGTCGACGCCCGCCCGCTCGCCGCGCCGGCGGTGATCGTGTCGCGCTACGACTCGGCCCGCCGCACCGCCGGGTTCGACCTGCGGCAATTCGTCGACGCGAACTTCGCGCTGCCGGCCGCCGCGGGCGCCTCGTTTCACACCGACACCGCGCGCACGATGGCCGAGCACATCCGCGCGCTCTGGCCCGTGCTCACGCGCCCGGCCGACAGCGCGCGGCGGTATTCGTCGCTCATCCCGCTGCCGCATCCGTACGTGGTGCCCGGTGGCCGGTTCCGCGAGGTGTACTACTGGGACTCGTACTTCACCATGCTCGGGCTGGTGCGGAGCGGACGGGTGGACCTGGTGCGCGACATGCTCGACAACTTCGCGTACCTCATCCACACCTTCGGCCACATTCCGAACGGCAACCGCACGTACTATCTGAGCCGCAGCCAGCCGCCATTCTTCGCCGCCATGGTGGGGCTGTACGCGCAGGCCGCCGACACCGCCCACGCGCTGCGCTACCTCGGCGCGCTCGAAGCCGAGCATACGTTCTGGATGACCGGCGCCAGCCGGCTCCAGCCCGGCACGGCGTATCGCAACGTCGTGCGCCTGCCCGACGGCGCGCTGCTCAACCGGTACTGGGACGACGATCCGGAACCGCGCCCCGAGTCGTATCGCGAGGACTACCGGCTGGCCCAGACGGTGCCGCCCGCGCAGCGCGAATCGCTCTACCGCAACATCCGCGCGACCGCGGAGAGCGGATGGGACTTCTCGAGCCGGTGGATGCGCGACCCCCACGATCTGCGAACGCTGGAGACCACGCAGCTCGCCCCGGTGGATCTGAACGCGCTGCTCTACGATGAAGAGCGTACGATCGTGGCGCTGCTCTACTATAGGAAGACGGCGGCCGACAGCGCGGCAGCCCTGCCGTACGCCCGCGAGGCAAACGAGCGGCGCTCCGCGCTCCTGCGCGCGTCGTGGGATGCCGACAGCGGGTTCTTCTACGACGTACGCTGGCGGACGGGTACGCCCGTGGTCAGCCGGCCGACGATGGCCGCCGTCTATCCGCTGGCATTCGGGCTGGCGACACCGGCCCAGGCGCGCGCGGTCGCCGAGCGCCTGCGCCGCGAGTTCCTGAAACCGGGCGGATTCGTAACCACCACGGTCAACTCCGGGCAGCAGTGGGACGCGCCCAACGGCTGGCCGCCGCTGCAGTGGCTCGCCGTGGCCGGGCTGCGCCGCTACGGGCTCGATGCGCTCGCCGACACGGCGGCCGGGCGCTGGCTCGCGCTCAATCGCCGCACCTACCGCGCCACCGGGAAGATGACGGAGAAGTACGACGTCGAGGTTACGGCGCGGCGCGCCGGTGGGGGAGAGTACCCCACGCAGGACGGGTTCGGCTGGACCAACGGCGTGGCGCTGGCACTACTGGCCATCATGCACTAGCAGGGAATCGACATGAAGATCGGAACGCTGGACATCGGGCGCATCGGACTCGGCACCAACCGCGTGAAGCACACGCCGGCCAACGTGGCCTTCATTCGCGCCGCCGTGCAGGCGGGCGTGCAGATGATCGACACCGCCCACCTCTACACGAGTGGCGAGAGCGAGCAGACGATCGGCGACGCGCTCTCCCCCGTACCCGCCGGGTGCATCGTCGCCACCAAGGGTGGCTATGGGGGCGCGGGCCACGGCAGGCCCGAGGCCTTGCGCGCCGAGATCGAGCAGAGCCTCCGGAGCCTGCGCACCGAGGCCATCGGCCTCTACTACCTGCACCGGGTCGATCCGGAAACGCCCATCGAGGTGAGCCTCGGCGCCATCAAGGAGTACGTCGACGACGGCCGGATCCAGCAGGTCGGCATTTCGGAGGTGAGCATCGCGCAGATCGAGGCCGCGCGGCGCGTGCTGCCGATCGCGGCGGTGCAGAACAATTACAGCCTGGCCGAGCGCAAGCACGACGACGTGGTGGACTACTGCGCGGCTGAGGGAATCGTGTTCGTACCGTACTTTCCGCTGCGCGGCGCCGACCGCCCGGCGGTTCGGGAGATCGCCGAGCGGCATGGCGTCACGTCGACGCAGGTTGCGCTCGCCTGGTTGCTGCGGCGGTCGCCGGCGATGCTGCCCATTCCGGGCACGCTGTCGCTGGATCACCTGCGGGAGAATCTGGCCGCGCAGCAACTCCAGTTGACGGACGAAGAGTTCGCGACGCTCTGAGGCGCCGCTTCCCCGCGGGTCCCGTTCAGCGGGACCCGCCGGGGTGGCGCGCAGGCTACCGCCCGCGCCGATCGGACTACCAATTCCCGGCCGGCTGGCGGGTGGTCACATTCAGACGGTTGAAGAGGTTGACGAGCGCGACGTGCAGCACCAGCGCGGCCAGTGCGCGGTCGCCGTAGTGCTTCGTGGCCGAGTCCCAGATGTCGTCGGGTACCGCATCTTCGCGGTCGGCCAACCTTGTCATCGCCTCGGTGAGCGCGAGTGCGGCGCGCTCGGCTTCCGTGAACCGCGACGACTCGTGCCAGGCGGCCACGGCCAGCAGGCGGTCGTCCAGGTCCCCCGACCGCCGCGCGTGGGCGATGGCCCCTTCGATACATGAACTGCAGCCGTTGATCTGGCTTGCTCGCATGTGCGTGAGCGCCAGTATGCTTGCGTCCAGGCCGCCCTTCTGGATCGCAATCAACATCTTCTGAATGCCCTCGAGTGCGTCGGGCATCAATGTGGCTGGGTTGGGGATCCGGGTCTCGATGGTCACCAGCGCTTCGGGGGCGGGAGCCGCGGTTCGTTCCTTCAACTTGGGCATGGTTCACTCCTCGTCACATTAGTTAGCTTCGCTTCGTCAACGCATTGACGGAACGCGATGCGAGAGTGTGACCGATGAACGACCACGATCTGCTGGCCCAACGATTCGACGCCCAACGCGCCCATCTCCGGGCGGTGGCATACCGCATGCTGGGGTCTTCCCCCGAGGCGGACGACGCGGTGCAGGAAGCGTGGCTGCGCGTGAGCCGGGCCGACGCGAGCGCCGTGGACAATCTCGGCGGGTGGCTCACGACCGTGGTCGCACGCGTGTGTCTGGACATGCTGCGGACCCGCCGCTCGCGGGCCGAGGAGGCGCTCGGCGCGCACGAGCCCGTGCCGGCAGCGGGAAGGCGCCACGAGCGGACGCCGGAGGAAGACGCGCAACTCGCCGACTCGGTGGGCCTTGCGGTGCTGGTCGTACTCGAGACGCTCGAACCCGCCGAGCGCGTCGCGTTCGTGCTGCACGACATGTTCGATCTGCCATTCGACGAGATCGCACCCATCGTGGGCCGGACGCCGGTGGCCGCCCGCCAACTTGCCAGCCGGGCGCGCCGGCGGGTGCGCGGGGCATCCGCGCCGGAACGAGATGCCCGAAAGCGTGCGATCGTCGAGGCGTTTCTCGCGGCGTCCCGCGCCGGCGATCTCGAAGGCCTGGTTGCGGTGCTCGATCCCGACGTGGTGGTCCGAAGCGATGCAGCAGCGATCAAGCTGGGTGGGCCAGCCGAACTGCGCGGCGCGCGGGCGGTGGCGACGAGCTTCAAGGGGCGCGCGCGGGCGGCGGTGCCGGGACTCATCGATGGCGAGACCGGAGTGCTGGTGCCGGTGAAGGGCCGGATGCTGCTGGTGCTGCTCCTGGAGTTCGCCGATGGGCGGATCACGTCGATCGACGCTGTGGCCGATCGGGAGACCCTCGACGGGATGGAACTGATTCAGGAGTAGGGGCGGCTACGGCGCGGACTCCCTTGACGCGCGGACGGCCATGGGCTTGTCCCCGGAGCCGCCGCACGAGCAAGTTTGGACCCGGAACCGTACCAGGAGACCCCGTGCCGTCCAGTCGTCGCCCGATGCTTCGCGGCCTCGCGCCGCTCGTCTGCGTGTTGACCATGCTTGCCGCCCCCGCTCTGTGGGCCCAGGGCACCAACACCCTGCCACCGGAACTCGCGGCCAAGGTGAAGGCCGCCGTCACCGACGTGATCGCGACGACGCACGTCCCCAGTGCCGAAGTCGGGATCGTACGCGACGGGAAGATCGTGTACGTCCAGGCCTTCGGGCACGCCCGGCTGTCGCCGCCCGAGCTGGCCACGCCCGACATGCACTACGCCGTCGGCTCGATCAGCAAGCAGTTCACCGTCGCCGCGGTGATGCTGCTGCAGCAGGAGGGCAAGCTCTCCATCGACGACCCCGTGTCGAAGTGGTTCCCCGAACTCACCCGCGCCAACGAAGTCACGCTGCGCAACCTGATGTCGCACACCTCGGGGTACGAGGACTACGCGCCGCAGGACTACACCATCCCGGCGTGGACGCACCCGTCGTCGGCCGAGAAGATCGTGCACGAGTGGGCCACCAAGCCGCTCGATTTCGACCCCGGCACGCAATACCAGTACAGCAACACCAACTTCAACATCGTCGGGCTGATCGTGCAGAAGGTGGCCGGTGAGCCCTTCTGGACCTTCCTCAAGTCGCGCGTGCTCGATCCGGTGGGCCTCTCGCACGCCATCGACCTCGACACGCAGCGCAACCAGCTCGAGCCGACGGGCTACTTCCGCCACGCGCTCGGCCCCCTGCGCCCGGCGTTGCTGGAGGCGCCCGGCTGGTACTTTGCCGACGGCGAGATGGCGATGCCGGTGGGCGACCTGCTGACGTGGGACATCTCGATCATGAACGAGACGCTGCTCGCGCCCGCGTCGTACGCCGAGATGGAATCGCCCACCCGCCTCAAGGACGGGTTGTACAGCAACTACGGACTCGGACTCAGCATCCGCGCGCTCAACGGACACCGCATGGTGACGCACAGCGGCGAGGTGGGCGGGTTCGTGTCATCGAACTCGGTGTTCCCCGACGACAAGATCGCGGTCGCGGTGCTCACCAACCAGGAGGCCGCGCCGGCGGCCGGCATGATCGACCGCGCCATCTCGGCGCTGCTGATCCCGCCCGGCGCCACGCAGGCGTCCACCCCGGAAGCGACCGCCAAGGCCACGGCCGTCGCCAGGCGGCTGCTCGGCGAGCTGCAGCACGGCCGCATCGACCGCGCGGCGTTCACGAGCAACGCCAACTTCTACTTCGACAAGCAGGCGATCGCCGACTACCAGTCGAGCCTCGCCCCGCTGGGCGCCATCAAGACCTTCGAGCAGCGCTCGACGAACCTCCGCGGCGGCATGCGCTACCGCGGGTTCGCCATCGCCTTCGCCAACGGCACGCACGCCAACCTGTCCACGTACTGGACCACGGACGGGAAGATCGAACAATTCCTGGTGGAGCCGGCGAACTGAGGAGGCCGGGACCGGCGAGCGATCCCGCCGCTCGCCGGTCCTGAGCAGGGACACGCCGCGGGCCGCCGGCCCCGTCAGCGCTTGCGCGCCGTGACGACGAGCGAGGAGCTCGCGCTCCCGCCGTGCGCGCTGACCGCCGCGGTGAGCGTCTGCTGCCCCGGCCGCGTGCCGAGGACCCAGCGCGTGTGCGCCACGCCGTCGGCGTCCGTCGCGACGCGGGTCGGCGCGGCATGCCCGCTCCGCGCGTGGAAGGTCACCACCACGCCGGCGATCGGGTTGCCGTAGACGTCGGTCACGCGCACGGCAACGTGCTTGCCGAGCACGTGTGCCACGATCGGCGCGGTGGTGGGCTCCGTGAAGACCACGTTCGCCGGCGGCGCCGCTTGGGCGTGGGCGGTGAGGCTGAGTTCCCTCCGCACGCCGGCCGCGCGCACGTGGAGGTGCAGCGTGCCGGGGGCCCGCGGCAGCGTCCATCGCGCGCGCACCAGCCCCGCCGAATCGCTCGTGAGCAGACTGTCCGAGAGTGCGCCGCCGCTGGCCAGCAGGGTGAGCTGCACCCCCGGCACGCCGTTGCCGGCGGTGTCCACCACACGCACCGCGATCGACTTCGCCAGCGGCACGGCCACTCGCCCGGTCTGTTCGTCGCCCGACACGAGTGCCAGCCTGGCCGGCGGGCCGGCGGTGGCACGCGCGTGCACGACGAGTGCGGGCACGACACGTCCGCTCCCCACGCGAAAGCGCGCGCGCTGCACGCCGGCCCGTGGGCCGAGCGTCCAGACCGCGCGCGCCAGACCGAGCGAATCGGTGTGCTCGTCGAGCGGTTGCACGGTACCGCCGTCGTCGGCCAGCCATGAGACGGGAAGCGCCACGAGCGCCCGGCCGAGCGTGTCGGTCGCGGCCACGCGAAGGGTCTCGGGCATGGTTTCGCCCGCGCGGCCCAGCAGTGCGGAGTTCTCCAGGAACAGGCGCGTGTTCGCCCGCACCGGATCCGCTTCCGCGCTCACGATGCCGACGCTGTCCATGTCGTCGCGAACGGCGAACAGCTGCTGCCGCCCCGCCACCGGGCCCAGCGTCCAACTCGTGTGAGCGATGCCGTGTGCGTCGGTGACCGCGGACGCCGGGTCTGCCCGGCCACTGCCGTCTGCCGTGCGGAAGTGGATCGTGTCGCCCGGCATCGGCTGCCCGTGTCTGGACCGGAGTCGCACGGTGATCGGCCGGGGGAGCACCGCGCCGGAGCGGGCGCGCTGCGCGTCGCCGGCCACGATGTCGAACGCGCCGGGCACCGGCACCACGCGCACCGGCGCGCGCCCATCCACCCCGTCCACCTCGGCGACGAGCTGCGTGGCGCCGTACGCGCGGCCGACGACCGTGCCGGCGGAGTCCACCGTGGCCACGGACGTGTCGAGCGAACGCCAGACGGCATTCCGCGCGGGGATCGTGAAGTGGTGGGCATCGCGCGCGAGCAGCGGTGCCGCGCGGCGTTCGTCCTCGCCCAGCACGAGCACGCTGTCCCGGTTCACCTCCACGCTCGTCACGCGCTGGCGGACCACGACGCGCGCCCGCGCGGCCCGCTCGCCCACCTCGGCAGAGATGGTGGCGGCGCCGGGGTGCCGCACCACGACGCGTCCCCCGCCGATCGGCTGCGCGACGAACGGCTCGTCGCTGCTCCAGTGGATGGTGGCGCCCACCAGCGCCGTCCCGTTCTCGTCGGAGACGGTGGCGGCGAAGCGGAGCGTGTCACCGAGCGCGGTCGCCGTGTCGGCCGCGGGCGCGAGGGCCACCCAGCGGACGCCCAGCGACCCGACGGTGAGTACCTCCGGCGCCGGAGCGCCGATGAGGCCGTACGAGCGGCCGAACTCGAAGATGGTGACGATCGCGGTGACTGCGGAGACCACGGCCGCGATGACCTTGACCGTGAGACTGACGTGGCGGTGCCGGAAGAATGCTCGCATACGCGAGTCTGACTGCGGTGAGGCGGGCGCGGTCACGCGCGCGCGACGGTGGAATCCTGCTGGTGATCACCGTGGCGCGCGTGTCTGTGCGCGAGATCACAATCGCGCCCGTGGCAGCTACTGCACCCGTGTCCACAGCGCCGGTACGTTCGGCGGCTCCCACCCAGGCTGCGACTGATGCGCCTGAATCGCGCGGTAGCGAACGCTCTGGTAGACCACCTCGTCGCCCACGCCGTACATCACCTGCGGCGCCCAGGTCTCGCCGGCCGCGATGCGGACCCAAAGCGCATACACCCTGGGCGGCTCCCACCCCACCTGCGCCGTGTGTGCCTGGCGGCACTGGTAGTAGAGACCGTTGTACGACGCCGAGTCACCAACCGCGTAGGCGACGCCTGGTGCCCAGGCGGGGACACTCGGCACCGTAGCGATCACCGCCTTCGCTCCGCCGGCGATGAACACTCTGTCGTCCGCCGTCAGCGCCCCAACGCTCACTGCCGCGTCCACGGCTGTCGCCAGACGATCGAGGTGGCTTACTGCCTCATCGAGCGTGTTCAGGGCCAAGAGGTCGTGGGCGCTGTCCAGTTGCGCGGTGAGCACCGTGCACGTTGCGGCCGGGGGTGCGCTGTCCGGCGCGCCGCAGAGCAGGCGCAGGATGCGACCCGTCTTGTCGAGGCGTTGAGCGCGGGACAGCAGCGCGCCAGCACTGTCGAGCGCCGGTGTCGCCTCCACCCGCAAGAGGCGGGCAATGTTTGGTTCCGGGCCAGCCATGGCGCCTGTGAATGCGCCGGCGAGCGGTAGAAAGGCAGGGTCCTTGATTTCTTGGAGCGCGGTCTCGGTGGACAAGCGAACATCAAAACTATCCGAGTGCGTCGCCTGAGCGAGGCGCCGCACGATGGTGAGCCGCGATGCGTCCGACAGCGGCGCGCCGGTGCTGTCGCTCCAGAACCAGGCGAGCGCCAGCGTCTCGAGCGCGTCACCGCTCTGGTAGTGGTGATCGATCATGTCCGCGAGCACCGGTACGGCGTCATCGCCCATCTCCGCCGCCCTGCGCTCCGTGCCCAGCGACACGCCCACAGAGAGAATCAGCGCGCGATTGGCCTCCGCCGTATTGAATCGCGCCACCGTCGTCGCCAGATCCAGATAATACTCGCCGAAGCCCTCGCTTCCCAGGTCGGGCGCGCCGTCAATGGGCTGCTTGTTCAGCATCGCATCGTTCAGCCGCGCCAGCTCCGCGGTGAGGGCCGAGCGGGTCGCCGGAGGTAGTCCCGCGAGCTGTACGTCGGCGAGATGCGCGACCGCGGTCACCCGTTGGAGCAACGTCCCGCTTTCGAGCGTGGCCGTCCAGGCGGAGACCGAGTCGGCGAGGGTCTGCGCCGGAAGCGGCGTCCGGCCGAGCGCCAGGGCCGCGAGCGCGAATATCGTTGAGCGAATTGCACGACTCGTCATGACGTCACCAGTTCTTGGGACAGGTTGCACGCCAATCCACGTGCGCGTGATTCAGGCTGTGGTCGTGGTTCCCATTTCGAATCGCTTCCGCGGGTTCAAGACACGCGCGAACCGAGGGATCCTTGGCGGCCTTGCGCAGGTACTCGAAGAACCTGTCTGGCGATTCTGCTTGATTGACAATTCGAAGATCTGCGGCCACACCATATTCGTGTGTGCTCTCAGGATGCGGAAGGCTGTCGTGAACACTGTGATGCACGGGATTACGATACCCGCTCGTGATTTGTAGCGGCGTCTCCTGACCCAGCGCCGAACCCATCTTGGATCGCAGCGCCTCTAGCCCGTTCAACAACACGGGCTCCGCGATGTACCGCGAGTAGTCGCCGCTGTTCAGGCCGCCTGGCAGGAAGTGGGGCGACTGTGCCATACCGAACCTGTCGCGCGTCGGCACGGTATCCCGCACCAGCTCGATATATTCCTCTCGCATCGTATCCGTCTCATCCTGTTTCAGCGTATCCGGCGCAGAATGCACCGTCGCCCCAGTCGCATCGGTGACGGAGGCCACAATCACGTATGCCAGCGATTTCTGGTTGAGGGTGCCGGGGTGGCTGAAGGCGTGCCATCGCACACTATCCTGCTTCGGCACCCGCCAACTGATCGCGGCCCCCCGGGCGAGCGAGTCAGAATCCGGCGGGATGGAGGGCACCTGATCGCCCGCATAGTCGGTTACGGTCCAATGAACACTGTCCGCCAGGGAGGCCGGCACCGTCACCGCCGTCATCGTGATCGTGCGTTCATCGGGCAGGGTGGTGAAGCTGCCGGCGTTCGCCGTATGCACCGACTCAATCACCACCGACGTCGGCTCGGCGTTCAAAGGTGCGTAGGTCAGCGTATACTTCAGCCACGCCCGGCCGGTGAGGTTGAACACCGGGAAAGTCCACGGGTCCACGCCTACGATTACCAAACTGTCAATGACGCTATCCGGCGGGAACTGCCCCGTCACACCGAATGTCACGTCATCCGTGCCGCAGTCGGCCGGATCGGTGAGGGCGTTGTCCGCCTCGGCGACCAGGGTGTCATGCCGATACCCGATCAGCGTCCCGAGTGTCCCCGAGCAGTTGAGCGCGCCCGTGCTCGTGAGCGTCAGCCCCTTGACCGGCAGCCCGAACCCAATGTGGATGGAGTCGCGCTGTTCGATCTCGCCGGGTCCCAGCGCTTCGCCATCATGCACCAGCCATGGCACTGCGGGCGCCACCGTCGGGACCGGCGCATTGCACCCGGACACCGAGTCGGGAGCGCTCCAGGCGATCGTACACGTTCCCGCCGATTCCGTCGAGAGCGATGGACGCCCCGTCGCGCCCTGGTGTTGCCGCTGGACGGCCAGCGACTCGGCCTGGGTGACCCCATCGCGCAAAGCGCTCGCGAGTTGCGGCGCCGGCGGCATCTCCCGGCGGCACCCGCCGAGTATCGCCGCAAACGCGAAGGCCCACGCCGTCCCGCGTCGCCGACTCCCTCTGTCCACCATGACAGCCTCCGTATGCAGGCTGCTGCACCACATTGCGCCAGCAGCTTCGCCCTGCCGTGCAAGGCTCGCGCATCGGATGCACCCACCCTGCGGATGGCCTGGGAAGCTGTCAAGAGCAAAGTGTAATATGTTGGCGACGCTTCGGGCGAGTTACGTCACACCGGGGCGGCGGCGACCTTTCCGCGCAGGGCCGCCGCGGTGATCGTTCGCGGGGGCGATCTCCGCGTTACCGCACACCGGGCCCGGCCCCGCGGCGGTGCTCGACGGCGGCCACCTGCGGAAGCACGACGCGGGACACGATCTCGGTCCACTCGAACCGGCGCGCCGTGGCGAGCGCATGGCGCCTGAGCGCGTGCTCCTCCTCGGGGTGTGCCTCGAGGCGGTGCAGCGCGTTCACGAACTCACGCGGCTCCGTGGTCTGCAGCACCAGCGAATTCCACCCGGCCACCGCGTAGTCCTCGCCCGTACCTCCCACGCAGGCGATGCCGCCTGCGGCCATCGCCTCGAGGCCCACGAGCCCGAACGGCTCGTGCCCACTGTTGGCGAGCACGGCCGACGACCCTGCGAACAGGAGCTGCGCCGCTTCTCGGTCCAGGGGCGTGCGCAGCAGGATCACGTCGGCGTGCGGGGCGCCGGTCACGGCGTCGATCACGCCCTGCGCGCCCGGCCGATCGAGCGTCCGCTCCACGACCTGAAGCCCCGCGCCCAGCGCCCGTGCCGCGACCTCGGCGCCGTGCGGCTCCACGCCGCCCCGCGCCACCAGCAGCGGACGGTCGCCCTGGCGCTTGAGTTCGGCCACCGTGTCGATGGCGAGCAGCCAACGCTTGTCCGGATCCCACCGCGCGACCTTGGTCAGCACCGCGCGCCCGCCGATGCGCTGCCGGAAGCGCCGGACCGTCGCCCCATCGGGGCGGCGGAGCACCTCGGCCGATACTCCATTGGGAATCACGATCGGATCGACGCCCTGGCTCCACATGCGCTGCCGCATGTAGCGGCTCACGGTCGTGATCGTCGACGCACGCGCCAGGCGCGGCCAATCGATGCGATCGAAACCGAACGTGTTGTTGGCGTTCCACAGCAGTGTCACGCGATCGCGCACGCCGGCGCGTGCGAGCAGCCAGTCGAGGTGCAGCACGGCGTCGACGGTCTGCCACTCTTCGGCGAGAATCACCGCGCGGTTCGCGGGGGCGCTCAGATGCGGCAGGATGACGCGGTCGACGAGATGCGGTGGCAGCGATGCCACGTAGTCGGCCCGCTTCCCCTCCTCGCCGTCGTAAACCCCGCCGGGGTGAAAGCGGCTGATCCACTGCCCCCACCGGTGCAGGGTCGCGCCGCTCTCGGACTCTTCGGCGGGCAGCGCCGGATCACCGATGAACCAGAGATGCGCGTCGCATCCGGCGCTCGCCAGCGCGGCCGTCAGCCCGGTCACCCGGCTCGCAATGCCGCCGGCACGCGCGTAGGGGTCGGGCCCCTCGAAACTCAGTACGTGCGCCTGCCAGCGTTTACCCGCCATCACCATTGGTCCCTTCTTGATTCCGCGTCGTCGCGTGCGACCTGCCTACCCCCTGCTCTCGGACGGGTTCCGGGTCCGACGCCGCATCCGCACGAAATCTGTGGGATCTTCACGTCGCGTGGTATCGGGGGTTCGTCACGAGCACGCCACGAGTTTCCGTATCCCCACTGGTGTACGGGTGCCGGGTCAGCGATTCTACAATACCCCCAACGGACGGCGAGTCATGCGCATGCGTCCCCTTTCGTTTACCGCCATGGTCGCGGTGGCGGTCCAGGTCTGGACCACCGGCTGCAGCTCGGCCGACAGCTTGATTCCTCCAAACGCTCAACTGGCGTACGTTCGCGTGCTCAACACCGCACCAGGCGGGAGCGCGATCGACGTGCTGGTGGACGGCGAGGCAATCTTCACCTCGCTCGCCTCCGGAACCCTCAGTCCCACGTTGAGCGTGCCGGCGGGAGCGCAATCCGTGGCGTTTCTGAAAGCCGGCGCCGTCGCGTCCCGAATTTCACCACCATGACGTTTGCCGCCGGTGATACGACGACCCTCCTCGCGGTCGATTCGAACACCGTGCTCAATCCGTGGGTGCTCACCGATACCGGAGCCACGGTGGCCGCGGGCAAAAGCAAGTTGCGCGTGGTGCACTTCGCCGCCTCGGCCCCGGCGGTGCTGTTCTACCGGACGCAGCCCGATTATCCGAGCCTCGTCAGCGTGATGTTCCCTTTCCACTACCGCGAAGCGTCGCCCTATCTGGAGAGTACGCCGGGCGACTGGTCGGTGACCATGGCCACGGAGCATTACACGATCGGGGGCGCGCCGCTTCTGACCGACACGCTGTATGCGACCGGGAGCATCGCCGTTCCGGCGGGCACCGCGCGCACCGTCGTCTTCATGGACGCACCGGGCGGCGGATACCAGACCGTGGTGCTCACCCCGTAGCCGGGGAACTCGCCCCGTCGATCGGCGGTGCCATGGCTGCCCGTTCGTCCCAACGGGCAGCCCGGTAGCAACGCACGCGCTGCGGTCGATCCGATCGCTGAAACCGTCCAACCATTCGTGAACGTACGATGTCCAACCGCACGCATTCGGGCTGCGGTTCCGGACATCACACCAACACGAGCGGCGCGACATATGGTAGCAGCGGCATTCCTGGCCCTTTTCCTCCTCTTCCAGCTTCCCGCGAAGGCCGCAGCGCAAGGAAGCGCCGTCCACGCCGTGCACACGGCATCGGCCTATCCGGTTCCGCTGCCCACCGATAGCGGCGCCGTTGCCGTCCGCACGGAGGTGGCCCCGGTGATCGACGGCCGGGACGACGACGCGATCTGGCGCGACACGCCGCCCATCACCCAGTTCCGCGAGTGGAACCCCACGCAGGGCAAGGCCCCGCGCTTCCGCACCATGGCCAAGGTCGCGTACGACGCCGCCAATCTCTACGTCTTCGTCCGCGCGTACGACCCGCATCCCGACAGCATCATCCGGATCCTCGAACGGCGCGACACGTTCACGCCGTCCGACATGATCTGGGTGTTCATCGACTCGTACCATGACCGTCGTACCGGCTACGAATTCGGCGTCAACGCCGCCGGCGTCAAGATCGATCAGGCCGTCTACAACGACGGGAACGAGGATGGCGCGTGGGACGCCGTGTGGGACGTGGCCACGCGGATCGACTCGCTGGGATGGACCGCGGAGTTCCGGATTCCGCTCTCGCAGATGCACTACAGCACCGCCCGATCGCACACGTTCGGGTTCACGATCGATCGCGACATCTATCGCTACTCCGAGCGCGTCAGTTGGCCGATGCTCGACCAGTCGAAGGCGGGCATGGTGTCGCAGTTGGGCACGCTGAGCGGTCTGCGCAATCTGGAAACGCCGCGCCGGCTCGAGGCGCTGCCCTACGTCGTGACCAAGAACGCGTCGGTGATCGCCAACAACCAGTTCACCGACCGCTCGAACGTCACGGTGGGCGGCGACCTGAAGTACCGCGTCGCGTCGAACCTCACGCTCGACGCCACCATCAACCCCGACTTCGGACAGGTGGAGTCCGATCCGGCCGTGCTCAACCTCACCGCCTACGAATCGTTCTTCGACGAGCGCCGTCCGTTCTTCGTCGCCGGGCAGGGCCTGTTCCGCTTCGATGTGAACTGCAGCGAAGTGAACTGCAACAACGAGGGGCTGTACTACAGCCGCCGCATCGGACGCACCCCCGAACTCGCCGGCACGTACGGCGATACCGTGCCGCTGCAGCCGACCCCGATCATCGGCGCCGCCAAACTGCTCGGCCGCTTTCCGGGTGGACTCACGCTCGGCGTGCTCGATGCGACCACGCAGCGCGCGGCCAGCCCCGGCGACACGACGTACGAGCCGACGACCAACTTCGCGGCCGCCCGCGTGACCCAGGACTTCCGCAACGGCAACAGCACCATCGGGGCGATGCTCACGGCGGTCAACCGCCGCGGCGATCGCTGGACGTCACCGTATCTCCCCTCCGCCGCGTACGCCGGCGGGCTGGACTTCCGGCACCGGTTCCTCGACGACAACTATCAGATCTCGGGCTCGCTGGATCAGAGCCGGGTGCAGGGAAGCCGGTCCGCCATCGGGTTGCTGCAGACCGACGCCGTGCACTACTACCAGCGACCCGACGCCGGCCTGCCGCTGGACAGCATGGCGACCGTGCTCGGGGGCGACGCCGAGGAGTTCAAGTTCGCGAAGGTCGGCGGCCAGCACCTGATGTTCGAATCCGCCTACCAGCGCCGGTCGGCGGGGTTCGAGGTCAACGACATGGGCTATCTGCGGCGCGCCGACCAGCAGTCGTGGAATACGTGGGTGGGATACTTCGATCGCCACCAACGGGCGCTCTACAACCGCTTCCAGTGGAACAACAACTGGTGGCAGTACTTCAGCACTTCAGGGCTGCCGTTGGAGGCCGCGTACAACACCAACGTGCACCTCACGGCGCGGAACAACTGGTCGTGGAACTTCGGCGGCACGCTCGGGCAGCTCGGCACCACCTACGACGATCGTGGCGCGCGGGGCGGACCGGCCATCCGTCAGGATCCTTACGCGTCCACCTGGGCCTCGATCAGCGCCGACGACCGGCGCGCCATCGTCCCGGGCCTGAACCTCAACTACTTCCGGGGCGACGCCGGCCGCAATTCCACCGTCAGCGTCACGCCGCAGGTCGACTACAAGATGCTCGGGCGGTTCAGCTCGTCGTTCGCGATGAGCTGGGAGCACAACGTGGCGGACAACCAGTGGTACGGCAACTTCACCGACACGCTCGGTGGGCGACACTACACCTTCGCGCATCTCAACCAGACCACCACGTCGGCGACCGTCCGGCTCAACTACACCTTCTCGCCAACGATATCGCTGCAGGCCTACGTGCAGCCCTTCGTGTCCAAGGGCACCTATTCCGACATCCGCCAGCTCTCGGCGACGCCGAGGGCGGCGCGCTACGATGATCGCTATACCGCGTACGACAATCCCGCCGTCACCGGAACGCCCGGCGGGTTCAACTTCAAGGAGTTCCAGTCGAACCTGGTGTTCCGGTGGGAGTATCAGCCGGGGTCGACGCTGTTCATCGTGTGGAACGAGGGGCGACAGGGATACGTGCCCGTGCGGGGCCGCGACGGCTTCGGGGGCGACGTGCGCGAGCTGTTCCGGCTCCATCCGGCGAATACGGTGCTGATCAAGATGTCGTACTGGTTGAATCGGTAGGCCCGTAGGCCGGTTGGCCGGTAGGTCGGTAGGACGGTTGGTCGGAGAGTCGGTACCCACGTCGGCGCCGCTGACCCCAGGGGGACCGCGGCGCCGACCGGGCGTCCGGTGCTCAGGCCATTGCCTCGCCTGCCATCGCCCGGGTGCCCGCGTGGCGCACCGCCCACTCCAGCGCGTAGTCGGCTACCTCCTCCCACCCATCCTGCCCAATCGTCCAGTGGGTGCGCTCGGGATACTCATGGAACGCGGTCACGGCCTTCGACTTCGCGAACAGATCGAAGTTGGCCCGCGTCACCGAAGCCGGCACCGTGTGGTCGTGCCCGCCGGCAATGAGCAGCAACGGCGCGCGATCGTCATTGTGGAAATTCACCGTCGTGGCCGCGTGCGGATTGAAGTTCGCCAGACTCGCCTGGAAGAGCACGTGATTCGGGCCCGGCACCGCGTACCGCTCGTAGAGTGGCCGAGTCTGCTCGAGGGTCAGGTGATTGGTGAAGCCGTACTGGAACTGCTCCAGGGTGAGCATGCTCGCGCCGTGTATCTCGAACGGATTCTTCAGCCCGGGCAGCGCCGATTTGAGCGCGGAGTAGGGCAGATAGAAGATCCCCTTCACCGGCGCCGGATCGATGGCCACGCCGGCCGCACCCAGGCCGCGATCGAGCAGAATCTCGGCGATCAACCCACCGAACGAATGGCCCATGATGAGCGGCGGACGTTCCAGTTCGGCGATCAGACCCTGGTAGAAGTCGACGATCTTCCCCACGCCGAGTCCCGTGATCGCGGACGGATCGCGCCGCAGTTGCTCGATGCTGCCGTCCATCCCGGGCCAACTGCGCGCAATGACGCGGAACCCTCTTGCCGTGTAGTGCTCTACCCAGTGCTCCCACGAGAGAGCGGTCAGCCAGAGGCCGTGGATCAGCACGACTGTGTCGGGTGCACCTGCGCTCTGCATTTCGGTGGGCATGGGGACCTCCCTCGGATTTGGGGTTGCTGCGTCATAGCACGGGTCGGTTGCCGGGGGAAGGCCTGCCGTCGACCGCTACTGGAATACCCCGAAGGGCGTGCCCGCCGAGCCGTGCGCCGTCGGTGCTTGCACTCGGAGCCCGGAGATGCGCGAGCCTCACGGCCGGGGGATGGCGCGCGGGGCTACGGCACGACAGCTTGGTCGGGAGTCGCGCCGGCAAATCTTCCGCCGGCGCCACCCTGGCCCCGTGGCGGTCACGGTGCCGTCCGATGGAGGATCGGCGATGAGTGCTCGGGTCGGGAATCCGGTCGCGACGCGGTCGGACGTACAGCTTGCGGGCATGCCGTGGCCCGCGCTACCGCTGGAGAGCTGGCAGGATACGCGCGACACTCTCCATCTGTGGACACAGATCGTCGGCAAGACGCGACTGGCCTTTGCGCCGCACGTGAATCATTGGTGGCAGGTGCCGCTGTACGTCTCGGCGCGCGGCCTCACCACCACGCGCATTCCCTACCGCGGCGGCGGATTCGAGGTCGCCTTCGATTTCATCGAACACGCGCTGCGCGTCGACACCGACCAGGGCACGTCGTGGACGACGGAGCTGGCTCCCCGATCCGTGGCGTCGTTCTACCGCGAGTACATGGAGGGGCTCCACTCGCTCGGCATCGACGTGCGCATCTGGCCGCAGCCCGTGGAGATCGCCGGCGCCATTCCATTTCCCGACGACGAGATCCACGCCGCCTACGACGCCGACGCGGCGCATCGGTTCTGGCGCGCGCTCGCCGAAGCCGACCGGTTGCTGCACGAGTTCCGGAGCGGGTTCGTCGGCAAGACGAGTCCGGTGCATTTCTTCTGGGGCAGCTTCGACCTCGCCTGCACGCGATTCTCGGGGCGCGCCGCGCCGGCGCCGCCGGGCGGGGTGCCCAACCTTGGCGATTGGGTGATGGCCGAGGCGTACTCGCACGAGTGCGCCAGCGCCGGGTGGTGGCCGGGAAACGTGGGCGGACCGATCGCCGAGCCGGCATTCTACGCCTATGCGTATCCGGAGCCGGACGGATATCCGGCCGCGCCGATGGCGGTGCGCGACGCACGCTACGATGGGACGGTGCGCGAATGGGTGCTGCCGTACGAACGCGTGCGGACCTCAGCGGATCCCGACCGTGAGGTGCTGAAGTTTCTGCAGGGCACATACGCGGCGGCCGCCGACCTGGCGTGGTGGAGTCGCGACGCGCTGGAACGGCCGGCGGCCATGACGCCGGAGCAAAGGTCCACCTAAGCGGTTCCGCGGTAGTCCACACAGCCGTGCTGAGGGTGGGGATGCGGGGAGGCCGGGATTCGCGCGCTGTCGCGGATCGTGGTGAACGCGAGGACCGCGGCTCCCGCGCACAGCGCAGCCAGGATCCACATGGCCGCGTCGAAGCCGCACGTGAATGCGGCGTCGTCAGCGCTGCCGGCGGCGCCGAGGCCGGCCGCGAGCGGCAGCGCGGCAATGGCGAGCAGCCCCGCAAGACGCGAAACCGCGTTGTTGACCGCCGACGCGATGCCGGCCCGATCGTCGCTTGCGCCGGAGAGCACGGCCGAGGTGAGCGGCGCCACCAGCAAGGCGAGCCCGAGCCCGAACCCGAGCACGCCCGGCAGTACTGTGGTGAGATAGCCGCCTGTCGTACCGACGCGCGCCAGCAGCGCCATGCCCGCGGCCGCCAGCAGGGAACCGGCGGCGATTGGCCATCGCGGCCCGACGCGACCGGCAAGGCGCCCCGCCGCCGGCGAGACGAAGAGCATCGCGATGTTGATCGGTAGCAACGACGCTCCTGCCGCCAACGCCCCGTAGTGCAGCACCCGCTGCAATTCGATCATCAGGAGGAAGAACAGCGCGCCGAGCGCCGTGTAGATGACGAGCGTGACCGCATTGGCGCCGGAAAACTGCCACGACCGGAACAGGCGTAACGGGAGCATTGGATGTGAGCCGCGCATCTCGTGGACCACGAACAGGACGAGGAGCGCCGTACCGGCCACAGCCGCGGAGAGCATCACGGGGTCGTGAATCCCTCGCGCGGGCGCGGCGATCAAAGCCCACGTGAGCGCGGCGAGTCCGCCGGTCACCAGCAGGGCACCCATCAGATCGATGCGAGCCGTCCAATGCTGGTCGCCCGCCACCGGGGACCGTGCGCCGACGTTCGGCGACACGCGTCGCGCGGCGATCCACAGTGCGGCGGCGGCGAGGGGAATCGGGAGACCAAATATCCAACGCCATGACAGCGCCTGGACGATCCAGCCGCCGACGAGCGGACCGAGTGCCGTGGAGATGGCCGACCATGCGGCCCACTGCCCGATGGCCGCGCCGCGGTCGCGTCCGTCGAACGAATCGTTCAGCAGGGCGAGCGTGTTCGGCACGAGCAACGCCCCGGCTGCCCCCTGTACGAACCGGACCGCCAGCAGCACGGGCGCCGTGGGGGCGAGTGCCGCGGCGGCGCATCCCGCGATGAACGCGATCAGTCCCCACACGAGCACCCGCCGGTACCCAACGACGTCCCCCAGCGCGCCGCCGGTGAGCATCAGCGCGCCCAGCGTGAGCAGGTAGCCGTTCATCACCCACTGCATGCCGGCGAGCCCGAAGTGGAGGTCGCGTGCGATCGCCGGAAGCGCGACCGACACCACGGTGCTCTCCAGGAACACGGTGCCGGTGGCGAGGACGGTGGCCAGCACGATCCAGCGGCCGGCGGGGGTCGCGAGGCGAAGGGTCATCGGCCGAACTTATGTCGAATCTGCTCGGCGCGCCCGAGGCTACCCCTCGCGCAACGCCGTGAGCGGATCGACGCGCGTCGCCCGGCGCGCCGGGATGAAGCTGGCCAAGCCCGTGACCGCGACGAGCACGACGGCGACACCGATGAACGTGACGGGATCGTGCGTGGACACATCGTGCAGTTGGTTGCGCACCAGTCGCGTGGCCCAGAACGCGGCGATCGAGCCGATGCCGACGCCGATCACGCCCAGGGTCAGGCCGTGCCGCAGCACCATCGCCACTACGCGGTCGCCGCTGGCGCCGAGCGCCATGCGAACGCCGAATTCGTGGGACCGTTGCACGACGAAGTAGGCGATGACGCCGTAGATGCCCACCGCGGCAAGGGTGAGTCCGGTGAGGCCCAGCAGCAGGAAGAGCGTCATGTTGAACCGCGAAGATGCCATCGAGCGCGCCACGATCTGGTCCATGGTCATCGTCTGGCCGAGCGGGAGCGTGGGGTCGATGCCGGCGATCGCGCGCCGCACCGAGGGCACGATGGTGGCCACCGGAACGGCCGCGCGAATCAGCAGGGTCATGCTCGGGTTCGCCCGCTGCGCGAAGGGGTAGTAGACCTCGTCGCGTGGCGGCGATCCGAGGCCGTTGGCGCGGATGTCGGCGGTCACGCCGACCACGGTGAGCCAGTGCGGAGTGCCGGCCGTTGGGTCGGTGCACGCGGAAAGGCGGCGGCCGATGGGATCGTCCGCCCCGTACAGTTCTCGCGCCAGGGTCGCGTTGATCATGACCACCGGCGGCGCGCCGATCACGTCGCCGGAGTTGAACGTCCGGCCGCGCACGAGTGGAATGCCCATGGTCTGGAAGAAGTTCGGCGTGGCGATACGGATGTTGGCGTCCACCGCGCTGGATGCGCCGGTTCCGGTGTCGCGAAAGTAGACGCAATCCCAGCCAGACGCCGCGATCGGCGCCAGCGACACCATGGCAACGGACGAGACGCCGGGCGCGGCGGCGACCGATTCCGCGATGCGATTCATGGCGATCGTCACCGCCGTGTCCGTGGGGTAGCTCGCGTGCGGCAGCTGCACGCCCGCCAGCAGCAGGTTGTGGGTGTTGAAGCCGGGGCTCACGCGTTGGACCTGAATCGCGTTGCGCACCAGAAGTCCGGCGCCGTCGAGCAGCACCAGCGCGATGGCGATCTCGGCCACCACGAGTCCGCCCCGCAGACGGTCGCGCACCGAGCCGCCCGATCCGCGATGGCCATCGCGCAGCGCCTCCTGCAAGTCGAGTTTCGACGTGCGCAGGGCCGGCGCAAGGCCGAACACCAGACCGCAGACCACCGACAGGGCGATCGTGAATGCGAGCACCGGAAGGTCGATCGTTGCATCCTGCAGTCGTGGAACCGAGGCGGGGCCCGACCGGATGATGAAGTGGAGGATCGGTGTCGCGACGGCGATCCCCAGCGCGCCACCCGCAACCGCGAGCAGGAGGCTCTCGACGAGCAGCTGCCCGACGACTCGGCGGCGCCCGGCGCCCAACGCGCCACGAATCGCCATTTCCTTGCGGCGCGAGGCGCCGCGCGCCAGCAGCAGGTTGGCCACGTTCACGCAGGCAATGAGCAGCACCAGCCCGACCGCGCCGCTGAGCAGGTAGATCAGGCCGCGCGATCCCGCCACGATGCTCGACTGGAGGGGCATCGCGATGATGCCGCCATCGAAGTACGAGTGCGGATACTGGCGCGCGAGTCCCATTTCGATACGGGTGAGCTGGGCGACCGCGGTCGAGGTGTCCACGCCCGGGCGCACCAGCCCGATGACCGACAGCTCGTGGTCGGCGTGCTCCTGGAGTTGGGTTGAGGTGATACGGAGCGGCACCCAGATGGGGGGCGCCGACGCATAGAGCGCGTACCCCGGCGACGCGACGCCGAGCACGGTATACGGTTCGCCGTCGAGCGTGATGGACTTACCCACGATGCTGGAATCGCCGCCGAAGGTGGAGTTCCAGAAGGCGTGCGAGAGCACCACCACGTTTGGCCCACCTACCTGATCCTGCGCCGGGCCGAAGTACCCGCCGAGCGCGGGCGGAATGTAGAGCGTCTTCCAGTAGTCGGCGGTCACGCGATATGCCGAAACGCGTTGGGGCGTGCCGGCGCCGGTGAGCGTGAAGCTCCCATACCAGACGCCCGCCAACGATTGAAAATCCGTCGCCTGCTCCTTCCAGACGCCGTAGTTCCCGAAGGTCACGTTCATCGACCCCGACCCGTTGCGCTCGCTCAGGTCGAGCAGCCTGTCACCGTGCGCGTAGGGAAGGGGGCGCAGAAGCACGCTGTACGTCACACTGAAAATCGCCGTGTTGGCACCGATGCCGAGCGCCATCGTCACCACTGCCGCGGCCGTGAACAGCGGATGGCGCGCGAACTGGCGCAACGCGAAGCGCGCGTCCTGACGAATGCGATCGAGTCGTTCGGTGAACCGCACGGCGCGCTCCCGCTGGTGCCCCAGGCGGTGCAGGGTGGTGGAGATTGTGGCCACGTCACCGAACCGTCGCATTGCTGCCTCGCGGGCCGCATCCGGGCTCATCCCGTCGGCGACGTACTCGGCTATCTGGGATTCGATGTGAAAGGCCAACTCGGCGTCGGCGTCCGCGGCGGGATCGGCGCGCCAGAACCGCCAGAGGCGACGGCCGCGCAGCGGCCGAGCCCACGGATCACGGTCGCGGGACGTCACTGTGGCGGCCTATGCGGGCTGTTCGGAGGCGGCGAACACCTTGGCCACCGCGTCGGCAAGCCGATGCCAGTTGTCGGCCTCGCGTTTGAGCTGGCGGCGGCCGGCGGCGGTGAGCTGGTAGTACTTCGCCCGCCGGTTGTTCTCGGTGAGGCGCCACTCGGCGCGAATCCACCCGCGGTTCTCCATCCGGTAGAGTGCCGGGTAGAGCGTGCCCTCCTCCAGATGCAGCGCATCGTCGGTGACGCGGCGCAGCCACCGGGCGATGCCGAAGCCGTGCATCGGCTCCCACGTCAGCGTCTTGAGCACGAGTCCGTCGAGGCTGCCCTGCAGCAGGGATAGGTTGGAACCGGCCACGCATACTCCCTTAGGATGTCTTGGGGAGTATGCGGTCGTTCACTTAGAAGGTCAAGGGGAGTGGAGCGCGGAGGGTTCCAGGCTGTACGGCCGTGCGGCTGAGCGCCCCCGTCCCGGGCGTCGTCGCGACGTCTACGGCAGTCGCCAGATGTCGAGAACCCCCGACGTGCTGTGTGAGTTGGCGTTTCCCTCCGGCAGGGCGATCCGCCCGTCAACGACGATCGGGCTGTTCCAGTGCCCGCCGCCGCAGTTGAGGGTGGCCACCGGATTGCCGCTGGTCGCTTCGTACACGGCCAGCCCGCCGCCCGGGTTGTACACGAACGCGAGGCCGTCCACGATCACCGGGCTCGTGCCTCCGGATGCCGAGTGCCACTGCGGCGCGAGTTGCTGTCCCTGCACCGTCCACGCCGAGGTGCCGCCGTTGTCGGCGGCCAGCAACCAGGTGGCGCCTCCCGACCGGAACACCGCCGGCGCTGTGAACAGTCGCGTGCCAGAGGGTGTGGCCACGTGGGATGACTCGTTGTCCTGATGCGGCGCCGTGCCGGCCATGTTGCTCCAGTCGAGCACGCGGATGATGGCGTCCTTGCCGCCCTGCGCGATGAGTCCTCCGCCAAGCAGCACCGGCGACGAGGAGCCGAGGTCGGCGTCCTGGGCATTGAGCTGCGCGGTGTTCGCCGGCGTGTAGTTGCCGAGCATGGCGGTTGCGTCTGGATTCAACTCGATCACCGCGTCGCCCCAGTTCGTCTGGCCGTCCCAGAGGGCATTGCCGGTGGCGACGTAGATGTTGCCGGTGGTCGAGTCGATCACGGCGCCGGCGCGTCCCCAGATGGCCGAGTCGCTCTCCGGGCACGAGGCCGGATCGAGGAGTCCCGCCTGCCCACTGCACAGCGAGTTCCAGACGTGGAGCAGCGTGCCGGCCGCGCCGTCGAGAATCGCGACGTGTCCCTGGTACGGCGGCGCGTCCCCGATGTAGCCGCCGGTCACGGCGATCACTCGGCCATTATAGAAGTTCAATGCTGAGGCGATCTTCTCGCGCGTCGGCAGCCGAGTGATGGAGGTGCGCCAGGCCACGTGGCCGTCGGCCACGGCGAGCTTCTGGATGTAGCCGTCGGGGGATGCGGCGTAGATGTACGCCCGGCCGGGATCGGCCACCGGCGTGGCCGTCGTGATCTGGGCCGAGCCGGCGAGTTGGGAATAGCTGGCGGGCGTGTATTCCCAGAGCACGGTGCCGGCGACGGCATCGACGGCGATCGTCTTGCCGTAGGTGGTGGTCACGAAGAAGACGTCGTGCGCGGCGCCCGCCACCTGGATGCCATGCAGGTAGATGGCCGACGCGTCCACCGTGCCGTCGAGTGTCACCTGCTGGCGCGTCATCGAACCCACGTTGACGGCGGTCACGCCCATGGAGACGCCGGGCGCGCTCGACGCCGCGACGTCCCACCCGAAGCGCATCCAGTCGTGATGGCCGGAGGAGTCCACCGGTGGTGGAGTGGTGGCCGTGGAGTCGATGAGCGATGGGGCGCGATCGGCCGTGCAGGTGAGCAGCGCGAAGCACAGGGTTCCGAAATACAGGGGCCGCAACAGGTGCAGTGCGCCGCGGACTGGAAGTGCCGCCATGGTCATCCCCTCCCGGCTCGCGGGACACTGGTGCCGCGCATGATCGCGCATTCCTCGATTGATCGTTCCTCCAAAGGGAGGGAATGTCAATGGTCGTCGGCGCGCCCGTTGCCGCGAGCCTGCGCATTCCGCCTACAGGCCGTGCACCGTCCCCCGACAGCAGGGCACCTCCGATTGAGGGATATTGCCCGGTACATGTCGTTGCTCTCCACACGGCTCGTCGCCGTCCTCGGAATCGCCATCGTTGCGACGACCTGTCATCGTGCCGCATCGCCGGACCCGGCGCCGGTGCGAAGCCGGGCCGGCGGGGAGCGTGTAGGCGTCATCCCTCGCATTGGTACGCCGCCCGCGGTGCGCGCTCCCGAACCGTTATCGGCGCCGTCCCTCGGCGATGCGTTCGGCGGAGTGCGGCGGCCCGACTATCGGGCGCTCGAGCGCGCGCTGACTCGATACGACACCCTGGTTGCTGATAGCACCATCCCCGAATTTCCGACGCCCGATCGACTACCCGTCGCCCCCGGCGAGTCGCTGGCCACGGCGACCGCGCTGCGAACGCGGCTCGCCGCACTCGGCGATCTCGACCGCTGGGCAGCGGCCGACCCGGATCCATGGTATTCCGGCGAACTGGTCGACGCGGTGCGGCGTTTCCAGGAGCGCCACGGCCTCGATGCCGACGGCATCATCGGGCCCGCCACGCTGACGCAGTTGCAGACGCCGTTGCGCGATCGCGTGACGCAGATCGAAGCGGCGTTGTTGCGCATCCGGCACGAGCCGGTGGTGGACAGCGGCCGGTTCATCATTGTGAACGTGCCGGCGTTCACGCTGTTCGCCTACGACGACGGCGCCCGCGACACGCCACCGGCGCTCGTGATGAAGGTGATCGCCGGGCGTGCCGGCCGCCTGTCCACGCCGTCGCTCGCGGTGAAGGTGCAGTACCTGGACTTCTGGCCCGACTGGAACGTGCCGCGGAGCATCCTGACGCGGGAAATCATCCCCCTCCTGCGCACGGATACGACCTACCTCCAGCGGCACGACATGGAGTTGATGCAGGGGCGCGACATGGCGCTCGGCGACACCGTGACCCCGGCCGTGATCGAGCAGCTGGAAGCCGGCCGGCTCTGGGTGCGCCAGCGGCGGGGACCGGGCAATCCGCTGGGGCGTGTGAAGTTCGTGATGCCGAACGACAGCTACGTCTATCTGCACGACACGCCGGACAAGAGCCTTTTCGCGCTCGCACGCCGCGACCTCAGCCACGGGTGCATCCGGGTGGAACGGGCGCGCGATCTGGCCATCTGGGCCATGCGCGAGCGCCAGGATTGGAACACCGACAGCGTGGACGTGGCGCTGACCGGCCCCGACTTCCGGCGCGTGATGCTGCCGCGTCCAATCCCCGTGCTCGTGGAGTACGTCACGGTCGTGGCGATGCCGGACGGCACGGTGCGGTTCGTTCCGGACATCTACGGGCGCGACAGCGTTCCCGCAAACACATGGTGAGCGGATTCACCTGTTTCTGCTGACCTGGATTGAATCGGGGCGTCTGGTGTAAGAGGGAGAGTTGCTCCCGAATCACACCAGAGGTGCCCCCTGTTTCACGCGTCAATCCGCCTGAGCGCGACTGTCTTTGCGTGGTCGATCCTGGTGCCGAGCTCCACGGCCCGCGCCGCGGGGCCGGGGCCGGATCCGATCGTCGTCGCGGTGCCCGATTCGGCCACACGCGAGGCCGTGCAGACGGCGGCCGTGCGAGCCGGCCTGCGGTCGTCGGTGCTCAAGTCGGCACTCATCGCGTACCGGCGGGCGGTGGTCGAGGGTGCGGCGCGCCGCGCCGTGCTGACGGTGATCGACTACTCGCTGCCCAGCCACGTGAAGCGGCTGTGGGTGCTGGATCTGAAGCGGGGTCGGGTGCTGGCGCGCGAGTTCGTGGCCCACGGGCGGGGCACCGGTGACGACGTGGCGCGGCGCTTTTCCAATCGCGACAACAGCTACCAGACGAGTCTCGGCACCTTCGTCACCGGCGACACGTACGATGGCCACAACGGGTTGTCGCTGCGGCTGGACGGTCTCGATCCCGGACTCAACGATCACGCCCTGGAGCGCGGCATCGTGATGCACGGCGCGTGGTACGTGAGCCGGGAGATGATCCAGCGAGTCGGTCGACTGGGCCGGAGCGAGGGGTGTCCGGCGCTGAGCGAGACCGCGGCGCCCCGCATCATCCACCTGATTGAGGGCGGATCGGTGCTGTTCGCGTACTATCCCGCGCCGGCGCTCCAACGGAGCCTGGGCACGCAGTAGCGTCCCGGCGTGGCCGGCGCGGGCCGCGCCGCGTGTGGCGTGCGGTGAACGTTGACGCTGGGCAGGCGCTCGACCATCATGCGGGCGCGCAATGTCAACCAAATCCAAATGTCCGTGCCGCTGACCGGCGCCGGTAGCGCCTCGGAGGCAGGCCGTCCCCTGTCGTCCGAAGCCCGCGCCGTCGTCGCGATCGTCCTCGTCGGAATCGCCGCCCGGCTGATCGTCTCGGCTACCATCGGACTCGGCGTCGACGAATCGTACGCGGTCGTCGTCGCGCGTGGCTTCAGCTGGTCGTACTTCGACCACCCGCCGCTCGCGTTCTGGATCGCCGGCGGCCTGGCGCACCTGGCGGGCACCGAGAATCACGTCCTGCTGCGCCTGCCCTTCATCCTGCTCTTTGCGGGCACGACGTGGTTGACGTTCCGGCTCACGGCGCGGCTGTACGGCGAGCGCGCGGGCATGTTCGCGGCGCTGCTGCTCAACCTGGCCCCCGTGTTCAGCCTGAGTACCGGCAGCTGGATCCTTCCCGACGGTCCGCTGGACTGCGCGATGGTCGCGGCCGCGCTCGCGCTCACCCACGCGCTGCTCGATCCGCCCTCCCGAAGCACCTGGCGCTGGTGGCTGCTCGCCGGTGTGGCCAGCGGCCTCGCGCTGCTCTCCAAGTACCACGGCGCGTTCCTGCTGCTGGGGACGACTGCGTTCGTGCTCACTCGACGCGAAGCACGCGCCTGGCTGGCGCGTCCCGAACCCTACGTGGCCACGCTCATCGCGCTCGCGATCTTCTCGCCGACCATCTTCTGGAACGCGGCGCACGGCTTCGTGTCGTTCCGCTTTCAGGGCGGGCGCGCCGTCCCGGAGGGGGGCAACGCCGTGACGGCGCTGCTGCAGAACCTGGGGGGACAGGCGGGATACCTGCTGCCGTGGATCTGGGTGCCGCTGGTGTTCCAGATGTACCGGGCGGCGCGCATCGGTCCCCGCGACGCACCCCGGTGGTTGCTGCTCTGCCTCGGGGCGGGACCGGTGCTCGTGTTCACGCTCGTCTCGCTGAGCGGGAATCCGGGGCTGCCGCACTGGGAGGCGCCCGGCTATCTGCTGCTCCTGCCGCTGGTGGGCGACGCTGCGGCCCGATGGGAGACGCGCGGCCCTCGGCAGCGCGCGCGGCTGCATCGATGGCTCGTCGCCGCCGGCGTGGTTTTCGTGGCGCTCACCGCCGTGGCGGCGAGCGACGTCGCCACGGGGTGGGTGGCGCGGCTCGAGCCGGGGTGGTTCCCGCGCGGTGATCCGTCGCTCGAAGCGTACGACTGGAGCGACCTGAAATCGGAGCTCGCGACGCGCGGACTGCTGGAGGACCCGGGGCAGGTGATCGCGGCGACGCACTGGATCGACGCGGCGAAGATCGGATACGCCATGGGGCCCGACTATCCGGTGCTCTGCCTGAGCGACGATCCCCGACATTTCGCGTACGCCGATCCGCCGGCCAGGTTCGTCGGCCGGAATGTACTGATCCTCGTGCGGGTGCCGACGGGGGGCCTCACGCGCGACGTGATCAAGGAGTACTTGCCCGACTTCGCATCGATCGTGCCCGCGGGTACGGTGCCCGTCATGCGCGGCGGCCGGGAGGCGTTCCAGGTGGCGGTCTTCCGGGGGACTGAACTGCGGGTCAGCAAGACGCTGCCCCTGCCCCTGCGCCGCTGAGCGGAGACGGCTCGTCGGTCCCTCCTCCCACTACCCGGTACCGGCGGGCCGCGTCAATGCAGGCCCGATACCATCCACGCCGCGGCGCTCGATCGCGACCGGTGGTCGTAACCGCCGAGCACGAGGACGCCGCCGTCCGGAAGCAGGGTAGCCGTGGCGAACATCTGCGGACCGCTCAGCCGACCCGGCACCGCCAGGAACGCCCCGCGGCGTGGGTCAAAGACCTCGACCCGCGTCGCTCCGCCGGCCACGACGACGGCGCCCGACGGCAACATCGCGACAGCGTCCCGGAGCTTGTGCCGCGCCCACTGCATGTCCGGCCCGCGGGAAAAGCGCCCGGTTCGCGGATCGTAAAACTCCGTACTCATGAAGCGCGCGTCGTAGCCGCGGGCATCGGAGCCGCCGGCAACAAGCACGCGTCCATCGGGCAGCAGCACGGCGGCGTGCTTGACCCGGGGGACCATCATGTTGCCAGTTGGCGAGAACGTGTTCGTTGTCGGATCGAACAACTCGGCCGTGCCGACGATGCGGCCCTGCGCGTCCTGGCCGCCGGTGACGAGGACGCGCCCGTCGGCCAGCGCGGTGGCCAGATAGTGGTTCGCATGCATGCGTCCCACCGCCGAGAACGTCGCGCTCGCGGGATCGAACACCTCGGCTGACCCGAGATCGCCGAGTCCGCCCGACCCCCCGCCCATCATCAGCACGCGGCCATCGCGCAGCAGCACCGCGATCTGGCTGGCGCGCGCCTCCGTCATGTTTCCCGCCACGGTCCAGTGATCGGTGTTCGGGTCGTAGATCTCGGCGGCCGCGGTGGCGCTGGTTCCCGTCCACCCGCCGGCCACGAGCACGCGCCCGTCGAGCAGTTGGGTGGCGGTGTGACTTGCGCGCGGCAACGTCATCGGGGCGGCCGCCGCGAACGTACGCGTCCTTGGATCGTAGCGCTCGGTGGAGGCCAGGATGCGTTCGCACCCGGTGCCGGCGCACCCGCCCGTGACCAGCACGGTGCCCGTGCGCAGCAGCGTTGCCTGGTGGGTCGCACGGTCAACGGTCATGGTGCCGATGCGCACGACCGCTGCGGGTGGCGCGCCGGAATTCAGGGACGTGTTCGACCCGGCGCCGACCGTGAGGGCGAGGGCAACGGCCGCCACCGCACGTTCAGTCGCAGCGAAGCGCATCGGCGGGGTCCGCGGTGGCGGCGCGGCGGGCGGGGAGGTAGCTCGCGAGGAGCACGGAGGCGGCCAGTAGCACGGCGCTGGCGATCCATGCCTCGATCACGCGCGCGTCCATGCCGGCGAGCGAGTGTCGCAACGCGGAACCGAAGGCGAGCGCCAGCGGAATCCCCACTGCCAATCCGGTCGTCGCGATCCCGATCGCTTCCCGTATCACGAAACCGATGACGCGGCGGGGTGTGGCACCGAGCGCGAGACGGAGACTGAACTCACGCGTCCGCTGGGTCACCGATTGGGCGACGACGCCGTACACCCCGATGGCGGACATTGCCAGCGCGAGCAGCGCGAACGCCGCCACCCAGAACGCCAGCGTCCGCTGTTGCCCCACCGACTCGGCCATGCGTTGCCGCATCGTCATGGCGCCGTGGGTGGGCACGCCGGGCGCGATGTCGTGGAGGTCGCGCGTCAGGGCGGTCAGCGCGTCTCCGGGGTCGCCGGCCGCGCGGGCGACGATCGTGGCCCGTCCGTCGTAGGCCTGCAGCACGGGAACGTAGAGCAGCGGGGCGGCCGCCGTGGTGAGCGATGTATACCGATGGTCGCCCACCACGCCGACGACGACGAGCGGTGGGCGGCGGGGCCCGGTGAGGGCCGGCCATGAGAGCTGCTGGCCAATGGCATCCTGCGTTGGCCAGAACGCACGGGCGAGCGATTCGTTCACGATTGCCACGCCCGGCGCCCCGGCGCGATCGGCAGTGGTGAAGTCACGACCGCCGCGCATCGGAATGCCGAGCGTCCGGAAGAAACCCGGGCTCACACGATCCAGCTGCACCCGGAAGCCGATCTCCAACTGGCGGTCGCGCAGCACGGCTTGCGGTGGTTCGGCGCCCGGTCGGAAGAGCGAGACGCGATCGCTCCAGTCGAGCGGCGGCACCGTCTTGGCGAACGCCCCCGAGCGCAGCAGGGGATCCTGGGCCAGGCGGGCGATGAGCGCCTGGTAGAGGGCGAGGCCGCGCTCAGGCGTGTAGTGCTGCGTCGAGAGATCGACGGAAGCCATCACCACGGCGTTGGGGTCGAAGCCCAGCGGTCGCGCGAGCAGCCGCTCGACGGCAACGGCGAGCGTGATCGCGCCCACGAGCAGCGCGAACGAGAGCGCCACCTGCGCCGACACGACCAACCGTCGGACCAACACTCCAGCGCCCGAGCCGCCGGCTCCGGCGCCTGGCGCGGCAGCACGAATCGCGGCGCTCGGCTGAAGGTGTGACACGCGGAGCGCCGGGGCGAGCGTGAACACGCCCGCGCTCAGCAGTGCGATGGCGGCGGCGACGGCGAGCACGCGCCAGTCGAGGGCGATCGGCACGCCGTGCAGGATGGAGCCGGCCGGTTCGAGGCGGGTGGCGAGGCGTGCCAGACTCGCGGCAAAGGTGACGGCGGCGATTCCTCCAGCCCCGGCCAACAGGGCGCCTTCGACCACGAGTTGCCGGACCAGGCGACAGCGCGACGCGCCGAGCGCGAGGCGAGCCGCCATCTCGTGGCGCCGCGTGGCGGCCCGGACCACGAGCAGCCCGGCCACGTTGGCGCAGGCGATGAGCAGCAGGAGGGCCACGGCGGTGGAGACGACCGAGAGCATCCGCACCAGCGCTGCGCGATCATCGGGGTCGAGTCCCACGCCACGGTGTATCCGCGCCGTGCGGCCGGCATTGGTGGCCGGGTACTCGAGCGCCAGTCGGCCGGCGATCGTACCGATCTCGGACTCCGCTTCGGCAAACGTCGACGCCGGCGCCAGCCGGCCCACGATCTCCAACCATCCGGCGGCGCGCGTGTGCATGATGTCGGCCGGCATGCGCGACAGGAGCGTGGGCTGCGCGGCCAGGGGCGCCCACACGTCGGTGGCGCTCCCGATCCGCGTGCCGGCGAACGCCGGCGCCGTCACGCCGACCACGGTGAACGCGCCGCCGTCCAGACGGAGCGTCGAGCCGACGGCCGACGCGCGCGCTCCGAACTTCCGTTGCCACAAGCCGTAGCTGATGACGACCACCGGCAACGCGCCGGGCGCGCCGTCGGAGGGGAGGAGCAGGCGCCCGGCCGCGCGCGCCGCGCCGAGCACGCCGAAGTAATCCCCGGTCACGAGATCGGCCCGCAGCCGCTCGGTTTCCCCGGACTGGCCGGTGAAGTTCGTGGGCACCCCGATATAGGCCGCCATACCGCTGAACGCGCGCGCCCGCTCCTGATAGTCGAGGAAGTCCGGGTACGCAAAGTTGTCGTACCGGATGCCGTTCAGCGCGCGGCTGAACGCGACGAGACGGCCGGGCTGCACGACGCCGCCGATCGGACGGAGCAGCGCGGCGTTCACGATGCTGAATACCGCCGTCGTCCCCCCGATGCCGATCGCGAGCGTCAGCAGCGCAACCAGGCTGAACCCCGGATTCCGGCGGAACGATCGGAGGGCGAACCGAACGTCCTGCAGCAGCGTCTCCAGCAGCCGTGTGCGTCGCGTGTCGCGGACGCGCTCCTTCACGTGATCGGTGCCGCGCATGGACAGCATGACCTCGCGCCGCGCCGCGACCCCATCGACGCCTTGCCGTATGCGCTCGGCCACGGCCAGTTCGACGTACGCACGCAACTCGTCGTCGAGGTCACGATTCATGCGCGACCGGTGGACGAGGTCGTTCCACAGATGCCGGGCGGCGTCGACGATGCGCATCAGTGGGCGTGGGCCTCAGGTCGCCTGCAGGGCCGCATTCATCGCGACCACGATGCGGTTCCACTCACCCGTGGCTCGCTCGAGTTCGCGGCGTCCGGCGCGGGTGAGCCGGTAGAACTTGGCCCGCCGGTTGTTCTCCGAGCGTCCCCAGCGCGACTGGAGCCAGCCGTCGCGTTCGAGGCGGTGCAGGGCGGGGAACAGCGAACCCGGGGTCACCTGGAAGGTGCCGCCGGTGAGCTGCGCCACGCGATCGGCCACGCCAAGTCCGTGGTGTTCCTGCAGCGCCAGCGCCTTCAGGACGAGCACGTCGAGCGTGCCCTGCAACAGCGCCGTACTCTCGTCGGCCACGCGGCTTCTCCTATCGAAGATCGATATGACGGTAGGCCGCGCCGTATCGAATGTCAATAGGAGTCGAGGGCGCCACGCCTCGACAGCGGAGGCGATCGGGATCAGATTGGCGGCTGGCCACCCATACCCGATGCCTCCAATGTTCGTCTCCATCACGATGCCGGTCCGCCGGTGGTTGGTCGCCGCGGCCGGCCTCGTTCCGCTGCTCGCCCTGCCGGCGCTCGCCCAGCAAGTCAAACCCCCGCCGCGCGCGCCCGGCGCGCCCGCCGCCGTCGCGCAGGCGCAGTTCGACACCACGCGCCACACGATTCCCTATTTCCCGCTCGGCGCCTCGCCGCTGGCGCTCACCGGCGACGCGCGCCCGGGGATGTTCATCTCCGCGGTGGGTCGCCAGGCGATCGCCATGGGCACCGAGAACGGCGACCTCGAACTCTGGTCGTGGCCCATCAAGTGGCTGCACGACTTCCATCTGTCGTTCCGCGTGCCCAAGTACACGCAGCCCATCCTCGGCCGCGACGTGGCGCAGTCCGTCGAAGAACGCCCCGAAGGCGTAACGATCACCTACGCCTACGAACAGTTCACCGTGCGCGAGCACGTCTTCGTTCCGCTCGACAAGCCGGCGGTGGTGATCCTGCTGGAGGTGGATGCCATCCGCCCGCTGGACATCATCGCGCAGTTCACCCCCGACATCCATTACGCGTGGCCGGCCGGCCTGGGCGGCCAGTACCTGATCTGGGAGCAGAACGCACGCGCGTTCCTGTTCTCCGAGGGCAAGCGGAAGATCAACGCCTTCCTCGGCTCGCCGGCGGTGACGCAGGCGTCGGACGTGCCCGCGCACATGCTGGCCGCCGCGCCGCCGCAGCTCGTGCTGGGCGTGGGCGGCGACTCCGATCGCTACATGGCGCCGCGATTGGGCGAACCGCCCGGCCACAACGTGAACATCCACGAGGCGTACATCCCCATCGTGCTCGCCGGCGGCGAGATGCCGCACGACTCGGCGCTCGCCATGTATCGGGAGCTGATCGCGCCCGGGGCCGCCGAGCGTGAGTGGAAGCGCGTAGTGGCGCACGAGGACTCCATTCGCACCACGATGTTCGCGCTGCATTCGCCCGACGCGATGCTGAACGAAGCGGTGGAGTACGCCAAGGTGAACCTCGATCAGGCGTACGTGTGCAACCCCGATATGGGGTGCGGCCTCGTGGCGGGGTACGGGCTGAGCGGCGCGGCGAGCGACCGGCCGGGGTTCGGCTGGTTCTTCGGCGGCGACGCGTCCATCAACTCGTTCGCCATGGACGGCGCGGGGGAGGGGGCGCTCGTGCGGCAGGGCGCGCTGAAGTTCTTCGCCAAGTACCAGCGCGCCGACGGGAAGATCACGCACGAGATCTCGCAGGGCGCCGGGCACGTGGACTGGTTCGACTATCCGTATCCCTACTACCACGGCGACACCACGCCCTTCTGGGTGCTGGCATTCGGCGAGTACTGGCGGCAGACGGCCGATACGGCGCTGGTGAAGGAACTCTGGCCGAACATTCACAAGGCGTACGAGTGGTCCAGGGCCACCGACACCAACGGCGACGGGCTGATGGAGACGCCCGCGGCCGGCGCCGGCGCGCTGGAGGTCGGCGATCTGCAGATCGGGATCCTCTCCGACGTGTACATGAACGGCGTCTGGATCGCGTCGCTCGACCGGTTCGCGCAGATGGCGCGCGCGCTGGGGCAGGGCGCGCTGGCCGACAGCGCGCTCGCCATCCGGGCGAAGGCGCTGCACACCATGGAGTCGAAGTTCTGGCTCCCGAAGCTCGGGCAGTACGGCTTCGCGCTGCTGCAGGACGGGAGCGTGAACGAGAACCTCACGGCGTGGGCGGCCACGGCGATGGGATTCGACGTGTTCGACCAGACGCACGGCGCCGAGATGGCGGCGAAGCTGGCATCGAGCAACATCATGACCGACTGGGGCGCTCGCCCGCTCTCGGCCACGAGCCCGCTGTTCGACCCGCTGCACTACAACAACGGCGCCGTCTGGCCCTTCGTCACCGGGTGGGTGTCGCTGGCCGAGTACAACTATCACAACGCGCCGGCGGGTTGGTTCGCGCTCGACGCCATCGCGCGCACCACCTTCGACAACTCGCTGGGACACAACCCCGAGGTGATCTCGGGGCGGCTGTACAAGCCGCTCGACACGGCGGTGCCGCAGCAGTTCTTCGCCACGTCCATGATCCTCACGCCGCTCATTCGCGGGCTGCTGGGCATCACGGTGGATGCGCCGGCGCACCGGGTGACCATCGCGCCGCATCTGCCGCCGAGTTGGGATTCGGTGTCGGTGGACAACGTGCCGGTGGGCCGGGACGAGCTGTCGTTCACGGTGCGGCGGTCGGCCGGGGACATCGTGCTCGCGGTGCGGCGAACGGGCCCCGATCACGAAGCGCTCGACCTGACCTTCTCGCCGGCGCTTCCGCTCGGCGCGCGCATAACCACCGCGGACGCGACGCACCGAGGTGACGCCGGGCGACGTGCACGCGACGGTCGGCACCACCTTCGGCACGTCGGCCACGCTGCGCGTTGCGTACACCGGCGGTTGGAGCGTCGTGCCGCCGTCGATGCCGGCGGTGATCGGCGAGCGTTCGCGCGCGCCCCGGATCCTCAGCGAGCGATTGGAGGCGCCGCGGCGCGGTCGCCGCGCCGGGAGGCGCGTGGTACGCTCGTGTCGCTCGAAGGACTGGCCGGCCAGACGTACGCGTTTCGTATTGGAACGCCGAATCCCATGGCGGCGCGGGACCTCGTGGCCGAGGTTGGCGGCGGGGCTGCGATTCGCGCACGGCCGTGGACGGCCGGGGCCGAGCGCACGGTACGACGTCACCTTCCCGGCGGCCGGCGCCAACGCGGACGGGTATACGGCGGCCACCGTGACCTTCCGCGGGCAGGGCAGGCCGTAGGAAGCACCAGCAGGACGAACCGGAGGCCGGATCAATGTCACTGACGGCGTTCCTCGATGGCATCGGGCGCGACCTCCGCGTCGCCGTTCGCGGACTCCGACGCACGCCCACCTTCGTGGTCACGGCCGTGCTCGTGCTCGGGCTCGGCATCGGCATGGCCGCGGCGATGTTCACCGTGTTCCGGTCGGTGCTGGTGCAGAAGCTGCCGGTGCGCGATCAGGACCGGATCGTGGTGATGTCGGGGCTGCAGGGTTCCGCGGAACGCGACGTGGGGCGCGGCGAGATTCTTCCGCTTCGCGCCCGAGACGCGCACGCTCTCGGCCATCGCTTCGGTGGCGCACTGGGGCGCGTATGCGTTCGCGCTGATGGATGCCGACCGATCGGTGGTGATGAATCAGGCGCAGGTGAGCGGGAATTTCTTCTCGGTGCTCGGCGTGCGCCCGGCGCTCGGGCGGATGCTGCGTCCCGAGGACGACGTGAAGGGCGCCGCGCCGGTGATGGTGATCAGCTACGGCGCCTGGCGACGCCAGTTCGGCGGCGATTCGGCGGTGATCGGGCACGAGCTGACGACGCCGGTCACGGGCTGGCACTACCGGATCGTCGGCGTGGCGCCGGCCGGGCTCGACTATCCGGCCGGCACGGATTACTGGGTGCCCATCGTCCCGTTCGGCACCGAGAGCATCATCTCGGTTGCGCGCCTGGCGCCGGGCGCCACGCTGGCCAGCGCGCGCACGGAATTCCTGAACGGCATCCGGACCCTCGAGCCCGTCTCGCCCATCACGGGGGTGGATGCGCGCACGTTCACGCAGGAAGTGCTCGGCAACGTGCGCCCCGTGCTCGTCGCTCTCACCGTGGCCGTGGCGATGCTCCTGCTCATCGCGTGCGTGAACGTGGGCAACCTGCTGCTGCTGCGTGCCACCACGCGTGCCCGGGAGCTGGCCGTGCGGCGCGCGTTGGGCGCCCGCTATTCCGACGTCGTGCGTCAATTGATGGTCGAGAGCGCGCTGCTCGGCGTGGCCGGCGGCGCCGCCGGCCTCCTGTTCGGCGACGTGCTGCTCAACGCGCTGCTCGCGCTGGCGCCGTCGGAACTGCCGCGCATGGACGTCATCAGGCTTGCCGGTGCGCCGGTGTGGGCGGCGTGCGGCGTGACGTTCGCCGCCGTGCTGCTGTTCGGCGTGGTGCCGGCGATGGCGGCCGCCGCCGGCGACCCCGCGAAGTCGTTGCGCCTGGACGCGCGGTCCGGCGCGGAGTCGGCCTCGCGCGGCCGGCTTCGGCAGGGGCTGGTGGTGTCGCAGATCGCGCTCGCCGTCGTGATGCTCTCCGGCGCCGGATTGCTGGCGCGCACGGTCGGCCGGCTGCAGCGGCTCGATCTCGGCTTCTCGCCCGACCACGTGTCGATTCTCACGCTCACCTTCCCGTTCGCCAACGAGCGGTACAACTCGGAAGCGAAGATCGAGCAGCTCCTCGACCGCATCCGGCTTCCGATGCGCGGCGTGCCGGGAGTGGAGGCGATCACCCCGATCCTCCTTCCGCCCTTTCTGGGCGACAACGTCTGGTTGGCGCAGTTCGACGCCGAGGGGCAGGCGGCGAGCGACACGGCGGCCACGCCGCTCACCGCCGAGGCGGTGGGCGACGAGGAGTACTTCAAGACGTTCCGCATGCCGATCGTGCGCGGCCGCGGATTCGAAGGGACGGACCGGGCCGGCGCGCCGTTGGAGATCGTGGTGAGCGAGTCGGTGGCCCGCCGCTTCTGGCCCGGCCAGGATCCCATCGGCAAGCGAATCCGGGCGAGGAGTGGCGACGGCTTCTTCGTGGGCGGCACGAGTTGGCGCACGGTGGTGGGCGTCGTCGCCGATCCGCACTACCGGCGGCTCCGCACCTCCACGCCGATGGTCATCGCGCCGGCCAACCAATGGTACTGGCAGGGCACGATGGCGGTGCGCACGCGCGGGCCCGTGGGCGGCGTGGTGCCCGGGCTGGAGCGTGCAATCGCGGCCAGCGACCCCGACGTGCGGATCTGGCGCGCGCAGCCGATGTCCGAGATCATCGCGGCGCAGAACGCGCAGGCGACGCTGAGCGCGCTGCTGCTCTCCGCGTTCGGCGCGGCGGCGCTGGTACTCGCGGCCATCGGCCTGTACGGCGTGATGGCGGCGACGGTGCGCGAGCGCACGCGCGAGTTGGGCGTGCGCATGGCGCTCGGTGCCACGCCGGACCGGCTGCGGCGTGAGGTGCTCGGCCGGGCCCTTCGCGTGGCCGTGGCGGGCGCGGTGATCGGGCTGGTGGGGGCGATCGCCGTGTCGCGCTTCCTGCGAACGCTCCTGTTCGAGGTGAGCCCCACCGATCCCGTGGCGCTGGCCGGCGCGTGCGGTCTGCTGGCGGCGTGGCGCTCGCCGCGGCGTACCTGCCCGCGCGACGTGCAACGAGGATCGATCCGGCGCTGGCGCTTCGGGCGGAGTAGGGCCGGCGGCTTGTGCGTCCGACAGCCCGGTTGCATGGTAGGGCACTCCCATGCGCTTTCACGAACTCGCATCGCGCTCCCTCGGCGCCGGCCTGTCGTCACGGCGCTTCTCGTCCCGGCGCTCCTGAGCGCGCAGGGCACGGCGCAGTTCCGCGGACACGTCACCGATTCGCTGGGCACTCCGCTTGCCGGCGTCAACGTGGCGGTCGTGGAAGCGGGGCGGGCCACGCGCACCGACAGCGCGGGGTCGGTTCGTCTTTCGCGAGCTTCCGCCGGGCAGCTACCACATCACGCTCCGGCGTCCCGGCTTCGGCCCCATTTCCGGCGGCGGGTACTTTTGCCGCCGGCGACTCCATCGACGTCAGCTTCCGCATGCGCCGGCTGGCGGTGGCGCTCGACACCGTCCGAATCGACACCACCGGGATGACGCAGCGAGTGGCAGCAGGAGTTCGAGAAGCGGCGCGCCGCCGGGTTCGGCACCTTCCTGACCACGAAGGACTACCGGTATCGCGAGGGCACCAGGCTCAGCGACATCATCAAGTCGAAGGTGAGCGGCATGGAGCTGGTAGCGGTGGAACGGGCACGTGTACGCCTTCGGCACGCACGCCGCCGAAATTTCCCGTGCGGCCCGCCGTTCGGAGACCCGTGCAAAGGCGGCTGGCCCGACAACTGCTACATGCAGGTGTACGTCGACGGCACGCTGCAGTACTCCTACAACGTCGGCAACAGCAAGGAGCCGTTCGACCTCGACAATTCACGCCCGGACAGATCGCGGCCATCGAGGTGTACGTCGGCGCCGGCTGACACGCCACGCCAGTTCGCCGGCAACGGGGCCGTCGTGCGGCACCATCGTTCTCTGGACGCACGCCACGATGGGCGGATAGTGGAAGCGGCTGGTCGATCGCCACCCGGCCGCGGCTGCGCGGCGCTATGCGCTCCGTTCGATCCGCGCCAGCAGTTCCGTGAACGACTCGACCACGAAGTCGGCCGCCTCCAACACCGGCGCGCGATGCGTGAAGCCGGTGTACGCCGCGAAGGTGTCGGCCTGCCCGGCGCGCTTCATCTCCATGTCGGTGCTGCCGTCGCCCACCGCCAGCAGCGGGCGCGGCAACGCGAGCGTCTTCACGAGCGTGGCCTTCCCGGTCTGCGTGGCCAGCAGCGATGTCGCGGTCGAATCCCGCATAGTCTGCCGCCGGTCGTTCCACTTGAGCGGCACGGCGTGCACGTCCGATTCCGCGATTCCGATGCCGGTGCAGAACGGCGCCACCGCGTCGCGCAGCCCGCCGCTCACGGCCAGCACGCGCACCCGCGCCTTCACCAGCGCCGCGATCACGGATCGCGCATCGGGCGCCACGGCGTCGCGGTATGCCTCGGCCAGCTCCAACACCTCGATCCGCGTGGGTGCGATGCGCTCCAGCCGCACGGCGTACGCCTCCTCGATGGGCACCTCGCCCGCCATCACGCGTTCGGTGAGTCCGCAACACGCACGCCGCGGTCTCGGGATCGCGCCGCGCAGCCAGCCAATCGATGCCCTCGATGCCGGTGAGGGTGGAGTCGACGTCGAAGACGACGGTGCGATACGCCAGGGCCGTCGCGCTCACAGGATGTTCCCCGGCGCGAAGATCCCGTCGGGATCCAACGCGGTCTTCATGGCGCGCATCACGTCCATCTGCATGCCCGAGAGTTGCAGCGGCAGCCACCGCGTCTTGAGCTTGCCGATGCCGTGCTCGGCCGAAACCGTGCCGCCCATCGCGATCACTTCGCGCAGTGTCTGCTCCACGACTGCCTCCATCCGTTGGACGTCGTTGGGGTCGCGCGCCACGAAGTTCTGATGCGGATGCCCATTGCCAAGATGGCCGTACACGATGCCGGGCGCGATCCCGGCCTCGCGCGCGTGCCGGCGGGCCATGGCCACGGCCTGCGCCGCCAACCGATAGGGCACTGCCCAGTCGGTGGACACGCGGCGTCCGCCGTCCTTGAGATACGGCGCGACACGTTCGTGCATCGTGGCCGGCACCGCGTGCCGCAGACGCCGCGCCTCGCGGATGGCCGCATCGCCCTCATACACGCGAATGTCACTCTCACGTCCGCCGAACCGCTCGGCGAGCGCCAGCCAGGCCTCGTTCCCCCCGAACCGCCCGGCGAGTTCGAGCCACGCGTCGAGCGGCGGCTCGCTGCCGTCGGTGGTCTCTTCCGCGTACACCATCGCTCCCGAATCCGCGGCCCACGACGCCGACTCCGCTTCGCCGCGCACGATGGCAAACGACTCCGCGTCGAAGTACTCCAGGCAGCGCGGTCGGACCGCGCGCGACTCGCGCGCCGCGACGATGAACGCCAACGCGCGGGCTTCGTCCGGCAGCGGGATGCCCAGCCCCACCTCGCGGGCCGGCCGCTCGAGCAGCGCCAGCTCGGCTTCCACCACGATGCCGAGCGTGCCCTCGCTGCCCACGAACCAGTCGACCGGGTCCTGAACGGGGAACAGCCCGGCGGTGTTCTTCTCCACCGTTGGACGGCGTACCTCGATGGTGGACCCGTCGGCGGTGACCACGGTGAGCGCCCGCACATGGGCGCGCGTGGGCCCGTAGCGCAGCGTGCGTGGACCGGACGCGTTGCAGGCCACGGCGCCGCCCACGGTGCACTCCTGATCGCTCGTCGGGTCCGGCGCAAAGAACAGCCCGTGCGGCGCGAGCGCGCGCTGCAGGTCGCCGAGCAGCACCCCCGGTTCCACGCGCACGGTGCGCGCGCGTTCGTCCACGTCCATCACGCGCGCCATGCCGCGTGTGGAGAGCAGGATGCCGCGGTCGGTGATCGACGCGCCGGTGGTGCTGGTCTGCGATCCGGCCGCGGTGACGGGCGTGCGGTCGGCGGCGGCGCGTCGCACGATCTCCGCGACCTCGGCAGCGGAGCTCGGGCGTGCCACGGCGTCGGGAACGCGCCACAGCCCCGACGCATCGCGGGCGTGCGCCTCGCGCACCGACCGGTCGCGTGCGAGCGCCGGCGCTCCCGCGGTATCAGCCATTGTCGGCAAAGTGCACCACGGTGGCGGCGTTGACGTCGGGCAGCGCGAGCAGTGCGCGGCGCACGGGCTCGGTGACGGTGCCGTCGATGGAGATCACGGCCAGCGCCTCGGCGCCCTGCGCCAGGCGCGCCTGATGGTACTCGGCGATGTTCACCCCGGCGGCGCCGAGCGCGGTGCCCACGTGCCCGATCACGCCCGGCACGTCGCGATTGCGGAGCACGATGAGCGTGCCGCGCGGCGCGACGTCCACGTGGAAGGCGCCGATGCGCGTGAATCGCGGCGGGGCATCCAGCGCGGCCACCCCGCCCACCCGCATCTCGTCGCCGTCGGCCGAGAGGCGCACCTCCACGGCACGGGCGTGCGGCGGCACCCCCGTCTCGGCGTACTGCAGTTCGATGCCGCGCGACTGCGCCACGGCGCGCGCGTTGATGATGTTGAGCCGTTCGCGCTCGACCACGCCTTCCAGTGCGCCGAGCGCCGCGGCGGCGAGCAGCGGGCCGCGGCCGGGGGCGAGTTCCGCGCCCAGCCGCACCGTGACCGACGAGATGGCGCGCGCGCCCCGTTCGGCCAGCAGGGCACGCGCCACGGCTGCCGAACGCCGGATGAGCAGCATGGCGGGCTGCAGCGCCTGCCAGTCGCCGCCCGCTTCGGCCACGTTCAGCGAGCGGGAGTACTCGTCGTTGAGCAGCGCGTCGCGCACCGCCGCGCAGGCGTCCACCGCCACGTTGCGCTGCGCCTCTTCGGTGCTCGCGCCCAGGTGGGGCGTGAGCAGCATGTGTGGCGCGCGGCGGAACGGATGGTCGTCGCGCAGCGGTTCCCTGGTGTAGGCATCCACGCACGCGCCGGCCAGGTGTCCGGAGACGAGCGCGTCGGCGAGCGCCTGTTCGTCCACGATGCCCCCGCGCGCCAGGTTGCAGACGATGGCGCCCTCGCGGAGGCGGGCCAACTGCTCGGGGCCGATCATGCCCGCGCGTCTCGTCGGTGAGCGGCGTGTGCACGGTGAGCACGTCGCAGGTATCGAGCAGCACATCGAGCGTGGCGCAGCGCTTCACCTGCAGGCTGTCGAAGCGTTCCTGCGAGATGTAGGGGTCGTAGCCGAGTACGGGCATCCCGAACGCGCGGGCGCGCGCCGACACCTCGCCGCCGATGCGGCCCACGCCGACGATGCCGAGCGTGCGGCCCCTGATCTCACGGCCGAGGAGCTGCGAGCGCTCCCAGCGTCCCTCGTGCGTCGATTGGTCGGCGCGCGGCACGTGGCGCAACAGCCCGATGAGCGTGGCGAAGAACAGTTCGGCCACGGCCACCGTGTTGCCGGCCGGCGCGTTGATGACCGCGATGCCGAGCGCGGTGGCGGCGTCCATGTCCACGTTGTCCACGCCCACGCCGGCGCGGCCGACCACGCGGAGCCGCGTGCCGGCGCGCAGCAGCGGTTCGGAGATGCGGGTGGCGCTGCGGCCGACGATGGCGTCGTAGTCGCCGATGCGCGCCAGCAGTTCCTGCTCCGGCAGCGTGGGCAACACGTCCACGCGGAAGTCGGACACCGCCTGGAGCAGGGCGACGCCTTCGGGGTCGACCTCGTCGGTCACGAGAATGCGGAACGCCATTCAGGGCACCGGCAGGATGCTGATCATTATCACGAAACTGGGGCGGGAGGACTCGAACCTCCAACTTCCTGATTAACAGTCAGGCGGTCTGCCAGTTGACCTACGCCCCATCGGTCGTAAAGAACCCGCGGCTAAACAAAAAGCGCCCACCGGTGGATCTGGCGGGCGCTGACGTCTCGGATGAACCGGGCGCGCGCTAACCAGACCCCTTGGAGGAGGCCCAATTGTACCAATTGTTGGAATTGCGGCGAATGCGGATCATCGTCTTTGCTCGTTGCTGGTGTCGTGACGTGCGGCCGGGAGGATACGTCTGCTCAGACGGTCCTGTCAACCTGCGCGGCGTGCACGATCGGCCCGGCAGCGCCGGTTCGCCAGAGGGAAGACGGAAGGTCTGTGGCCGGTGAAGGGCGGTGCAATTACATGACGCGTCAATCGTTTCATTCGTTTATCGGTATGCGAGAAAGAGCCCCTACACGCGCAAGAGGGAATTTCCGCAAAGATTTCAGGGTTTCCAGTCTGGGCAACATTCGGAGCGAATCCCACCTTCCATCAGACGCGCGAGTGGGCGTCCGACATGTGCCGGCACATTGAGCGGCGTGGACCTGAGTTTCCGCCCACGCACGTTCAGAACGCCAGCGGGAGGAGAAGATGGGAGCGGTCGCCTTGATTGTAGTCCTGGCGGGAATGGTCGTCCCCATCGTGCTGTTGCTCGGCACGGTGCTGTTCGACGTCGGCGTGCTTGCGTGGGCCGGTTACAAGCTCTGGCATGATCACTGGACGCGGATGATCCGGAATCGTGTCAACCACGGCCTGGGCGGACAGCACGCCTGAGCGCACGGTACCACCGGCTGGCTGAACGCACGACTGGGAAGGAATCCCCCTCAGCACGCCAAACGGGGCCACGCGAACTGCGTGGCCCCGTTTGATTGTCTGCAACTCCGGTCCGACTACTTCTTCGGATTCAGGATGTCGTTGATGGTGTGATTCGCGGCCTGCAGATGCCACCGCGTCTCTCGGTCGGTGGTTTTGGGAACGGCCTGCTGGATGGCCGTCTGCAATTCGCCGAGTTCACCCCGGAGGTCCGCCTTGGCTTCGTCCGACAGTGGCTTGACGTTGCGGCCGAAACCGCCACGGCCGGCGCTCGCGGCCGACGCGGGCGGCGGGTTCAACTTCCGGTCGATGAGCGTGAGGTAGTTGTTCTGCAGCGTCCGGCGGTAGATGTCGATGGTCGGATGCGTCTCGCTCAGTTCGCTCCAGATCCCCTTGCGCACGTCGTCCAGGAAGTTGGGCAACGGATACGCGTCGGCCGGTGCGGCCGTGGCCTGCAGCTCGAGCAGCCGGTCCATGCGCTGGTCGTTGAGCAGGGAGTTGAGCACGCGGTTCTGCGCGTTCCCGATGCGGTCCACCATGCCGGTGGGATCGACGCGGAACTGGATGTCGGTGTTGATCAGGTACCGCGGCGTCTTGAACACGCTGTCGTTCAGGAACTTCACCGCCGCCATCTGCTTGGCGCGGCTCAGCGGCGTGTAGACGGGGCCGGTCTGGCTCCCCGACTTGTACCACACGGCGCCGCCCCCGATCACGTTCGTCGGGTGCGAGGCTTCGGTGGCCCACTGGCCCACGACGCGATCGTACAGATCGCCGAGCAGCGTGTTGTCTTCCATCGGCTGCGTGCCGGCGGCCGGCACATAGCCCATCACGCGGGCGATGTTCTTGAACCCGAGGCCCGTGGCCCACACGGGATTGGCATCGCCGACGGCCTCGCTCTGCGTGCCGAACTGACCGAACGCGTTGTTCGCCGAGAAGCGGAGCCAGGGGACGGTGTCCTGCACCGCGATCCACTTCTCGAGCGTGGGCTTCTCCTGCGCCGGCGTGGTGGCGCCGGGGATCGGCTTGTAGCCCCACATGATGCTGTACTTGTCCCAGGGGCCGATGCGCGGCACCAGCGTCCAGAGCGGGACGCCGTCGCCCGGTTGCGCGACGTAGTTGAAGCGCGAGTAGTCCATGATGCTCGGGCTCGTGCCCATCTTCTCCACCCAGCTCGGGCTGCGGGCGCTGTCGGGCGGATACTCGGAACTGCCGATCTGGTCGTGCTGCAGTCCCAGCGTGTGTCCGAT
>CAWFCT010000009.1:0-301279 GCA_963814345.1 uncultured Gemmatimonadaceae bacterium | reverse complement strand
GCATAGTGCATCTGGAACGTTTGATATAAGTCGCTATCAGTAGCTCACTTGCGCGACAGGTAGATCGTCCGTGACTCGCCGCGTTGTGGCTTTGATGTGGCTATTTGCCGGCATCGAAGGCCGCTTTCACCTCGCCGCAGGATCTTCCATTTCGGATCGTTTGCCGCGTCGTCAGTGATGGTTCGCCGATGATCGCGCGAGGCGCAGTTTGGACAACTGCAGCAGAAGTAGCGCCAGCACAAGCAGCAGATTTCCACGCCAGGGAATACCAATGGCCGGGGAAGGGCCGACGAACCACGTAGCTACCACGCGGAAGCACAGGAGGCCGAATAGGCCAAGCACGAAACGCCTGCTGATCAACACGTCGACCATAAACGCGGGCAACGGAAGTACGAGACTCATCGCGAACAGAAGCTCGTTCGGTCGCGACAAGTCCAAGCCCAGCGCCGCCAAGGCCCCCCAAGCGGTATCAACTAAGACGAGAGCGCCAGAGAAGATCGCTAGGCCGTCGATGCGACGGTCCAACACCGAACTTCCTAATGGCATGGGCTCCCCGCTGAAGTCGGCACGACTCGGTAGGTCAAGTAGACGTTGAGCTGAGAGTTAGCTTGCCACTCGGCCGGCTGGGCAGGCGTTGCGTCCGGAATCCAGGCCACTGCGCACTCGCGTGCGAAGGACGCTGCCTACTGCGAACGCGAAGCGACAGGACGGCGTCACGGCATGACTCGACACTGCGCATGGTTCCTCGACCCCAATTCCGACGCGGAAAGTACGCGCCTGACCTGCAGCGTTTCGGAAGAGACGATGACACCGTAGCAATGCGATTCCCCCGATCCGTTCTTCTTGGGATATGTCGTTCCGCCGATCGCCAGTGCGATCTCTTGCCCCTCCCACGATATCTCCTGCGGCAAGTAGAAGCCTATCTGTCGTTCCGCGGACAGCCGACTGCGAATCGTGGCCAGGACCGCCTCGTCCAAATGCGAGTCTGATTGCGCGGAGGCACTGTCGTGCCACGGGATGGTGAGGATCTGCTCCAGCGTGAACTTGCTCTTCCGCATCCCGGGCCTCCTCTCTGCCGAGAGTCTGGCCTCGCCTCAGCCCCGTGTCAAACCTGCCACCCGCGTGACCAGTCTTCAGGGGCCCAGACCCGGAAGTTACGCGCAAATCCGAAAGGGGAAGGTCAAACTGGGTCCCTTCCGGCAATTTCGAGCAGCGGAAAGATGACCGACCATTCCGCAGCAGTGATGATGGCATACCACAGCGTTCCAAAATGCTTCACCGCCAAGAACAATCCGACGTACCCCCCCAAATGGAGCGCGAGCAAAATTGCCCACACAATCCAGAACCGGCGCCGCTTCCAATAGCGGCGAAAATCCCGAAGGGGATATCCAAGTGCGATCGCGGTGATCCCGGCCAAGCCAAACCATCGGAAGACTGTTTCTCCATCGAGTGTGGAATGCGCCGCTCCGTAGAGGACCGCCGCAAGAAAGAGCAACGCGATCGCAAGCTCGACGCCAAGGTCACGGATTCGCAATTGCAGTGCTCTTCGGTGGGATCCATTTGATTTGACTGTCATTGACACTCACCGGCGGCAGCAGACTGATACTCGTGCCACAATGCCGTGTACTCCGCAACGGTCACGGAAAAGAGCAGTCCCACCCACACCCCACGTTCGGCGTGGGTCCCCAAAACTGATCCGCTCCAGAGCGTCAGTTTCTGAGAGTGTTGATACGAGGTAGATAGTGGCCGGCGCCCGCGTACGCCGCCGCTGGCCGCCCCGGCAGGCTGGCTGTCGGCCTGGGAGAGCTTCTCTAGTGTCTCTCGCCGCTTGCGACCAGAAGGGCTCCGGATCGCGCGCTCGAAAAGCCCAGCGAATCGACACCTGCGATATCATCGCTGTTCATTCGGATTGTCGAGCACACGATGTCAGCCAGCGCATCGGGTCCGGGGCTGGCGACGATTGCACGCTTGCCATCGGCGCGTACACAGAAGGCATGGCCCCAGGCGTCATTCCGGTCAATCGGCGGAATCCAGGCGAGGGCTCGACTGCTCGTCCAGTGGGAAAGGTCCGCGAGGTGTGTAACTGCTGAGTGGGCGATTCGAGAAGCCGATTGCCAAGTGCTGAACACTGCGGCGTCGCGGCGAAACTCGGCCGGGCGGCGTTCTGCCGCCTGCAAGGTCCCGGTTTCAACTACAGTCTCCTGCCGAGACTCGCGCGTGATGCTGGCGCCAAGGGTCGCCCCGACGACTGCGCCGAGCTTTGACCATGCGCTATCGCTGGCCGCAGAATCCACAGCGGCCTGGGCTGCCCACAGAAACGCAGTCTGCTGCCCCAGCAAGCGCGAGAACTCCCGATGTCGCCGCGATGACTACCGTCCTCGATTTCACGCTCAGTGTCCTCCCGACACGAACAACGCTCGGCACGTGTTCTTGGCACGAAGTTGCTTAGCGGCCGCTAACAGTCCCTCGGCCCTGACGTGACCGCCGAATCGATCCGAGCGCCCAACGCCGAAGTGGTGCGAAAGCCCCGATCAGTAATCCGCTCGCCGCAAACCCCACATAGTAGTACAAAACGGTGCGAGGGTAGCTGGTGCCCCCCGGCCTGTCGAATACCTCGGGTCCTTCCGACAGACGAATGATGGTGACCCAGACGGAAAAGCCTGTAGCGACGAAGGCGCCCACTCCCAACCCGAGGAGTACGTTACGAAGAGTTGATCGGGCCATGGTGGAAAGAGTCTGCGAGCCCCCAAGCGGACGCGCAAGCACGCCACTCTCCAACGAGACTGGGGCGGCTCGCAACCGCGCGCACCGGGATCTGGCTAGCGTTGCAGTATCCGCGCCGACCCGCCCTTCCCGCCTCATCCGCGTCCAGGCAGTTGCCGTTCCTGTGCAGTTTCTGCGTGCTCTGTGGTGAAATTCCCGAAGTCCACCCCGCGGTTGCCTCCACGGCCGCGCTCCATCATTAGATTGGTCCCCGTGGGAGGGCTGGCAGAACGGCTATTGCACCGGTCTTGAAAACCGGCGCCGCGAAAGCGGCTTACAGGTTCGAATCCTGTGCCCTCCGTTGACCATCCGCGGCGTCCCCCCCAAGACGCGTCGCACCCTCTCATCCGCTGACCGGAGTATCTCCGCCGAGATGCCTTCCACGCTCGCGCGGTTCGCCGCGCCCATATTCGCGGCGGCCGTCGTTGCTATCGCCGCCGCGTCGCCCGTCCAGGCCCAGGCGACCCGCGCCGCCGTCACCGCGCCCGACGGCTCCACGGTGTCCGACAGCTCCACCCTGCGCGTGTTCGTGGACCACTGCCCCTGCCGCATGGACTACGTGCGCCTCGAAATCCCGTACGTGGACTACGTGCGCGACCGCACCGAGGCCGACGTCTACGTGCTGTTCACCGACCAGCGCACCGGGAGCGGGGGACGCTCGTACACACTGGAATTCATCGGCGCCGGCCGGTTCGCCGGTCGCGTGGACACCATGCGCCTGGCCACCGCGCAGGACGCCACCGACGACGAGCGCCGCGAGACGCTGGTCCGCTACCTCAAGCTCGGGCTCATCCCCTTTCTGAACGAGACCCGCGCGGTAAGTCAGTTGGATGTGAGCTACACGCCGCCGGCCGATGGCAGCAGCGCGGCCACGGCGGCCACCCGGGATCCCTGGAATTATTGGGTGTTCCGCACGAATCTCAGCGGCTCCGGCTCCAGCGAGCAGAGCAGCAAGCAGATCTCCACCAACGCTTCGTTCGTGGCCGACCGCACCACCGAACAGTGGCACTGGCGCCTGTACGGCCGCAGCAACTACGCCGAGCGCCACTACAACTTCAGCGACGGGACCAAGCTCACCAGCTACACGAATTCGTACTACTCCTCACTGTTCATCGTGAAGAGCCGGGGACCCCACTGGTCGGTGGGCGGCACCGCCTCGCTCAACTCGACCACCGTGCAGAACCAGCGCGACGCCCTGCGCGTGGCGCCGGCCGTGGAGTACAGCCTGTTCCCCTACAGCGAGTTCCAGCGCCGCCAGCTCACCGCCACGTACACCCTGGGCGCCACCGACGTCCACTACTACGAGATCACGCTGTACGGAAAGACGAAGGAGACACTGTTCGACCAGTCCCTCCGCGTGAGCTGGGACCTGACGCAGCCGTGGGGCAACTTCAGCCTCTCGGTGGCCGGCAGCCAGTATCTGCACGACCTGAGCAAGTACGCCGTGACCACGTCGCTCGACGGCAACTTCCGGCTGTTCCGCGGCTTCTCGCTGAACTTCTCGGGCGATGCCTCGCGCGTGAACAACCAACTCTACCTCCCCCTCGGCCAGGCCAGCGAACAGGACATCCTGCTCGAGTTGCGCCAGCTCCAGACCAGCTACCGCCTGTCCGGACACGTGGGGATCAGCTACACCTTCGGGTCGATCTTCAACAACATCGTGAATCCGCGACTGGGCCACTGACCCGCCGCGGCTAGAACACGTACTTCAGCGTCACGTTCCCATAATAGTTCGCATTGTACGGCGCCGGGATGATGTAGCCATCGCCGTTGCCGCCCGCCGCCGGCGTGGCCAGCCCCGCGTAGTTCGGCCCCACGAACAGAAATGCGTACGACGTAGCGCTGGTCAGGTTCGTGCCGCCCACGTACGCGTTGATCAGCCAGTTTCGGTCGACCTTGTGCTCGTACCCCACGCGCGCGCCGAGGAGGCCGTACCCCTTCACGAACGTTGAGTTGTCGAAGGTCACCGGCACCCGGTCCACGTACTCGTACGTGGTGTTGAACGAGAACCCGTTGTTCGTGGCGCCGTCGATGCCGGCGCTGAGGGTGTTCTTCGGCACGCGCGGCACCCGGTTGCCCGAAAAGTTCACGGTGCCCGCGTTGTTGTTGTTGTCGCTCCTGAAGTCCACGAAGGTGGCCTTGGTGTAGCTGTACGACAGCCACGGCCGCAGCGACGACAACGGCTGCGTCTTGTTGGCGATGGCTGCCACGCTCAGCGACAGCTCGGCCCCCTGATTGCGCTGCTTGCCCGCGTTCGTGGTGAACGTCACCGCGTTCGACGTCTCGGTGACCAGCTTGTCGCTGTTCTCGATGTCGAACAGGGCCACCGACGCCGACAGCCGGTTGTCGAAGAAGCTCCCCTGCGTCCCGACCTCGTACTGCACGGCGCGCTCCGGCTTGAGCGACAGATCCACCGTGCCGTCGTTGGCCACGGTGTTGCTGAGCAGGGGTGGCGTGTAACCCGTGCTCACGCTCGCATACACCGACGCCGAGCGCGAGATGCCCTTGCTCACCGCCACACGCGGCGTCAGCACCCAGTCGAACTTCCGCACCTGCGTGAACGTGGTGTCGAACAGCGTGCCCCCCACGAGCATGTTGTGGATGCCGAACTCGTTCCGGTTCAGACTGGCGCCCACGGTGACCGTGAAGTCGCTGGGCATCGCGAAGCTCCATTCGGAGAACAGCGAGCTGTTGCTGGCGTAGTTCTCCTGGTCCGTGGGCCGCTCCGGATAGGGCGGCGCGGGGATGATGAACACGCCGTTCTGCGTGAGCTGCGAGTGCTGCATCGCCGCGCCCAGCGACACGGTGATCCCGACGCCGTCGTCGAGCTGCGCCGCGAAGCCGAACACCGAGCGGAACCCGACGTTGAACTGGTTCACGTCCGTGAACCCGTGCGCGAACGGCTGTCCCGAGGCCTTGCCGCCGCCGAACACCGTGGTGGCGTTGGTGAAGTGATCGCCGATCCGGAAGTGGTCGGTGGCGCCGGTCAGCATGCTGGTGATCGCCACGTGAGAGTCGTTGGCCAGATACGCGGCGTTGCTCAGCGGGATCCGGTGGTAGAAGTCCGTGCTGTCGATCTCGCCGGCCAGCTCCTCGTACGAGCGGCTGTACGCGAAGTAGGTGCCCACCGTCTGGTTGTCCCCCACCTGGAAGTCGCCGTTGGCGCGCCAGTAGTCCTTGAGCGACGCGCTGTGCGGGCGGAACGAGTCGTAGCTCTGGTGGCCGTAGTTCACCGACAGGTCGGAGGTGTTGCCGGCCGTCTGGAAGCTGGTGTTGGTGCGGACCAGTCCGTCGGTGCCGCTGAGCACCTGCTGCGAGAGGCTCGTCTGATTGAGCGGCGGCCGTTCGGTGGTGAACCGGATGGCTCCGCCGATGAAGCTCCCCCACTGGCTCGACGCCGGCCCCTTGATCACCTCGATGTTGCCGAGCGTGGAGTAGTCGATATCGTCCAGCACGGTGAGCCCGGTGGCGTCGGTGACCGGGATGTCGTTCAGGAACACCTGGTAGCCGAGCCCGTTGGAGTTGGGGCTGTTGCCGCTGGTGCTCGGGTAGTAGCCCCGGATGGTGATCCGGGCGCCGCCGAAGTCGGTGCGCGACTGCATGAACAGCCCCGGCACCGCATTCACCGAGGTCTCGAGGTTGATGCCGTTGCCGCGCTCGAGGTCCGGCCTGGTGAGCACGGCCGTGGAGGGCGCCGGCTTGTTGGCCACCACCTGTACGCCCGCCAGCTCCGTGACCCGGGGCGTCAGCTTGATGACCAGCGCCTGCTCGCCGCCGCTGACCGCGACCTCCTGGGACAGGTAGCCGGCGCGCGACACGCTGATGCGCGAAACCGTCGTCCTGGACGTGAGCGCGAAGGCGCCGGCCGTGTCGGTGGTGGCCGCCGTGGGAGTGCCGGGAACGAACACCAGGGCACCGACCACCGGCGCTCCCGTCTGCTGATCGACCACCGTGCCGCGGATCGAGACCTGGGCGTGGAGCGCCACGGGCAGCACCAGGAGCAGGAAGGCGGAGAGGCACTTCTTCATTTGATGGAGATCCTCGCGGGTCGGGGGGCGCGCGCAGCCGGGCCGTCGAGGGGTGACGGGCCGGGCTTCCGGGTTGGATACGCACCTCGGCTCCGATGCGTTGTAATCTTCGTGACAGGTTCGCCGCCCCCCGCCCGGGCCGGTCCATCCGGTTGAGGGGCAAGGGGATAACGCCCCGCCGCGGGTTGAACCCCCGCTGCCGCACGCCTAGATTCCCCCGCTCGCACCGCTGGAGACGTGGCCGAGAGGCTGAAGGCGGCGGTTTGCTAAACCGTTATAGGGCCTAAAAGCTCTATCGAGGGTTCGAATCCCTCCGTCTCCGTTAAGGCCCGCGTCCAGCGGGCCTTTCCTATTGCCGGACTGTCTGACAGTCGGACAGTTGGACAGTCAAACAGCGTACTTCAACGGCGGACCGACCTTCATGGCGGCACCCAGACTCCGCTTCGCCCCCAGCCCCACCGGCTACCTCCACGTCGGCGGCGCGCGCACCGCCCTCTTCAACTGGCTCTACGCCAAGCACTACGGCGGCCAGTTCCTGCTCCGCATCGAAGACACCGACAAGGCGCGCAGCACCGACGAGAGCACGCGCGCCATCTTCGACGGTCTGGAGTGGCTGGGACTCGCCTGGGACGAGGACGTGGTCTACCAGGGCGCCAACCTGCCCCGCCACCAGGCCGACGCACGCCGCCTGCTCGACGCGGGCGCCGCCTACCGCTGCTTCTGCACGCGCGAGGAACTCGACGAGCGCCGCAAGGAAGCCGAGGCGCGCAAGGAATCGTTCAAGTACGACCGGCGGTGCGACGCGCTGCCGCGCGAGGAGATCAACCGCCGGGTGTCCGCGGGCACGCCCTTCGTCCTGCGATTCCGCGTGCCCGAAGGCACGACGAGCTGGGACGACCTGGTGCACGAGACGATCAGCTTCCCGAACAAGGACATCGAGGACTTCGTCATCCTCCGCTCCGACGGCACGCCGATCTACAACCTGGCGGTGGTGTCGGACGACATCGCCATGCGCATCACCGTGGTGATGCGCGGCGACGACCACATCTCGAACACGCCCAAGCAGATCATGCTCTACCGCGCGCTCGGCGCCGAGCTGCCCGCCTTCGCGCACCTGCCGATGATCCACGGACTGGACGGGAAGAAGCTGAGCAAGCGGCACGGCGCCACCGCCGTCGCCGACTACCAACACATGGGCATCCTGCCCCAGGCCATGCTCAACTTCCTGGCGCTGCTCGGCTGGTCGCCGGGCAACGACCTCGAGGTGATGACGCTGCCGCAGATGATCGAACTGTTCAGCGTGGACGGGCTGCTCAAGAAGGCGTCGGTGTTCGACACCGCCAAGCTGGAGTGGATGAACGGCCAGCAGCTGAGCCTGATGACGAGCGCCGAGATCGAACCGCGTGTGACACCGGCGATTCTGAACGCGGGCATGTCCACTCCCGAGTTCCTGAAGGAGCATCGCGAGTGGTACCTGTCGCTGCTCGACCAGCTCAAGGTGCGGTCGCGCACCATCGACGACATCGTGCGCCAGGCGCGGCCGTACCTGACCGACGACATCGCCTACGATCCAGCCGCCGAGGCGAAGCAGTGGAAGGATCGTGCGGCATCGGCCGAACTGCTGCAGTCGGTGGGCGAGGCGCTGTCGGCGTTGCCGGAGTGGGAGCCGGCGCCCATGGAGGAATCGCTGCGCGCACTGGCCGAGGCCCGCGGCCTTGGCGGGGGTAAGGTGTTCCAGCCCCTGCGCCTGGCGCTCACCGGACTCACCGTGAGCCCCGGGATCTTCGAGGTGCTCGTGCTGCTGGGCCGCGAGCGGTCGCTGGCCCGGATCGAAGCCGCCGTGCGTCACCTGGAAGGGTAAGTCGCCGCTACGTCAGGCGAATCCCCACCCTCGGTAAGCGAAAACATGTGTTGACCGGTTCGCGCGTTCTCGCGTACATTCCTGCCGAACGCGAAGTCCGCTGACGTTCCCCCATGCGTTCGGCGCCTTCGCCGCGGACGAGGCCGGGCCGATGACAGAGCCACTCACGCAGTTGGAACGGCGCGTCTATCAGTACCTGATAGACTTTCTCGCCGAGCACACCTACCAGCCGAGCATTCGCGAGATCGCGAAGCAGTTCCGGATCAAGTCCACGAAGACCGTTTCGGACCTGCTGCACTCGCTGGAGGCCAAGGGATTCATCCAGCGCGACGAATCCCGATCTCGCGGCGTGCACATCTTCGGGTTCGCCGCCGCGGGCATGACGCAGCCGGTGCCGGTGATCACGCCGGGCGCCGGGCGCGAAGCCGGCACCTCACGGGAGGCCGAGCGCTACATCACGGTCGACCGCCGGTTCCTGCCGAGCGACGACGTGATGTACCTGCGGGCGGCCGACGACGCGATGGCCGGCCGTGGCATCCTCGCCAAGGACTACGTCATGGTCTCCCCGTCGACGCGCGCCAAGGACGGCGATCTGGTGGCCGCCCGGGTGGGCGGCCGCGCCGTGGTGCGGATGCTCACGCATCGGGGCGCCGTGATCGTGCTCGAGGCTCCGTCCCCCGGGGTGGCCCCCATCGAAGTCGGGCCGGGTGACGACTTCGCGATCCTCGGCGTGGTGTGCGGGGTCTTCCGGCCATACATGGAGGCCGAGGCGCCGGTGGAGCGGGAACCGGAACCCGAGTCGGTCGGCGCGCACCAGAGCTAGACCGTGAAGAACAGGCAACGGGCCGTCCGCAGTTGCTGCGGACGGCCCGTTGTCTGCCGCTGACTGCCGCTAGTGTGACGACGAATCCGGACGGGAGGCCGCCTTCGCCTTCTCCTGCTGTTCGTGGATCTTCTCGTTCCGGGCACGGATCCGCTTGACCGCGGCCTTGAACTCGTCCTCGGTGATCGTCAGCCGGCCCTGGAAGAGCACGTCCGCACGCATGCCCGCGTCGTAGCGTGTGCTCTGGGTGGGATTGGCCTGGATCTTCATCGGGAGCAAGGCGAACAGCGCGTTCGGGATCATGAACTTGCCGAGCTGGATGCCCTGCTGGTCCCACCCGTACTTCTTGCCGTCCTTGGTGGTGATCGTCCAGTCGCCCGGCTTGCGCTGGTGCGACTCCGCCTCCAGCGAGTCGATGTAGACCCCCAACATATCGGCCACGAGGCTGTCGATCTTCTCGGCGGGCGTCTTGGTGGGCATCGCGAAGTAGCCCTGCGGCGTCACCTTGATGCGGCTGTCCGGCACCGCGGGCACGAGGCCGGTGGCGATGCCCGCGCCGCCGGTCACACCGAATCCGTTGCCGGTGCCGCCCGCCGCCTCGGCGGGCACCTCGGCCTTTGGCAGCGGCGGGGCGACGCTGGTGGGAATCGCGCTGGGAGCGAGCAGCGCGGCCGGCGCGCCACCCTTGGGCTGCACTTTGCGCGTGCGCGGACGCGACGTGCTCGACGCCGCCGGCGGGGGCGGTTCCACCCGGACGAAGTGCACCTCCTCCGGCTTGATGTGCTCCGCCGTCGAGAAACCGATGAGCACGCCGATGGGATAGCGGAACACGATCTGGGCCAGCGCCAGCACCACCACCAGGTGGATGGCGACGGAGGCGATGAGCCCGGCGGTGGACCGCTCCTTCGTGACCTGGTGTCTCATGCGACCGCCGCCGTGAGCGACTGCAGCACACCGCCCGCGCGGCGGGCCGCTTCGGCCAGCCGGTCGGGGCCGGTGATGAACGAGACGCGGAAGAAGCCCTCACCGCCTTCGCCGAAGCTGGAGCCCGCGAGCACGATCACGCCGGCGTCTTCGAGCATGCGCTCGGCGAACAGCGCGCTGGGAATGCCCTCGGGCAGGGGCACCCACAGGTACATGGTCGCCCGCGGCGACTCCACCTGGAAGCCGGCCTCGCGGAAGGCGTTCACGGCGGCGTCGCGCCGCTCCCGGAATACCGCCACGTTGTTGGGCACCCACTCGTCGTAGCTCGCGATGGCCGCCACCGCGGCCGCCTGCACCGCCATGAACGACCCGGTGTCCACGTACGTCTTCACCTTGGCGAGCGCCGCGGCGATCTCGGGCCTGGCCACGGCCCATCCGCAGCGCCACCCCGTCATGTTGTACGTCTTGGACATCGAGTGGAACTCGACGGCCACGTCGCGCGCGCCGTCGATCTCGAAGATGCTCGGCGGCACGTAGCCGTCGTAGGCCAGCTCGGAGTAGGCGTTATCGTACACCAGCAGCAGGTCGAGTTCCCGACAGCGGCGTACCGTGCGCGCCAGATATTCGCGCGGGGCGATGGCGCCGGTGGGATTGTTCGGGTAGTTGAGGTAGAGAATCCGCGCGCGGCGCAGCACGTCGTCGGGAATCTCGTCCAGCTCTACCAGGAAGTTCGTGCGCGGGCGGAGCGCGTAGCGGTAGGGCTCACCACCGGCCAGCCGTGTGCCGCCGCCGTACGAGTTGTAGCCGGGCTCCGGCACGATGGTCACCTGACCCGGATCGACGTAGGCGAGCGCCAGGTGCGAGATGCCCTCCTTGCTGCCGAGAAGCGGAACGATCTCGGTCATGGGATCGAAGCGCAGGCCGAACCGCTTCCCCATCCACATCGATACCGCTTCGCGAAACTCCATCAGCCCCAGGCCGAAGCCGTAGCGATTCATCGAGGGAATCGCGGCCGCTTCCGCCAGCCGGCGCTGCGCCGCGGGCGGCGGCAGCAGGTCGGCGTCGCCCGGTCCCAGATCGATCACGTCCACGCCGGCGGCCAACAGCTCGCGCTTGCGCTGTGGCACGCGCGCCATGGCGTATTCGGGGAGGGTGTCCAGGCGACCGGCGAGTTTCGGCACTCTAGTTATGCATCCTCACGGGATTGCGAACGCTGCTGAAGCCCGGAACGTCTACTTGTACCTCGTCTCCGGAGCCAAGGGTCCCGACGCCGGCCGGGGTGCCGGTGAGCACCAGATCGCCGGGTTCGAGCGTCATCACCCTGGAGATATACGCCAGAACGGTGGGGATCGTGAAGATCATGTCCGCCGCCGATCCGTGCTGCCGCTCCTGACCGTTGACCGTGGTGACCACCGATAGCGTACTCAGGTCGGCGGGCGGGGCGTGGGGCGCCCCCACGGCGCAGAACGTATCGAACCCCTTGGCGCGAGTCCACTGCGAGTCGGAGCGCTGCAAATCGCGGGCCGTCACGTCGTTGGCGGCAAAGATGCCGGAAACGGCGGCGGCGGCCTGCTGTTCGGTGGCGTGGGTGAGCGCAGCGCCCACGAGAACGCCGATCTCGCCCTCGTACTCCACCTGCTTGGACATCGCGGGCAACACGATGGGTTGCCCCCCGGCGATGAGGCTGGAGGGCGGCTTGAGGAAGATCAGCGGCTCCGCCGGCACTTCATTGCCGAGTTCCTTGGCGTGCTCGGCGTAGTTGCGGCCGACGCAGACGATCTTGGAGGGTCGCGGAAAGGGGAGTTTCGACGGATCGGGCATGGGGGAAAGCTAGCCTCGGCCGGGCACGGAGGCCATTTGGGGGAACGCCGATGCCGGCCCGGCATCTTGACGCGTCCCGCGCGGCGGACAACCGTAGACATGGTCCCCCAACCAGTTCCTCGTATGCGACCGTGCTTCCGTTCCACCCTCCTGCTCGCCCTCCTTGCCGGCCTGGCCGCGCCCGCCGGCCTCATCGCGCAGACCGGCGCCATCCGGGGCACGGTGGTCGCTGCCGGAACGGGCGATCGGCTGGGCTACAGCGTGGTCATGCTCACCCCGAGTTCCGGCGAGCGGTTCACCACGGACTCCGGGACGTTCACGATCGCGGAAGTGCCGGCGGGGGAGGTACGCCTCCGCGTGCGCCACCTGGGCTACGCCCCCAGCGAGCTGACGGTGGACGTCGCGCCGAAGCAGACCACCACGGTCCGCATCGTGCTCACGCCCGTCGTCGTCACGCTCTCGGCGATGCGCGTCGTGGCCGATCGCCAGTGCACCGAGCCCGGGCCACCCGATCGCACCGTCGACTCGACCCTCGCGGCCGTGTTCGAACAGCTCCAGCAGAACGCCGACCGATACCGCCTGCTCATGCACGAGTATCCGTTCGTCTCGACCTACGAGGTGACCGACGCCGCCGTGCGCCGCCGGGGCACCCTGGCGACCATCGAGGCCCGCCCGGCGCGCGTGGAGAGCGCGGATCAGTGGTCGTACGCGCCGGGCCGCGTGGTTCGCGACCGCGGCCGCATCGGCGCCTGGGTGAACATTCCCACCCTCGACGTATTCGCCGACCCGCGGTTCGTCGACGCGCACTGCTTCTGGTACGGCGGTCTCGTGCCGGTGAACGGCGACACGCTGCTGCGCATCGACTTCCGCGTGGCCGACCGGATCCACGATCCCGACCTCAACGGCTCGATGTTCCTGGACCCGCGCACCTACCTGATCCGCCGGACGCGCCTGATGCTCTCCCGGCTTCCGCGCAGCCTGGGTCACGGCGACTCGGCCGTCATCGCCACGCGTTTCGATGAACTGCTGCCGGGCGTGCCCTTCATCGCGGACATCCTGTCCACGCTTCACATGAAGCCCGGCGTCGACGGGAACGGGCCGCGGCAGCTGTTCGCCACCGAGGAGGAGCGCCGGCGCATCGACGTGAAGTTCCTGGACCGCCGGCCCGACCAGGCGCGGATTGCCGACGTCGCCCCGATCGTCGCGCCGTACAGCGCGCGCCCGACTCAGGTGCCGCGGCTCATGGGCATCTTCGACGCCGAGTCGGGCGCGCCCATCGACAGCGTGATGGTCACCGATTCGATCACGCAGAAGACCGGGCGTACCACCGAGACGGGCACCGTGCGGTTGGATTTCATCTCGCAGGCCGGCGGCGTGCTGACCCTGCGCAAGACGGGGTATGTGACGCGCGTGGAACGCGTGTCGGCCTCACCCGACGACACCCTGCCGTTGACGGTGTTGATGGCCCCGGTGCGTCGCTGATCGGCGGCTGCGCCCGGCAAGGCGGCGGCGCGCCCGCCACGCTAGCCGTGCGCGTAGAACGCGCGCACCTCGGGCAGCAGATCCTCCCACGGATCGGTGATCCGGTGCGCCGGCGGCAGCCCCCGCAGGAGCTCCGATCCGTAACGCGCCGTCGCGATCCGCGAATCGGCGATCACCACCGCCCCGCGGTCGGTGCTCGACCGGATCAGCCGTCCGAATCCCTGCTTCAGCTTGAGCGCCGCGTCGGGAATCATGTACTCGGCGAACGCATCCCCGCCCCGCTCGGCGATCGCCTCGCAGCGCGCGGCGGTGAGCGGCTCGCTGGGCACGCGGAAGGGCAATTTCGCGATGAGCAGCGCGCGCAGCGGATCGCCCGGCACGTCCACCCCTTCCCAGAACGATGTGGTGCCGAGCAGGATGCCCCGCCCCGACTCCTGAAAGCGCGTGAGCAGCCGGTCGCGCGAGTCCTCGCCGTGCACGAGCAGCGGCCACCGGCGCTCCACGTTCTTGGCGCGCAGCAGCTCGGCGGCGCGCCGCACCTCGCGGTGGCTCGTGAACAGCACGAACACGCCGCCGTCGGCCGCGTCGGCCAGATCGAGCGCGATGCGCGCCACGCCGTGCGCGTGCCGCTCCAGATCGCGATTGGGCGTGGGGATGTCGGTGGGAATGGCGAGCAGCGCCTGATGCTCGTAGTCGAAGGGCGACGGAAGGATGCGCGTCACCGGCTCCAACTCCGACGACGTGAGCCCCAGGCGTCCGGCCATGAAGTCGAACCGCCCCTCGGCGGCCAGTGTCGCGCTCGTGACGACCGCGGTGGTCACCCGCCCGAACAGGTCGTCGCGGAGAATGGGCGCCAGGTCGAGCGGCACGCTCGACACCGCCACGGCGCGGTCGCGCCCGCGCGCCTCGATCCAGCGCACGGTGTCGGCGCCCGGTGAGGGATCGAGGGCTTCGCGCAGCGCATCGCCCGCCGACTGCAGCCGCCGCGACACGGCGCGGATCTCGGAGACGAACGGCGCGGTCTCCTCGGCGCTCTGGCTGATCTCCAGCCGTTCGCGCACCATGTCGAGCCCCTCGTCCAGCAGTGCCAGGTCGCCGAGCGTGTTCTCCAGCGACACGCGCAGCCCGCCGCGCCACACCGGATGCGAAGCGAAGTCGTCGGTGAGCCGGAGCACGAGTCCGCCCGACTGCGCCAGCAGTTCGTCGAGCACGTCGAACAGGATGACGCTCTTGTCGCGCGCCGCGCGCACGGCGGGCTCCAGCCGTTGCGTGATCAGGTCGAGGCTCGCCTCGCTCAGGAGGTCACGTCCGCCCATGAGCCGCGCGACGAGCGTGGGAAGCAGCCCCTTGCCGCGCCGTTCCAGCCGGTTGAACATCCGCTGCAATCCGCGCCGGGTGACGCTCGACCCCAGATGTGCGGCGGCCGCGTCTTCCAGGTGGTGCCCCTCGTCGATCACGATGCGCCGGTACGACGGAAGCACCGCGGCCTCCTCCCAGTTCTGCGACGCGCGCCGCACCGCGATGTCGGCCAGCAGCAGGTGGTGGTTGGCCACCACCACGTCCGCCTGCGCCGCGGCGCGCCGCGCCCTGAACAGGAAGCAGTCGTCGAAGTGCGGGCACTGCATGCGGGTGCACAGGTCCGACTCGGCGGCCACCTCGTCCCACACCTCGGGCGAGGGCGGCGTGCCGAGGTCGGCCAGCGAACCGTCGCTGGTGCGCCGCGACCAGGCGAACAGGGTGTCGAGTTCCGCCTGCACGCCCTCCTCGAACAGCGACGAGCCCGAGGCGCGCGCCTGCTGCAGCCGCGCCAGGCAGAGGTAGTTGCGCCATCCCTTGAGCAGCGCGAACCGCACCTTCTGGTCGGTGAGGGCGCGTGCGAGGAAGGGCAGATCCTTGCGGACGAGCTGCTCCTGCAGGTTGATGGTGTTGGTGGAGACGACGGTGCGCTCGCCATTGGCGGCGGCCCAGCGCAGCGCCGGCACGAGGTAGCCGAGCGACTTGCCGATGCCGGTGCCGGCCTCGATGAGCGCCACGCCGCCGTCGTTGTACGACTGGGCGATCACGCGTGCCATCTCCTGCTGCGCCGGCCGGTCCTCGAAGCGCGCGAGCGCGTGGCCCACGCGCCCGCCCGCGCCGAGTTCGGCCGATACCATGTCGAGATCGAGCCGCGCCTGCTCGGCGACCTTCGGCACCTCGACCACCACGTAGAGTTCGGTGGCCGTGTTGTTCACGATGGCGAAGCCAACGCCGTCGTCGTGCATCCGTGCGGCGATGGCAAGATCGGCGTCGGAGGGCTCGAGCAGGCCCGACGGATGATTGTGCACGAGCATCTCGCCGCGCTGGGCAAAGCCGGGCAGCGCGAGCACGGAGGCGATGTCGCCGCGGGCCACGACGCGAGCCGTCTGCAGCATGCCCTCGGCGTCCTCACTGCACACGAAGCAGACCTCGCGTCCACCCGCGAGTCCGATGGCCGCCCGCAGTGCGGCGGCGACTTTGGGGCTCAGGCGGGATTCGGGCATTCCACAAACCTAGCGGCCGAGCCCGGGGCGGGCATGGCCAAAATCACGCATTCCGGTGGTGGAGCGGGGTTATGGCGCCCGGCCGGGCTAAACGACAACAGCTTTGCCACAGAGCACGCAGAACACACAGAAACTGCAACTGAAAGAAACTACGACAACAAACTATGGGAACTGCACACCAACCGATTCCAGCCGCCCCGTCTGCGAAGTTGTAGTGGTAAGGGGCGGTTCCCTCCCCCCGCGATCTCGATGGCGGAGCAGTTCCCCCCGTCAGTTGCCGCCGTAGTTGCAGTTGTAGTTGTAGTTGTAGTTGTAGTTGTAGTTGTTGTTGTAGTTGTTGTTGTAGTCGTAGTTGCAGTTGTAGTTGCAGTTCCCATTTCTGTTGCAGTTGCAGTTGCTGTTGCTGTTGCTGTTGCTGTGTCTTGCAGTTTCTGCGTGCTCTGTGTGCTCTGTGGCCCCCTGAGGCGGCGCGATCCCGACCCGCGCCCCGATCCCCGCCGGTTCCCCGATCTCAGGTCTTGAGCGGCTTCTTCTTGGCCGCCGGGAACAGCACGTTGTTCAGGATCAGCCGGTACCCGGGCGAGTTCTTGTGCAGCGACAGGTCCGTGGGCGGGTTGCCGATAGCGTGCTCCGGATCCTCGGGGTCATGCCCCCCGTAGTACGTCCACGTGCCCTTGCCGTAGTCGCCGTGGATGTACTTGACCCACGGCGTCCCCTCCTCGAACGCCAGCACCACGTCGGTGGGCTTGAGCGTGGCCTTGGTGAAGCTCGACGTCACCCCGTAGAAGTCGTTGATCACGCTCCGGTGGTCCTGCACCAACATGGACGCCACGGGGTCGAACTTGGCCGAGAAGTTGAACAGCGTGAACGTGCCCAGCGGCTGCCGGCGCGCCGGATCGTTCACCTGGTGGCCGTCGATGTCGCTCATCGAGTTCACGTAGGGCGACGTCTCCAGGTGTGCGTCGCGGAAGGCGAGCGCCCGCGACCAATCCATCTTGGCGTCGGCGTTCGGATCCATCGGCGTGCCGTCGGAGAACGGCTGCGCGATGTCCACGTCGTGCGCCGCCAGCGCCAGGTCGAGCGTCTCCGTGGCACCGCACATGGCGAACAGGAACCCGCCGTTGATCACGAACTGCCGGATGTGCTCGGCCACGTCCTTCTTGAGCGCCGGCACGTTGGGGAAGTTGTACTTGTGCGCCGTCTTGAGCGCCGTCTGCACCATCTCGATGAACCAGGGCGCGTCGCGGTAGCCCAGGTAGAACTTGTTGAACTGTCCGGTGAAATCCTCGTGGTGCAGGTGCAGCCAGTCGTACTTGCTCAGGTCGCCGCGCTCCACCTCGTCGTCGTAGATGGCCGTATACTGGATGCCGGCATAGTTGAGGGCGAGCGTCACCGCGTCGTCCCACGGCGCCGCGCTTGGCGGCGTGTATACGGCAATCCGCGGCGCCTTCTCCAACGGCACCGAATCCATGTTCGAGTTCTGGATGAGCGTGCGTACCGATGCGAGCTTGGCGTCGCTCATCGACTCCACGGCCACGCCGTCCAGCGCCGCCTCCTTGCGCAGCTCGGGCACGTCGGGCAGCAGGAACGATCCGCCGCGGTAGTTGAGCAGCCACTCGGACTTCAACCCCATCTTCAGCGTGGCGAAGGCGAGGCCGTACGCCTTGAGGTGATCCGACTGCGCGTCGTCCATCGGTACCAGCAGGTGGTCGCCGTCGGCCGGCCATGGCAGCCGCACGAATCGCGTTCCCACCGCGAGCAGCGCCGCGTGGCGCACCCATTCGCGCCGCTTCACCCGCCCCGCTCCGCGGACCGCCGGTTGGCTCGTCTCATTGCCCCGTTCCCCCATCGGCGGCGCCGCCCGGAATCGCGCGGCGCGCCAGTTCGAGTTCGCGGCGCGCCTGGGGGATCAGCGCGCTGTCGGTATAGGTCAGGATCATGTGTTCCAGGTGCTTCATCGCGCCGGCCGCGTTGCCCGCTCGACGCAGTTGCCGCGCCCACGCCAACTCGGCGCCCGGCGCTTCGGGCGAATCGGAGTACCTGGAGAGAATCAACGACCAGAGCGCGACGGCGCCCGCCGTGTCGCGCTGCGCGGCGTGGATCTGCGCGGCCTCGCCCAGCATCGCCGACGCCGCATCGGGATGGTGGGGGGCGGCGTCGACGAACGCCTTCGCCGCACCGGCTGAGTCGAGACGTGCGAGCGCCAGAAATGCCGCACCCACGTCGGCCGCGCTGTCCTCCTGCATGCGCGTGATGAGCGCCAGCGCCTCGGCGAGCTGCGGCGTAGCGTCGGTGGAGTTGCGCAGGATGGCCCGCGCGCCGGCCAGATTCCCCTCGTACAACGCCAGCCAGCCGGCCGCATCGCTGGAATCGGCGTCGGCGCCGGCGCTGTCGAGCGCCGCGCGGGCGCGGCCCAGGTCGCCGCTGCGCACCCATCCCAGCGCCACCGATCGCTGGAGCACCGAACGCTGGAGCGGGGACATCAGGTGTGAGAACGCGTCCACGAGCGCCTGCGCCTCCGCCGGCCGGCCGTAAGTGGCCAGCGCCTTCACGCGCAGCGGAAGCACGGTGGCGGCGGCGCGGGCGGAGTCGAGCCCCGCCGACGGTGCCAGCGCGAGGGCGGTCTTCGGATCGCCGGCATTCAGCGCTGCCGTCGCCGCGCGCAGCGCGAGGTCGGGATCGGAATGCCAACGCAGGGCGGCCACCAGGGCGTCGCGCACCAGCGGCCAGTCGTCCTCCGCCTCGGCGCGCCTGGCGAAGTCGAGCCACGCATCGACACTCCCACTGTCTGGGTGCAGGTCGCGCAGCGCCGCCCAGGCCTCGCCCGGAGCCCCCCAACTCATCTCGAGTTCGGACAGCGCGCGCCGCGCGCCCAGATCCACCGGCAGGGCGAGAAAGATGGTGCGGATGCCCGGCCGCGCCGTCTCCGGCGCCCGGGCCAGCGAGTAGGCGGCCGCCTGATCGAGGTCGGGCATCTGGGCGAGCGCACCGCGCCATGCCGACGCCGACGGTTCCCACTTGCCGAGCGCGGCGCGCGACTCCGCCATCTCCATCTGCAGCGACGACGTGGTGCCGAGATTGAGCCCCGCCAACCGGATGATCGAGTCGGCCATGGCCGCGTTGCCGCGCTGCAACAACAGGCGCGCGTAGTCGCGGTACGGGTCCACCGAGCCCGGCGCGTCGCTCACCCAGGCGTTGAAGGCCTGCTGCGCGTCGCCGGGGCGCGACAGCATGGTGAAGGCGCGCATCTGCACGCTGCGGTACACCGGTTCCTTCGGATAGCGGGCGATCAGCGAATCGACGGTCGGGAGCAGCGAGTCGGTCATCCCGAGCTCCGCGTACGCGCGTTCGAGGCCGAGGATGGCGTTCACCCGGTCGGGCGTCTGGAGCGCCTGGCGATAGAGCGTTGCCGCCTCGCGATACCTGCCCAGTCCTTCGAAATTCAGCGCGCGATAGAACGAGGACGTGTCGGCCTGCTGCGCGTGCAGCGCCGGCGGCGGCACGAGCGCGAGCGCCATCGCGAACGCAAGCCTACCGATGCGAGCCGCCGCCATTGATCCGCTTGAAGTATTCGAGGATGGCGCGCCGCTCGTCGGCCGAGAGCCCGCGCAGTTCGTCCCATGTGGGTTCGCGATACTTCACCGCGCTCCTGCCGGCGGCCGGCGCGGTGCCCGGCGCGAACAGCTTCGGGTTCACGGCCGACTGCGCCTCGCGTTTGCCCGAATCATCGCGCTCGTCCTTCTGCAGCGAGCGGCCGGCGTCGAGCATGTGCCGCAGCAGCTGCTCCTGACGCGCCACGGTGGCAGCGTCCACTCGCCCCTGCTCCAGCGCCTCGGCCACGGCTCGCGCTTCCTTGGACAATTGTGCCGCGCGGTCGCCGCCCGCCGCATCGCTCAGGTCGTCGAGCTGCTGGGCGAGGCGACGCTCCTGGTTGGCGAGCATGCGCGCCGTAGCCTGCGCCTCGGCCGACATCTGCCCCTGTCCCGGCAGCGGCATCAGGCCCTGCGCCTGCGCGTTGATCGATCCCTGCTTCTTGGCCGCCTCCTGCAACTGCTGCAGCATCTCGGCGAACCCCGACGCCGAACTGGCCATGTTCGCCCGCTGGCGATCGCGGGCCAGCGCGGCAGCCGCGCGGTTCAACGCGTCCGCGGCGTCGCCCATCGCGCTCGGCGTGCGCACCGCGTTCCGCGGGTCGGCGGCCAGCTTGGTGGCCGCCGCCACCTTCTGCGCCGCGTCGCTCACTGCGCGCTGCGCGCGCCCCGACAGCAGCGTGGTCTTCTGCGCCTGTTCCTGCAGCCGCTGCTGCGTCTGCTGCACGCCCTGATCCACGGCACTCTGGTCGCCGCGCAGCTGCTCGGGCGTCGCCTGCCCCGTGCGCGCCTGCTGCTCCATGCGCGTTTCCTGCCGCGACATCTGCAGCAATTCCTGCACCGCGCGGTCGATCTCGGTGGTCAGTTCGTTCTTCCACTCGGCCACCTGTTGGTCGCGGGCCTGCTGCATCGCCTTGGCGGCGCGTTGCATCTCGGCCGCCGCGGTGTTCGCGTCGGCGCGCTGGCGCATGGACTGCTCGGACGCGCGGGCGAAGGTATGCGCCTCGTCGGTGTTTCGAGCGCCCGCGTTGGCGTTGTTGTCGGCGAGCTTCTGCTGGAGCTGCTGGATGGCCTTGGAGAGCAGGTCGGAACGGTCGGCGAGGCGGCGCTCGGCCGCGGTCTGCGGTTCACGGGGCACCGTCGACCGTGCACTGTCCACTCTCGACTTGTCGTTCCGCTGCTTCCCCATCCCGGCACTATCCGCCGACGGCCGGCTGCTATCCGCCGACGACCGACCGCCCGTTCCCAGTGAATCCTCGGCCGACGCAATGTCCTTCGCCTCGTCGTGCAGCGTCTGCATCGCCCCTTCGAAGGCCGCCCGCTGCAGCATCTTGGCGCTCTTCTCCAACTGCTCGCGCAATTGCTTCTGTAGCTGCGCGAGATTGGCCAGCGAGCGGTCCGCCTGATCGGCGCTCAACTGATTCGCGGCCGATTGCAGCTTGCGCATCTCGTCGAGCAGCTGCGGCGTGAGTGCGTCGCGCAGCATCTGCTGGGCCTCGCGCAGCTGCCGCGACAGCGAGCTGTCCATGGCGCCCGCGCGGTTGAGTTGGTCGCGCAGCTGCGCTGCTGCCTGCTGCAGCCTGGTCACGCGGTCGGCCAGATCCTGCTGCTCCCTCGCCAGCGCCTTGGCCTTCTCCGCCGACTCGTAGCTGAGCGTGTTGGCGTTCTGCCCGCGCGACGCGGGATCGCGCGCCCGCTGCCGATCCTCCACCGGATGGTTCATCCGCTCGCGCGACATCTCGCTGGTGCGTTGCTGCAGACTCTGCTCGGCGGTGGCCGCGCGCTGCACGGCCTCGACGGTGGAGTCGGCGGCGGCCCGCGCCATCTGACGCCGCTCGTCCATGCTCGGCACCTTGAGCAGCAGTTCGCGGCTCGTCCCCCGCTGCGCCCACGGGGAGTTGTCCACCGCCGAGAGGCTCACGTGCAGGGCGTCGCCAGGGTTGAGGTGTTGCGCCGACAGATCGATCACGGCCGAGCCACCCCACGCCGGTCCCTGATTCACGGCCAGCCGCTGCGTGCGCTCGGTGCGCGTGCCGCCTGGCCCCGGACGCCACAGGTGCAGTTCGACCACGGCCAACCCATGGTCGTCCGAGGCGGCGCCCTGCACCGTCACCGTGTCCAGCGCCGCGACGAGGGTATCGGCCAGCGGGGCCAGGATGTCGACGCGCGGCGCCGAGTCGGGAACGACGGTGACCTCGACCGGGGCGGGCAGTTCCTCCACGACGGCGTCGGCGCCGCGTGCGAACCACGACCAGGTGCCCGAGACCGCCGGCGTGAACCGCCCGTCGAAGGCGCGTTGATCGGCCCGAAGCGCCACCGAATCGCGGTCGCGCACGAGCCCCACCGCCACCAGCGGCGTGGACGCGCGTCCCGTGAACGCGATGGCCGTGCCCCGCGGGATCACGACGGCTTCGCCCACCGGCAGCGTCTCGGCCGGCCGGTCGAGATACGCCGGATAGATGGCGCGCATGGTGATGGCGCCCACGAACGGGCGGTCGGTGACGCGCACCGTGGCCGTATCGCTGTGTGTGCGACCGTCGCCGACCACCAGGCTGAGGTCGCCGCGCAGGGGACCGAGCGTGACGGTGGCCAGGCCGGTGATGGGCGAAACGTCGAGCGAGCGCGCCGACCATCCCTCGCCCGTGGTCCGGTCCTGGAGTTGGACGTGCACGCGTCCCGGCGCGGCGACGACCACACGCACCGTGTCGCCGCGCATCACCGTTGCGGGCAGTTGGTCGAACGCCAGCGGCGCGAGCAGCGTACCGCGCCAGGCACTCACCGGACGCAGAATGGCCAGCAGGCCGTCGCTGCCCAGCGGCGCCACCACGGCCAGCAGCACCACCGTGATGAACGCGCCGCCGGCAATCTGCAGCGCGCGGCGCCGGGCCAGCGCCCGCATCCGCGGGGCCAGCGCGTCGCCGTGCGGGCGCAGCGACTCGGCGAGCAGCTCCGCGGCCCGGCGCCCGAACGCGCCCGCGTCCGCCACCTCGATAGCACCGCGCAGCGCGCCGGCCCGCAGCGAGCGCTCGCGCTCGATGGCGGCGGCGATCCCGGCCCGCGACGTGTGCGCCGCGAGCCGGCGGCGGGTGGCAAATGCCACCGCCCCGAGCCCGAGCGCGGCCAGGCCCCAGATGGCCAGCGGCAGGGCGCGCGGGAGCGACAGCCACCGCGCGTGGCCGAGCAGGAGCACGCCGAACGCGAACAGGCCGCACGCCACGGCCACGGCCAGCGCCGCGCCCGACGCCAGTTCGAGCCACCGGGCGCGCGTCCGCTCGCGCTCCACCAGCTCGACGATCGTCACGGCACGGGCCGGCTGGTGACGGCGTACACGAACAGGTTCACACCCATACGCAGCGCCGCTTCATGCAGCGCCGGCGGATCGTGGTAGACGTCGGGATCCTCCCACCCGTTGCCCAGATCGCTGGAGAACGAGTAATACACCGCCAGCCGCCCGCCCAGGAAGATGCCGAAGCCGCGCGCCGGCAGCCCGTCGTGCACGTGGATCTTGGGCAGACCTTTTGGAAAGTCGTATACGATGTGGTAGATGGGGTGCGACAGCGGCACGTCCACCAGCGGGCGGTTGGGGAACACGCGCTTGATCTCGCGCCGGAAGTAGGGATCCAGTCCGTAGTTGTCGTCCACGTGCAGGAAGCCGCCGCGCTCCAGGTACTCGCGCAGCCGCACGATTTCGGCGTCCGAGAAGTGGATGTTGCCGTGCCCCGTGACGTGGATGAACGGATAGTCGAACAGCTTGTCGTCCATCAGCGTCACGCGCGCTTCGGTGCGGTCGACCTTCAACGTGGTGCGCTCGCGGATGGCTTCGAGCAGGTTGGGCAGGCTGGACGGATTGGCGTACCAATCGCCGCCCCCCTCGTACTGCAGCCGCGCGATGGTGAGGTGCGGCGCCGTGGCGCCGGAGTCCGCCGGCGGCAGGGCGACCGACGGCCGCGCGCCGGACAACGCCACCGCGGCGAGCGCGGCGGCGAGCGATGTGGCCACCCGGCGCGCGCGCCCCGGTGCCGACCGCCGACCGCCAACCGCCGGCCGCGCCTTCATTCCGCATCCCGCGCCACGCGGTACGACAGGTTGCGCGCCGCGTTGAACTCGCGGGCCAGCTCGGCGGCCGTGTCGCGCACCGAGTACCCCTGCGCCCGCAGGTCGCGCGCCCGTTCGCGCAGCGCCGATTCGTCGAGCACCGGGGCCGGAGCGCCGGCGATCACGATCACGACTTCCCCCCTGGGTGGCGTCTCCGAATAGTAGGCCACCAGCTCGGCCAGCGTTCCCCGGCGCAACTCCTCGTGGATCTTGGTCAGTTCCCGGCCCACGGCCGCCGGACGGTCGCCGCCGGCCCGCTCGGCCACCGCGGAGAGCGTGTCGACCACGCGGCCGGGCGCCTCGTAGAGCACCGACGTGAAGGGCGACTGCGCCACGGCCACCAGCCGCGGCGCACGATCGGCGCCCCCGCGCGGCAGGAATCCGTAGAACGTGAACGGCTCGGCGGGGAACCCCGAGGCGACGAGGGCGGCGAGCAGCGCCGACGCCCCGGGCACCGGCACCACCTCGAGGCCGGCCTCGATGGCGGCCCGCACCAGCCGCGCGCCCGGGTCGGACACGAGCGGTGTGCCGGCGTCGCTCACCAGGGCGAGGTCGTCGCCCGCCTGCAGCCGCTCGATGAGGCGCGGCGTCTGCCTGGCCTCGTTGTGTTCGTGATACGGCTGCATCGGCGTGACGATGTCGTAGCGGTCGAGCAGGTGTCGCGTGTGTCGCGTGTCCTCGGCGAGCACGAGCGCCGAGTGGCGCAGCGTTTCCACCCCCCGAAAAGAAAAATCCCCCATGTTGCCGATGGGGGTGCTGACCACGTACAGGCGGCCCGGCGTCGTGCCGCCTGCCCCGTCGCTGGGGCGCGTCACAGCACCTTCCACGGGAGCAGGGCGTAGAGTCCGGCCGATTGGAACATGTGTCGCCGGCCCCACGTCAGGTCGTGCAGCACCTCGCCAGGCGAGGTGGCTTCGTGATCGGCGGCGGCGAAGAGGAATTCCTTGAGCCAGGCGCCCACGGCGGCCGTCAGCCGTGCCGTGTCCATGATCACGTCGTCGGGCCGCTGGTCGTCGAACGTGAACCCCGTGAGCACTGGATGGTCGTGCAGCAGGTTCTGGCGCGCCTGCTCCGCCAGCACGGGCGCGCTGGTGCGGCCGTCGGCCGTGAACCGCTCGACCACGCCGGTCACCAGGTCCCGGTAGGCCTGCACGAGCGCGGGCGGCGCCTGGATGGGCAGCGGGTCGAGCCCCGACCAGCGCAGCACCTGGGTACCCTCCGCCTTTCCCTCCCGGGCGAACATCTTGGCCACGCGGTCGGCGGTGGTGCCGTGGTGCGTGGTGGAGAGGAAGGCCCGCTCCACCGCGCCGTCGGCGAACACCAGGTAGTTCATCGTGCCGTCGGCGATGATCTCGGCGAACCCGTCGAACGCCATGGCGTCCAGATACGGGAACAGCTCGGCGGGATCGCTCACCTTCATGCCCGACGGCCAGGGCTCGTCGGGCCGGGACTGCGAGGCATACATGCACGCCAGCTGCTGCTCGTCGGCTTCGTGGAAGCAGATGTCGCCGTACTCGGGGTCCGCGGGCAGGTGCGCGAGCGCCGTGGCGATGCTGGCGGCGCGGCCGCCCGCCGCATTCATGATCGTGGCGTTCACCACCTCGCCGCGCAGCAGGTAGAAGATGACCAGTTCGTCGATCAGCCAGATGGCCACGTATCCCGACACGCGCGCCGACCGATCGCGCTTGGCGTCGGACAGCAGATTGCGCACGTGGATGTACGCCAGGCGCGTGCGCGGCAACAGCACACGGAGGTACGGAAAGCGGAGAGCGGCGACGGTGGACGGCATCCAGCGGGAGCGATGAGGCCGTGAAGGCGAGGCGGTGGTCCGGGCGCCAGGTGTGGGGCCGACCGGCCGGGAAACGAAACGCCCGGAAGGCCGACGTTGGCCTTCCAGGCGAAACATGACGCCGCCACGAGGCGGTCGCAATACGGAACTACGCCGCGTGCTGCTGCAACTTCGACTCGATGTGGGCGCGCGGCACGGCGCCGACGATCTGATCGACCACCTTCCCATCCTTGAAGAACAGGAGCAGGGGGATCGACCGGACGTTGAAACGGGTCGACGTCTTGATGTTGGTGTCCACGTCGAGCTTGGCCACCTTGACCTTGCCCGCGTATTCGGTGGCGAGCTGGTCGAGGATCGGCGCGATCATGCGGCAGGGACCACACCAGGTGGCCCAGAAGTCCACGATCGTGAGCCCCGGATGCTTCTCGACCTCCTGCTCGAAGTTGCTGTCGGTTACCGCGGTCATGTTCGACATCCCATTCTCCCCGGGACGGGCCTGCTGAGCCCGCCTCCCATCATTATGTTAATAGCGCCCACGCCTAGTTGGAGCGCTTGCCATGTCCGCATCTCCGCCGCGCGGCACCCGCATTGCCCACATCGGGATTGCCGTGCCCGCGCTCGACGCGATCCTGCCCCTGTACCGTGACATCCTCGGAATGCCCGAGGTCCCGCTGGACGACGCCGACGGCGCCCGCATTGCGGGCGTGGCGGCCGGTGATTCGCTGGTGGAACTGCTCGAGGCCAAGGAAACCGATTCTCCGATCGGAAAGTTCCTCGCCAAGCGCGGCGCCGGCATCCACCACGTGTGTTTTGCGGTGGACGACCTGGACGGCACGCTGGCGCGATGCCGGACCGCCGGCCTGCGGCTCATCGACCAGGTACCCCGCGTCGGCGCGGAAGGCAAACGCATCGCCTTCCTGCATCCGGCATCGACGGGGGGCGTGCTGGTGGAGTTGAGTGAACATTGAGCCGTGACGCCCGTCACTTGGCGCCGCAGAAGTCCTGAAAATCCGTGAAGTTGATGACGGAATACACGTAGAAGCGTCCGTCGGTGGCCCGGCCGACGTCGAACTGCCCGACGTGCGACAGCCCCTTGTACTTCAACTGCACCGAGTAGGTGCGCCCACCGTTCATCCCCGGCGCATTGCCGAGCACCGTGTACGAGTCGTGGTGCAGGTAGCAGAGCATCGTCAACTCGCGCTCCTGCAGCACGTCGGAACTCAGTCGGTTGCGAGCGGGCCCGTTGGGCGTCCCCCAGATGGCGCCCAGCGCCTGAAGATCCTGGGCTTTGATCGCGGCCATGAAGGCGTCGATCGCCGCAGGCGACGTCGCGGCCCCGGTGACATTGCCGGTGGGCATCGTCGGCCCGGGCGGATTCGAAGCCATCGTCGCTCCCGAGCGACACCCCACCGCGAGCACCAATCCGATGATTAACTTCCTCACGCGTCTCTCCACCTGGGTCTTGCAGCGAACCTAACGGGCCGTGACCATGCGAGCAACAGACGACGCCGGCGCGGCCGCGCGGCGCCAGCGCCTCTATATCAACATCGATCACGTGGCCACGCTCCGGCAGGCGCGACGCGGCGTGGACCCGGATCCGTTCGCCGCCGCGCTGCTGTGCGAACGCGCCGGCGCCGACGGCATCACGGCGCATCTGCGTGAGGATCGCCGGCACATTCAGGACGCCGACGTCACGCGCATCCGCGCCGGAATCCGGACGGTCTTCAATCTCGAAATGGCCTGCACCGAGGAGATGCTCGCCATCGCCGAACGCCTCCATCCGCATCAGGCCACGCTCGTGCCGGAGAAGCGCGAGGAGATCACCACGGAAGGCGGCCTCGACGTCCGCCGCGACAACCGGCGCCTGGCCAACGGCATCGAGCGGCTCAACCGGGCCGGCATCCGATCGAGCCTGTTCATCGATCCCGATGAAGACGCCGTGCGGAGGTCGCACGCCCTGGGCGCCAACGCCGTGGAGCTGCACACCGGCACGTACGCCAACCGTCCGGACGACTCGGCACCTCTGCGCGCGCTGGCGCGGGCGGCGGAGTTGGGCGCGTCGCTCGGCCTGGCCATTCACGCCGGCCACGGCCTGAACGTGGCCAACGTCGCGCGCGTGGCGGCGATTCCGACCTGCGAGGAGCTGAACATCGGCCACGCCATCGTCGGTCGCGCGCTGTTCGTCGGGCTCACCGAGGCCGTCGCGGAGATGCGGCGGGCAATGGACGCCGCACGCCGGTGGTCCTAACTTCGGAACGCGGCATTCTCAAGGGAGCGGGCATGACGGCGGCAGGTGGATTCATCGATTTCTTCGTCCTGGAAGCAAGTGAGTACATCGAGAAGCTCGATGGGCTCATCCTGCAGGCGTCCCAGGACTCGCCACCGGATGGGGAATCCATGCAGCGGACTGCGCGCGCCCTTCGGGGGGCGGCCACGATGGCCAAGCTGCCCGCGTTCGCGGGGCTGGCCGCCGCCATCGAGGGCATCGGCCGCGCCACGCGCGACGGCGTGCTCGACTGGAACGCCGCGCTGCGCGCCGCGATGGTGTCGGCCATCGACGACTGCAAGATCCTCGTCCGGGCCGCGCGCACGTGGGGCGCCGCCGAATCCCAGCGCGCCGAGTCGCGGAAGCGCGAACTGGCCACCTTCGCGCCGCCGCCGAGACGCAGCGGCGCCGTCGCCGCGATTCCCACCCCCCCCGCCTATCTGGTGGGCGAGTGCAACAACATCGCCGCCGGCCTCGACCTGCTCGCGGCGCGTCCCGACAACCGCCCGGGCGTGGGCGTGGTGCTCAGCCGCGTGCGCGCGCTGCGCGGCGTGGCCGGCATCAAGGACATGCCTCCGCTGGCCGAGGTCGTGGAGGCCGCGGAGGACGCCGCGCATCCGTTGGAATTGGGCGAGGCCCGGCTGTCGCCCGCCCACGTCGAGGTGCTGCGCACCGCGGCCGCGATGCTGCGCCGCATTGCCGGCGCCCTGCGCGAGGGACGGCCGACCAGCGAGCCGTCCGCCGAGTACGAACAGTTCGTCGCGGCATCCGAGGCGTTGGAGAACATCGACGGACAGGCGACGCGCATCGTGCCCGTCGCCTCGCTCTTCTTCGACGACGACGGTCCACACGTGGTGTCGCCGGCCGCCAACCCTCCCACCACCCCCAAGCAGCGGTTCCGCATGGAGGTGGTGAGCCTCGCCGAATTCCTGACCGGCACCGTGGCTGCCGTGCGGTCCACGGAAGATCCGCAGTTGCGCGAGCGCTCGCGGCGCGACCTGCGCCGCGGCCTCCGCGCCATCAAGCAGGCGGCGGAGAGCTTCAACCAGCAGGCGGTGGTGGACCTCATCATGAGGCACGCCAACGTCACCGATACGTTGGACGAGCGCGCGCTGGCCACGGTGGAGCGCATCGTGCAGACCGTCGCCTTCCCCGACGCGCCCGTGTCGTCGTCGGCGCCCACGCCGTTCATGGCGATGCCGGCAATCCCGAAGCGCCCGGCCACGCCGGTCGCACCGCTCACGCCGCCGCAGAGCGCGGCGCCCACGCACGCCGCGCCCGTGCGGCCCACGCCGGTCACACCGACGCCCGTGCGCGCCACCCCCGTGCGGCCCACGCCGGTCACACCGACGCCCGTGCGCCCCACTCCCGTGCGGCCCACGCCGGTGACGCCGACGCCGGTGCGCGCCACTCCGGTGCGGCCCACACCGGTCTCACCGACGCCGGTGCGCGCCACTCCGGTGCGGCCCACGCCGGCCGCCGTCGGGGCAACGGCGTCGCTCGACGAAGGTATAGCCGCCCTCGACGCGTTCACCGCGCAGCCGTTCGCCGAACCGGCCGATCTGGGCGATCAGGTGGTACCGGTGGATGCGCTGGTGTACCGCGGCCGTGCCGCCGTGGAGCGCGCCATCGAGCTGCGCGAGCAGTTGCGCGAGGCCGGTGATCCCCCGGACCCCGAGCTGCTCCGCGAACTGTTCGAAGTCCTCGACTTCGCCCTCGAGGAGTAGTCCGTGAAACTTGGATGGCGCGGCGCGCTCGGCATCGTGCTGAGCGCGGCCGGACTCTGGTGGGCGTTGCACGGCGTGCCCTGGCACGCCGTGGCCGATCGGCTGCGCGAGGCCGACATCACACTCCTCGTGCTCTGCTCGGTGGCCGCCACGTCGATCTTTCCGGTGCGGGCCATCCGGTGGCGCGTGATCCTCGACCCCGTTGCCCCGAAGCTCCCCTTCGGCCCGCTCTGGCGGTCGGTCGCCATCGGGATGATGGTGAACAACGTGCTGCCCGCGCGGGCCGGGGAGCTGGCCCGGGCGTACGCCCTCACGCGCGAACGCCCCGAAGTGAGTTTCTCCGCCTCGCTCGCGTCCCTCGTGGTGGACCGCCTGTTCGACGGCGCATCGGTGCTGCTGTTGATGGCGTTGGCCATGCTCGACCCGCGGTTCCTGGGCGTGAGTAACATCCACGGATGGTCCCTTCGTGACGCCGCCCTGCTCGGCATCGGCGCCATCGTGGTGGGATTCACCGCGCTGTTCCTGTTCGCGAGCTACCCGAAGCAGGCCATCGCCGTGTACGAGCGGTTCGCGCGCCGCGTGGCGCCGGCCATCGAGGCGCGCGGGAGCGCCGTGCTCCACTCGTTCGCCGGCGGCCTGAGCGTGCTGCGCAGCCCCGGGCGCTTCGTGGCCGTGCTGTTCTGGGCGGTCGTGATGTGGCTGCTCAACGCCTTCGCCTTCTGGCTGGCCTTCCGGGCCCTGCACATCAACGCCACCTTCTCGGCGGCGCTGTTCGCGCAGGGCGTGATCGTGGCCTTCGTCTCCGTGCCCTCCACCCCCGGGTTCGCCGGCGTGTTCGAACTCGGCGGGCGCATCGGTCTCGCCGCGTACGGCATCGCGGCCAGCGCCGCGGCGGCCTGGAGTCTCACCTTCCATATCGTGTCGTACATTCCGATCACGCTGTTCGGCCTCTGGTACCTCAGCCGCGCGGGCATCACCTACGGTGAGATCCGTGCGGCGAGCGAGCAGGGCAGCGGACCCGCTGCGGGAACTACATGACGCCCCCGTCCTACCCGACGCCCACCATTCCGCTCGCCTCGGCGCGCGCCGTCCGCGCCTCCGCGCAGGCCAAGATCAACTTGCGGCTGCGCGTGCTGACCCGCGAATCGACGGGCTACCATCAGATCGAGACCGTCTTCCAGCGCATCGACCTTGCGGACGAGGTGACGCTCCGCCTCGACCGTACCGGACGGAGCATCGATTGCACCGGCGATGCGCTCCCCGACGGGGGACTCGGCGCGGCGGAACAGAACCTGGCCTACCGGGCGGCGGTGGCCTATCAGGAGGCGGCGGGGTGGCCCAACGGGTTCGCCATCGAGATCGTCAAGCGGATCCCGGTGGGGGGTGGACTGGGCGGCGGGAGCGCCGACGCCGGCGCCGTGCTACGCATGCTCGAAGCGCTGGCGCCCCGCCCCATGGGCGTGCGCATGCTGGAGCTGGCCGCGCGCCTCGGCGCCGACGTGCCGTTCATGTCCACCGAGACGCCGGTGGCCTTCGCCTGGGGACGCGGGGAACGGATGCTTGGGCTCACGCCGCTGCCGCGGCGCCGGGTGCAGGTGGTGGTGCCCCCGTTCGGCATCTCGACCGCCGACGCCTACCGGTGGCTGGACGAGGCGCGCCCGGAGTACGAACTGTCGGGGGCACTACTGCCGGCGGCCGCGCTGCAGTCGTGGGCCGAGGTGGAGGAAGTGGCCGAGAACGACTTCGAGGACGCCGTGGAAGCGCGGCTGCCCGCCATCGCCGGCTACCGCAAGGCCCTGGAGCGGGCGCAGGCCCGCATCGCGATGCTGGCGGGGTCCGGCTCGACCGTGTTCGGGGTGTTCGCCGACGGGGCGCGGGGGCTGCTGGCCGGGGACGTGGAAGACGCCCGGCTGATCGACACGCGGACGTCGCTTCACGTTGTTCCGGTTCGGCCGATCGAGTAGGTTGTGAGGGCCGCCGCTGCCCCCTCGTCCAATGGCAGGACATCGGACTTTGGATCCGAGAATGGTGGTTCGAATCCACCGGGGGCAATCCCCATCGACGCGACGCACGAACGTTGAACAACCCACGGTCCCCCGGTAACTTATCAGGCTTGATCATGGACGGACTTTCCGTACCGAGCCACGGATTCAAGCTGCTCTCCGGAACAGCGAACCGGGCGCTCGCCGAGGAGATCGCGCGGCACATCGGCGTCGATCTGTGCAAGGTCACGCTGTCGCGGTTCGCCGACGGCGAGATCTTCGTGCGGATCGATGAGAACATTCGCGGCGACGACGTTTTCATCGTCCAACCGACGAATCCGCCGGCCGAGAACATCCTCGAGCTGCTGTTGCTCATCGACGCGGCCAAGCGGGCGTCGGCGGCGCGGGTCACCGTGGTCATGCCGTACTACGGCTATTCGCGGCAGGACCGCAAGGACCAGCCGCGCGTGGCCATCGGGGCGAAGCTGCTGGCCAACATGATCATGGCGGCGGGGGCGCACCGGGTGCTGGGCATCGATTTTCACCAGCATCAGTTGCAGGGGTTCTTCGACATTCCGGTGGACCATCTGTACGCGATGCCGGTGTTCACGGCGCATTATCGCCGCAAGCAGCTCCGGGACATCGTGATCGTGGCGCCCGATGTCGGGTCGGCCAAGATGGCGCGCGGCTTCGCGAAGCGGCTCAACGCGTCGCTGGCGATCATCGACAAGCGCCGGCCGGCGGCGAACGTGGCCGAAGTGGTGAACGTGGTGGGTGAGGTCGACGGCAAGGATTGCATCCTGGCCGACGACATGATCGATACGGCGGGCACGGTGTCGGAGGCGGCACGGGCGCTCAAGGAGCTCGGCGCGCATTCGGTGTACGTGTGCGCCACGCACGCGCTGCTCTCGGGCCCGGCCTGCGAGCGGCTGACGAAGGCGCCGATCGAGGAGGTCGCGGTGACCGACACGATCGCGCTGCCGCCGGAGCGGCGGTTCGACAAGCTGGCCATCCTCTCGGTTGGCGAGCTGCTGTCGAAGGCCATCCGGTTCACGCACGCAGAACAGAGCGTGAGTTCGCTGTTTGATTGATGGGTAGGGCCCCGGGACGACCGGTACGTCGGTAGGTGGGTAGGTCGGGAGGTCGGGAGATGGCGTCACGCAGTCATCCGACCAACCGACATACGGACCCACCGACCTACCGCAGTTCGGTATGGTAGGGAGGACGCAGCCTCCTGAGAGTTGCGCCGAGTGTTCCGGGTTCGCTGCATGGATTGACCGCTTTTCTGGAAGAACTGACTCATGGCAACCGCACAATTCACGGCCACCACCCGGTCCGACAGCGGCACCGGCAACGCCCGCAAGCTCCGCCGTTCCGGCCAGGTGCCGGCGGTTATCTACGGCCACGGCCGCGAATCGCAGTCGCTGTCGCTCGACGCCCGCGAATTCGGCAAGCTCCTCGACCGGATCGCCTACGCCAACACCGTCATCGAATTGATGATCGACGGCAAGCCGGCGATGACCCTCATTCGCGACCTGCAGCGCCACCCGTTCAAGCCCGAGATCCTGCATGTGGACTTCCAGGAACTCGTGGCCGGTGAGAAGGTGACGGTGAACGTGCCGCTCGTGTTCGTCGGCGTCCCCGACGGTGTACGCAACGGCGGCGGCATTCTCGATCAGGTCATGCACGAGGTTTCGATTCACGTCGACCCGTCGATGATTCCCAACCACATCGACGTCGAGGTCACCGAACTGACCATCGGACACAGCTTTCACGTGGGGGACCTCAAGCTTCCCGACGGCGTGGAAGTGCTGGATGAGGCCGAGGCCACGATCTGCGTGGTGACTGCGCCCAAGACGGTGGTCGAGGAAGTCCCGGCCGAGGCAGTGGCGGAGCCGGGCGAGACCCCGACCGAACCGGAACTCATCCGCAAGGCCAAGCCTGAAGAAGAGGAGGCGGAGAAGTAATTCTCGGCTCTCTGTTCCGCTCGCTGTTCGGATCCCGCGCTCCGGCGGACGACGAACCGATGAAAGTGATCGTCGGTCTCGGCAATCCCGGTGCCGAGTACGAACGCACGCGCCACAACGTCGGCTGGTGGGCACTCGACCACCTGGCCGGCGTTTGGCGTCTGGACGGGTGGAAGAAGGATGGGCAGGCGCTCGTGGCGTCGGGCACGGCGCGCGGCGCGCGGGTGCGGCTGGTGAAGCCGCTGACCTACATGAATCTGAGCGGCGCGGTGCTCAAGCCCTATCTCCGGCGGGTGGCCTGGAGCGCGGCCACCGATCTGTTCGTGCTCACGGACGACGTCGCGCTGCCGGTGGGCACCTTCCGCATCCGCGCCAAGGGATCGGCGGGCGGACACAACGGACTCAAGAGCATCCAGGCCGCACTGAATTCGCAGGACTATGCGCGGTTGCGCATCGGCATCCGCCCGGAAGACGAGCGCCGGATGCGCGGCGATCTGGCGGACTTCGTGCTCGATGACTTCGGAAAGCGGGATGCGGTGCTGGTGGAGGATCTGCTGCCGAAGATCGGGGAGGCGGTGGAGTGCTGGGTGAAGGAGGGGGTGGTGACGGCGATGAACCGATTCAACGGTGGGAAACAGCGAGACGACGACTGAAGGCTTTGAGCTGTCGGCTTGCAGCGGTCAGCGAACGGCAACGGCACCAGGACAGATCGGACCGCGAGTCACGAGGGACGCTCGCAATGACGTGAACCGCGGGCTGAGGCGGCGGGCGCGGACTGGGCCGCACGCACGCGGTGAATGAGCCCCGTCAGCATGCGACGAACTTCCTCGATCTGGCCGGCCAACGCGCGGAACTCCGCCCGGCCGATCAGCCCAGATCCCGAGCCAGGATCATGTGGTACTCCAGTTCCGTCGCCGAGGCGAAGGCTGATATTCAGGAATTTTGCGAAATCGCGCTGCGTGTTCGCGCCCGCACCCTTCCGCGATGTTGGCGGCGATGGAGATTGCGGCGCGACGCGACTGGCCTACGAGTGCCTGAGTTCGCCCGGCCCGGCTCGGAACTCGTGACTCGGTAGACGTTCAGGGCCAGCGCGTGCGCCTTCTTCCAAACCAGCAGTCCCTTGAAGTCCTGCAGTATCTCCTCCGCTTCGCTCGCACGTACGATCCCAGGCTGCTGGGGACACCGCACAACCAATTCGGTTGCCCTGGTTACCTTTCCATCGCTCCGCGCCACCGGCGGCCTCCGCCGAAATCCGTAGGACCGTTGGTGCGGTTGGCTCACGGCTGTCAGCAGAGCGCTCACAGCCTTCGGTCGCAGTCGTCACGCTGTATGGCAGTTCCGCCTCTTCCCGCTCCCCTTCCAATGCTCAGCCTCGGTATCGTCGGCCTCCCCAACGTCGGAAAATCCACCCTCTTCAACGCCCTCACGGCCGCGAAGGCCGACGCCGCCAACTACCCGTTCTGCACCGTCGATCCGAACGTCGGCATGGTCGAGGTCCCCGATCCGCGCCTCGACGTTCTCACCCGCATCGTCCAGCCCAGGAAGACGGTGCCCGCCGTGGTGCAGTTCGTGGACATCGCGGGCCTGGTGAAGGGCGCCGCCGAGGGCGAGGGGCTGGGCAACAAATTCCTCTCCAACATCCGTGAGACCGACGCCATCGTGCACGTCGTGCGCTGCTTCGACGACCCCGACGTGACCCACGTGATGGGCGGCGTCGATCCGGCCCGCGATCGCGAGGTCATCGAATTCGAACTCGCGCTGTCGGACCTGGGCGCGGTGGAGAAGCGGCTCGACAAGACCCAGCGCGCCGCCCGCACGGGCGACAAGGACGCCAAGGCCGAACTCCCGGCGCTCGAGCTTGCGCACGCCTCGCTCAAGGAAGGCCGGGCGCTCTGGCACGCGGGGCTCGACGCCGAGCAGCTGGCCGTGCTCCAGCCGCTCAACCTGCTCACGGTCAAACCGGTGCTCTACGCCGCCAACGTCACCGACGCCGAGCTCTCGGGCGACGAAGGCCCGCACCTGCGTGCGCTGCGCGCTGCGGTGGCGGCCGGCGGGGAGCAGGCCGAAATCGTTCCCTTCTCCGCCAAGATCGAAGCCGAGCTCGCGGAGCTGCCCGTCGATGAGCGCACGGAGTTTCTCTCGTCACTCGGCATCGAGTCGGCGGGCCTCGACCGGCTGATCCGCGCCGGCTACCACCTGCTCGGCCTGCAGACCTACTTCACGGCGGGGGAGCAGGAGGTTCGCGCCTGGACGATCCACCGCGGCGACACGGCGCCGGTGGCAGCCGGCGTGATCCACACCGACTTCGAGCGCGGCTTCATCCGCGCCGAGACGGTGAGTTACGACGACTTCGTCGCGGCTGACGGCTGGAAGGGGGCACGCGAGAAGGGCGTGGTGCGCTCGGAAGGCAAGGAGTACGTGGTGCAGGACGGCGACGTGATGCTGTTCCGCTTCAACGTCTGAGCGCCGGCATCGCGACGGGCTCCGCCGGCGTGACGTCCGGTTCCGCAAAGCCCAGCACTTCCCGATAGCTCCGGTCCAGGCGGTCCAACTCGGCGTCCCACGTGAGCGCTCCGGCCGTCGTTACCGCCCCATGCGCCAAACGCCGGCGCAGTGCCGCGTCGGTGGCCAAGCGCACCATGGCCGACGCCATGGCGTCGTCGTCACCGGCAGGGACGGCGATGCCGTTCTTTCCGTCGCGCAGGTGCTCGGCCACACCGCCAGCCGGCACAGCAACTACGGGCAGGCCGCTGGCCATCGCCTCCAGGACTACCAGCCCCAGCGTCTCGGTCATGGACGCGAACACGAACGCGTCGGCGCTGGCGTAGAGTTCCGGGAGCGACCTCTCGCGATCCAGATAGCCAACGAAGACCACCGAAGCGGGCGCCGCCTCACGCAACGCCGCTTCGCGGGGACCGGCGCCGGCGATGACCAGCCGCACCGCCCCCGCCGGCAGACGGGCAGCGGCGTCGCGGTAGGCGGCGAGCACGCGGTCCACGCTCTTCTCGGCGGCCAGCCGCCCGACGTAGAGAAAGGTGAACGTGTCGCGCCCGGCGGCGATCGACTGGCGCAGGGCCGCCGACCGTTTCCGCGGGGAGAAGATGCCGGTGTCCACGCCGCGCCCCCAGACCTCGGCGTGCCCGATGCCGAGGCGGCGCAGCTCGCCCGCCGCTACCTCCGACGGCGTGTAGGTACGGAGTGCGCGCCGGTGGAACCGGGCCATGTACGACGTCACCGCGCCCCGGAGCCAGGGTGCGCCGTACGACGTCACGTACTTTCCGAAATCCGTATGGTACGACGTGACCACGGGAATTCCGAGGCGACGAGCCGCCAGCTGCCCCACGCGCCCGAGCACGAACTCCGTCTCGCAGTGCACGAGGTCGGGCGCGAAGGCGCGCATCGCGCGCGTCACGCGGCGCAGCGCCGGCGCCGACAGCCGGAGATCGGGGTACACGGGCAGGGCCGCGCTCGCCACGTCGGTGGCCGTTTCCCCCTGCCGCGCTGCCCCACCCGTCGGCGTCCCGCGCACGTCGGCCGGGTAGCGAGGGGCCACCACGTGGCACTGCCAACCGCGCGCCAGGAGTCCGCGCACCGAGAGCGCGGTCACCACCGACACGCCGTTCACCTGCGGCGGATACGTATCCGTGCAGTACAGCACGCGCGGCGTTGAACGGGACATGGAAGGGCCCGGAGATGCCACGGCCGGCGAGAGGTGCCTGAGCACCGGCGGCGACGGTTCGAGCAGGGAAGCTCGCCCCACCGGGTCGCACTTCCGCGATCACCCCGTCACGGATCGGTGACGGTCTTCCAGAGGGGGCGCGCATGCCTCACATCCGTGACGCGTTGGCGACCAATCGTTCGGCCCGCCGTCGCCCACCCCCTCCATTCTCCATCGCGCACACGGCACCCCAACTGCCGCCTGACCGGAGACTGCATGACACGCATCCGACTGATCCGACGCGTCATCGTGGTGGTCCTCGACGGGCTCCGCCCCGACGCCATCGACGCCTTCGACCTCGCCACCCTGCGCCGGCTGGCCGCCCGCCACGCGTCCACTCGCGCGGCAACCACGGTGGCGCCGAGCGTGACCGCCGCTGCCATGGGCTCGCTGCTCACCGGCGTGTCGCCCGAGCGCCACGGACTCACCAGCGACCGGTTTCACGTCCCGCGGTCGCGCGGGCCCGTTTCACCCCTGCCCCGGCTGCTCGCGGAAGCGGGATACCTGAGCACGGCCTGCCTGGCCGACGTTCCCCTGCTCTATCGGCGCATCGCGCGGGCGCTGGCCCGGCGGCTCGGGGTGGCTCGGCCATCGTTCGACGGCCGTGGGGCCGACGAGATTCTTCACGCGGCCCTGCCCGCGCTGCGGTCGCAGCGGTCGGGCCTCCTACTCCTGCACTGGCCCGACGGCGATCGCGCGGGGCACGCCGCCGGGTGGATGTCGCCGGCATACGGCGACGCGGCGCGCCGCATGGACGCCGCACTCGGCCGCCTGATCGACCTCACCGGACTGGAGCACGACCCGACCACGGTCCTCATCGCGCTGGCCGACCACGGCGGGGGAGGCGTGGACCCCCGCAACCACGACAGCGCGCACCCATTCGACCGGACGATCCCGATCGTGGTGGCGGGGGGCACCGTGGTGCCCGGCTCCCTGCGCGCCGGCACCTCGATCCTCGACGTTCCGGCCACCGTACTGTGGGCGCTGGGCATCGCGCCACCGCCCATCTATGAGGGCCGCCCCATGGTGGAGGCGTTCGGCCACACGGCCGCCGACGACGCGGCGGCGTAGGCGCCGGCCGGTGCACGCGGCGGGACGGACAGGGGCCCCGATCGAGCCCCTTACTCCGCGCCCCACAATCGCTTAGGTTTCGGGCTCGCCCGGCCGCCTCGCGCGGCCGGTACAACTTGACCCTCCTCCTGCTCAGGCAACCAGCGGGGGGCGGATTCGACGACCAAAGGGAGGATTGCCGCGACATGACTCGCCCCTACGAGGCGGTCTACGTCTTCGACTCGACGCTCGAAGACGCCGCCATCACCGAAAAACTGACGCGCTTCCAGGAACTCCTGGGCAACCCCGCCGACCTCACGGTCGATCTCTGGGGTCGCCGTCAGCTCGCCTACCACATCGGCCGCAAGGACACGGGCTACTACGTCCTCTCGCGCTTCAGCGCGGAGCCGGGCGTGTTGCCGGAGTTCGAGCGCGCGCTCAAGCTCGACGAGGGCGTGCTCCGCTACCTGATCTCGCTGCACGAGCACGAGACGGGTGCGCCGCCGATGGACGAGGAAGAACTGGCGGCCGCCGCGCGCCGTCAGGACGACGACGACGACGAGGATTGACCCATGCGCCGCCAACACAAGACCTGTCCCTTCTGCGAGACCCGCGTGCGGTTCGTCGACTACAAGGACGACCGGACGCTCGGGCGCTTCATCACCGACCACGGCAAGATCCTGCCCAGCCGGTTGAGCGGCACCTGCGCCCGCCATCAGCGCCAACTGGCCACCGCCGTCAAGCGGGCCCGCTTCCTGGCGTTGATTCCGTACACACGGGGCACGCAGAACTAGCATGACCGCTCCCGTCGCCCCGGCGTCGGCGCGGGTGGAACGCGGGTGGGCCAAGCTCTTCCTCGCGATTCTCGCCTTCGTCTTCGTCCCGACCATTCCCCAGTTCCGCGCGGTGCTGCCGGTGGAGCACACCATCGTGCTGCTCGTGCCGGCGCTCGCCGCGTGCTTCGTGGTGGGATGGTGGGCGGGCGGGCGGCTGCCGCTGTCGCTGTTGTTCGTGGCCCTGGCGGCGTATCTGATGATGCAGCAACCCACCGTGCCTTCGGTGTTCGCCAACCTGCAGCGGGGATGGAGTCTCCTGCTCGCGGGGGCGTTCGGCCTGGTGTGTCTGTTCGGCATGCGGCGGGCGCTGTTCGGCCGCGCCCTGATCGCGATGGCCGTCGCGCTGATCCTGGCGCTGGCGATGTCCATGTTGGGCCCGGTGTCCGGCACCGACGTGCACAAGGCCGTGGACAGCGAGCTCGCCGCGCGCAACACCGACACCATGCACAAGCTCGACACCTTCCTCGGGCAGTATCCGGACCAGTGGAACGATCTGGTGAAGAAGGTGCCGCAGCTCGGGCAGTTGCCGGCCGAGACGGAGAAGCAGCTCACGGTGCTCGCCTCGACGGGTACCGGCCTGTACCCGTCGTTGCTGCTGCTGGAATCGCTGGTGGCCCTGGCCATCGCCTGGACCACCTATCATCGCCTGGGGCGCGCGCGGCTCGGACCGCCGCTGGCGCCGCTCCGGGAATTTCGGTTCAACGATCAGTTCGTCTGGGGCTTGATCGTGGGCCTGATCATCCTGTTCCTGCCGGTGCTGTCGCGGTTCGAACGGTTCGGGGAGAACCTGCTCGTGTTCTTCGGCGCGCTGTACGCCGTGCGCGGGCTGGGCGTGCTGTCCTGGTTCCTCGCGCCCGGCGCGCTGGCCGTCATGGCCACGGTCGGGTTCGCGATGCTCTGGGCCCCGTTCCTGAATGCCGTGGCCGCCGTCGGGTTCCTGCTTCTCGCGATCGCCGCGTTCGGACTCGGCCTGGGAGACACCTGGGCCGACTGGCGGAACCGCGCTCGTCCCACTTCGTAACCGGTTTCGGGTACTCTTATGGAAATCATTCTTCGCCAGGGCGTCGAGAATCTCGGCAAGCCCGGAGACGTGGTCTCGGTTCGCGCGGGCTACGCCCGCAACTACCTGTTGCCGCGCGGCCTCGCCTACGAGGCGACGCCGGGCAACCTGAAGCGCATCGCGCAGGAGCGCACGCGGCTCGAAGCCGCCGAGAACGCGCGCCGCGAAGCCGCCCAGAGCATCGCCACCACGCTCGAGCAGGTCTCGCTCACCTTCTCGGCCCGCGTGGGCGAGGAGGGGAAGCTGTTCGGCTCGGTGACCGCCGCCGACATCCATCAGCAGCTCGAAGCGCAGGGGGTGCACGTCGAGCGCCGGCAGATCGACCTGCACGAGCCCATCAAAGCGCTGGGCGTCTACAAGGTGCCGGTGCGGCTGCACGCCGACGTAAAGCCCGAAATTCGGGTTTGGGTGATCAAGCAATAACAGCGGCCGCGGTTTCCCCCCGCGCGCCCTGCGCCGCCGGCCGCTCCGCGGTCGGCGGCGCCTGTTTCAGGCTCCCGCCGCTTCACCGGCCGGGTTAATCTACGACATGCCTTCCCCCTCGCCCGCCATTTCCGTTTCCCAGCTCGTCCAGCGCGCCGCGCGCGCCTGTACCGAGAACAAGGCCGACCGCGTGGTGATCCTCGACCTCCACGGCGTGGCCGACATGACCGACTACTTCGTCATCGCCAACGGAACGTCGGACACGCACGTGCGCGCCCTCGCGGCGCACGTGATGGAGGAACTGGCGAAGGTCGGGCAGCATCCGTACCACGAGGAGGGACTGACCACGGGCCGGTGGGTGCTGCTGGACTACGTGGACTTCGTGGTCCACCTGTTCCATCCCTCGCTCCGCTCGTTCTATCAGCTCGAGCGGCTGTGGGGCGACGCCGAGACCATTCCCGTGGCCGCCCAGGGGGCGGGTGCGTGATTCGACGCGCGGCGGCGCTCGTCGCGGTCGCGATCGCCGCTGGGCCGGTGCGCCCGCTCGGCGCGCAGGACTATTTCGGCCAGAACCAGGTGCAGTACACGCCCTTCGCCTGGCGCACGCTCGAGACCGACCATTTCCTGATCTACTACTATCCGGTGGAGCGGCCGGCGGCGATGGATGCCGCGCGCATGGCCGAGCGCGCCTACGCCCGGCTGTCGCGGATCCTCGATCACAAGTTCATCGAGAAGAAGCCGATCGTGCTCTACGCGTCGCGCACCGACTTCGCCGCCAACAACGTGACCGGCGATCTGGGCGAGGCGGTGGGCGGCGTCACCGAGGCCCTGCGCCACCGGATGCTGCTGAATTTCACCGGCGACTACCGCAGCTTCGAGCACGTGCTCACGCACGAGATGGTGCACGCCTTCCAGTACGACGTGTTCGCCCACGGACACGCCGGCAGCGGCCTCCAGGCGCTGGCCCAGGTGAATCCGCCGCTCTGGTTCGCCGAAGGCATGGCGGAGTACCTGTCGCTGGGGCCCACCACGCCGCTCACCGACGCCTGGATGCGGGACGCCGCGCTCAACGGCAACATCCCGACCATCCAGGAGATGACCGACGATCCCGACAAGTATTTCCCGTATCGCTACGGCCATTCGTTGTGGGCGTACATCGGGGCCCGGTGGGGCGATGACGCGATCGGGCAGATCCTCCGCGCCACGCCCGCGCTCGGGGTGGAGAAGGCCATCCGCCGCACCACCGGCCTGTCGTACGACGAGTTGGGCGAGGCCTGGAAGGAGTACCTGCAGCGGCGCTACCTCCCGGCAATCGCCGACCTGTCCCGCGTGCGCAACGTCGCAAAACCGATGCTCAACCCCACGCGCAGCGGCGGCAGCATCTTCCTGGCGCCGACGCTCTCGCCCCACGGCAAGTACGTCGCCTTCCTCGCCAACGGCAATCCGGCCCGCGGCCAGGTGTTCATCGACCTCTGGCTGGCCGACGCCACCACGGGCAAGAGACTCGCCCGGCTGGTGAAGAGCACCACCGATCCCAACTACGAGGAACTGCGCGTTCTCTACTCGCAGAGTTCCTTCTCCCCCGACGGCAAGCGCCTCGCGTTCACGGCGCAGTACGCCGGGCGCGACGTGCTCTACGTGTTCGACGTCGCCAGGCGGCAACCCATCGCGCGCCTCGACCACCTGCCCTTCGAGAGCGTCACCAATCCCACGTGGTCGCCCGACGGCACGCGCCTGGCGTTCAGCGGCAGCCACGGCGGCATCACGGATCTTTGCATCGTGAACGCCGATGGGAGCCACCTGCAACGGCTCACCTCCGACAAGTACGCGGAACTGCAGCCGGCCTGGTCGCCCGACGGGAAGACCATCGCCTTCGTGACCGACCGCGGGCCCGGCGCCAGCTTCGCTCTGCTGCGCTTCCCCGACTGGCGCATCGCGCTCTACGACCTCGGGTCGGGCACCATCCGCCTGCTGCCCGGCCAGGCGGGGCGCAACCTCAACCCGCAGTGGTCGCCCGACGGCACGTCCATCGCCTACATCTCCGACCGCACCGGCACGGCCAACCTGTTCCTGTACCGACTGGCCACCCAGGAGCACTACCAGCTCACCAACCTGGTGGGCGCGGTCTCGGGTATCACGGAATACAGCCCCGCCATCACCTGGGCGCGCGACGCCGACCGGCTTGCCTTCACGTACTTCTCCGACGGCAAGTACACCGTGTGGAGCCTGGACCATCCCGAAACGCTCGCCGGCGCCGCCTACCAGCCGCCCGCCGTGGCCGCGGCCGTCCCCATGCCCGCGCCGGAGCGCCGCGATTCCACGACGCTGCGGGCCCGCGGCGACAGCGCGGTGGTCACCGTGGCCGAGATGCTCGACAGCATGCAGCTCGGACTCCCCGACACCACGCGCTTCCGCGACCTGCCGTACGACGGGCGCTTCCGCCCCGAGTACGTCTCGCGCCCGAGCGTCGGCTACGCGCCCGACAACTACGGGCGCAACTTCTTCGGCGGCGCCACCGTCGTGCTCGGCGACATGCTCGGCGACCACCGCGTGGCGGTGTCGGCGGAAATCAACGGCCGGCTGAGCGAGGCCCGCGTGTACCTTGGCTACACGAACCTCGCCCATCGCTGGCAGTTCACCACGGGCTTCGCGCAGTCGCCATTCTACTTCCTCACGGGCGACTCCATCGTCAATGCCGGCACGCCGTCGAACAGCATCGAGCACCAGGAGATCACCACGTACGTGGCCCGGCAGGTGTACGGGCTCACCTCCTATCCCCTCGACCGCTTCGCCCGCTTCGAACTCGGCGGGGGCTTCAACAACATCGACCGCGAACGGTGGTTCATCAGCCGTGCGGTGAACAATGGGATCTCGGTCTCGCCCTTCCAGTTCGACAGCACGCGCCGGGACCACAGCCTCAACTACCTGGACGCGCAGTTCGCCTACGTATTCGACAACTCGCTGTACACACCCACGGGTCCGATCGCCGGTCAGCGCTACCGGCTGCAGGTCACCCCCGTGGTGGGGGCGTACGACTGGATGGAGTACCTGGCCGACTACCGCCGGTACGACCCGATCATCTTCAACAACCTCACGGTGGCCACGCGCCTCTACGCCAATATTGCCGTGGGACGGGACGAGACGGCCTTTCCGAAGTACATTGCCCGTTCGGACTACGTCCGCGGTTACGATCGCAACAACCAGTTCTACGCCGGTTGCCCCGTGGTCGGGGCCAATCCGTCCAACTGCAGCGCCCTGCAACTCCTGGGAAGCCGCGTCCTGGTGGCCAACGCCGAGCTGCGCTTTCCGTTGATCCGCAAGATCGATCTCGGCATCGTACCGGTCTCGCTGCCGCCGATCGACGGCTTCGTGTTCTACGACGAGGGGCTCGCCTGGTCCCGCGGGCAGGCGGTGTACGGCGCGCGTCCCGCGAATTACGATCTCACCCGCCAGCGCTATCCGCTGCGCAGCTACGGAGTGGGCCTACGCTTGAATCTCTTCAACTACGCGCTCATCAGCTGGAACTACGCGATTCCGCTGGACCAGCCCGGACACCACGGCTTCTGGACTTGGTCGCTATGGCCCAGCTTCTGACCCGCCGCGCCCTGGTGGCCGCCGCGCTGGCGGCGGCTGCCTGCGGCGAACCCAAGGGCCTCGTGCCGGTGAGCGCCGCCGGCAGCGGGTCGCAGAGCGGGCCCGACGCGCTGGTCCTCCGTGCGCCGCTGACGGGCGGCACCCCGCACGTGTACGCGTACACGCACCTCGATTCCGTGGTGTGGACCGGCTCGTCCCGGACCCCCGCCATCGCCCGCGTGCTCGGGTTCGACGGCGACGCCGGCTCGCTGCTGGCCGTGGATTCGCACGACCAACCGGTGCGGCTCGACCTGCGCTCCGGCGCCTTCGACCAGGTGTCGGACACCGCCCTGCTCAACGCCGTCTCGGCCGACGGGTCCACCGTCTACGGCACCGACGCCAAGGGCAACGTGCTCCGGTATACGACCAGCGCGAGTTGGACCTTCACCCCTCCGCAACTGGCCCGCGCGATCTTTCCGCAGGAGGACGGCTCGCTGCTCGTGGCCGGCGGACACGACGACGCCACGCGGGTCTGGAAGCTCTTCCCCCCGGAGTCCAAGATCGTCGACTCGGCCAGCCTGCCCTCCACCTGGCGCCCGCTGCCACACGAGGTGGGCGAGCGCCTGTACCTGATCGTGGACTCCGGCCTCGTGAGCCTGAACGCGCGCACGCTCCACTGGAATCCATCCGTGCGCTTCGCGGCGCGGATCGTGGCTGCGGTGGTCAGCCCCAGCGGCGACCGCGTCTTCGTCGTGACCGATTCAAGCCGGGCGCTGAACGTCGTGGACCGGTACCGGAACGCGATCGCCGCCCGCATCACCCTGCCCGGCCAGGCGTCGGACCTGCGCTTCGACCCGCTGGGCCGCTACCTGCTGGCCCGCGAGCGGGGTCGTGATTCGGCATGGGTGGTGGCCATTGGCACCTACCACGTGCTGGGCGCCGTGGCCAGCGCCTGGCGGCACGACCTGCCGTTCGTGGGGCCAGACGGCGCCATCGCGCTCGCGCAGGGCAAGGACGTTGTCTTCGTCGACGGCGAGACGCTCCGGCCCGCCAACCGCGTGCGCGGCGGCGCGGCCGACTACTGGTTCCCCTTCCACTGGAACGGGTTCCGGCCGCGGCAGTCGTCGCTCGACGTCCCGGTGAGCTTCAACCTCGCATCGGCGGACAGCGTGCGCACGGCGATCGACGCCGCGGCCGCCGACTCCGCCGCCCGCGCCGCGCAGGCGGCCGACAGCCTGCGGCAAGCCGCGGGAACGACCGTGGTGCGCGATACGGTGGTCGCGCAGGTGGGCTACAACGTCTCGTTCGCCGCCCTGCTCTCGGAGAGCCACGCCCACGACCTGGCGGCGCAGATCAACGTGGAGGGCCAGCAGGCGCGCGTCGAGCCGTTGGTGCGCAACGGCACCACCATCTATCGCGTGGTGCTCGGCCCCTACCCCACGCGCGACGAGGCCGACCGGGTGGGCCGCGCGTCGCAGCACACCTACTTCGTGTACGAGGCCACGCGGTGAACGCGTCGGCCCTGCCCCACGGGCCGGGACGGCTGCGGCGACTCGGGCCGGGGTTCCTGGGGCTCTGTCTGACCGTCGTCGCGCTTGGCGTGGGGTTCTGGCTCATGGAGCGGCCCCTGGTGAGGGGGCACGGGCCCGACGACCAACGCCGGCCGGCCGCTCCCAAACTCGAGGACGGCGCCGCGATCATGAGCCAGGCCGGCATCCCGGCGCACACTGCCCCCGACCTGCCCGGGGCCACGCAGCCGCGGGCACCGTACGCGGTGCGCGTCGGCCATGCGAATACGGCCGCGGGTGCTATCTTACGGCTTCGGAATGTGGGAGCGTTCGCACCTGCGGGTACGTTCGTGCCCATGCCCGATGAGGCGGCCGGCGACTACCAGATCGTGGCCGGCGCCTTTGCGACCTCCAACGACGCCGAAGCGCTCCTGCAGGCTCTCCGGGCGCACGGCCAACTCAGTGAAACGAGCGGAACGATAGTGCGCGTTCCGCTGGCATTCTTGATCGAGCGGGACGTGGCGGCCGATGCCGCGGCGGCGCGCGTGGCGGCCTTTGCCGCCCGCGGGTTGCCGGTGTACGCGCTGCGCCAGGCCGATGGCCGGGCGTGGCTCTATGCCGGCGCCTTTGCTTCGGCAGCGGATACCGCGCTGCTGGGCAACGCCCTGCGGAACGCCGGCGTACACGGCACGCTCGCGTACCGAACCGGGAGACCTTTCTAGTGCGGTTGACCAAGCTCGAGATGCACGGCTTCAAGTCGTTCGCCGACGAGACCACGCTGACGTTCAATCAGGGCGTCACCGCCATCGTCGGCCCCAACGGCTGCGGCAAGTCCAACGTGTCCGATGCCGTGCGCTGGGTGCTGGGCGAGCAGCGCGCCCGCCTGCTGCGCGGCGCCAAGATGGAGGAGGTCATCTTCCAGGGCTCGTCGGCGCGGCGCGCCGTGAACGTGGCCGAGGTTTCCCTGCATTTCGACAACGAGGACGGCGGACTCCCGATCGCCTTCCGCGAAGTGGTGATCACCCGCCGGCTGTCGCGGTCGGGCGAGAGCGACTACCTGCTCAACGGCGCCCCCTGCCGGCTGCGCGACATCCACGACCTGCTGCGCGGCACCGGCCTCGGCGCCGACACGGGGGTGGTGATCGAGAGCAAGATGATCGACGCCCTGCTGTCCGATCGCCCAGACGACCGGCGCGAGCTGTTCGAGGAGGCGGCGGGCGTGGGGCTGTACCGCGACCGGCGGCGCACCACCGAACGCCGTCTCGAGGAGACGACGGTCGACCTGCAGCGCCTGGACGATCTGATCAGCGAGGTCACGACGCAGGTGCGTTCGCTGGCGCGCCAGCGCCGCCGTGCCGAGCGCTACGCCGAACTGAGCGGCCGCCGCTACACCGTGGAGATCGCGCTGGCGGCGCGCGAGATGCAGGCCTGGCACGACGAACTGCAGCGGCTCGAAGTGCGCGTGAACGAGTTGCGGGCCCAGGCACCCGAGCGCGAGTCGCGCGTGGCGGAGGCGGAGCGGGCCCGCGACGCGGCCCACGACGCGCGCACCGCCGCCGAGGCCCAGCGCAACGAGTTGTCGCGCCTGGTGGCCGAGCAGCGCGAGCGCGTGCAGCAGATTCGCGGCGAGATGGCCGTGGCCGAAGAGCGCCGCCGCAACGCGCAGATGCGCCGCGAACGCGCCGAAGCCGAGGCGTCGCACGGGCAGCTCACCCGCACGCGCCTCGAGGAGGACCTCCAGCGGGCCTCCACCGAGAAGCAGGAACTCGACGCGTCGCTCCACGCGCTCGAAGCTGAACTGGCCGACCGGCAGCGGCGCGAAGACGGGAGCCGCGAAGCGGTGGCCACGGCCCGCGCCGCCACCGAGCGCGCCGAACAGGCGCTGCGGGAGATGCAGGACCGGGCGCGGCGCATCCAGCTCGACCGCGAGCGCAGTCAGCGGGAGCTGGACGAGACCACCCAGCAGCTCACGGTGCTGGAGCAGGAGCGGGTGACGCTCACCGATGCCTTCACCGCGGCACAGCGTGATCTGGAGACAGCGGCCGCCGCGCTCGAGTCCGCGCGCGCCGCGTCCGCGGCCGCCGACGCGGAGTTGCGGGCCGCGCGTGAGGCCGATCGCGCCGCGCGCGAGCGCGACGTCGAAGCCCGCGGGAATCTGGCCCGCCTGGAGCAGTCGCTTACCGCGCTCGAGGGCAAGGTGCACGCGCTCGAGGGACTGGAGCGCGAGCGCGTGGGGCTCGCCCCCGCCGCGGCACGCCTGCTCCGCGAGCGCGACCAGTTCGGCGACGGCGCCGTGCTCGGCCCGCTCAGCGATTTCCTGTCGGCCGACCAGGCCGGCGCCGTGCTCATCGAGCGCTTCCTGGGCGCCACCGTGCACGCCGTGCTGGTGCGCGACCGGCAGGTGGCCGAGGCCGTGCGCCGGTGGCATCAGGCCGCCAATCCGGGACCGCTGCTGCTGCTGCCCCTCGACGCCGCGCCGCAGCCGAGCGAGGTGCCGGCGCCCGACGCGCTGGCGGCAGGCGCCCAGGCGCAGCCGCCCGCCGACGCGTGGGTGCGGGCGCTGCTGGGGCAGGTGCGCGCGGAAGCCGAGGGAACGGCGTTCGTCGATGGCCGAGGTGCAGTCTGGCTCCCGGGCACGGGGGGCGGACCGGGTCCCCTGCGCCGCCGCGCCGAACTGTTCGCCCTTCGCGGGGAACTCGCGGCGAGTCAGACCGCCCGCGGCGAGGCCGAACAGGCAGCACAGGCGGCCGCGCAGGCGCTCACCCGGTCGGAACAGCGGGTGGCCTCGGCGTCCGACGCCGCCTCGCACGCGCAGCAGGCCCTGAGCACCGCCTCCGGCGCCCACAGCGATGCGGCGCGTGCCGTGCAGCGCGCCGAGCGCGATCTGCAGGCCGCTGCTGAACTGGCCGGCCGGATGGAGCGCCGGTGCGGGGAACTCCGCGCCGCGATCGCAGCATTCGACGAGGAGAGCGAGACGCTGCGCGGCGGACTCGCCGAACGCGAGACCGATATCGCCAACGCGCGTGCCGCCCTCGCCGAGGCCGACGCCGAGCAGGAACGGGCACGCGAGCAGCGCTCGGCGTGGCAGGTGGAGCAGGCGCAGGTGCAGGCCCGCGCCCAGGTGGCCGCCGACCGCGAGCGCCGCCTTGGCGAGGAATTGCGCTCCGCCGCCGAGCGGCTGGACGCCCTGAGCACGGAGTTGGGAGGGCTCAGCAGCAGCGATGCCGAACTCCACGAGCAGATGACCACCTGGCGCACGGACCTCGATGCGCGTCAGGCCGCGCTCGCCGACGCCGAGCAGCGGCTGGCGGGAGCAGAGCGCGCCGTGATCAGCACCGACGCCACGCTCACCGAGGCCGAGCATACCCTGGACCGCGCGCGGCACGACGGCAGCGCCGCCGCCGAGGAGTTGCACCACGCCGAGTTGCGGTTCACCGAGTTGTCGGGCCGCCGCGCCGCCATCCGCGAACGGCTGGAGACCGAGTGGCGCAAACCGCTGGACGAGATGATCGCCAACGCCGAGCCGCTGGAACTCGGCGACGACGCGCTGCGCGCCGAAGCCGACGACCTGCGCCAGCAGATCGAACACCTCGGCGCGGTGAACGTGCTGGCCATCGAGGAGCACGACGAGACCGTCAAGCGCCTCGACTTCCTCACCGCCCAGCGCGACGATCTCACCGAAGCCAAGAACTCGCTGCTCCAGGCCATCCGCGAGATCGACGCCACCGCCCGCGAGCTGTTCCTGCAGACCTTCGTGCAGGTGCGGGAGAACTTCCGCCAGATCTTCATGACCCTGTTCGGTGGGGGCGAGTGCGACCTGCGGCTGGAGAACCCCGAGACGCCGCTGGACTGCGATATCGAGGTACACGCGTCGCCGCGCGGCAAGCGCACGCAGCGCATCCACCTGCTGTCGAGCGGCGAACGGGCGCTCGTGGCCCTGTCCCTGCTGTTCGGCATCTTCCTCACCAAGCCGAGTCCCTTCTGCCTGCTCGACGAGGTGGACGCTCCGCTGGACGACGCCAACGTGGGCCGCTTCGTGCGCATGCTCACGGAGTTCAAGAAGAAGACGCAGTTCATCGTGATCACGCACAACCCGCGCACCACCACCGAGGCCGCCGACGCCGTCTTCGGCGTCACGATGCAGGAGCCGGGCGTGTCGTCGCTGGTGAGCGTGCGCATGAAGGGCGCGTCGGTGGATGCGGCCGTGGCCGAGCCTGCGGAGACCGCCGCCACGGCATGACGAGCGCTACCACCGCGCTCGCGGAGCAGGCCCGGTGACGGCGGACGATCGCCGGCCGGGCGTGCCCCTGCGGCTCACCACCCTCGGCACCGGCACCATCGCCCTGTCGCCCACCCGCGCCTGCAGCGGCTATCTCGTGGAGCACCACGACGTCCGCCTGCTCATGGACTGCGGCAATGGGGTGGCGCGCCGGCTGGCCGAACTCGCCCTGCCCTGGCCGGATATCACGCACGTGGCCCTGAGCCACTTCCACATCGACCATCATGGCGACCTGCCAACGCTGATCTTCGCGTCGAAGTACGGCATCCTGCCGCCCCGGAGCGCCCCCCTGCAGATCATCGGCCCGGTGGGCACGGCCGACCTCCTGCAGCGTCTGGCCGCCGCCTACGGCGCCTGGGTCACCGACCCGGGATTCCCGATCCAGGTGGTCGAGACCGCCCCCGGCGCCCCTCTGCTTCTGGGGGACGCCGTGCGCCTGGAGGCCTTCAAGGTTCCCCATACGGTGGAAAGTGTGGCATATTCCGTCACGGCCGGAGCGCACCGGCTCGTCTACTCCGGCGACACCGGGTTCGATCCGGGCCTCGCGGAATGGGCCAAGGGGTGCGACGTCCTGCTGTGCGAGTGTTCGCTTCCCGAGGCCATGGCCATCGTGGAGCACCTGACGCCGGAACAGTGCGGCGCGCTCGCGGCAATCGCAGGACCCCGGCGCCTGGTGCTGACGCACCTGTACCCGCCGGTGGAGAACGTTGACATCTCGGCCGCCATCGCGGCACGATACCCCGGTCCGGTGACCGTCGCGCACGACGGCTGGCAGACCGACATCTGAGGAGTTGACATGCTGGTCGTAATGCAGCACGGCGCGACGTCGGAGCAGGTGGAGCGCGTGGTTCACGTGATCGAGGAAATGGGCTACCAGGCGCGTTCCATGCCGGGCGAGCAGCGCACGGCGGTGGGACTGGTGGGCAACGACGGGCGCGTCGACTCGTCGCGCATCGAGGCCCTGCCGGGCGTGGCCGAAGTCATACATGTCTCCAAGCCGTACAAGCAGGTGTCGCGCGAATGGCAGCCGCAGAACACCGTGGTCACCATCTCGCCGGGCGTGAGCTTCGGCGGGCGCGACGTGGCGATCATCGCCGGTCCCTGTTCGGTGGAGAACGAGCATCAGATCGTCACCGCGGCCCGGGCCGTCCGCGCGGCCGGCGCCACCGCCCTGCGCGGCGGCGCCTTCAAGCCCCGGAGTTCCCCCTATGCCTTCCAGGGACTGGGTAAGAAGGGACTGGAGATGCTCGCCCTGGCCAAGCGCGAGACGGGGCTGCCCATCGTCACCGAGGCGCTGGACGAGGAGGGGGCCCATCTCGTGGCCCAGTACGCCGACTGCATCCAGGTGGGGGCGCGCAACATGCAGAACTACTCGCTGCTGCGCGCCGTGGGCCGCATCGGCAAGCCGGTGCTGCTCAAGCGCGGCATGGCGGCCACCATCAACGATCTGCTGATGAGCGCCGAGTACATCCTGGCCGAGGGCAACAACCAGGTGATTCTGTGCGAACGCGGCATCCGCAGCTTCGACACCACCACGCGCAACCTGCTCGACCTCACGGCCATCCCCGTGGTGCAGAAGCTCTCGCACCTGCCGATGATCGCCGACCCGAGCCACGGCACGGGACTCCGCGAGAAGGTGACGCCGATGGCCCGCGCGGCCATCGCCGCCGGCGCCGACGGCATCATCGTCGAGGTGCACCCGACACCCGACCGGGCCCTCTCCGACGGCGGGCAGTCGCTCTATCCCGAACAGTTCGCGCGGCTGGTCACCGAGATCCGCGCCATCGCCACGGCCATCGGCCGCACGGTGCTCCCGACGCCAGGAACCGCTCCGATCTCGGTCGGGTAATACCAGCAGACGCCGCGCACGCCGCGCGGCGTCTTCACATCGGGGAGCGCCATGTTCGCACACCGTACCACCCTCGCCCTGCTCGCCGCCGGCACCTGGGCCACGCTGGCTCCGGCCGCGGTGCGTGCCCAGCAGCCGCCCGAGCGGGCCGCCGTGCAGCATGCGGTGGACGTGTGGCAGGGCGTGCACACCGTACGGGCGTCGTTCGAGCAGACCGTGAGCAACGCCCTCACCGGCAGCTCGGCGCACGCCCGGGGGGAGTACCAGCAGCGGCGCCCCGACCGGCTCGCCGTGCGCTTCCAGGATCCCGACGGCGACCGGATCGTGGCCGACGGCACCTGGCTCTGGCTCTACCTTCCCAGCAGCACGCCGAATCAGGTGATCAAGCGCCGCGAGACGGCCCAGGGCAGCGGGACGGTGGACATCACCGGCCAGTTCCTCGACCACCCGTTCGCGAAGTACGACATCGCCGACGGCGGGGCGGACACGGTGGCCGGACGCGCGGCGCGGCTGGTGCTGCTCACCCCGAAACCCGATGGCCCCAAGGACTTCACGCGCGCCAAGGTGTGGATCGACGACGCCGACGGGTACATCCGCCAGTTCGAGGTCTCGCAGTCCAACGGCGTCACGCGCTTCGTGCGCCTCACGTCGCTGCAGGTCAACGTGCCCACGGACGACGCCGCGTTCCACTTCGTCGTGCCCAAGGGCGCGCGGGTGGTTGCGCGCTGACACGACGGCCGGCCGACGGTTATACTAGACCCTCCCGACGACCCTCCCGCACCGGAGACCCACTCGTGGCTCAGAACCCGAAGAAGCTGAACTCGCTGCTGGTCGTGGTTGCCCTGGCACTCGTGGCGACGATCGTGTTCGCGGTCAACCGCCGGCACGCCACCCCGCCGGCCGCCGCGGCGGCCCTGATCTCCACCCCCGTGCCCGACTCGGTGATGACGGCCTTCACGTCCATCACGCCGGCCACGTGGGAGCGGGCGGGCACCACCGGCGCCACCGTCCCGATCTTCGTCGGCACCGCCGATACCACGGCCGGCAAGCCGGTGATCCTGTACATCGGCTCGCTGTACTGCCCGTACTGCGCCGCCGCCCGCTGGTCGGTGATCGCCGCCCTGTCGCGGTTCGGCCAGTTCTCCGGCCTCACCTACTCCGCGTCGTCGTCGGTGGACGTGTTCCCCAGCACGCCGACCTTCTCGTTCTACGGCGGCCACTACACCAGCCAGTACATCGACTTCCACTCCGTGGAGTTGCAGGGCGCCGAGCCCGTCGCCGGCCGCTACCCCACGCTGGAAACGCCCACCCAGGCGCAGGAAGCGCTGATCGAGAAGTACGACGGCCCGCCCTATCTCGACAAGGCGAGCGCCGGCGGCATTCCGTTCATGCTCGTGGGCGGCCGCTACATGTGGAGCGGATCGCCGTACAACCCGGGCCTGCTCGCGGGTCAGACGCACGCCGGCATCGCCGCCTCGCTGCCCACCGGCTCCGGCCCGGCGGCGCAGGCGATCCTGGCCAACGCCAGCGAGATCACGGCTGCCATCTGCGCGGTGGACGGGAATCAGCCGAAGGACGTGTGCACGGGCGCCCCGATCCCGCAGGCGGTGAAGGCGCTGCCCACCAAGGTGCCATGATGCAACGGCGATCCTACGACCGGCTCCGAATGCTGCTCTCGGTGGCCGGTCTGCTGATCGCCGGCTACCTCACGCTCCTCCACTACGACAGCAACGTCCCCCTCGTCTGCAGTGGGGGGGCGTTCGTCAACTGTGAGCAGGTGCTCACCAGTTCGTCGGCCTTCGTGGCCGGGATCCCCGTGGCCGTCCTCGGGCTCGTCTGGTTCGTGGTGGAGGTCGTGCTCGCACTGCTGTCGGCGCGGGCGAGCAGCGGCTGGGAGCCGGCGTGGCTGCGCGCGGCGGGGTTCGCCTGGGTCCTGATCGGCACCGCCAGCGTGCTCTGGCTCGTCTATCAGGAGTTGGGCGTCATCGGCAAGATCTGCGCGTGGTGCACGGCGGTGCACGTGATCATCCTGGCGCTGCTGGTGGTGCAGGTGCAGAGCGATCCGCTGCGCGCCGCACCCGATCGAAGTAGCGGGCCCCGGCGGTCCCCGCTGGTCGAGCGGTTTCCGGCCGGCTACCCGGAACGCCTCACGAGAGGCCGAGCCGCTCCTCGACCACCGCCCGCACCCGCGCGAACACCTCGTCCTCCGCCCCCGACGCGTCGACGATCACGATCGGCCCGCACTCGGGATGCGCGGCCTGCCAGCCCGCGTCGGCGAACGCCGCAAACGCCTGCGATACCCGGTGGTGAAAATCGTCGGCGTTCCGTTCCATGCGATCGCGCTCGCCGCGCTGCGCGGCCCGCGCCAGCCCCTCGCCCACCGGCAGCGTCATCAGCAATGTGAGATCGGGCACCAGCCCGTTGGTGGCCACGGCGTTGGCGCGCCGCACCTCGGTTTCGGGCAGTCCGCGCCCCGCGCCCTGATAGGCGTACGTGGAGAGAAAGAAGCGGTCGAGCAGGACCACGTGCCCCGCCTCGAGTCCGGGCCGGACGAGCGTCTCCACCAGCTGCGCCCGCGAGGCCATGAACAGCAGCGCCTCGGCGCGCGGCGTGATGTCGGAGGCCGGATCGAGCAGGAGGCGGCGGATCTCGTCGCCGAGCGGCGTGCCGCCGGGTTCACGGTGCGCGTGCACCACCCGGCCGCCCGATTCCAGCCATGATGCGAGACGGCGGAGCTGCGTCGACTTGCCGACGCCCTCCGCCCCCTCGAAGACGATCAACGGACCACGTGTCATGTCACCCCAACATGATGATCGGACTCGCGGCGCCCTTTTCGATGCCCTCGAGAATCCAATCGTTCACCTTCCCCATGGTCTTGTCGAAGTTCTCCTGCGCCACGATCAGCCGCTGGTACACCGCCTGCCCCTGCACCTTGGTGAGGAGGTCGTCGAGCTGCTGCTCCATCTCGGGCGTCGGCCGTTGGCCGCCGGCGATCATCTTCTGCGCATCCAGCCGCAGCGTCTCCATCTGCTTGAGCAGGGCCACGGCGTCCTTGTCCTCGGCCAGCGCCTCGTTGGCGCGCTTGAGGGCCTGATATTCGGTGCTCTGGCCGATGAACCGGCCCAGGTCTTTCGCTTTCTCTTCGATCATGCGTGCTCCCGTCGTCGTGCGAGTACGAACCGTTCGCGCCCGGCGAGGTCGAACCGCACCGAGACGTCTGCGAAAGCTGCTTCGGCGGACACCATCTCCGCCACCAGCGAGGCGCGGCGCCCATCGACTTCGAGCGCGAGCACACCACCGGCCTCCAACCGAGCCGCCGCGCCGCGCACCAATTCGCGCGTCGCCGCCAACCCGTTCTCTCCGCTGAGCAGCGCCGTCACCGGCTCCCAATCGCGCACCGATGGCGGCAGGGCCGCGGTTTCCTCGAATGCAATGTAGGGCGGGTTGGACACGATTGCCCGCGCCCGGACTTCCTCCACCGGCCGCAGCAGCGATCCCGGGCGGAATTCCACCGGAACCGGGATCGCGGCCGCGAGCGCCGACGCGTTGTCGCGCGCCACCGCCAGCGCGTCGCCGGAGACGTCCGTGCCGATAACGCGCGCGAACCTGCCCTCCTGCGCCAGAGCCAGTGCGATGGCGCCCGACCCCGTGCCGACGTCGATCGCCACGCCGCCCGACGCATCGCGCGTCAACTCGAGCACGAGCTCCACGAGCAACTCCGTCTCGGGGCGCGGGATCAGCACGCGCGGGTCCACCTCGAGCGTGAGACGCCGGAAGCTGGCCCGTCCCACCGCGTACTGGAACGGCATGCCCGCCGCCAGGCGGTGCGCCGCCTGCATGGCGCGCGGGAACAGCATCAGGTCGGCGGGCTCGTGCCCGTGGAGCAGCGTCCAGTGGCGCCCCACGTCGAGCAGCGCGGCCACGATCTCACGCGCCGCCATGGCGGCGTTCGGGGCGCCGGCGCGCGCCAGCTCCTCGGCCGTCTGCCGCACCACAGCGCCCACGGTCAGCCCCGCCGCATCCACCACGATGGGCGTGGCGCCCGGGCGGGGCGCGCCGGGCCGACGGCGATCAGGCAACGCTCAGTCGCTCCTCGACGTCGGCCAGACGCAGCGCCTCCATGAGGTCCCCGAGGTCCCCGTCGAGCACGCGCTGCAGATCGTGCGTCGTGTAGCCGATGCGATGATCGGTGATGCGGCTCTGCGGAAAGTTGTACGTGCGGATCTTCGCCGACCGGTCGCCGGTGCCCACCTGCGTCTTGCGCACACGCGAGCGCTCCGCCTCGCGCTCGGCCAGCCGCAGGTCGAGCAGACGGGCCCGCAGCACTTCCATGGCCTTGGCGCGGTTCTGGATCTGCGAGCGCTGGTCCTGCTGGCTGATCACCAGCCCGGTGGGAAGGTGCGTGATGCGCACGGCGGAGTCGGTGGTGTTCACGCCCTGGCCGCCGGGGCCCGAGGCGCGGAACACGTCGATGCGCAGCTCCTTCTCGTCGATCTTCACGTCCACTTCCTCGGCTTCCGGCAGCACCGCCACCGTGGCCGCCGAGGTGTGGATGCGTCCCTGCGCCTCCGTGGCGGGCACCCGTTGCACGCGATGCACGCCCGACTCCCAGCGCATGGCGCCGAAGGCGCCGTCGCCCGCCACCTTGAAGATGACTTCCTTCACGCCGCCAAGCGCGCCTTCGGAGTACGACATCACCTCGAGCTTCCAGTGGCGGCGCTCGCAGTAGCGGGTGTACATGCGGTACAGGTCGGCGGCGAACAGCGCGGCCTCGTCTCCGCCGGTGCCGGCCCGGATCTCGACGATGGCGTTGCGGTCGTCGAGCGGATCGTGCGGCACGATCAACGGCTTGAGCCGTGCTTCCATCTGCTCGATGGACGCTTCCAGCCGCTCGACCTCGGCGGCCGCCTCGGCCGCCATGTCCGGGTCGTCAATGGAAACGAGCTCGCGCGCCTGCACGAGCTCGTTCTCTTCCTTCTGCAATCGGGCCGCCAGTTCGACCAGCGGCGTCAACCGCCGGTGTTCCCGTCCCAGCTCGGCCAGCTTCTTGGAATCGCGGAGCGAGCCCGGATCGGACAGCGCGCGCTCGACCTCAGCGGCGCGCGCCAGCTGCTCGGCGAGGCGGTCGCGGAGACTCAGGCCTTCTTCCCAAACTTCTGGCGGAAGCGCTCCACGCGGCCGGCGGTGTCCACGAGGCGCTGCTTGCCGGTGTAGAACGGATGGCACTCGGAGCACACGTCGGTGTGGATCTCGGCCTGGGTGGAGCGCGTCTGGAACGTATTCCCGCAGGCGCACTTCACGGTTGCCGTCGCGTACTCGGGATGGATGTCGGTCTTCACGGGGTCCTCTGCATCAGTAGGGCGTAGTGGAACACGGAAATATACGTTGCTGTCAACCCGGATGCCACGGGTGGGGTCAGCGCCCGCCCTGGGCGGTCCAGATCATGACGAGTCCGCAGGACGTGGACGCCTCGATTCCCGATGTGCCCCCGCCGTGGAGCGCCGTGTCGCGCGAGATCGCGTCCTGTCCCGGAACCACGGTCTGGAACCGCGCCGGCACGCTCGCGGGGCCGGCATATACCTCGATGGCTTCGACCTCGTCGATCGGCATCTCGTCGATCCGGAAGTCGCTCGGCATGAGTTGCCCGTCGATGCCGATTCGCATGGCGCACGCAGCCAGCCGCAGATTCTGCAGAGCCGGCCCACGGGTGGACACTACGAGGAATCCGCTCGGCGTCGTTTCCAACTGCAGCGAATGAAAGCGCCGCAGCACCGACGCCACGTCCGGTGGCGCGAAGGCCTCGATTTCCGTACGGGTGAGATACTGTCCCCGCCCCGCACGCCGCCGACGGTAGAAACCGGCCAGCTTCGCCGACTCGAACGCCCGGGGTGCGGTCACGATGGTCGCCGCCAGGCGCACGGCCAGCGGCCGCAGCGCGGCGGTCGCCGAGTCGCCCGGGAAGGTGCGCGGATCGAAACGCACCGTGTCGGGCGCGAAACCAAGCCGCCGGAACGCGATGCGGAGCGGACCCGCCGGAAGCCCGGTCAGTACGAACCGGCCGGCGGAGTCGGTCGTCGTCGTGAGCGACGTCCCGGCGACGGAAACCTGTACGCCCCGCAGCGGCTGACGGGCGGTGTCGGTGACGACGCCGACGAGCTTGGGCGCCGTCCGCGCCACGACCCGTTGGGCCGCAGCAACCGGCGCCACCACCGCCACGAGGATTCCCGCCACGAACCGATGCACCCGCGCCCCCTCAATACCTCCAGCTCACCGTGTCCGCCCCGGCAGGCGCGGTCTTCACGAGATGCGCCGCCATCACCGGGAGGAATCGCTGGAATACCGTCATGCTCCCCACCTGCAGCGAATGCTGCGAGTCCCCCGTCCAGCAGTGCTGATACCGATCGCCGTACTCGATGGAGCCCGCATAGTAGGGGTTGGTCGTCGTGTCGAGAAAGTCCTGCAGCAGATACACGGCATTGTTGAGGTGCCAGCTGTCCATCGTGCCCGCGTAGACGTGCAACTTGCCCACGAGCTTCGGTCCCAACGTCGGCCAGTCGCGCTGGAGAATGTATCGGAGGTCGTAGTGCGTCTTCCAGTAATCTGCCACCTGCGGGTTGATGTGGCCTGTACGCTTGTCGTAAAGCCGTTCCGGATAGCCGTCGGGGCCCACCGGTCCGAACACGGTCTCCCAGATGTCCCACTGTTCGCTCGAGCGGTCCTTCGTGCCCTGGACGTACTCCCAGTGGTTGTCGTCCTTCACGGTGGTGAGCAGGTGCCCCAGATAGTCGCGCCCCGAGGGCTGCGGTGTCTGCTTCCACTGTGCGTTGAAAACGAAGGCGCTGGTGTCGTGATAGATGTCAATCGTCTCGTACTGCCGGAAGTCGACCGGATCGGGACAGAAGGCCCACGCGCCGTTGAAGTCGTCGGGATAGAAGATCTGCTCGCCGAGCGTTTCCCACCCGCCGGTGGAGCCCCCGAACAGTGTGCGCGCCCACCCCTGGCCGATGCCGCGGAACTTCCGCTCCACGTACGGAATCAGCTCGTGCACGATGGCGTCGCCGTACGGGCCGAGGGTCGCCGAGTTGACGGCATACGAATCGTCGTAGAACTGGTTGGCGTGCTGGATCTTCATCACCAGCATCCGGGGGAAGTGCGGCCCGGTCCACTGGCGGTAGAGGTCGTACGCGTACGCGGTGCGCACGCTGTCGCGCGCGGGCTCGCCGGGTCGCGGCGGATGGGGGCTGAATTCGGGGAACCCCGTGGGGAAGTGCCCCTGATCCACGGCCAGCGGATAGTGTGCCTCCGGATGGTCGTCGAACCCGGCCGGCAGGAGCACGATGGCGCCGATGTACATGGGACGTCCCCAGAACTTCGAGAGCAGCTCGCTCTTGATCCGGACGTACTTCACCCACTTCGAGTCCTGCGGGGGCGCGATGGGCGGGATCTCGTGGTCGAGTGAGATCCGTACCGTCTGGGGAGCCTTCGGATCGAGGTGCACCGTGAGCGGCGCGTTGTACAGGTTCCCCGGCTTCGAGTACCAGTGCTGTCCCTCCCCCCTGTCGGGGGGCAGCCACACGTCGTGCCCATCGGCCCGGTGGTACCGCTCGTACCGGTTGAGCACGGCCTGCACGCGATAGGTGCCGGCCGGCAGATCGTTGATGCTGGCCAGAGGCCAGCCGAACACCGTGCCGTCGATGACCGCGGCACGCCCGGGCGCGAGCGCGCTCACGTCGAGGCCGAACGCGGGCTGCACGTTCGGTTGGTACACGTGGTATTGGAATCTCGGCTCGGCCGAGGAGTCCCTGGAGATAATGAGGATGACGTGCCCCGTCTGCGGCAGGGCGACGAGCGAGGCCGGAAAGGAGATCTCGAAGCGCAGGCCCGGGGAGGCGGGGCGCACGGCCGCGCCGGTGGTGAGCACCGTCGCGGTGACGGCCGCCGCGGCGCGCAGGGCACGACCGGGCAAAGGCACGGGACCGAGGAAGCGTGGCATGGGACAGACCCTCCATGGCGAAGCGGCAATTCCGGCGCCGCCGAACAGGCAGCGCCGGGGACCGGCGCGCAGGAGCTCCGGCAGGCCTACGCCCACCGGAGCTCCCGGACACCGTGGACTACGATGGACTACGCCGACGAACAGTTGCCTGCCGCCGGAACCTGCAGGCTGGCGGCAGCGCCGTTGCGAATCAGGCACTCCGCCTGCGGAACCGGCAGGTGATCGATGACGATGTGCGGCGTCGCACCGGGTGCGGCGGTGGGATCGTTGCTGTCGATGGGCAGCGTGTTCAACAGCCCGAACCGGCGGACGTCGATCCACCGGTGTCCCTCGAACGCCAGAGACTCCCGCCGGTTGTACAGCAGTTCCGCGACGAAGTCGGAGTCACTGGTGAACGCCCCGCGTGCCGCGAGGCCACCGGACTGCGTGCGGATGAAGTTGATGTCGTTGAGCGCCCCGGCCTGGTCGCCGGTGAAGTATTCGGCTTCGGCGCGCAGCAGGATCAGTTCCTCGTTCCGGATCACCGGGATCGAGGTGCTCAGGGTGGGATAGATGGTGTAGCGCCAGGTCGTCTTGATCCCGATGGTGGGGTTCGACGGACCCTGGGCCGGAATGCTGGTCACCTTGGCCAGAAACCGGTTGTCGGGCGTGTTGTCCGGCTTGAGCTCGACGCCCTGGTCCACGTGTGCATGCGCCAGGATGTACTGGAACGCCTCGCTGATAGTGTTCGTGTTGTCACCGGCGGCCTGCGAGTACACCTGATACACCCCCGTAGTCAACGGCGACCCCGTGTCGATGAACGACCCGTTCAGGGCGGTGAGGACCTGCTGGTAGCAGGTGGACGACCGCGCCGTGCATCCGTCCACGCCGAGCGACGCGCGGTAGGCCTCGGTCCGCGCCAGGAGCGCCGACGCGAACTCCGCGAACGTTGCCGGCGTATCGAAGCCCTGAAACCCCGAGTGGAGCTCGAACGGGAAGGCGCTGCCGCCCTGCCCGAGCTCGGCGATCGCCTGGTTGAGCTTTCCGACGATGTAGCCGTACACCGAGTCGCGCGACACGAACGGCTGGAGCTGCGTCGGGTCGTCGGTGAGGTCCACCGGTGCGCCCACCTCGTTGCGGGTGTCGATGATGTACAGCATGTCGAGCGCGTCGAAGGTGTCGGCGAAGCCCTCGGCCGCACTCTTCTGGGCGTCGCTGAGCGCGCTCCCGGCGCCGGCCGCCACCTGGCGGAGCTGATAGGCGTCGCGCCGGGCCACGTAGTAGCCGGCCCAGAGCGCGCCCCCGCCGAAGCTCGTGCCGTTGTTGACGTCTGAAGTCAACCAGCCCGTCGTCGTCCGGCCGTCGGTCGGGAAGTAGTTGTACGATTCACGCCCGAGTTCGCCGACGCCGCCGACGAAGCCGGCGAGCTGCCCGCGGTCGGCGGATTCCACGCCCGCCGCGAGCAGCGGCAGCGCGCCCGCCGGGTCGGTGAGGGCCGAGCTCTGCGTGGGGTTCTGATAGTTCGGGACGTTCAGTCGATCCGTGTTGCAGGCCGCCACGCCTGCCAGCAACACGCCCGCCGCCAGCCCCTTCACGAGAAAGTGCCGCATGGAGAATCTCCTCGCCTGGATGCGAATGGGATGTTTGGTCAGGGTGCGCATGGTTACCAGCTCACGTCGAAGCCGAAGAAGAAGCTCCGGGCCGGCGGATAGGGCGCGAGGTCCACGAAGTGGTCCACGTTCTGCGACCCGAAGTTGCTGACCTCGGGGTCCGCGCCCCAGTACTTCGACCATGTGTACAGATTGCGGCCGCTGAGCGTGAGCCGGGCGTCATGCCCACGCACCAGGCGCTGCGAAACCGCCGGCGGCAACGGATACGCGATCGTGATTTCGCGCAGCTTCACGAACGATCCGTTCTGGATGTAGACGCGGGAATTGCGCCCGGCGTTCCACGTACCATAGCGGTATGCGCCGAGGCTCGGGTAGGCCGGATCGGGCGACGGCTTGTTGTAGTCCCACGCCGTCTGCCCTTCGTCGAACAGGTTCTGCGTGAGATTCGAGAGGTAGCCGCCGTCGCGCCAGTCGAGGAGCGTCGCCACCGTGAAGTCGCCGATCTGGAAGTCGTTGTTGAACGACATCTGGAACTTCGCGTTGCCGTCCGCCTGCACCGTGTCCACCACCGACCCGTCCGGGCGCGTCTTGTTGCCCCAGATGAGGGTGGTCTTGTACCCCGGCACGATGCGGCCGTGGCCGTACGACGCGCCGAACCCCGAGTTCGAGACCACGAACGGCGCCACGTTCGACGGGAGCGAGACCATGGTCGACGTGAAGGTGAAGAAGGTCGTACGCGAGGTCCACGTGAATTTCGGGGTGCGGATCGGGAGCAGCGTCAGCCCCAGCTCCACTCCCTTGGTCTGCATGTGGCCGCCGTTGATGAACTGCGACGAGTACCCCGTGCTGTTGGCGAGCGGCGCCGTGAGCAGGAGGTCGGTGATGTCGCGGCGGTAGATGCTGCCTTCGAAGCCCACACGCTGATCGTAGAACGTCGCGTCCACGCCGTACTCGAGCTCACGCATCTGCTCCGGCCGGATGTTCGGGTTACCGACGGCCCCGGGCACGCCGAGCGCGTTCTGGCCGCCGATGATCCCGGTCGGCGAGATGACCACGTCGCGCTGCCCGTAACCGGGCTGGTTGCCCGAGACGCCGAGCGCCGCGCGGAGCTTGATCTCGTCGGCGTGCGGGAAGGGATTGACGAAGCGGTAGGAGAGAGCGCCCGCCGGATAGTAGAACACCTTCTGCGGATTGCCGTTCACCGAGCTGCGCTCGGCCCGCACGTGGCCGGACACGGACAGCTTCTCATCGAAGGCCAGCACTTCCTCGCTGAGGAACGTCGCCAGGTCGCGCACATCGGTCTTGCTCTGCGTGAGCGTGGGCGAGCCCTGCGTGAAGTCGGTCACGCCCGGGATGAGACCGCGGGCCAGAATCGTGTACGCGTTGAGATACCGGTCATCGTACTGCACGCCGGCCGCCGTGGTGGCCGACGAGAGCCGAGAAAAGAAGCCCGCTCCCGGCGTCCAGACGTGCACCGCGCTCAACGTGCCGTTGTAGTACCGGCTGTCGGCCTGCGCCTGTACTGCCGACCCCGGCGTGGCCGGATAATCGTACCGCTCGTACTCCATATACGGCGGCGAATACGTCTGGCCGTCCTGGCCGAACGTGTCGAACCCGCCGTTTGCCTGCAGGGTGAGCGACTGATGGTCGGTGGCGAACGCCGCGAACTTCACGGTGCCCGAGCCGAGCTGGCGCCACACGGTTTCGTTGCTCGACATGCCCTGCAGGGTCTGGTAGGGGTTCGACCCCTGCCCGAACAGCAGCGGCAGGATCGGGTTGTCCACGTAGCGCCCGGCCGCGTCCTTCGCCTGGAGGTTCACCACCGGGGGCGTGTACGCGAAGCCGTACAGGGGCGAGGTGAACGAGTTGTCGTTGTTCGAGAGGCCGCGGGCGGTGAACGAGTGGTAGACCGCGAGCGATGCGTTGGTGGTCCACTTGTCGCTCAGCGTCTGGTCGATGTTGAGACGCATGTTCTGGCGGCGCGCCCCGGTGGCGATTTCCGTGCCCGGGTCGTACTTGTCGCCAATGGCCGCGTAGTACTTCGTGGCCGCGTTGCCGCCACTCACGCTTCCGTCGGTCTCGTAGGCGAGCTTCTGCTGATTGAACAGGTCCTTGAGGTTGTTGTAGTACGGGCACGCCGTCGCGGCCGAGCCGGGGCAATACTGAACCGCGGCCGCCGAATCCCCGAGCACCGAAATGAGTTCGCCCTGGTTGAAGTGGCGCTGGCCCTGCAGCCGGATCGGCGAGTAGTTGCCGAACTTCTGCGTCAGATGGAACGACGGGGTCCCGGCCTGCCCGCGCTTGGTCGTGATGATCACGACGCCGTTGGTCGCCTCGGAGCCGTAGATGGCAGTCGCCGCCGCCGACTTGAGGATCTGAACGCTCGCGATCTCGTCGGGGTTGATGTCGGCCAACCGGTTCACCGCGTTGTCCTCGTTCGACGTGGATCTGTTGCCGGACGCGCGCGTGACCGCGTTCAGCCCCGAGGACAGGGAGACGTTGCTGATGATCGTGCCGTCCACGACCAGCAGCGGCTCACCGTTGCCCAGAATCGACGTCACGCCGCGGATCTGGATCTGCCCGCCTCCGCCCGGGGCGCCGCTGTACATGTTGATCGTGGCGCCCAGAACCTTGCCCTGCAGCGCCTGATCCACCGACGCCGCCGGCACCTGCGCGAGCGCCTGCCCCGAGACCGTCGAGACCGCCGTCGATACGTTGCGCCGCTCCTGCGTCGTCGCGGCGCCGGTCACGACGACCTGGTTGAGCTGGATGGCCTCGGCGACCATCGGAATCGTGAGCGACGAGTCGGTCGCCGTCACCGGAATGGTGACGGGTGCGTACCCCAGCGCGCGAACGCTCAGTTTGAACGCCCGCCCGGGCACCGTGAATCGGAATCCGCCTTCGTGATTCGCCTGTGTGCCCTCCGAACCGCCGACGACGGTGACCACCGCGCCCGCAACGCCCTGCCTTGAGTCTCGATCGATGACCCGCCCGGAAATGACGCGAGTCTGAGCATCGGCCCGCCGGGCGCCCACCAGGCACGCGATGAGGCCGAGCGCGAACACGAGTTTCCTGCGCATTCAGATACCCCCGAGAAGCGAGTGGTGACGTGCAACGACTACGAGACAGGCTGGCCCCGGGGCGCTGTTTGGGGGATCGCGCATCCGGCCAATGTCACGAAGCCCACGGCGCCGGCGATCGGTGCCGGACGCGGACTGGTGCATTCACATGGAATTGGAGGCCGGGCGGGCGCCGGCGAGCAGGTGGGATTGTGCAGGCGAGCGGTGGGATGGGCCCGCCGACGCCCACACGGCGGGCACCAGCGGGAGATATGCGAGCCAAGATTGTAACGATCGGGCGGCCGGGCGCAATACCGAATTTCCCGCCCGGTCACTACTCGGGCGGCGTGAACCCCACGGTGCGCCAGAGATCGGAACTCCGGTAGAGTTTGCCGTGCCGCATCACGAGACGCACCCGGCTCACGTTCCGGATGTCGTCCAACGGGTTGCCGTCGAGCACGATCAGATCCGCGTCCATCCCCGGCGCGACCGTACCCACACGATCCGACAGCCCCATGGCCCGCGCCGAAACGGACGTCGCCGCCAACAGCGCGTCCATGTTCGACATCCCGGCCATGGTATAGAGCTGGAGTTCGCGGTACAGGCTGAATCCGGGCACCCCTTCGTCGGTGCCCGGCAGCAACGCTACCCCGGCCTCGTGCAGCGCCCGGAGAATCCCGAGCATGTTGCGTTCGGTGGCGTGCGCGCTGGCCGTGTCCACGTGCTGGCCCATGGTCACGATCCGCTGGGCAAGGACCGGAGGGAGATCGGGCAGTTGGGGGATCTGCGCCGTTACGCGCTCGTCGAGCGAGCGGCGCAGGAGGTCGCCCCAAGAGGCCGTGGGGTCGATGGCCACGTGGTGCGCGGCCACGAACATCACCTGGCGCCGGACGGTGTCGCTGCCCGCCGCGCCTCGAATGGGAATGTGGGCGATCTGATCCTGCCCGGAGTCGATCGTGGCGACCAGGCCGAGGGCCCGCGGCACGTGCCCCGTGACCGTCATGCCCAACCGGTGGGCCTCATGGGTGATCGCGCTGACCACGGCGGGCTGCAGCAGATCGTACATCTTGATCTGCGGGAATTGCAGCGCGTGATACCGATCGACCACGGCCCGACCCTCGTCCGGCGTATCGGCCGTGACCGCGCCGAACGCGTTCGGGCCGCCGCCGTCCACAAGGCCGGCCAGAAGCAGCGTCGGGCCGATCGCCCGGCCGGACCGCACGGCACGGCGCAGCGCGAGTTCGAAGTCGATCTCATTGCCCATGTCCCGCACCGTGGTCTCCCCTGCAGCCATGTAGACGGGCAGCCATTCCACCTGGTGCAGGTGGACGTGCATGTTCCAGAGCCCGGGCATGAGCGTCTTCCCACGCACGTCGACGCGGGTGGCGCCGTTCGGGACGTTCACCCGGTCGCTGGGCCCGGCACTCAGGATCCGCCCGCCCCCAACGACCACCGTGGCGTTCGGCACGGCCGGGCCTCCGCGGCCATCCACGAGGGTGGCCCCCACCAGCGCCACGGTGCCCGAAGCCAGCGGGTGCACGCGTCGAGACATCGCCGTCAGGTCGGCCATGCGGTCTTGGATTACCACCGCCATGATCCGCGTGTATAACGGCGTGAGCGCCGTGCGCACCGCGTCCAGTTCGAGCCCGCCTCCCCCACCCGACGTCACGACCGCCAGCCGTCCGGCCGCGTCGAGCCACACCGACTCCACACCCCAGACGACGCCATCTACCGAATAGCGGGTGAACGTCATCGCGCGACCGTCGAGCGTGAGCGTCGTCCGCCCGCGATACGCGATGGCGACTGTATTCGTGGGGCCACCGGGCACCACGGCCAGGGCGGACGGACTGCCGTGCGCCAGCCAGTAGCGCAGGAGCAGCAGATGCTGCGACATCGGTTGGTCGCCGGCCACGGCGAACGCCGTGCGCGGGAGCGTGACGGTTTCGGTGCCGTCAGGCCCCGTGACCCGGGCCGTGCCACCGCTCACGACTACGCTGGCGACGGTCGTGGCGCTCGTATCGGTGACTCGCCGCACCTCCAGACGACGCGGCGCGTAGTCGGCGGCGAGTTGTAGGGTGTCCACCACGTGCGTGCGTCGGCCGCGGTCGACGTAGTCGAAATCGCCGGTCGCGCGATACCCGCTGCCGTCGCGCGACACGCGGTAATGCTCCTCGCCGATCGCGTGCCCCACGTAGTACAGCCGCAGAGAGTCGGCCACGTCGGCCCGGGCCGGCACCCGTGCCGGCAACGTCGGGGTCGGGATCGACGTCGGCGCGCCGGCGGCGGCCGACACGCAGATCGCTGCGCACAGAACCGCACGCGGAGATGGAGACAGGGGCATCGTCGGGAAGAGAGCTGTTGTGGCGAGGGGCGCAGGCGAGAGGAGTGCGGCCAATCATATGCTTCCTGCCGGCAGGCCGCCACTCAACGGAGGCGCGGAGGCACGGCGCGCCGGGGACAATTCGGAGTGCGGACGAACGAGGCGGGCACGCCAGCGTAACTTCCCATCCCGCATCAATTTGCCGAATTGACATCGCGGCAGGTGCTTCATAAGTTCGCGAACGATCGTCGGGTGGCGTGGTACCACCCCGTTCGCCGCCCGCGGCCGGTGCCAATCCCTCATGACTCAGACCACCGTCGACTTCCTCGCCACCGTCCCGCTGTTCGGCGGCCTGGACCGCCAGGAATTGGAGCGCTTCGCCGAGCTCACCCGGGAAAAAACCTATCCGCGGGGAAGCGTCATCCTGTTCGAGCACGACCCAGGCGATTCGCTGTTCGTGGTGCGCAGCGGCCGCGTCAAGGTGGTGCTGATCGGCGAGGACGGTCGCGAGGTCATTCTGGGGATGCTCGGCGTGGGCGAACACTTCGGGGAGCTGTCGCTCATCGACGACCGCCCGCGATCCGCCCACGTCATGGCGGTGGAGGATGCCGCCCTCCTCGTGCTCCACCGCAACGACTTCCGCGCGCGCGTGGAATCGAGTCCGGCCGTGGCCTGGTCGCTGCTCACGGAGCTATCGCGCCGCCTCCGCCGCGCCGACGACAAGATCGGGGGCCTGGTGTTGCTCGACGTGCCGGGCCGCATCGCGCGGCTGCTCCTCGACCTGGCCGACGAGGGCGGGAGCGCGCTGATCGAGAAGGCGCTCACGCATCAGACTATCGCGCAGATGATCGGCGCCAGCCGCGAGACGGTATCCCGCGCGATGAAGGAATTTCAGGAGGCCGGCCTGATCGGCGTGGAGCGGCGCCGCATCACGCTGCGCGACCGGCCGGAGCTGGCCCGGCGGGCCCAGGTTCGCGTGTGACTGCGGTCACCCGCGCGCGGTGACTCACTGACTGGCGGGGGAGGAGCGTGCCGCCCCATGTTGACCTGATGCGCCGACCGATGCCCACATGACCCTCCGACTTCAATTCTGGGGGACGCGCGGATCGATCCCGAGCCCGGGCCCGCGGACGGTGCGATACGGCGGCAACACCCCGTCCATCGAACTCCGCACCGCGGACGGTTGGCTGATCATCCTCGATGCCGGTACCGGACTGCGGGAACTCGGACATTCGCTGATCGCGCGCGCCGAAGGCGCGCCGATCGTCGGTGACATCTTTCTCACGCACGCCCACTGGGACCACATCCAGGGCCTCCCGTTCTTCGGCCCGCTGTTCCAACGCGGCAACCACTTCACGATCTGGGGATCCCGGACCCTCGAGACGAGCATCGATCGCATCGTGCGCGACCAGATGTCGCCGGTGGTGTTCCCCGTCACGTTCGAGGAGCTGGAGGCGCGCATAGACTTCTCGGAGATCGCGCGGCAACCCAAGCGCCGCCACGGCTACGAAGTGTCGGCGTATCCCATGCGGCACCCGGGCGGCGCGCTCGGGTATCGGTTCACGGACGCACAACCGGACGCGCGGGCGCTGGTCTACATCTCGGACAACGAACTCGGGACCGGCGGCCGCTACGACACCCCCGACGGATGGCGGCAGGGACTGCTGGCGTTCGTCCGCGGCGCGCGCGTGCTCGTGCACGACGCCACCTACACGGGGGAAGAGTACGAGCAGCTCCGAGGCTGGGGGCATTCGACCTACGCCGACGCGGTGGGGCTGGCCCTCGAGGCCGGAGTCGAGCAGCTGGTGCTCTTCCATCACAAGCCGGAGCGCAGCGATGAAGAGCTGGACGCGCGGGTGGAGGAGAGCCGGGCGCTGGTGAGACGGCGGGGGGGACGACTCGATGTCGTCGCCGCCGCCGAAGGCATGACGCTGACGGTTTGACGACAGCATTCGGATGTACGCGTCTCGGGAGGAGACCATGAAGCGTTTCGTTCACACGGCGTGGGCGCTGGTCCTGGCGAGCGCCGCCCTGGCCCCGGCGACGACCCTGGCCCAGGGCGCCGCCAAGCCGGTGGTGGCGGTCTTCAACTTCGACAACAACTCGATCGGCAAGGATGCGGCGGAGTACGACGGCATCGGCAAGGGCGTCGCCGACTTCCTGATCACGGATCTGGCTGCGAATCCCAACGTGGTGGTCGTCGACCGCGACCGTATCCAGCAGGTGCTGCAGGAGCAGAACCTGGTGAAGCAGGGCGCCGTCGATCCGCAGACCGCGGTGCGCGTGGGCAAGCTGGTGGGCGCCCAGTACGCGATCCTCGGCGGATTCATGAGCGACGGGCGTGGGCACATGGTCCTCACCGGCCGCTCGGTGAACATGGAAACCGGCGTCGTCACCAATCCGCAACGAGTCCAGGCCAAGACCGACGACGTGCTCGGACTGATCGCGAAGCTCTCCGACCGGATTGCCCACGACATGAAGCTGCCGGCCATCACCCACGAGCGGAACGTGGGGATGAAGGCGCCGGATAAGAAGACCCACGACGCCGAGTCCGCGCCGGTGAAGATGGACCTGCGCACCGCCATGCTCTACTCCAAAGCGCTGGACGCGCAGGACAACGGCAACACGGCCAGGGCCACCGAACTCTACCGGCAGGTGCTGGACAAATTCCCCAAGTTCACGCCGGCCAAGCAGCGGTTGGACAAGCTGACCAAGACGGAGAACTGAGGCGCGAGGCGGCAGCGGGCAGTCGGCAGTCAGTGATCATCGACGACTGCCGACCGAAAACCGCCGCTATCCGTACCCTCCGCCTCCCGGCGTCTCCACGGTCACGACATCGCCGGCCTTGAGTTCGATCCGGCACTTGGCCGGGATCGTCTCCCCATTGAGCGCATTGCGCCCGTGCTTGCCGTCGCCGCCGCCGGCGGCACCGTGCGGCGCCGTGCGCCGCCGCTCGGTGAGCAGCGTGACGGTGCACCGCTCCAGCGCCCGGTACCGGCGCACCACGCCGTCGCCGCCGCGGTGCATGCCGGCGCCGCCCGATCCGCGCCGCACCGCGTACTCCTCGATGCGCAGCGGATACGCCGTTTCCAGCGATTCGATGGGCGTGTTGAGCGTGTTGCTCATCCCCACGTGGACGGCGTCCGGGCCGTCGGCGCGTTCACTGGCCCCCTGCCCGCCTCCCAGCGTCTCGTAGAAGGTCCACCCCGCGCCGCCGAAGGTGATGTTGTTCATCGTGCCCTGCCCCTGCGCCGCCACCGGCACACCGCCGTTGGCCAGCGCGAGCATCAGCGTGTCGGTGATGCGCTGCGACATCTCGACATTCCCACCCGCAACGGCCGCCGGCCACCTGGCGTTCAGCGCGCAGTCGTCGGGCACCACGAGGTCGATGGCGCGCGCGATCCCCTCGTTGGTCGGCACGTCGTCGTCGAGCAGGGTGCGCAACACGAACACCGCCGCCGCCCGCGTCACGGCGATCGGACAGTTCACATTGCCGCGCACCACCGGTGAACTGCCGGTGAAATCGAGCCGCAGCGTGTCGCCCACCGCCTGCGCGCGCACCATCACCGGCACGGCATCGTCCGTCACGCCGTCCCCTTCCAGCGCGTCCCGGGCCGAGCTGTCGAGCGGCCCGAGCGCCGCGATGCGCGCCCGCGCCCGTCGCTCGGTGTAGTCGAGCACCGCGTCCACGGCCGCCGACACACGATCCGCCCCCTCCCGCGCCAGCAGCGCCCGCCATCCGGCGGCGCCCGCGGCGCACGCCGCCAGTTGCGCCCGCAGATCGCCCCGCCGCTCGTCGGGCGTGCGCACGTTGGCGAGAATGAAGTTCAGGATCATCTCGTCCAACCGCCCGCCGGCCACCAGCCGCACCGGTGGGATGATCAGCCCCTCCTGCACCAGTTCCGTCGCGCCCTGCGGCATGCTGCCGGGACTCATGCCGCCCACGTCCGCGTGGTGCGCGCGCACGGCGGCAAAGCCCACGATGGCGCCGTCCTGCGCGATCGCCTCCACGAGCGTGAGATCCGGCAGGTGCGACCCGCCACGGTACGGATCGTTGAGGATGAACACGTCGCCCGGCGCCGGGGCGTGCGCCATCACCGCACGCACCGATTCCGGCATCGCGCCCAGGTGCACCGGGATGTGCGCCGCCTGCGCCACCATCCGCCCGCGCGCGTCGAACAGCGCCGCCGAGGCGTCGCGCCGCTCGCGGATGTTCGGCGACAGGGCGCTGCGGACGAGCACCGTGCCCATCTCCTCGGCGATCATCGCGAACGCGTTCGCCATCACGCTCAGCTCGAGCACGTCGAACTCGCTCATGCGCCGCGCTCCAGCATCCAGCCGCCCATGGGCAGCGCCCGCGCCCGCCACCCGGCCGACACGAGCATCGTCGCGTCGGGCAGCACCACCGAACACGGCTCGGTTAGCACGGCCTGGCACGCGCCCCCGGTATCGGTGAGCGATGCCGCGTCCCATCCGGCCTCGCGGCCCCGCTCCAGGCGCACCGCGCGCGGCTCGTCGCTCACCACGCACCGCGCGCTCACGATCTCCACGTCCACGGGCAATTCGAAGCCGACCCGTGACCGGTGCAACTCCGCAAACCGGGCGCGGATCTCGGCCGGCGCGTCTCCGGGTGACGCACCCACGTCCAGCTCGTGCCCCTGCCCCGCGAACCGAGCGCGCAGGAACCAGCTCCGCGTCCAGCCGGCCTCGCCCTCGCAGCGCGCTTCGGCGTCGCGCATCGCCGCGCCCAGGGCGTCGGCCGTGGTCTCGCCGGCGCGCTGCATCACGCTCACCATGCCCTCCCGGCGCTCGGCGGTCATCGCCAGCCCGAGCGCGCTCAGCACGCCCGCGTGCGGCGGCACCAGCACGCGGGACATGCCCACGATCTCCGCCAGCCCGCAGGCGTGCAGCGGGCCCCCACCACCGAATGCTACCAGCGCGCACTGCCGGGGATCGACGCCGCGCTCCACGCTCACCCGCCGCAGCGCGCGCGCCATCGTCGCATCGGCCGTGGCCACGATCGCCCGCGCCGTATCCTCCGCGCTCCGTCCCAGCGTCCGCGCAATTGCTTCGATTCCAGCGCGCGCGCCCCGCACGTCGAGCTGCACGCCGCCGCTCATCCGTTCGGCGCGGATGTTGCCGAGCATCACGTGCGCATCGGTGACCGTGGGCTGCGTGCCGCCGCGGCCGAAGGCGATCGGTCCCGGCACGGAACCGGCGCTTCGCGGGCCGACGCGCAGCGCCCCGCCGTCATCGATCCAGGCGATGCTGCCGCCACCGGCCGACACGGTCTCCACGAGCACTCGCGGCAACGCGATCGGCACGCCGGCCACCTCGCCCCCCGGTTCCACCAGCGGCTCGCCGTCCAGAATCAGCCCCACGTCGGCGCTCGTGCCCCCGATGTCGATGGTGAGCGCCCGGTCCAGGCCGGCGGCGCGCAGCACGGCCGCCGCGCCCACCACGCCGCCAGCGGGTCCCGAGAGGGCGAGCTGCGCCGCGCTCGACGACGCATCCTGCGCCGTGCGCATTCCCCCGCTGGACGTCATGACGCCGAGCGCGGGCAGCGCCATCGCCTTCAGCCGCTCGGCCAGCCGCCGGACGTAGCGCGCCACTCCCGGCCGCAGGTACGCCTCGGCCACCGTGGTCGTGGTGCGTTCGTACTCCCGAATTTCCGGGAACACGTCCGACGAACACACGACGTCGACCTCCGGCATTCGATTGCGCAGGGCGGCGGCGAGCGCCTGCTCGTGCGAGGGATCGCGGTACGCGTGCAGCAGCGCGACGGCGACGATGTCGGGCTCCAGCGCCCGTACGCGGTCGACGGCGGCGGTGATCGCCGGTGCGAGCAGCGGGCGGAGCACACCATCGGCGCCGATTCGCTCGTCCACCGGCACCACGTGCGCCGGGTGCACCAGCGGCTCCGGATGGTGCCGGGTGAGATCGTACAGCGAAGCCCGCACCTGGCGGCGCAGCTCCAGCAGATCGGTGAATCCGGCCGTGGCGCACAGCACCACGCGGGATCCGGCCCGCTCGAGCAGCATGTTGGTGGCCACCGTGGTGCCGTGCACCACGCGCGACACATCCCGGCGTCCGAGCGCGCGCAGCGACGCCTCCACGCCTTCGCTCTGGTCGGCGGGCGTGCTCAACACCTTGCGCGTCTCCACCGTGCCGTCGGCGTCAATCGACACCAGATCCGTGAACGTGCCCCCAACGTCGATGCCGACCGAGGCGCTCATGCGAGCCGCTTCCGCTCGGTACGCCGCGTCCACCACACGCTCCCCACCAGGGCTACGGTTGCCGCCAGCGAGAGCAGCCCCACGAAGTCGCCCCACGCGTCGTACGGCGTCCGGACGTCGCTGGTCTGCAGGGCGTACGACTCGGCGGCGGGTTCGAAGATCGGCGTGGCGGCCCGGATGCGCCCCAGCGGATCGATCCACCCCGATATCCCGGTGTTGGCCGAGCGGACGATCGCGGTACGGTTCTCGATGGCGCGCAGCACGAGATGCGAGAAGTGCTGGTAGGGCGCGTTGGTGTGCCCAAACCAGGCATCGTTGGTGATGTTGATCAGGAAGTCGGCGCCGTCATTGCGATACTGGCGCGACTCGCCTGGAAAGATCGACTCGTAGCAGATGAGCACGCCGAACCGGCCGAACGGCACGTGGTACACTACCGGGCCGGCCCCGATGCCGAACGAGCCGGCGAGATACGGCCCCGCCCACCCGAACCAACTGGGACTGAGAAACGGCACGCGCTCGACGAACGGCACCAGGTGCCGCTTGTGGTAGATCAGCTGCGACTGCCGGCCGTCGGCGCCCACCAGCATCGCCGCGTTGAACTGGTCGTACAGCGTGCGGGAGTGCCAGACCACGTCGATCATCCCGGTGAGCAGCGGCACGTCGGCGCCCATCGTCAGCGCGCGGAGGGAGTCCGACCATGCCGGGTGCGCCGGCAGATAGTCGTTGAGTGCCGTCTCGGGCCAGACGATCAGTTGCGGGTGGTCCTTCGCCTCCGCTTCGTGCGTACCGGCGGCCAGGATGTTGATGATCCGCGCGATGCTCGTGGAGTCCCACTTCTGGTCCTCGGCGATGTTCGGCTGCACCACGCCGACGCTTCCCAACGTCCGGAGCCTCACCGTGTGCATCCGCCATTCGCCGTACCCGGCCACCGCGCACACCATGGCGGCGATCGCGACGCCGCGGTACAGGTTGGCACGCCGATCGCGCCGCGACAGCCACATGTCGGCCACGAGCCCGTTGGTGAGCGCAATCCAGAAGCTCACCCCGTGCACGCCGCTGATGTCGGCAATCTGCGCCAGCACGGGCGTGTGCGTGACGCCGAGCCCCAACGGCAGCCAGGGAAAGGCGAGGTCGGACAGGTGGTTCATGGCCACTTCCGACGCCACCCAGACCACCGGCAGCAGCACGGCCATCGGCCACCGCGTGCTCCGGCGCGCCACGTACAGCGCGCCGCCCGTAGCCGCGGCCAGCGCGGTGATCACGAACAGCGCGCCGAGATACCCGAGGATGGCGAGCTTGGTGAAGATGAGCAGGGCCGTCGCGATCCAGTAGATGCTGGTCCCGTAGGCGAAGATGCCGAACCACATCCCCAGCCGCACCCCCGCCCACGGATCGTCCCCGCGGTCGGCGGCGCGCGTAACGGCGACCGCGAACGGCACCAGACAGACGAACACCGGCCCCACCAGCCGGAAGGGAGGGAAGGCATAAAAGAAGAACACGGCCGAGAGCAGCGTGGCGAGCAACTCGGCACGGGCCGGTCGAAAGAGGCGCGAGGTCACAGGAGAATCTCGCGCCCCTCGTCGGCCGAGCGATAGATGGCCTCGACAATGCGATGCAGCGTGACTTGGTCCGCCGGCGGCTCGTATTCCGCCTGCCCGCGCACGACGGCCACGAAGTGCGCCAGTTCGGCCCGGTACGACTGGATGAACGCGCTGTCGCGGCTGGCGGCGCCCGTGGGCGTGACGTCGGCCGGCCGCCCGTTGATCTCCTTGACCACGCGCAGCGGCGCCAGTCGCGCGCTGCCGTGCTCCGCGAGCACCTCGAACCACCAGCGCTCTTCCTGCCCCACGTACGCGCCGGAAACGTCGAACGACAACACCATCCCGTTCTCACACGCGAGTTCCACGAGCATGGCCGACTCCACGGCGCCGGCAGTGGACGGACGGATGATGTGCGCCGACACCCGGCGCGGCTCGGGAAAGTCGGCCAGCCAGCAGGCAAGATCGAGCAACGGGATCCCGTATTCGAAGAATGCCCCCCCGCCCGATTCGGCGCGGCGCATCCTCCAGCCGGCGTCGGGCCTCGCGAAGTGGTACGCTCCGGCCCGGACGCCCGTGACGCGCCCCAATTCGGCCCCGCGCAGAAACCGATCCAGCGCCTGCACGTCGGTGCGGAAGCGATGATTGTTGGCCACCACCATGCATCGCTCGGCCCGGACCGCGGCCTGCAACAGGCGTTCGATCCCGCGCGATGAGAGCGCCAGCGGGCGCTCGCACAGCACGTGCTTGTGCGCCGCCAGGGCGCTCAATACGTGCGGTTCGTGCAGGTGATTCGGCGTGGCGACGATCACGGCCTCGATGACATCGAGTTCGAGCAGGTCCTCGATGTCGGTCACGACGTCGGGCACGTCCAACCGGTCCGCGATGGCCTGCGCCTTGGCTCGGTCGTTGTCGCAGATGGCCACCAGCCGGGCGCCCCGCATCTTGCCGAGCACCGGCAGGTGTGCCAGTTGGGCGATCGCGCCGGCCCCTATGAGCCCGATCCGAACGGGCTCGATCGTTTCCCCCGCTTCTGCCATCGTCGTCGTTCCTATTCCACTATGCCAAGAGTCGCGCCCGGATAGTACGTGCGCAGAATGGTGCGGAAATCCTGCCCGGCCCGCGCGCGGCCGATCGCACCCCACTGACACATCCCCACGCCGTGCCCGTACCCGCGCCCATCGAGCACCACCTGCGTGAGCGCGCCCTGCTTGTTCCGTTCCGTGCGGAGCGAGAAGTACGTACTCGAGAGAATGGCCCCCCCGTACTTGCGGAGGACGTACCGCATGTCGTCGCCCCGCAGCGTGTACGAGCCCTGCGTCGTCTTCACGTTCAGCGTGGCCACCCGGCCCGACGCCGTGTGCCCGGTGACGGCGAGCCCACGCACGAGCCCCGGATCACCGCCCGGCACCGAGGCGTAACGTGCCAGGTAGCGCGCCACCGAGCGGTTCAGCTCCGACGCCGAGAGCGTGCGCGTCCATTTGAAGTGCGGCGAGATGTCACAGTAGTAACGGTCCGTACCCGGAATCCGGTCACTCACCGAGCGCAGATAGGGCACGGGCGGGCTGTGCCACACCTCCTCGGCGCCGGCGGTCCTCCCGCCACAGGTAGAGTGGTAGGGCGCGTTCACCACACGTCCGCCGAACGTCACCACGATGCCCGTGGTTGCCGCGACGGCCGCGTTCCCAACCCCCGTCTCGGCGTTCACGCCACCGTAGGCCTGGTCCGTCACCCCCGCCGTGACGTCGTACGACTGGTCGGCGGCGTCGGTCAGGTGCGTGTACGCGTAGCTCCGCGCGCTCACCGCCTGCGCCTGGATGGCCGCCGAGTCTCCCGGGTTCCGATCGCCGATCTCGAGCGGCACGACGCCCCGCAGGTACGTCTCGACCGGTACGCGCTCGATGACCTCCAGCCCGTAGTCGGTTCCCACCAACCGGAGTTCACCCACATACCGCTTGCCGTTGACGATCATCAGCGCCGCCGGGTCGTCCGCCCGGGCCACCATCGCGCGCGGTTCCCACGCGGTGGGCGTGCCGTGGCTGCCGACCGCCCGGACGTCCGTGCCGTTGTGCTCCACGCGCCAACTCTCGTCCGGCGCGCCGCGCGCCACGAACGACTGGCCGTCGGCCTGGTACAGACGCCAGGTCCCGGTGGCCGAGATGCGCGCCGAGGTCGCGTTGGTGAGCAGCGCCACGCGAATGGTGTGCTCGCTGGCCGGTAGCGGGTCAGGGACACGCGGAAGACCCGCGCTCAGACGTCCCGCCGACGCAGGAGACGACGGACTTGATGTGGAATCGGGGAAGCGGCCGTGAATGACTGTCGAACAGGCAACGAGGGCGCCGAGGACGATGGTGCCCGCCCGCTTATCCACGCGCGGCCCCCAGCGCGGCATCCATGCGCTCGAGCGCGGTGGCGATGTCGACGTCACCGTGGGCCGCCGACATGAAACCCGCCTCGAACGGCGACGGCGCCAGATAGACGCCCCGGGCCAGCACCTCGTGGAAGAACCGCTTGAACAGGTCCGTATCCGACGTCCGTGCGTCGGCGAAGTTGCGCACCGGCTCGGCGCGGAAGAAGAACCCCCACATCGAGCCGGCATGATCGGCGGTGAACGGCACGTCCCGGCGGGCGGCGATCTCGCGCATGCCCTGCACCAGCCGCGCCGTGCGCCGCTCGATCCGCGCGTGCAGTTCCGGCGTGAGCATGGTGATGGTGGCATACCCGGCCGCCATGGCCAATGGATTTCCGGAGAGCGTGCCCGCCTGATAGACCGGCCCGGCCGGCGCCACTTCGTCCATGAGGTCGGCCCGGCCCCCGTACGCGGCCACCGGCAGGCCGCCGCCGATCACCTTGCCGAGGGTCGTGAGGTCGGGCCGCACGCCGAACCGTTCCGGCGCGCCGCCGGGTGCGATCCGGAACCCCGTCATCACCTCGTCGAAGATGAGCAACGCGCCGTGCGCATCGGCCAGCCGCCGCAGCGCCGGCAGGAATCCCGGATCGGGCGGAATGAACCCCGCATTTCCCACCACCGGCTCGACGATGATGGCCGCGATGCGCGGCCCCTGCTCCGCCATCAACTGCTCCACGGCCGCCACGTCATTGTAGGGCGCCACGTGCGTGAGTTCGGCCAGCGCTGCCGGCACCCCGGGCGAGTTCGGCAGGCCGAGCGTGGCCACCCCCGACCCCGCGCGGACGAGAAAGGAGTCGGCATGCCCGTGGTAACAACCATCGAACTTGAGGATCCCGTCGCGTCTGGTATGGGCGCGGGCCACCCGCACCGCGCTCATCGTGGCCTCGGTGCCGCTGGACACGAAGCGGAGCCGCTCCATGTGCGGCAGTCGTTCGCGAATCAGTTCGCCGAGCCGGAGTTCGAGTTCGGTGGGCATGCCGAAGCTGGTGCCGGCCGCCATCGCCTGCGCGAGCGCATCGAGCACCGCCGGCGGCGCGTGGCCGAGTACGAGGGGCCCCCACGACAGGACGAAGTCGATGTACTCGTTCCCATCGACGTCGAACAGCCGGCTGCCCGCGCCGCGCGCGGCCACCACCGGCGTGCCGCCCACCCCGCCAAAGGCCCGCACCGGCGAATTCACGCCCCCCGGGAACACCTCCCGCGACCGGCGCATGATCTCCGCAGACTCGGTGTTGCGTGTCATCGTCCGAAGCTCCCCATCGACGCCACCGCCGCCAGCGGCAACGGCCGTCTTCGCGTGGCTGGCGGGGCCGCGGACACCACGCCCGTGACCGCCGCCCGGAAATCGTACTCGTCCACATCGCGAATCTGCACGTCCAACAGCGCGCCCGGCGGCGCCGCGTCGGCATCCAGCCAGGTCACGCCGTCGATGTCGTCCGCCTGCCACACGGTGCGGGCCTGCACCGTGCCGTCATCGTTCACGCGGTCCACCATGGCGCGCACCGTGCGGCCGACGCGCGCCTCGTATCGGTCGGCCGTGATCAGCCGCTGCAGTTCGTTCAGCCGTTCCAGCCGTTCCTGCTTGAGCGACTCCGGCACGTCGTCGTCCATCTGCGCGGCGCGCGTGCCTTCCTGCGCCGAATACGTGAACGCACCCACGCGGTCGAACTGCACGTCTTCCAGCAGCCCCAGGAGCGCGTCGAAATCGTCGTCCGTCTCGCCCGGGAAGCCCACGATGCAGGTGGTGCGGATGGCCACGTCGGGTACCACGTCGCGGATCCGGGCCACCCGGTCACGGATGGTCGCGTTGCGCTCGGGCCGCCGCATGCGGGACAGCACCGCGTCGGAACCGTGCTGGATGGGCATGTCCACGTACGGGAGCAGCCGCGGCTCGCGCGCCATCAGGTCGAGCACGCCGGGCGTGAGCCCCGCCGAGTAGACGTAGAGCATCCGGATCCAGGGCAGACTGGTCTCGGCCACGAGGGACCGGAGCAGGCGCTCCAGCCCGATGCCGTCGCGCCGGTCGCGGCCGTAATGGGCCAGGTCCTGCGCCACGAGGTTGACCTCGCGCGCCCCCTGCGCCTCCAGCAGCTGGGCTTCGCGCACCACGTCGTCGAGCGCGAAGGAGCGGTGCCGGCCGCGCATGAGCGGAATGGCGCAGAACGCGCACCCGTGGTCGCACCCCTCGCTGATCTTCAGATAGCGCACGTGCGCGAGTTCGCCGGTGAACAGACGCACGCCGGGGTGCGCCTGCGGCACGTCGTCGATGAGCCCGCGGGCTTCCAGTTCGGGGATCAGGCGGTCCATGTCCGCCGCGCCGAGAAAGAGGTCGACCTCGGGCAGTTCGGCTTCGAGCTCCGCCTTGTGCCGCTGCACCATGCATCCCACGGCGACCACGGCGCGGGCATTGCCATGCGTCTTGAGGCGTCCGGCCTCGACGATGGCGTCGATGGATTCCTTCTTCGCGGCGTCGATGAAGCCGCAGGTGTTGATGACGATGACGTCGGCCTGCGCGGCGTCGGCGGCGAACTCGGCCCCCCGGTCGGCGAGCTGTGCCAGATAGCGTTCGGAGTCGACGGTGTTCTTGTCGCAGCCGAGGGTGATGAAGGAGACTTTCACCCTGGAAAAGTAGCGTGGGCTGGACGGGGGGGGCAGTCAGGCAGTCAGGCAGTCAGGCAGTCAGGCAGTCGGACAGTCGGACAGTCGGACAGTCGGACAGTCGGACAGTCGGACAGTCGGACAGTCGGACAGTCGGACGGCGAAGCTACGTATTCCCTTGGCGGCTTGCCTGACGCAGGTGGACGATCAACCGAGAGAGCATTCGCTTCAGCTCAGCCGTTGCCTCACGCACTTCCATAAGCCCGACCGGATCTCCCATGCCGAGCCGGGCGGCGACGCGGAGTTGGAATTCCAGCTCGCTGGCGGATCCGAGAGAGTATTGCAGGAATTGGGCGAGCTCGAGGTCCCCCGAACGACCGCACCCCTCGGCGATATTCGAGCCCACCGAGGTGGCCGCCCGCCGCACCTGAGAGGTGAGCCCGTATCGCTCTTCCCGGGGAAACTCGCGCGTGGCCCGATAGACGAGCACCGCCAGTTCCTCCGCCTTTCGCGTGACTTTGAGATTGTCGGCCGCCTGCATGGGCCAACATGCTCGCCTTGCGCGACGGGCCCGTCACCGTTTTCGTGCATGTTGGACCCTCTCATCGGACCGCGGCCCCCGTGCCTGCCCGACCAATCGCTCCCTTCTCTTCTCCTCTCCGATGCCATCCACATCCTCTTTCGACGTCACCACCGGGGTCGACCTCCAGGAAGTCGACAACGCCGTGAACCAAGCCCAGAAGGAGATCGCGCAGCGCTACGACTTCAAGGGCTCGAAGGCCACGATCGAGTTCAAACGGGGGGAAGCGCTCCTCGCGCTCTCGGCCGATAACGACTTCCAAATGAAGTCGCTGTTCGACGTCGTCCAGACCCGCTTGATCAAACGCGGGGTGTCGGTCAAGAATCTGGACGTCGGGGAGATCAAACCTGCCGGAGGCGATACGGTGCGCCGCGACGTCAAGCTCAAGACGGCGCTCGACGCCGACACGGCAAAGAAGGTGGCCGCCGCCGTCAAGGCGGCCAAGCTCAAGAAGGTCCAGGCCGCCATACAGGGCGAACAGGTGCGGGTGAGCTCACCCTCCAAGGATGACCTGCAGGCGGCGATGACGATCCTCAAGAGTCAGGACTTCGGGGTGGAACTCCAGTTCGGGAACTATCGCTGATCCCGGCGATTTCCTGACTGTCCGACTGTCCGACTGTCCGACTGTCCGACTGTCCGACTGTCCGACTGTCCGACTGTCCGACTGTCCGACTGTCCGACTGTCCGACTGTCCGACTGTCCGACTTCCTACCCAAGATAACTCTCCAACGCCCTCGCCCGGCTCACGTGCCGCAGCCGGCTCAGCGCCTTCTCCTTGATCTGCCGCACGCGCTCGCGCGTGATGCCGAGCAGGGCGCCGATCTCCTCCAGCGTCATCGGCTCCGCCTGATCGCCGAGGCCGAAGTAGAGGCGGAGAATCTTCGACTCCCGCTCCTTGAGGTGCGACAGGGCCTCCTCGATCGACTCGGTGAGCGCCTTCTCGAAGGTCTGCTCGTCCGGCGTGGGATTGAGGTTGTCGGGCAGATAGTCGAGGAGCTTGTTGTCCTCGCCGGGCGTGAGCGGGGCATCGAGGGAGAGGTGGGTCTGCGAGATCGACATCGTCTTCGCGACTTCCTCCTCCGTGATGTCCATCCCGTCGGCGATCTCGGCGTGGGTGGCCTCGCGCCCCAGCTCCTGCAGCAGCACGTTGGCGCGCTTGCCGATGCGGTGGAGCGTGCCGGCGCGGTTCAGTGGCACGCGCACGATGCGGCTCTGCTCGGCCAGCGCCTGCAGGATGGCCTGACGAATCCACCAGACCGCGTACGAGATGAACTTGATACCCTTGGTCTCGTCGAACTTGTGGGCCGCGCGAATGAGGCCGAGGTTGCCCTCGTTGATCAGGTCGGACAGCGACACGCCCTGGTTCTGGTACTTCTTGGCCACCGACACCACGAACCGCAAGTTGGAGCGCACGAGCTTGTCGAGCGCCTCCTGATCGTGTTTCCGGATCCGCTTGGCGAGCGCCACCTCTTCCTCACGCGAGATGAGTGGGTAGGCGCTGATGTCCCGCAGGTACTGATCGAGAGAGCCTTCCTCGAACGACGTCTTCTTGGGGCCAGGCGTTGGCATGCGAACGACGACTCCTGGTAGCGACGAACGTCGGCGCCTATGCGCGCCGCCCGGACGGGAACACCACAGGTGGGATCATCACTTCAGCGCACGAACTCGCCCAGCCGCTTCCAGCGGACATGGGTCATCCAGGCGAAGGCCCGGTCCGATGAGTCCGGCGCGTAACTGTAATAGATCAGGATGGGACGGCCCGTGACAAGGGAGTCGGGCACGAATCCCCAATATCGGCTGTCCAGCGAGTCGTCGCGGTTGTCACCCAGAACGAAGTAATGCTTGGGCGGCACGACGAGCGGTCCCCAGTTGTTGCGCGACGGGTGGTAGCTCACCGCTGCCCCCGCGCTGCGCACCAGATAGTCCCGCTGCCAGGTGAATTCCTCACCCGACGGGTCCATGTCGGGCGCCTCGCGCCGGACGTAGTTCTCCTTCACCGTCCGGCCGTTCCGGATCAGGATGCCGTTGCGCATCGAGAGCGTGTCGCCCGGCAGCCCGACCAGCCGCTTCACGAAATTCTTCGTCGGGTCCACCGGCCAGTCGAACACGATGACGTCGCCGCGACGCGGATGCTCCAGCGCCGGCAACCGGTCGTGCGTGAACGGGACCTCCGCGCCGTAGGCGAGCTTGTTGACGAGCAGGAAATCGCCCACCATCAGCGTGTTCTCCATGCTGCCGGTGGGGATCTTGAAGGCTTCGACGAAGAAGGTCCGGATCACCAGGAAGAGCGCGACCGAAATCCAGAAGATCTTGGTCCATTCCCACAGAAAGGCGAGCGGGCCCGAGCCCCGATTGGCCTCGCGCAAGGCCTCCGTGCGCCGCTCCGGCGTCACCGGTTGCGACGACGGCGCCGGACTGCCTGAGGTTTCGGTGTCGTTCACTTCCATGCAGCCTCTCGTCCTGCTCCTGCTCCTGCGCGCGTCACGACCGGGCGGGAACCGTGATTCATGGCCGGCACGCGCCAACTCCTGCGGGGGTATGTGTCTGGAATTAACGGTACCCGGTGCGGGACGCAAGCAGGCCGGCGCGCCCATCCGGACGCGCCGCCCCCCGGCCGGCTAGTAGTTGTCGATCTGAGCCCGCTGCAACGACCCGGAGAAGTCCACATATCCCACCTTCGTCTCCGAATAGAACTCATATACCTCCCAGCCGCCTTCGCGGTGGCCGTTCCCCGTCTGTTTGACCCCGCCGAACGGGAGATGTGCCTCAGCGCCGATGGTCGGCGCGTTGATGTACGTGATCCCGTTGTCCAGTTCGTTCAGCGCCCGGAACGCCAGATTCACGTCGCGCGTGTACAGGGATGACGACAGACCGTACTTCACGTCATTGTTCACCGCGAACGCCTCGTCGGCATCGTTCACCCGCACCACCGAGAGCACCGGCCCGAAGATCTCCTCCTGCTCGATGCGCATCCCCGCCTGCACCCGGGCGAAGATGGTGGGCTCGAAGTACCAACCGTTCTCCAGGCCCTTGCCCGTGGCCCGCCGGCCGCCGCACAGCAGGTCGGCCCCCTCGGACTGTCCCACGTCCACGTAGTGCTCCGTCTTCCGGATCGCGGCCTCGTTGATCATCGGGCCCACATCGGTCCCTGTCTTCCGGCCGTCGCCGAGCTTCAGCTGTTTCACCCGATCCACCAGCTTCCCCAGGAAGCGGTCGTGGACGCCACCCTGCACGATCAGGCGGCTGGTGGCCGTGCACCGCTGGCCGGTGGTCCCGAATGCGCCCCACAGCACCCCGTCCAGCGCCAGGTCCAGATCGGCGTCGTCGAGCACGATCATCGCGTTCTTGCCGCCCATCTCCAGCGACAGCCGCTTGTGCATGCGGCCGCAGGTCTCGCCGACGAGCTTCCCCGTGTCGGTGGACCCGGTGAAGGACACCAGCGGGATGTCGGGGTGCTCCACGATCGCCTTGCCGGCCTGCTCGCCGACGCCGTGTACCAGTTGCACCACCTCGGGGGGCACCCCCGCCTCGAGCAGGATCTCCACGAATACGTGCCCGGTGTGCGGCACGTCCTCCGCCGGCTTGAAGATCACCGAATTGCCGCACAGCAGCGCCGGAAAGATCTTCCACGTCGGAATCGCCAGCGGGAAGTTGAACGGCGTGATGATGCCGGCCACGCCGATCGGCCGCCGGAAGCTCATCGCCCACTTGTTCCGGAGTTCGCTCGGCACCGTGCGCCCGAATAGCTGGCGCCCCTCCGTGGCCGCGTAATAGGCGGTGTCGATTCCCTCCTGCACGTCGCCCTTGGTCTCCGCCAACGGCTTCCCCATCTCGCGGGTCATCAGATCGGCGATCTCGTCCTTGCGCCGCACGAGCAGATCGCCGGCCCGGCGGAGCGCGTCGCCGCGGGCCGGTGCCGGCGTGCGCCGCCAGAGATCGAAGCCGCGCTTGGCAGATTCCACGGCCCGCTGCACGTCGGTGGCGTCGGAGCGCGGGAACCGGCCAATCACGTCGCTGTGGTTCGCCGGATTCCGGTTCTCGAAGTACTCGCCGCTGGCGGGCTCGATCCACTGGCCGCCGATGAAGTTCTTGAAGGTTGTCGTCATGGTCTCTTGATCAGGAAAGGGCGTGCCCCCGTGGCACGCTCACTGGCACATCCAACCGGCGGGATGGCGAAGGTCCGGCTTCGCGTAACCGACGCGGGGCAGTACCTCCATGGAGCCCAGCACGAGCCCCCACAGGAGGATTAACAGGGAGAGCACGTGAGCGCGAGCGGCGCGATGGCGCCAGGTCCAGACGGCGCTCCACCCACCGCTGACGGCCACTACGGTGACGGCCGCCAGGTAGGCGAACAGCCCGAATCCACACCTGGACTCGTACGGCCAGACGACGATCGCCACGCCCAGCACCACGGAGAGCGTGAGGCGGGCGAACACCCCGAATCCGCCGGTGGGGCGACCCGGCTTCTCAGTCGGCGTCGTGCCCCGGGCGCCAGGCGTCCCCGACGGCTCCGGCGAGCGGCCCCTCGCGTCCGACGCGCGCGCCGGCGCCGGCTCCTCGGCGGGCATCCCCTGCAGTTGTTTGTCGATCTTGGCGAGTTCCTTCGACCAGTCGCGTTCCGCCACGGTGGCTCCTTGCGTTGTCGTGCTCAGTCCGCGCCTTCACGGCTCAGCCCGTATCGTTCCATCTTCTTGTACAGATTCGACCGCGGCATCTCGAGCCCGCGCGCCGTCTCCGAAACATTCCAGTCGTATTCGCGCAGCTTGGCCAGCAGGAACGCCCGCTCCGCGGACTGCCGGAATTCGTCGAACGTGCGAGCCTGCATCGCCGCCCCCATCGCCGCGGCGCCCGCATCGCGATCCCCGGCACCCACCAGCCGGTCCACGTCCTCGACGGTGACCATCGGACCGGCCGCCAGAATCAGCAGCCGCTCGATGGTGTTCCGCAATTCACGCACGTTGCCCGGCCAGTCCAGGCCGGCCAACCGGGCCGTCGCCTCGGGTGCGAACTGCCGCGGCGGCACGCCCTCGTGCTTGGTGAGCACCGACGTGAAGTGGTCGATGAGCAGCGGAATGTCCTCCCGCCGCTCGCGCAGCGGCGGCACGTGAATCGGGACGACGTGAAGCCGGTAGAACAGATCGTCGCGAAACCGTCCGGCGGCGATCTCCTCTTCGAGCTTCTTGTTCGTGGCCGCCAGCACGCGGACGTCCACCGACACCGGCTTGGCACCGCCGATGCGCGTGACCACGCCGTCCTGCAGCACGCGCAACACCTTGGCCTGCGCGGCCAGACTCATGTCCCCGATCTCGTCCAGGAACAGCGTGCCGCCGTGCGCCTGCTCGAACTTCCCGGCCCGATCGGCGCTGGCGCCGGTGAACGAGCCCTTCAGATGTCCGAACAACTCGCTCTCGATCAATTCTCCGGGGATGGCCGCGCAGTTGACCTCGACGAACGGTTTCGCCGAGCGCTGCGATCGCCGGTGCACGGCACGCGCCACCAATTCCTTGCCGGTGCCGTTCTCCCCGGTGATGAGCACCCGCGCCGGCGTGGCCCCCACCTTCTCGATCTTGTCGATCACGGCCCGGATCGCCCGTGACTTGCCCACGATCTCGTAGCGCGACTCGATGGTCTCGCGCAACCGGGTATTCTCTTCGTCGAGCGCCAGGTGCGACAGCGCGTTGCGCAGCGTCACCAGGATGCGGTCGGTATCGAGCGGCTTCTCGAGAATGTCGTAGGCGCCCAACTGCGTGGCTTCGACGGCCGTCTGGATCGTGGCGTGCCCGCTGATCATGACCACGATCGCTTTCGGGTCGAGTTCCCGCAGGCGCCGCAGCGCCTCGAGGCCGTCCATCCCCGCCATCTTCACATCGAGGAACACCAACTGCGGCGTCCACCGCCGGTATTCCGCAATCCCGTCGGTGCCGTTCGACGCGCCGCGGACCTCGTAGCCCTCGAACTCGAGGAGCTGCGTCAGCGCGGCGCGTACGCCCTGCTCGTCGTCGACGATGAGAATGCGGCGGCTCATCGCGCACTCACGGCGTGGGGATTGGGGTGCATCGATCTAAGCTACCCGCGCGCGCCGGCCCCGCCAACGACGACGCGATTCACTTGAGTCCTTTGTACAGCGTGAGGTGGCCATCGGCCACGCGAATGTCCACCATGTAGGGCGGCGTGGGAATCGGCAGCGCCTGGGCGTGGACACTGTCCAGCCCGGCCCCCCGCGCCACCCGTCCCAGTAGTTTGGGAATCACCGGCGAGGGAACGCTGAACCGTCCCAGCGTGATCTTCGTGACGCGGTACTCGGTGAGCCCCGGGTGCACGACATGGAAGGTCCCGGCCATCTCCAACCGTTCGCGTTCGCCGAGCATCGAGGCCAGCGGACCGAGCACGGCACTGCCGCCGAGCTCGCGCAGTTTCACGTTGGCGCGCACATACAACTCGTCGCCCACGACCGCCGCCGCCGCGCTGTCCGCCGCCGCCGGCATCTTTCCCATCAGCGCCTGCATCACATACGCCGCCGCGTCACCGGCGGCGACGTTCTGGAACACCGGCCCGTTCACCGTGCGCAGGCTGTCGAGCGCCCCCTGTGCCCGGCGCGCGCCCTCGGGCGTCAGCGGCTCCCAGTGGATGGGCACCTCGGCAACCGGAGGCCGCGATAGATGGAGCGAGCTCATCCAGCGGTCGCGGGTCAGCCAGGCGCCGATGCCGAGCAGGATCAGGACCACCAGACAGCCGAGTCGTGCGATGCATCCCATGGGTCAGCGTTCCCGGAGGAGGGAGGAATGAAGCAGCTCGTGCTCCGCCCCGCCGGGACGCAGCGTGCTGCGCATGAGGTCGATGCTGCGGACCATCGCCGGGATGGGCGCCCGCGATCCGCGCTTCGCCGCCCGCGAGAGTTCGCGCAGCACGTCGACCCCGGGGCGCTGGCCCACGCGGCCGAGCGTCACGTGCGGGCGGAAGGGCTTGCCTTCGATCGGAAGGCCCAGCGTATCCGCCGCCACCTCGACGTCGTGGTGCAGGAGCTCGAGCCGCGGGTCGTCATCCATACCGATCCATACGACACGAGCCCGCCGAAAGTTCGGAAAGGCCCCGAATTCGCCGAGCGACGATTCGAATACGGGGTGCGCGGACCCCACGCGGTCCATGGCCGTCGCCACGGCATCGGCCATCGCCTCGGGCTGCTCGCCCAGGAACTTGAGCGTCAGGTGCACGCGTCCGGCCGGCACCCACGACACTCCGGGCGCCGCGTCCCGCATCGGTGCGGCCGCCGCGTGCACCGCCGCCCGGACCGCGGGTTCGAAGTTAACGGCGAGAAAGAGCCGCACCGGCCGCCGACGGCGAGGGGGCGGCGTCCGTCGCCGTGGCCGACACGCCCGCCAGCACGTTCAGCGACCCCGATCGGTATCCGCGGGAATCGATCTCCACGGTCTCGAACCCGGCCGAGAGGACCGCCGAGCGAATCAGCGCCGCCTGCGACGGCCCCGTCCACCGCGGCAGTTCCCGCACGTCGATCTCCACGCGCGCCGTCTGGCCGTGGTGGCGCACCCGCAGATCGCCGCACACGCCGAGCTTCCGCAACTCCTCCTCGGCCACCTCGACCTGGCGCAGTCGCTCGATGGTGACGGCGGTGCCGTACGGCAGGCGCGACGACAGGCAGGGCGACGACGGTTGCTGCCAGGTGGGAATACCGCGCACGCGCGACCGCTCGCGGATGTCGGCCTTGGTGAGGCCCGCTTCGGCGAGCGGCGACGCGACGCCGTATTCGCGCCCCGCCCGCGCGCCCGGCCGGTAGTCGCTGCGATCGTCGGCGTTGGTCCCGTCGGCCACGACGTCGAATCCACGGGTGCGCGCCTCCGGCACCAGCCGCGTCCACAGTTCGGTCTTGCAGAAGTAGCACCGATTCGTGGGATTCGCGGCGTAGCGCGGATCATGCAGTTCGTCGGTATCGATCTCCACCACCGGCACGCCGAAGTCGTCGGCCACGCGGCGCGCCATCTCCCACTGCGCGGCAGGATACGAGGCGCTCCGCCCGATGATGGCCAGCACGCCGTCGGGGCCCAGCGTCTCCACGGCCACGCACGCCAGGTACGCGGAGTCCACGCCGCCGCTGAAGCCCACAGCCACGCGCCCCCGGGCGCGCAGCCAGTCGACGAGCGCCTGCTCGCGAGTCAGCGACATCTGGACGGTGGAGATCTCGGGTCCCGGCATCCACGTATTGTAGTTTCTCTGGGCGCCGCTCGGCAGGGCGGACCGGGCGCCCCTCCGGTCAGCGATCGCTCGTCGCCGGGCAGAGCGTCTTGAGTTGGCTGGCCACGTACGGCCGCAGCGTCGACGCATAGTCCAGGAACTGTTGGGCGGCGTCGGGCGCCACCGAGCGGCCGGTGGCCAGGTTCGTCTCCGCCTCGGTGAGTGTCGAGTCGGCGAGCCGGACCAGGTCGCAGCTCTTGGCGGCCGGCGCCTCGGTGGCCGCCGCCTGGCTGACCGAGAGCGCGGAGGCACCGAGCAGGAACGCCGATTCCGGCGTGGGCACCAGCCGGTTGGCCAGTTGGAGAAACTGCCGTGCGTGCTCGAAGTCCGCGCGCCGTTTCGTCCCGTTGGCGCTCGCGTAGAGCGCGTTCCCCCGCGCCAGCGCGAACTGGGCCACCGTGCCCTTCGACTCGCCGTTGGCCAACGCCGCGTCGAGCGCGGCCAGCGCGCTGTCCGGATGCTGGAGCGACATCTCATCGTCGGCCAGTTGCAGCCATCCGTGCGACAGGTGCGGGTTCACGGCCAGCGCGACCCGGATCTCGCCGGCCGCCTGCGCCAACGCCCCCTGCTCCTTGAGCGTCTGTGACGCGATCACGTGCAGATCCGCGGTTTCGGGGAACCGGGCCAGCCCTCGGGCCAGGGCGGCCTGGTTCTCCTGGCGCAGGAGCTGCACATAGAGCGAGTAGAGCGGCGCGTCATCCGGGAACCGGGTGACGCCCGTTGCCGCCGTCATCAGGGCGCGCACCGGCTGGCTGTCGGCCCGGTACGCGGAAGCCAGCCGCCGATAGAAGTCCGGATCCACCTTCGACGCTTCGTCGCGCGCCTCCAGACGTTGACCGGTGGCCACCGCGGCCTTCCAGTTGGAGGTGGCCAGATGGACCAGCCACTCGAGCTTCAGCAGTTCGAGATCGTCGGGATGCGCCTTGACGCCGCGCACGATGAGCGGCTCGGCCAGCGTCGCGTTCCCTTCGCGCGAGAGCGCGTCGACGACTCGACGGATCAGGGAAGCGTTGAGGGAATCGGTGGCCAGCAACCGCACCCAGGCCTCGCCGGCGCCGGCGGCATCCCCCTTGGCGTCGAGCGTCGTGGCCAGATACTCGAGCGCGATCGGGCTGGCCGGCCAGCGGACCAGCAGCGCACGAGCGACCGCCACCACCGAATCCGCGTGGTCCCCCGGCATGCTTCCCAACGCGCTCAGCAGGCAGGCCCGCGCGAGCGTGGCCGGCGGGTAGGCGGCGATGGCGCGAGTGGCCAACGCCGCCGCCTTCTCGAAACTGCCGGCGCGCACGGCGTTCTCGCACTCGCGTAGCGGCACCATCTGGGCGCGCGCGGCAATGACGTCCCGGGCCACGGCCTCCGCCGCGTCCCGCACCGACCGCGCCACGGCGGTGATCGGCTGCACCATGCGCGGATCGCGCGTGAGGATGATCTGCGCGTCCACACGGTAGCCGGAATCGGCCGGCGTCACCACGCCGACGACCTCCTCGTCCGTGCGGAAATGCCGCGCGACCATCTCCCGCTCCGCGGGCAGGAGCCCCATGTCCTCGTTGTAGCCCGACTTCTCCAGCCAGTTCTCCACGCTGCTGGCCGAAACGACGCGCAGCCCCTTGTTGTGAAACGCATCGGCCACGCGGTTGCGCACGATGTCCGACGCATCGTGCGCGGCATCGCGATTGGCGCCGCGGAACGTCGACACCATGAGGATCTGCGTGACGAACTTGTCCTGTGCCCGCAGCGGGGCGGCGAGCATCAGCAGTCCGACGATCAGTACGACGGGCTTCGGCATGGGCGGATCAGGGGGCGTTCCAGGATGTACGTCCAGTATGCACGACGGTACACGACGGCGGCCAGCCCTGCGTTGCCCGGGCGTACACGGCGTGCCGGGTGGGCGCGAAGCCCCCACCCGGCAGTCGTGCGTGGGGCCCTACCGTCCGCCGCCCGCCGGTCGTTGCCGGCGCAACCGCATCCGCCCTTCGTGCATCAGCCGGGCACGCGCCGAGTGGTCGGGTAGATAGATGCGGGTGATCCGGGCAGGTCCTACCCCCTCTACGCCGACCCGGGTCTGCCCGCTGCTATCGAGGTGAGCCAGGGCGTGGCGGGCCGCACCGATCGCGCCCGCTGGGGCGCCGGCATCGGCCCGGACGCGGAACAGGCCGGCCACCGAGGGCCGGTCCCCGTCGCGTTGCATGATCACCGAGAGCGTGGCGGCGGCGGCGGCCAGGTGTTGGGGGGTCGCGGCGGCCCGCGACATCAGGATGACGTTCGGCGGATCGGCATTCGGACGCCGAAGGATGACGATGGCCTGTCCGAAGTTCGTGGAGTCGGTGACGGCGACGGTCACCGCCATGCGCCCGGCGGGCACGGGCCGGGTCTGCGCTCCAGCACGTGGGGTCATCGTGCCGACGGCGAGCAGCGCGCCGCAAAACGCGGCAGGAATTCTGGTCATGAGAGTCCTCGCAACGGATGAAGTGTCGATGTGGGATTGGCGAGCGGATGCCGACGCGGTCTCAGCAGATGGTCTCGAGCCAGCTGTTCACCACCACCCAGGTCTTCCCGCCGTCGTACGACTCTTCGATCTGGACGAGGTACAGCGTGCAGCCACCGGACTTGGAGCCGCCCAGCGGGTCGACGATGCTGCCGTCCGACGTGCCATCACACCCGGACGGGTCGTAGATGATCTGGTTGGAACAGGCGGGCGTCTTCTTGACCACGGTTGGGCAGGACGGCTGGTAGGCCGTCTTCCGCCCGATGGCGACGGGACCGCTGGAGCCATACTGCTTCCACTCGAATTTCAAGTTGAAGCCACCGGTGCCCCACGACATCGTCGGGATCGGCAGTTCGAACCATGCTTTGGTCGTGGCCGATCCGTACACGAATTCTCCGCAGTCGTGGCTCAGGAACAGGTGTGCGCTGGCGGTGACGGTCCCGGCCCAGACGATGCAGTCGGGCTGGTAGATGCTACCGCCCATGAGTTCTGATGCGCACTCCAGCTTCTGAATCGCGTGCCCGTCGTTGGCGCCGGTCGTCTGCGCCGGGATATCCGTCGCGCCACCAGCGTAGTTGGCGCCGAACGCGAGATCGGTGTGCGCATCGGTCCCCCAATAGTCGGCCGAGAGCGTGACCAGCCCCTCGTTCCCGGATACGCTCACCTCGAGCCCCTGCTTCAGGATCTGCGCGGTCAGTGACGAAAGGTCGCTGTAGCCCGAACCGTCATCCGGCGGCGGCGGCGCGAGCCGGGCGGACCGACCCGGCACTCGACCGTCCCAGAAACTCGAGGTATCGACGTAGTGCTGCAGGGCCGGCCGGCCCTGCGCGGCCCACCGGGCGGCGGTGTGGCGGACCAGGGTGTCCGCGTCCGGCCCGCTGGCGACCACCACGTTGCCGTGCCGCCGGGCGCCGGCCGTCGCGGCGGTGGTCGGCGCACCGCGAACGGGAGGAGGAGTCGGGGCGGCGGCGGGCGATTGATCGCACGCCGCGAGCGCTATGACGACGGACAGCAGTGAGCCCTTCCAGGCGGTTCTCATTGAGGCGTCTCCTTATAGTGGGAGGTCAGGTCACCCAATGCCGCCCGGCCCGGCACGGAACGAACGGCGCGCGCGGTGCACGGATGCCCCGCCCTCGCACGCGCCAAGCGCATCAAGGCGCGGGATCGCACCTCGTCGTGATGGTCGAAGTCTCGAGCAGTGGCGCCGGCAGCCCCGGGAAGAGCGGATACGCCCCCTGGCGCCGTGTGCCCCAGCTCAGCATCAGCGAGTCAGGCCCCCACGGGGTGAGCCGGGGTGGCGTGTCGGCGGCGTCGAACGGCAGCCGCTGCCAGGCGATCGGCCCGTCATCGCCGACCGCGGAGACGGCGAGCTGGTGTCCATCGTGATACCGCCCCGCGAAGAACAGGCTGTCGTGGAGTCGAGCCGCGGCGAGGAACTCGACGAAGGGATCATTCACGGTAGCGCGGGCCGGCTGCCACGTGGCACCGCCGTCGCGTGACGACGCGCGTTCGATGGTCCGCGCGGGCCGCGCCCCGGCCGCCGTCCGATGCACGGTCCAGACCAGATGCAACGTGCCGTCGCGCATGGCCACCATCCGCAGCCAGTTGACGCCGGCAAGCCCGAGGTCGGCGACGCTCCGCGGCGGGCTCCACGTCACGCCCAGATCGTGCGACCTGACGATGAAGACACCGCTCGCCTCGAGCCGCCCGGACGGCAGCACCATGGATCCCACGAAGGCAAGCACCAGCGTGTGGTCCGACGTTGTCGCGAGCGCGAGGTCGGTCGGTGGAATGGGGCCGGCGGGGATCCACGCCCGGCGCCACGCGCCGTGATCTCGGCGCAGGTACATGATGCCGAGTGTGTCGCCCGAGAGGCGCGCCTGTCGCACCGGTACGGCGAGTGCCGGCGCTCCGGCGATCGTGCGCACCACGGGATAACCGGTGTTCCACGCGATCTCCTCGAACGCCAACACGCGCTCGGGAGTATTCCACCCGTTGCGGGCGAATCGGGCGTGCCAGACCGCCTGCACCTGCTCCAACGCATGGGACGACGTGTCGGCGCTCTCGCCCCAGAACACGTCGAGCGATCCGTCGCCGCGGGAAAGCGCGTGCACCGCCAGCATCCGGGTCGCGCCGGTCGGCATCGAGACGAGGTCGGTAGCGCGACCCGGTGCCCGCAGCACGCCGGCCAGGCGTGACGGATCGACCATCTCACGCGCCCCGGCGCCGGTGTCCGCGAAGACCGTGGGCGTGCTCCATACGAAGGTCGGCACGCCGAGCAGCGCCAGTCCGTCCCCGAACCGCACCGGCCTGGCGCCGTCGACGTACACAGGCCGGCCGTCCGCCATCGTGAGCGTCCGTGGCGCGCTCCACGCGTACGGACGACAGCGGCGCCCGGACCGCTGGGCGCCGAGTCGGCGATTCGGCAGCACGGTGGCGGACACGAGGTACAGGACGATGGCGAGACGAAGTCGCATGAGCATGGCGGCGAGAGACAGGCGTTGGATTCGTGCGCCGAGAGTACCGCTTCGTGCCCGTCGCACCGCCACCCGCATCGTGCGGCGAGAATCGATTCATTGCGCGTGTCGCCCTCTGCACCGCACGATCGCCGGAACGCGGACGCGACATTGGTGCGGGCGCTCGCCGCCACCGACACGATCATCTATACGGCTTCTTTGTGTTTTTCTCAGGGATTTCCCCACATCAGGACAGCGTTCGTCCGATGGCAGGAAGCGGGTCACTGCCTAATGTTCGCTCCGTCACGCGAGTGACATGAGCAAGCGAAGACCGTCTTTATTTTGGGGGGAAACACATCGATGGGGTTCTTGACGATTCTCGCGCGAAGCGCTGCCACGATCGTGCTCGCGTCGGGCGGAGGTCACACGGCGCACCGTCCGCAAGCTGCGACCCTGCCGGACACGGGTCAGATCACGACGCAGATGATCAGCTCGGGCCGCGGGATCTTTCATGGACAGGGCGGCTGCTTCGTCTGCCATGGCGCCAACCTTCAAGGGTCGCCCATCGCTCCCCCGCTCGACAAGCACGGCAAGCCCTGGCTGGCAGCGAAGGAGGGCACCTACGCCCAGATCTTCGCCGTTGTGACGCACGGCGTGCCGGGCACTGTCATGGTCGCGCACCCCAACGGGATCAACGACGCGCTCGCCACCGAAGTCGCCGCCTACATCTGGGCAGTCAACCACCGCGGTGTGAAACCGTAACCGGAGCCTCCATGCACACAGATCTCTCCCTCCCGCGCCGGATAGGCCTGGGTCTCTCCGCTCTCCTGCTCGCGCTGGCCACACTGGCGACACCGGCCACCGCGCGTGCAGACCGCGGCGCGACCAGCGCCGCCAGCGCGCTGGGCGTGAGCGCCGATCACGCCGTCATGAACCGCAGCCTGATGGTCGCCCTCGCGAAGGCCCACGCCAACATCCCGGCGTTCTCGCGGCAGACCGGCATGGCCTGCAGCATGTGCCACTATCAGTTTCCGGCGCTCACGCCCTTCGGCCGGCTGTTCAAGCTGAACGGCTACACGCTCACCGGAATCGCGACGATCAACGCCCAGGCCGACACGACCAAGGATCCGAGCCTGAAGCTGCTCACCGTCCCGCCCATGGCGGCGATGTTCGTCGGCGATTTCGCGCAGACGGCAAAGGCCGTGCCCGGCACGCAGAACGGCATCGCCCAGTTCCCCGACCAGGCCAGCCTGTTCGTCGGCGGCGCGATCACGCCGAACCTGGGCATCTTCTCGCAGTTCACGTACGCCGCGGCCGACGGCACCTTCGGCATGGACAACCTCGATCTCCGCTACGCGAAGAACCACACGTTCGGCGACGGCAACAGCCTGCTCTTCGGCCTGACGCTGAACAACAATCCCACCGTGCAGGACGTCTGGAACACGGTACCGGCGTGGAGCTTCCCCTTCATGGGGTCGGAGGCCGTCCCGGCACCGGGTGCCGGCACCATGATCGACGGAGCGCTCGGACAGGCCGTGGTCGGCCTCGGCGCGTACACGCTGCTCAACAACCACCTCTATTCCGAACTCACCCTGTATCGGTCGTCGCCGCAGGGCGCCAGCTACCCGCTGGACGGCAGCGCCGGCAACACCACGTCGGGCGTGTCGCCGTACTGGCGTGTGGCCTGGCAGCAGCCGATCAATCAGGATTACCTGATGGTGGGCACGTTCGGCATGCACACCCAGTTGTACCCCTCTGACATCACCGGACCCACCAACCAGTTCACCGACGTCGGCGTCGATGCGCAGTACGAGCACCCGACGGGCGCGGGTGCCGTGATCGGACGCGCGACCTACACGCACGAATCGCAGAACCGTGTGGCCGACTTCATCTCGGGCGCCTCGCAGCAGCACGACAACCTCACCACGTTCAAGGCCAACGTGTCGCTCGCCACGTCGCTCTACTACGGCGCGTCGTTCGGGTACTTCCAGACCAACGGCACCACGGACGCCATTCTGTACGCGGCCAACCCGGTGGACGGCAGCGCCAATGGCAGCCCGAACTCTCAGGGCTTCGTGGGTCAGCTCAACTACAACGTGTGGCAGAACGTGCGGCTGGGCCTGCAGTACACTATGTACACCAAGTTCAACGGTGGCAGCACCAACTACGATGGCTCCGGCCGCTCGGCGTCCGACAACAACACGCTGTATCTGTTCACGTGGTTGGCCTTCTGATCCTCCACTGATCCCACGCCTGCCCCGCGGACGGTCCGCGGGCGGGCCAGGACCTTCCCCCCGCCCCGGCGAGCCCCGCTCGCCGGGGCGGGGTTCGTATTGCCGCCCGAGGGGCCGTCCCGGCCCGTGTGATCCAGGCGCTTGACAGCACCCCCGGGTGGGGTGACAGCTTGGGCCTCGACCGGTCGTCTCGCGCCCCGCTTCCGTCCTCTCACCGAACGCGCCCTCTGCCAACACCCGCCATCATCCCCGTTGCCTCGCCCGGCGCGCGCGCGAACGTCGCGCGATGGTTGGCGCGCGTCGCCAGCGTGGGGCTCGTGCTGCTTAGCGGGGTCACCTGCACCGACGGTCCCAGCTCGCCCGGCGCCGGCGGGCCCGCGCTGGTCCGCGTGGCACCGCAATTCTCAAGAGCCGCGGCGGCGGCGGTCGGAACGTTGGGCCAGTTCGGACTCACCATCGACACCGCGCAGGTGCGGATCGACCATCTGGACCGGCTCTCCGATACCGCCGGATTGGACACCGTGCTCGCCGTGGCGCCGGGCAGCGATACCCTCCGCCTCTCCTTCCCCATCATCCTCGCCGCCGCGACCGAGCGCCTGCAGGTCACGGTGGATCTGCGGGATGGCCAGCAGATACTGTTCTCCGGCACGCAGATCATATCGGCGGCGGTCGGGGCGCCGTCCACCACTCCACCCCCCGCCATCTCGCTCGACTACGTCGGCCCGGGGGCCGGTGCGAAACTGCTCTTCATCACGCCGCGCGACACGGTGATCGGTGTGAAGGGCCTCGTGAACTATCTATTCACGGCGCTGGACAGCACCCAGTCCATCGTCACCTCGGCCACCGTGGCGTGGAGCCTCTCCGACTCCAGCGTCGGAGCGATCGACAGCCGAACCGGCACTTTCGTTTCCAACGGCACCGAGGGCGCCACCCGCGTCTTTGCCACCACGCCGAACGCCCTGCGCGATTCCGCGACGCTCACCATTACGGCCCCGCCGTCGAAGATTGTGATCCTGAGTGGCGGCGGCCAGACCGGTGCTCCGAGCAGCGCGCTGCAGCAGCCGCTGGTGGTGCAGGCCCAGACGCCGGGCGGCCATCCCGTGGCCGGCGTCGCGGTGACTTTCGTACCGGCCGCAACCGGATCGGTGAACCCCTCGGCTGCCGTGACCGACAGTACCGGCCGCGCGCAGACCACGATGACCCTGGGGCGGACCTCCGGCCCCCAGATCTTCGGCGTGCTGTCCAGCGGCCTCGCCGGCGACTCCGCTACGGAGTACGCCACCGCGGGCCCCGGCGCGTCGATGGTCAAGGTGGCGGGCGATTCACAAACCGTCGCCGCTTCCACCGCCGTCCCGGTGGCGCCGGCGGTCAGGATCATCAGTGCCACCGGCGCACCCTTGGCGGGCATCCCCGTGGTATTCGCGGTGACCGCGGGCGGCGGCATCGTGACGGGCGCCACCGTGCTCACCGACAGCACCGGTACGGCAACGGTCGGCGCCTGGCTGCTCGGCAGCAGCGGGACCCAGACACTGCTAGCGACCAGCGGCACACTGAGCGCGACGTTCACGGCCTTTCTCGCCCCCTAGGCCCTGTCGTCCGCCGCGGCGGTCACGACGACACCGGGCCCAGGTACTCGCGCCGGAACCGCGGGGCCATGCGCGCGGCGCCCGGGGCACCCAATTCATACGTCGTCCCGTCGGTGCACCAGGTGACGCTGGTGGCCACCGCGAACAGTGCCGATACCTCGTGGCCCGTGACCACGACGGCGCAGCCGCGACGCGCCAACCACCGGAACGCGTCCGACAGCAATTCCACGTCCCGCGGGGCGACACCGAGGAAGGGCTCGTCCGCGACCAGGCAGCTTGGATCTCGCGTCAGCGCCGCTGCGATCTCCAGGCGACGGAGTTCGCCGCCTGACAACTGGTCCGGGGTCCGTCCGAGCAGGGAATCGATCCGGAGCCACTCGAGGTCTGCCAGCGTCGGGCCGCCCGCGAACTGACGGCTGAACATCGCGATCTGCGTTGCGATGGGGAGCGCGCGCGAGAACAGACCGCGAACCGGCAGGTAGAAGAGCCCTTCGGCAGCGAGCCGGTGGTGCCGGGGCTCGAGGTACGGGTGCCCCGCAAAGTGGACCGTTCCGGAATCGGGGGACAGCCGGCCACACGCAATTCGGAGCAGCGTCGATTTTCCGATGCCGTTGCGCCCGACGAGCGCGCGGACCTCGCCCGGGTAGGCGCGGAGCGTGGCCGACGTCAGCACCGACCGGCCCCCGAATCGTTTCGCCACGGAGTCCGCGATCAGGATGGCCCTCATCCCAGGCGGAGGCCGAACGAGAGCACCACGAGTTCCCCGAGTAGTGGCGGTACGACGTCGATGGCCGCGCACCAGAGTCGCGAGACGCCGAGGTTGCCGATGAGCACGCCTTCCCCGTGACGCATCTCGTCGATCGCCGCTGCGACAACACAGAGCGCGATGACTCCCAGCGACACCGTGGGCCGCAGACGGACCGGGTCGAAACCCGCCATCGCCAGTCCGATGCCGAGGAGCGCCCGTATGGCCACCCAGGAGGCTGCGCCGCGGATCATGCGGGTGCGAACGAGCATCGGGTTGGGGAGCATACGCGGGGATTGGGGTACGGGGTCGTACCATGGAGGCACCGGGACGTTCCTCCCCACGCCGCTGCCGCCCCCACCCTTGACGTCAGCCGGGCCGAGACGCATGGTTCGCGGCCTCCCACCGCACCACCCGCCTCAACTCGATCCCCCCGCGATCCCTAGGGGAACTCATGTCAGTGTCCAACGCACGGTCCATCGCCGCGACGACGTCGCGCGTCCTCTCCTTCGCGGCCCTACTCGGCGCCGCCGCCCCGCTGCACGCGCAGACCGCCGGGAAGGACTACACCCCCGCGGATGTGAAATTCATGCAGGGCATGATCGTGCACCACGCTCAGGCCGTCGTCATGTCGAACTGGGCGCCTACCCACGGCGCCCGCGCCGACGTCGCCATCCTCTGCAAGCGCATCGCCCTGTCGCAGTACGATGAGATCGACCTCATGCAGCACTGGCTCGCGGCCCGACACCTGAGCGCCCCCGATCCCCTGAAGATGCAGCACCCGCACTCCGGGCCGGTCGAGGACTCCAGCCCCATGCACATGCCCGGCATGGACATGGGCAATCCGCCGATGATGATGTCGGGCATGCTCACCCCCGCCGAGATGCGTCAGCTCGACGCGGCTCGCGGCACGGACTTCGATCGCCTCTATCTCCAGGGCATGATCAAACACCACCAGGGCGCCGTCGACATGGTCGCCGCGTTGTTCGCCACGCCCGGCGGTGGTCAGCAGTCGGAGTTGTTCGGCTTCGCCACCGACATCGACGCCAGCCAGCGCGTCCAGATTGCCCGAATGCAGGCCATGTTGAAGACCCTTCCCACCACCCCGAGCCCAACCCGATGACACCCTCCTCCCCCACCGGCCCGCGCCTGCGGGCCACACTGCAGGCGCTGTTCCTCGCCGCCGCCCCTCTGCTGTTCTCGTCCGCGTGCACGCAGGCGAAGACCGCGGCTGCCACACCGGTCGCACAGGCCGACACCACCGACCCCCGTGCCCATCTCAAGGCCGGCCTGTACGACGCGGGCGTCGCGTCGAAGGGACTCGACCTCGTTGCGCACCAGAACAAGCCCGCCGTCTTTCATCCCAACGATCCGGGCGGCCTCACCTACGCCAATTCGGATCTCGCGTTCGGCGGTCACTACGTCTATCAGGGCAACTTCAGCGGCATCCAGATCTGGGACGTCTCCGATCCGGCCAAGCCGACGTTGACGGCCGCCCCGGTGTGCTTCACGGAACAGGGAGACGTTTCCGTGTACGGCCACCTGCTCTTCGTCTCGGCCGAGAACACCGGCAGCCGCCTCGACTGCGGCACGCAGGGCGTCAAGGACACGGTGAGCAAGGCGCGCATGCTCGGCATCCGCATCTTCGACGTCTCCGACCCCAAGAAGCCCCGCCAGGTGGCCGACGTGCAGACCTGCCGCGGCTCGCACACGCACACACTCGTACCCGATCCCAACGACAAGGGGATCGTCTACGTGTACGTGTCCGGTCTGGCGCGCGTGCGCCCGAAGGCGGAAATGGCGAGCTGCGAGGTCGGCGACATCACCGATCCCAACTCGGCGCTGTTCCGCATCGAGGTGATCCGGGTCCCGCTGGCGCACCCGGAGCAGGCGAAGATCGTGAGCTCGGCCCGCATCTTCAACGACCTCACCGCCCCGCCCGCGCACGGCGTGGCATATGCCGACACGGCAAACGGCGCCATGGTGAAGTCGGCCCGGCGGATGCTCGGCCGGCTCGGCATGGATTCCACGGCGACCTCCGCCGACTCCGACCGCGCCGCCCGGCTGCTCGCGTCGCTCCAGCTCGCGCGCGACGATAGCGCGAAGGCGAGTATGTTCGCCGATTCGCTGGAAGCCATGGGACTGCGCGCACGGTTCCGGCCCTCTGGTGGCGCGCGCGGCGGCCCCTCGCAATGCCATGACATCACGGTATACCCCGATGCCGGCCTGGCCGGCGGCGCCTGCTCTGGTTACGGGCTGCTGCTCAACATCAAGGACCCCGTGCACCCGGTGCGCATCCAGGCCGTGGCCGACTCGAACTTCGCCTTCTGGCATTCGGCCACGTTCAGCAACGATGGATCGAAGATGATCTTCACCGACGAATGGGGCGGCGGCACGCAGGCCAAGTGCCGGGCCACCGATCCCATGGACTGGGGCGCCGACGCCATCTTCACCGTGAGCGGTGACCAGCTGACGCGGAAGAGCTACTACAAGTTGCCGGCTGCCCAGACGGTGAACGAAAACTGCGTGGCCCACAACGGCGGGCTCGTCCCGATTCCCGGACGTGACGTCATGGTGCAGGGTTGGTATCAGGGCGGCATCTCGGTGTTCGACTTCACCGATCCGGCGCACCCCAAGGAGATCGCCTACTTCGACCGCGGACCCAACGATTCCACCAAGCTCGTGCTCGGCGGCTTCTGGGCCGGCTACTACTACAACGGCTACATCTACGGGTCCGAGATCGCCCGCGGACTGGATGTCTTCAAGTTGACGCCCACCGCCGACCTCACGCAGAACGAGATCGACGCCGCGGCGCTCGTGCACTTCGATCAGTACAACCCGCAGAGCCAGCCGAAGCTGGTCTGGCCGGCGGCCTTCCCGGTGGCACGCGCCTATCTGGATCAGTTGGTGCGCGACAACGGACTGCCCGCCGCGCGCACGGCCGCCATCAAGACGGCGCTGGACGCCGCCGAGAAGGCAACGGGCACCGGGCGCGCCGACGCCCTGAAGGCCCTCGGCACGCAGCTCGATCAGGATGCGGGCACGGCCTCCGATGCCGCGAAGGTGAAGTTGCTCGCCGGCGTCGTGAAGCAGATGAGCACCCAGCAGTAACGCATTCACGGAACGGGACCGCGGTCGGTGGGCATCTGCCCGCCGGCCGCGGCACCCACCGGCGCCCTGAGGGGCGCCTTGCCTCCCCGGTCCGGGGCTGATACGGTTGGGGAGACCACCCTCCCGGGGCCACTGCGATGGCCACAACCGCGCACCCGCGCACTCTCCTCCCCCACGCGCTCCTCGCCGCGATGGCGTTGGCGAGCGGCGCCTCCCCACTCGCCGCCCAGCAGCGCGCCGTGCTGCGGGGGCAGGTCTTCGACTCCGCCGGCACCCCGCTGACGAACGTCGAGGTGACCCTCCACGAAGCGCAACGCGTGATCCGCACCGGTCCCGACGGGGTGTTCGCGTTCCACGACGTCGCCCCCGCACTCTACCACGTCACCCTTCGCCAACCCGGATACCGCGCCATTGCGGGCACGGCGCGCATCGCCGCCGGCGATTCGATCGACCTGCGCTTCTGGATGCGGCGCGCGGACGTACAGCTCGACACCGTGCGCGTTTCGGAGCCGGGCCTGGGCGATCCGCTGGCCGACTTCAAGCGGCGCATGGCCTCCGCCACCGGCAGCTTCATCACCAGCGACCGGCTGGACGAACTGAAGGACTGGCACTTCTCCTCGGTGCTCCGGGCGGAAGCGCAGCGCGTATCGCTCGCGCCGCTGAGCACCGGCGGGTGGGCGGTGGCCAGTCAGGTGCCGTCGTCATGCCTCGGCCGGTCGTGCGGATCGACCCCCGTGTGCTACCTGGCCGTCTGGGTGGACGGGATTCGCATCTATGCCCCCGGCGTCGGCGAGCCGCCCGACCTGAGTGCCTTCCGCACCGAAGACCTCGTGGGCGTCGAGGTGTACCCGGGCCCCGCGGATACACCGCTCGAACTGAATGCTACCGGATCGTCGTGCGGCACCATCGTGCTCTGGACACGCATGGGAAAACACGGAACCTCGCGGCGGTGACGCCGACCACGGTCAGGTCATCATCGCCCGGTAGCGCAGTGCCTCGGCCACATGGGCCGGCGTCACCTCCACCGCTTGGGCCAGATCGGCGATCGTTCGCGCCACCTTGATCACTCGATGGTAGCCGCGCGCCGACAGGCGCAACCCATCGGCGGCGCTGGTGAGCATGGCGCGCGCCGCGCGTGTGAGCCCGCCCTGCCGGTCGAGCCAGCGCCCGCTCCCCTGCGCGTTGCAGGTGACATCGATGCGGGACGCGTACCGGACGCGCTGTACGGAGCGCGCCGCTTCCACGCGGGCCCGGATCGCCGCCGACGGCTCCTCCGCGTCGCGCGACGCTCCGCCGAACAGTTCGAGGGGGACCGCGCCGACGTTGACGTGCATGTCGATGCGGTCGAGGAGCGGCCCCGAGAGGCGGGCGCGATAGCGTTGGATCTCACTCTCCCCGCACACGCACGGCACCGCGCCGGACGATCCCGCATGCCCGCAGGGACAGGGATTCATGGCGCCCACCAGCGTGAATCGCGCCGGGAAGCACACGGCGCGCGTCGCCCGCGCGATCACCACTCGGCCGTCTTCCATCGGTTGACGCAGCGATTCCAGTACGTACCGCGGGAATTCCGGCATCTCGTCGAGAAACAACACCCCGTGGTGCGCCAGGCTCACCTCACCGGGACGGGGCTGGCTTCCGCCGCCCACCAGCCCCGCCGTGCTGATCGTATGGTGCGGCGCCCGGAAGGGCCGTTCGGTGCGGAGTCCGCCTTCCCCGCCCGTGAGTCCGGCCACGGAGTGGATGGCCGTCACCTCCAGCGCCTCGTCGCCGGCCAGCGCGGGCAGGATGGACGGGAGCCGGCGGGCCAGCATGGTCTTTCCCGCCCCGGGTGCGCCGACCATGAGCACGTTGTGCCCGCCGGCCGCCGCGATCTCCAGCGCCCGCTTGGCGCTCGCCTGCCCCACCACGTCGGCAAAATCGGCGCCGTCGGGGGCGCCGGCCAGTGCGCGGCTGATGGCGGGCGCGGGCAGCGTATCGGCCCGCAGCCACTCCACCAACTCGACGAGCGACGTGGGCGCGCACACGCGCGTGCCCTCCACCAGCGCCGCTTCCGCGGCGTTGGCGCGCGGGAGAATCAGCGTCCGCCGCTCACCCGAAGCCGCCAGCCGGCGCGCCACCGGCAGCACCCCGCGTACCGCGCGGATGCTGCCGTCGAGTCCCAACTCGCCGAGCAGGACCACGCGTGCACCGATCGATTCGGGCACGATGCCGAGTGCGGCGAGCAGTCCGACGGCGATGGGAAGGTCGAACGCGGCGCCGGTCTTGTGCACGTCGGCGGGGGACAGGCCGACGGTGATACGCCGCGGCGGAAGCGTGAGCGCCGAGTTGGCGAGCGCGGCGATCACGCGCTCGCGTGCCTCCTTCACCGAACTCGAGGCCAGCCCCACGATGCTCCACTGCGGCAGTCCCGGCGAGACGTCCACCTCGACGGTGACGTCGTACGCCTCGATGCCGAGCACGGCGGCAGAACGGATGGCGGCCAGCATGCCGGGAAGTTCGGCGGACGAACCCCCGGCGCATCATCCGATCACGGCAGGCCGCGTCGAATTAGCCCGCGGTCAGTCGCTTGCGCACCTCGCGCGAACCGTTGGCGACGCCGAGTGCGACGCTCGCGCCGAACAGGATGGCCGTACCGCCGCCCACGAGGGGCAACAGCCACACCACCGGCGCGGCCACCAGCCCGGCAACGACACCGGCGATGATCGGCGCCTTGATCGTATGCACCCCATCCACGTACCGAAGCCGATTCTGCACGAAGCGACGTGCCGTCATGTATCCGAATACGGTGGCGGCCACGGTGGCCGCGAAGCCCAGGAATTGGAACACGGGATCCCCCTGTTGCGTTCTCCGTTCACCGTACGTACCCGGCCCCCCGCAGTTTCATTGCGCATCCGGGGCGCCCCGGAACACTAGTGTCCATTCCCACGGGCGGATAGTTTTTCGGAACGTCGATCGAGACGAGGCTCGGTTCGCGCTTCGCCGACGCCGCCCGTTGCCCGCACCCCGCCATTCCCGGAGACGCTCGATGTTCACCTTGCGCGTGGCCCGACATGACCGGCCGGACCAGGTGCTGGCCGAATGCCTGAGCCACGTGCTCCCCGCCTGCGGCGAGACCCTGTTCCTCGACACGCTCGACGCCGACGGAGTGCTCACCGGCCCCAGCACGTGTTGGCGCGTGGTGGCCGTCTCCCTGCACGTCCCATCCGTCCGGTCGGCACGTCGGCGGGACGGACGCCAGCATCAGGTGGACCTGGTGGACGTCAGCGTCCGCCCCGACACGGTGAACATTGCCGATCTCACCCAGGCTGCTCAGGAGCCACTCACTGAATCCCGCCGGATCTGACGGGGGCCCGGCGTGACCCACGCCGCGTCATCCGAGCCGTATGCGGTCACGCATCAACTGCCGCCGCATCTCGCCACCTGGGAGCTGCCACCGAACTGGGCGTGGGGGCCCGAGGGGCTGCTATTCGGCTATCGCCACTATCAGGAACTGGTCGACGCGCTGGGGCGTTCGCTCTCGCTGGTGAGCGTCCCCGATCCGGCGGACGAACCCTGGTTGGCGGCCGAAGCCCGCCATCTGGCGCACCGCAACCATCCGGCCGTCCCCACCACCTACCACTATTGGGCCACGTACGGCACGGCCCGGCATGGGCCCGGGTATCTGCGGCGCTGGATCGCCGGCGAAACGGTTGGGGCGCGTGTACGCCGTGCCGGCGCGGAAGACGTGCCGGCAATGCTGCGTGTGATGCGCGAAGTCGGATCGGCCATCAGTTATCTGCACGACGCCGGCGCCACGCACGGCGCCGTCTCGCCGGAAACCGTGTGGGTGGCGCCCATGGGACGCCTCTGGATGCTCGGGTGGGAGTGGGCCGTGCCCGTTTCGGACATTCCCCGGGGCGTGGCTCCCGACCCTACCTGGATGCCCTCGCCCGCGGAATGGCTGGACGCCCCCTGGGCCCCGACGCGGCTCACCGATCAGTGGCAGTTGGCCGCGCTCTGCTTCTACGCGCTCTCCGGCGAGCTGCCCCCGGCCCGTGACGTGCCCCCGATCAGCCTCGTGCGCCCGGACTGCCCGAAGTCCGTGGCCGTGGTGCTCGATCGTGCGTTGCGCGAAGACCCGGGGCAGCGCTTCCCGAGCGTCGCCGCGATGATCCGCGCGGTGGATCGCGTGGTCGGCAGCCGCACGATGCTCCTCATCGGGGACGAGGACACGCAGGCACCGGAGGAATCGGAGGAGGCGCGGCTGCGTTGGGCACTGGGCGACGAATACGACGTGCTGGCGCCGCTGGGATCGGGTTCGTTCGGTTCGGTGTGGCGCGTGCGCGATCTCTCGCTCGGACGCGAGGTCGCACTCAAGCTCCTGCATCCGCACATCGCCAAGGACGAGGTCGCGGTGAGCCGCTTTCGCCGCGAAGCCCAACTGGCGGCGCAGCTCGCCCATCCCGCCATCGTGCCGATCTACGACTTCGATTCGCGCGGCAGCGTGTCGTGGTACACCATGGAGCTCGCCGAGGCCGGCTCGGTGGCCGAGCTCGTGCAGCGCGCCGGCGCGCGTCCCCTGGCCGAACTGGCGCCGCGGGTCGATCTGGTCCTCGACGGACTCGCTGCCGCGCACGCCATCGGCGTCGTCCACCGCGACCTCAAGCCCGAGAACGTGGTCATCGACCGCTATCGCCGGTGGCGCATCGCCGACTTCGGCATCGCCAACATCTGGGGACAGGACCCGGCCGACGCGGCCGGCACCCCCGCCTTCGCTCCCCCCGAGCAACTACTCGGCGAGCCCCAGGACACGGCCGCCGACTGCTACTCGATGGCGGCGATCGTGTACTTTGCGCTATCGGGAACGCCCCCGTACGGTGAATCGGACGTCCGCGCCATTCTCGGGCGCGCGATGTCGCGGGACCTGGATCTGTCGTCCTTTCCGGAGGAGATTGCCGAGTGGTTGCGCATCGGCCTCGACCCCGACGTGAACCGGCGCTTTCAGGATGCGGCGGTCATGCGCCGGGCCTGGCGCGACGCCGTGCGCGCCGTGGCGCATCGCGAGCGACGCGCGCCCTGGTGGCGCCGCTGGCTCGGCGGCGAGGACGACGATGGGCTGTGGGGTTCCGACGAACCGGCCGGGGCATGACGCGCGAGGAGTAGCTCCATGTCAATTGCCACCATCAATCCCGCCACCGGCGAACAGGTGAAGACGTTCCCCGCGCACACCGCGGCGGACATCGAGGCCCGGCTGGCCCGGGCCACCGCTGCTGCGCGTCTCTGGCGCGAGGCCCGGACCGCCGATCGGGCGCGCGTGGTCGCCGCGGCGGGAGACCTGCTCGACCGGGATCGCGATCGGTACGCACGACTGATGACGCTCGAGATGGGCAAGCGCGTGAGCGCCGCCCGCGACGAGGCCGCCAAGTGCGCCAACACCTGCCGCTACTACGCCGAGCACGCCCACACCATGCTCGCCGCCAAACACGTGGCCGCCGAGGGAGAGGACGCGCGGGTCGAGTTGCATCCTCTTGGCGTCGTGCTGGCCGTCATGCCCTGGAACTTCCCGTTCTGGCAGGTGATCCGGTTCGCGGCGCCGGCGCTGGTGGCGGGCAACGTGGGGCTGCTCAAACACGCCAGCAACGTGCCACAGTGCGCACTCGCGCTCGAGGAGCTGTTCACGGCGGCCGGCGCGCCGCCCGGCGTCTTCCAGACGCTGCTCATGCCGGGAGCCGACGTCGAGCGTGTCGTCGCCGACCCCCGGGTGGCCGGGGTCACGCTCACCGGCAGTGAGGGCGCCGGCTCGCAGGTGGCGCAGACCGCCGGCCGGCATCTCAAGAAGTCGGTGCTCGAGTTGGGAGGCAGCGACCCGTTCATCGTCATGCCGAGCGCCGACCTGGCAAAGGCCGTCGAGGTCGCGGTGCGCGCGCGCACCATCAACAACGGCCAGTCGTGCATCGCCGCCAAGCGGTTCATCGTGCACGCGGACGTGGCCGCCGAGTTCACGGAGCGCTTCGTGAACGCCATGCGATCGCTGGTCGTGGGCGACCCCATGGACGACGCCACACAGGTGGGCCCCCTGTGCAGCGCCCAGGCACTGGTCGACCTGGAACAGCAGGTCAATCGAACGGTCGCCCTGGGGGCGCGCGTGCTGTGCGGCGGGGCGCGCATCGACGGGCCCGGGTTCTTCTTCCAGCCGACGGTACTCGCCGACATCCCGGCGGACGCCCCGGCGTCCACGGACGAACTCTTCGGACCCGTCGCCGCGCTGTTCGTGGCCCGCGACTTCGACGACGCAATCCGGATTGCCAACGGGACGCGCTTCGGCCTCGGCGCCAGCGCCTGGACACGCGACGGAACCGAGGCCAAGCGCTTCGCCCGCGAGTTGGACGCCGGGAGCGTGTTCGTCAACGCGATGGTCGCGTCCGACCCGCGCTTTCCCTTCGGCGGTGTGAAGGCGTCGGGCTACGGACGCGAACTCGGCGCGTTCGGGCTTCGCGAATTCGTGAACGTGAAGACCGTGCGCGTGCGGCTGTAGCTCACGCGGGGGGCAGCGTGATCCGGACCTCGGTGCCCTGCCCCTCCCGGCTCTCGATCGCGAGCGTGCCGCCCCAGCCCTCGATCAGCTGCAGACTGATCGCCAGCCCGAGCCCGCTGCCGCTCGTGCGCGTGGAGAAGTGCGGCTCGAACACCCGGGGCATGACCTCGGGCGAGATCCCGTGCCCGTCGTCGCGGACCTCGATGGACACCATGCCGCCCGGCCGCACGGTGGTGCCGATGGCGTGAGCGCCGGCCAGCCGCGCGTTCTCGTAGATGTTGAGCAACACCTCGCGCAACTCGTCGCGCTGGGCCAACGCAACACAGGGGCCGTCCGGGGCGTCGAGGGTCCAATCGATGCCCTCCTCGCCCATGCGTTCGAGCCCGATGAGATCCCGCACCACCGCTCCCACATCGGTTGGGGCGGCGCTGGAGCGGGCGTTCGGCGCCGAGCCATAGCGGCTGAACGCACGCGCGATCTCATCCAGGTGGTCGATCTCGGCGAGGATCCGCTTCACGTTCTCATCCAGCACCCGATCGAAGTCGACGCGTTTGTCGGCGCGCGCCCGTTGCAGGTGCTGCACGCCCAGCCGGATCGGCGTGAGGGGATTCTTGATCTCGTGCGCCACCTGGCGTGCCATCTCGCCCCACGCCAGCACGCGTTCGGCGTGCGCCGTGGCGGCGCGGCTCGCTTCGAGATCGGTGGCCATGCGCCGGAAGGCCGCGAACACCGGACGGAATTCCACGGTCGAGTTGTCTTCCAACGTCGGGGCGCGCCCGCCGGCCGCGAGCGCGAGCGCGGCCTGCCGCAGCGAGCGGATGGGACCGGCGAGCCCGCGCGCCACGAGTCCGCTCAGCCAGAAGGCGGCCAGTGCGCCGGCCACCGTGGTGAACAGCACCAGGATCCCCAGGTCGCGCCGGCGTCGTTCCAGCGTCAGATCGTCGGCCCGCGCGGGCGCCGCCAGCACCACCGGGCCCTGCGGGTCGTCCACCGCCCGGAACCCGAACAGCGCGTGCGAGGTACCGAACTGCTCATCGTGACTCTGCGCCACCTCGTCATGCACCACCAGGGCCAACGCCATGTCTGGGGGCAGGAAGCGCCCCGTGGGCGCGAGAGACGCGAGCAGGGAATCGCTGGCCGCCGACAACTCGCCGTTGCTGTAGAGGAACAGCGGCGCGTCGAGCCGGCGACTCTCGGTCGCCAGCCATTCCTGGCTGCCCATCACCGGCGCCACGGCCCGCAGGGTCTCTCCCACCAGCAACTCGCGGCTCTGCGTCGCATCGGCCGCCAATTGCTGATAGGACCACGCGGCGAACGCCACCGCCGGGATCATGAAGAACCCGAACAGCGCCAGCGTCACCTGCGTGCGGTAGCTGCGGCGCCAGCGCCGCTGGCGCTCCCGTAGCCAGCGCCCCACCGCGCCGTCCGCCATCACGCTCATCAGCCAGAGCACACCCACGATCGCCAGATCGAACAGCACCACGAGCGACCCGCGCTGGACGAGCGCGTCCACGGAGCGCAGTTCCACCTCCAGGTGCACCCGCGACGGCCCGAGACCGCCGCTCGCCACCCAGTCGCCGTGGAGGGCGGTGCCCTCCCGGCGCCAGTCGATGGTGGGCTCGCCGGGGGGCGGATGCAGCGGCGCCTCCGCCAACTGCAGCACGTACGGCGGTTCCGCCTCGGGCGGCTGATCGATGCCGAGCAGTTTGGCGAACGGATCGGCCGCGACGAGGCGCGTCCGTGATGCGGCCACCACGACCACGACGGCGTCGCCCACCGGGATGCCGACCCCGAACTGCACCGCGGGCTGGGCGATGATCGGATACTCCACCGTGCTGTCGATCGCCCGGGCCTGCGCCGCGATGGCGCGGACCTGCGAGATCGGGACGTCCATGGCCGACGCGCGGAGCACCGCCGCCGGCGTGGAGTCATTCGTCCAGATCGACAGCCAGACCGGGAAGCCCGCCGGGGCGAGAGACGACGTGGCATATGCCCGCAACAGCCATTCCCGGGACACCTGCGGGGGGCCCGACGCACGCACGGCCGCCGCAAACCGCTCCACGAGCTTTACGACGAGCGGGTCGTTCTGTGAGAGCCCGCGGACGTCGTTCTCCGCGAGCGCCATCCGGCCGCGCGTCGTGGCCCCCCACACCAGCGTCGTCGCGCCCAGCGCGGCCACCGCCGCCACGCTGGACACGATCGCCCGCGACCGTCGCGAGAGCGCGAGCGCGCCGATCGCGATGATCCAGGGAATCGGGTACCACCAGGGCCATCGTCCATTGGCCTGCAACGTCAGCGGTGCCAGCAGTGCCGCGAGCGCCGCAAGCACGGGCCCCACCCAGGCCGGCAGGCCACGCGTCGGCCCCAACGCCGCGCTCCCCGCCGTCGCACCGGCCAGCAACACCGCGCACCCGGCCAGGAAGATCGGCACTTCCCAGATCAACCAGAGCGACGCATTCACGCCGTAGATGGGGATCGATATCCCGCGGGCCAGATCGCGGAGCAGAAAGGGGCCCAGCCCCGCGATCACCAGCACGGCAAGTGCCCACCACCCCCGCGGCCGGTCGCGGGCGAGCCGGCGCACCGCCGCCATGAGCGCCAGCAGGGTGAGCACCCCGGTGATCATCAGCGCGCCGGCATTGGCCGTCAGCGCCCCCCCGATCGGGGTGAAGTAGAGCGATGCGTTGAACAGCCGGGAGTAATTCGAGAACGCGCTGAGGGGCACGTATGCGGTGCAGACCAGCGCCGCGCCAACCGTGGCCAGCCGCCATCGGAACTTCCGGCCCACGCGCCAGGCGGCAATCAAGAAGCAGCCCAGCGACAGGGCGAGCACCAGCGCCACCTCCAACTGCGCACTCTGCAGGCTCTCGAGGCGCACGGCGGCTTCGGTGAGCGGCGCCGGCCGCACGTAGGCGAGCAGCGCACCGCCCACGCGCAGCCCCTGCCACTCCGGTGCGGTAGCCACCGGGCGGACCGCCGCGAACTCGAAGCCCGGAATGCCCACGATGGCGGCGATCTCTCCGGCAATCGGGTGCGTGAGACGATCGGCGGGCGGTGTGGCATCCAGGAGTTGCGTCACGACCACTCGCCGCCGGCCGCGCGTAGCCACCGTGTACAGGCTGGTGTAGAAATCGCTGCGGGCAATTCCGATGGAAGCGTGAAGCGTGTCCGTGGGCACGTGCACCCGCCCCGACCAGGCCAACGGCTCGCCGTTCTCGTAGAGCACGATGCCAACGTCACCGCTCGGCTGGACCAGCCCCTCGAGCGCGTGAAATGCCCCGGCCGTGTCCTCCGGGACCACCAGCGCGCGGTCCGCGTCGTCGCGCATCTGCGTCTCCGCCTCGTCCACGCGGCCCTGCAGTTCCGCCAGGGCATCGCCGCGGAGCGACGAGCGGATATCGATCCAGTGCTGGTCGATGCGTTCCAGCTTCCACTGGGAGAACCCCGCCACCAGCACGAGGATGACCAGCCCGGAGGTCGAGAGCGTGGCCCAGAAGCGACCGCGCGGCCCCACGGCCCGGAGCCCCGCCGCCGCGACCACGGTGGCGACGGTGGCCCCCGCGAGATACTCTACGCTCGTCCCGTTCAGCCACTGGCTGGCAGCCAGCAGCGCCAGCGCCGCGGCCACCGGCCACCATGCCGCACGCAGCCGTTCAGTGCGCACGCCGGCCATCGCTCATTCTCGATCCATGGGTTCGAACCACTCCGCCGCACCACGCCCGAAACGGCTCAAGGAGATGCGCCCGGCCGAAGTCGCCGCCACGTTGGCTGCCGACCCGCGACTCATCCTGCCGATCGGAACCTGCGAGCAGCACGGTCCGCATCTCCCGATGGGCGGCGACACCCTGGTCGTCGAGCGCCTGGCCGACGATCTGTCGGCCGAGTTCCACGTCCTCCGCGCGCCGACGGTGGAATACGGCGTCAACGTGGCCACCGACCGTTCCTTCGCGGGCAATGCCGCGATGCGCCGGAAGACCCTGCACCGCATGCTCAACGACCTCGTCGACTCCTGGGAGTCCGGCGGGGTTCGCGAATTCATCCTCCTCACGGCGCACGACAGCGACTCCCACCTGGAGGCGCTGGAAACCGTCGTCACGTCCACCGCCAGGGTGCGGGCGGTCAACGTGTTCGGCCTGGACTTCCGCGATCTGCTGGAAGGGCAGATCGAACCCATTCACGGTGACGAGGTGGATACGTCGCTCCTGCTGTACGTGGCGCCGCAGTGCGTGCAAATGTCGCTGGCACAAGATTATATGCTGTCGGACGATGCGTTGCGACGGCACCGTCGCGGATGGCTCCGCGTGCCGGCCGACAGTCCGGGATCCATCGGCCGCCCCAGCTTGGCGTCGGCGGAGAAGGGAAGGCTGATCTACGAGCGTATCCGGGAACGCGTCGCGGAGCGCATATTCAAGACACCCGCACCGGCCTTCTGAACATGCGCATCCCACCTGGGTACCCCTATCGTATGAGACCGATCCAGCTCAGTGCCGCGGTTGCGCTCGCGCTCACGGCGGTCGCCGGCCACGCGTTCGCGCAGGAGACGATGGTGGACGAGGGATCGCTGGTGATCACGCGGAACGGCGTCCCGATCGGTCGGGAGGCCTATCGCATCGTGCGTGCCGCGGCAGGAGGTGGCCAGGCGTACCGGGCCACCGCCACCGTCTCGTTCGATTCCGCGCGCGTCGCGCTGCGGCTGACCACCGACTCCGCCGGGGCCCCACTCACGTACGAAGCCGAAGTGAGCGTGCACACCAACCGCGTTGCCCACGTCGATGGAAGCGGCCGTCCCGGCCGCTTCAGTACGCTGACCAAGACCCCGCACGGGGAGTCCGCCCGCGACTACGTCATGGGCGCGAATCCGCTCCTCCTCGACCCGCAGGCATTCGACCCGTATTTCTTCGCCGTTCTGCCACCCCTCCGTTCCCAGTTTTCCGTGGTCGATCCCCGACTCGGTACACAGGCTACATTTCGCTTCGAGGAACGTGGGCAGGAGTCCATTCGCGTCGGCCGCGGGACGGTGAGCGCACGGCACTTTGCGCTCATCGCGGCGGACGGCGCCAGCCGGGACGTCTGGGTGGACGCGCGCGGGCGCCTGCTCCGCGTGGCCATTCCGGCCCAGGGCCTCGTCGCCCAGCGCGACGAATTGCCGCGCTGACGCGACGGCATCGTCCGCGCCACCATCGCCGCCGGCGACGGCCAACCGCCGACGCATGCCGCCTTGAAACCGGGTTCGGCCGACCGCCGTACGGCAGGCTGACCCCTTACCACAGGATCAGCTCTCCATGCGTCTTTCGGTGTCTGCCGTGCTGCTCGCGCTCGTTGGCCAGGTTGCACTCGCCCAAGGGGGCGCGTCACCCTCCGGGCCGACGCTGTCACTCGAGCAAGCAATCGCTCTCGCCCGCCAGACCAATCCCACGTACCTGCAGACCGTCACCGGACGCCGCACCGCCGACGCCGCCGTGCGCTCGGCCTATGGCGCATTTCTGCCCACGGTCAGTTCTTCGTTCAGCGCCGGCTACCAACAGGCCGGAAGCCAGGTCTTCCAGGGACTCACGTTCACGGGATCATCCGACGCGGTGACGTCGCACTACAGTCTGGGCGTGAACTACAGCCTGAGCGCGGCGTCGTTCATGAATCCCAAGCTGCAGAAGGCCAATCGCGACGCCACGGAAGCCGACATCACCGGGCAGGCCGAGATCCTCCGCGCCAACGTGACCTCGGCGTACCTGGACGCGCTGGCCGCGCAAGCCAATGCGTCGCTGCAGGACACCCTGGTGATCACGGCGCAGGGCCAGCTCGATCTGGCAAAGGCCAAGATGCAGGTGGGACAGGGAACGATCCTCGACGTGAACAGCGCCGAGGTCGCGCTCGGGCAGGCCCAGATCGCCGCCCTCACGGCCCACAACAATGCGGATGTGGCGCTCGTGACGCTGTATCAGCAGATCGGCGCGCCGGAGCCGGCGGGCGTCCAGCTCACGACCACGTTCAACACCAGCGTGCCGCCGCTCGCGCTCGACTCGCTGCTCGTGCTGGCGCGTGGCCGGAACCCGGCGATCGAAGCCCTGCGGGCCTCCCAGCGCGCCGCGGCAATCGGTGTGCGCACCGCCGAATCGCGCTACACGCCGACGCTCTCCCTGAGCACCGGGTGGGGCGGAAACTCGTACGAGTACACGAATTCCGACTACCTGGTAGGGCGCGCGCAGGCGGGTGCCATGAGCGCCTACGCGAGCTGCGTCCAGCAGGACTCCATCCGCACACGCGTCGGACTGGCGTCGGCCGGCTGTCCGTCGCCCACCCTGACGCCCGGACAGATCGACCAGATCCGCAGTTCGAACAACGTCTTCCCGTTCCGCTTCACGCGGTCGCCGCTTTCCGTGAACGCCACGATCTCGCTCCCCATCTTCGACGGATTCAACCGCGAGGAGAGCGTGCAACAGGCCATCGCCACCAAGGAGAACGCGGAATACCGTCTGAAGGCGCAGGAGTTGCAGACGCGCACGCAGGTCACCCAGGCGTACCTGAATCTCCAGCTGGCGGGCAAGACCATCGCGCTGCGCCAGCAGAACGCCGACAAGGCGCGCGAGGAATACCAGTTCGCGCAACAGCGGTACCGCGTGGGTCAGGCCACCTATCTCGACGTGACCACGGCCCACGGGACGTTCGTGCAGGCGCAGGTCGACCGGCTCAATTCCATTTATGATTACCAGAAGGCGTTCGCCGCGCTCGAGAGCGCGGTCGGCCGCCCCCTCCGATAGCCCCCGGGGACATCCATGAGCAAGCGCGCAAAGCTGTCCATTTCCGCCGTCATTCTGGTCGTGCTCGCCGGCATCGTTACGATGGGCCTTCTCCGAAAGTCCAACGCCGGCGTGGAGGTCCGCATCGAACCGGTGGAGCGAGCCAACCTGGTGGCGTCGGTGACGGCCAGCGGGCAGGTGAGCCCACACACCAAGGTCAACGTCAGCTCCGACGTGTCGGGCAAGATCACGAAGCTCTCGGTGAAGGAGGGCGACATGGTAAAGCAGGGCCAGTTCCTGCTCCAGATCGACCCGTCCAATGCCCAGGCCACGGTGAAACAGTGGGAGGCCAACGTCGCCTCCGCCCGGGCTCAGAACGAGCAGGCCAAGGCCAACCTGATGCAGGCCCAGAGCGCCTACCAGCGCAGCATGGAATTGCAGAAGGCCAACGCCCAATTCGTGACCCCCGAGCAGATGGAGCAGCTCAAGACCGCGGTGGACGTCAACCAGGCACTCGTCCAGTCGTCGGCCCACCAGGTGGATCAGGCGCTCGCGTCGCTGGACAACGCCCGGTCCTCGCTGGCCAAGACCACCATCTACGCGCCGATGTCGGGGCGGGTTACGCGGTTGAACGTGGAACAGGGCGAAACCGCGATCCAGGGCACCCTGAACAAGGACGCGGCCACGCTGCTCACGATCAGTGACATGTCGGAACTGGAAACCAAGGTGAAGGTCGACGAGACCGATGTCTCCCGCATCGCCCTGGGTGATTCGGCCGTCGTCCAGATCGACGCCTTCCCCGACACCACGTTCCTGGGCCGCGTGACCGAGATCTCGAACAGTTCGGTGGCCGGCGCCTCCACCACGACCGCCAGCTCCGACCAGGCCGTCGACTACGAGGTGACCATCCGGCTGCTGAACGCGCCCAAGGACACCCGCCCCGACTTCTCGGCGACCGCCAAGGTGATCACGGCCACCCGCAAGAACGTCCTGGCCATCCCGATCATCGCCCTCACCGTCCGCGAGAACCAGGCCCTGCAGAACGCCGATACGGCGGTCGGACTGGGTCGTCCCAAACCGAAGGTCGAGGTCGGCAAGAAGGACGTCGAGGGGGTATTCGTCGTCGGCAAGGACAACAAAGTGACCTTCCGGCCCGTAAAGGTAGGGATCGCCGGCGAGAAGGACTTCGAGGTCCTCGACGGCCTCAAGGAAGGCGAGCGCATCGTGGCCGGCACGTATCAGGCCATCCGTGATCTGAAGGACGGAGTGGTGGTGCGGGAGACCAAGGTCGACACCAAGAAACCCCAGGACGGAACCAAGTGAGCCAGCACGCCGCTGAAGCCCCGGTCAGCTCGACTGCCGAACGCGCGGTCGTCGTCTCCGAGCAGGGGAAGGCCCCGGAGAGCAAGTGGGTGATCGTGACGCGCGGCATCCAGCGTCACTACGACATGGGCGGTGAGATCGTCCGCGCCCTCCGGGGCGTGGACATCGCCATCGCGCGCAACGAGTACGTCGCAATCATGGGACCGTCGGGCTCCGGCAAGTCCACACTCATGAACGTGATCGGGTGTCTCGACACGCCCACGGCCGGGGAGTACTGGCTGAACGGCACGCTGGTCTCCGAGATGTCGGACGACCAGTTGGCCCGCATCCGGAACAAGGAAATCGGGTTCGTCTTCCAGACCTTCAACCTGCTGCCGCGCGCCACGGCGCTCCACAATGTGGAACTGCCGCTGGTGTACGCCGGCATCAGCGCCGACGAGCGGCGCAAGCGGGCCAGGGAAGCCCTGGAGCGGGTGCAGCTCGAGGGCCGCATGGACCACCGCCCCAACGAGCTCTCGGGCGGGCAGCGCCAACGCGTCGCCATCGCCCGCGCGCTGGTGAACCGGCCCTCGATCCTCCTGGCCGACGAGCCCACCGGCAACCTGGACTCCGCCACCTCGGAGGAGATCATGAAGGTCTTCGAGGAGTTGGCGACCAGCGGCCAGACCGTGATCATGGTAACCCACGAGCCTGACATCGCCGCGCACGCTCGGCGCGTCGTGGTGCTGCGCGACGGCCTGGTGGCCACCGACGACCGCCGCGAGGCCTTCACGGAGCGGATCGGCAGCATGTAACAAATGCCGGCGCCTGCCGGTCCGGGGCGGCGGGGGGTCTTCTCCGCCGCCTCGTTAGCTTTCCGGGACCTCCTCGTCCAGCCATCCGTGCCCTTCTACGAAGCCATCCGCCTCGCCATCGCCCAGATCCGGGTGCAGAAGCTCAAGAGCTTCTTCACCGCCCTCGGTGTCATGATCGGGGTCATGTTCCTGATCACGGTGGTCTCCATCGTGAGCGGCATGGGCAACTACATGCGGGACGATCTGCTGGGCAAGCTCATCGCGATCAATTCGTTCGAGCTGCGCTCGCGTCCGAGCATCAGCGTCGGCGGCGTCACCGCGGCCGAGCGGCGCGCCTGGCGCCTGCGTCCGCCGATCTACAACTACGACGTCCCCCCGGTGGTGGCATCGCTGGCTCCCGGTACGCTCTGGGCCAGCTACAGCGCCTCGGGGCTCACCGTGCAGTCGCGCTACGGCAGTCCGCGCAGTGTGACTGCCTACGGGGTGAGTTCGCAGTACTTCACGATCAAGCGCATGGACGTCGCGCTCGGGCGGCTTCCCTCGCCGCAGGAGTTCGCGCTCGGGAGCCCGGTCGTGGTGATCGGGAAGGACGTGCAGGACCACTTCTTCCCGAACCTCAACCCCCTCGGCCGCGAGATCCGGGTGGCCGGAATCCCGTACACCATCATTGGCGTGGCCGAAACGCAGGGCAGCGCGTTCGGCATGTCCTTCGACAAATTCCTCGTCGCACCCGACCGGTCGCCGATCAACCGGCTGCTCAACCCGCACGGGGTGGTGGACGCCGTCACGGTGCAGTCGGCCACGCCCGCCGAGATCCCGGACAACGAGGAGCGGGTGCGCGAAGTGATGCGAGCCCGCCACGGGCTGCACCCTGCCCAGCCCGATGACTTCGCGCTGCAGACCTCGGACTCGGCGCTCGCGTTCTGGGACAAGATCCAGCACTACCTGGTGCTGGCCGGCGTCGCGCTGCCGGCCATCGGACTCGTCGTCGGCGCCATCGTGATCATGAACATCATGCTGGTGGCGGTGGCCGAGCGCACCCGCGAGATCGGCATCCGCAAGGCGCTCGGCGCCAAGCGGCGCGACATCCTCCGCCAGTTTCTCGTGGAGAGTGTCGTGCTGGCGGTGCTCGGTGCCGCGCTCGGCGTCGCGCTCGGCTTCGGATTCGCCAAGTTCATCTCGGTGGTGAGCCCGATGCCGGCCGCGGTCGAACTCTGGTCCGTGGTGCTCGGCGTCTCGGTGGGGGCCGGCGTGGGCATCATCGCCGGCGTGTACCCGGCCAGCCGGGCCGCCCTGCTCGACCCCATCGCCGCCCTGCGGCAGGAGTAGGGAGCCCCATGCGCGTGCTCTTCGAGACCTGGGCGTTCAATCTGAAGGAAGGCGTGGGAATCGCCGTCGAGTCGATTCGCTCGAACAAGGTACGGGCCGGCCTCACGATTCTGGGCATCGCGGTCGGCGTCTTCGTGGTGGTCGTCATCTCGGCGTCCATTCACGGTATCAACGACAGCGTGGCCAAGGATCTCGAGTCCGCCGGCCCCAAGACGTTCTTCCTGTCACGGTTCCCGATCACGTTCGCGGCATGCGACGGCACCGACGCCACCTGCATGTGGCGGCACAACCCACCACTCACGATGGCCGACCAGAAGGCCATCGACGCGCTGCCGGGCGTGCGCGCCGCGGGCGCCCGACTCGACATGTCGCTTCCGGTGAAGTACGCCGACCGCGACCTCAGCGCGCCGTCGATCAGCGCCTTCACCTCCAACTGGGTCATCATCGACGGGGGTGGCGACCTGTACCCGGGCCGGAGCTGGACGCAGGCCGAAGCGAATGCGGGTGACCGGGTGATCGTGATCGACAGCATCATGGCCGTCCGGCTGTTCGATGCCTCCGATCCCATCGATAAGTACATCCAGGTGCGCGGCGAGCAGTTCCGCGTGATCGGCATCTACCACTCGGGCGCCAGCTTCCTGTCCGGCGACGATCCGCACGGATACGTCCCCATCCAGACGGCGCTCCGCGTGCTCAACGCCGGCCGGCGGATGATCGGCATCTCCGTCGTCCCCCGCGAGGCCGTCTCGCGCGACGAGGCGGTGGACGAGGTCACCGCCCTGATGCGCCAGCGGCATGGGCTGCGCCCGGCCACCGAGAACGACTTCGCCGTCATCACCCAGGACAAGCTGTTCGAGACGTACAACAAGGTCTTCGGCATGTTCTTCCTGGTCATGCTCGTCCTGTCGGCCATCGGGCTCATCGTCGGCGGCGTGGGCGTGATCGCCATCATGATGATCAGTGTCACCGAGCGCACCCGGGAGATCGGGGTGCGCAAGGCGCTCGGCGCCACCCGGGCCACCATCCTCTGGCAGTTCCTGGTCGAGGCCATCACCCTCACCGGAATTGGAGCGGCCATTGGTTTGATCGTGGGAGTCCTGCTCTCGATGCTCGTGCGCGCCGCCACACCCATTCCGGCGTCGGTGCCGCCCTGGGCCATCGCGGCGGCCCTCGGCACGAGCGCCTTCACGGGAATCCTGTTCGGACTGCTGCCGGCGGCGCGCGCCTCGCGGCTCGATCCCGTCGAGGCGCTGCGGTACGAGTAATCGCTGAATCCGGGGGCATCGGACTAATCCGATAGCCGCCGTTTACCGGTGGGCGCGCACGGGTGGAAACACGCGAATCTGCGACGGCGGCGGTCCGCCGTTCCGGCCTTACGCCATGCCGGCTACTCCGTCATATTCTGCGTCAGGCCGATGTCGGCACCGGCCTCGCGCGATGGAGTACCGTGGCGCCCGTCATTCAGGCGCACGCAGGACCGAGATCGATCATTCCGGCGACAGGGGAGGCGGAGCGTATGAGGCGGGACCGTCTGCTGCGCAAAGGCATGACGTGCGCGGGGGTGCTCCTCGTACTCGGGGCGGCGAGCCCCGCCGGCGCCCAGAGCGTCGACAGCCTGCGCGCGCGGTTCCGGCTTCCCCCGGCCCCCGATGCGTCGCGCCCGCCGGCGGACTTCGCGCGGTCCGCGCCGGGCAGCAGCGTGAGTTCGCCTTCGGCCTTCGGGGCCAGCTTCGGCGACGGCTTCGTTGGGATCAGCTACCAGGCCAGCCTGCGCCACGACGCGAAGATCCAGGACGGCGCGGCATTCGGCGGATTCGGCCTCGGCGATCCCGTGAACGCGGTCGGACTGGAGGTCACGGTGACGTCGTACTCCACCCTGCGGAATTCACAGACGCAACAGACCGGATTCAACTTCATGCGCGTCGGTGGCGTGAGTGCAATGCTGCACCGCCGGCTGCCGGGCAATTTCGCCATCGCCGTGGGAGCGGAGAACGCGCTCCAGTGGGGCACCGGAGGGGACGGCGGATCGGACGTCTACGGAGTGGTCTCCACTGTGCAGCAGCTCACCGGCAATCCCACCGGCCCCTTCGGCAGCGTCACCCTGAATGCGGGGCTGGGAACCGGCCGCTTCCGCCCCTGGGTTGGCGACGCATCTACCGGACATCCGGACACCACGGGCGTCGGCCTCTTCGCGAGTGGCGGGCTCCGCCTCGCCTCGAGCACGTCGCTGATCGCGGACTTCAGCGGACAGGATCTCGCCGTCGGTCTGTCGATCGCCCCGTTCCCGAGTTTTCCGATCGTCTTCAATCCGGTGATGGCCGACGTCCTGGGCCGTGCAAATCCGACGGCGCGATTCGTGCTCGGGATCGGGTACGGATTCCGCTTCTCGCAGTTCTTTCGCTAACCTGCATCGAGACCGAGCATGAAGGCGACGCAAACGCTGGTCTTCACCGGAACGATTCTGGGCCTCTGCATGGCCGGTGGCGCCGCCAACGCGCAGCGCGGGGCCGTGTCCGACTTTTCCGGTGCCGGTGTCGCGAGTTCTGCCTTCATCGGGTCGTTCCATCCTCGAGCCGCTGCCCAGGCCCGCAACGCGGCATTTTCGGCGTTCGCCGTGCGGGCGTTCGCGTTCAGGCTCGGATCGTCGCTGAATAGTGGAACCGTGGCCGGGGGCGGCCTCACCACGTCGGGGTTCGGTGTTCAGGCGCTGGGGCAACTCCTGTCCACCGCGGAGCCGGCCCCCGCGGTACGCCAGAAGATCGCCGACGCCCTGCGCCCCAGCGGAGCGTTGGCCCCCCAGGTCGACCGGCTGTTGGCTGCCCTCACGGGCCTTCTGGCCAACCCGGCGGCGCCGGCGTTGGAAGAGGGACCGCGATCAGGGTTGCTGCCCGGCGGACGGCCGCTGGCGGAGACCGGGGGCCCCTCGGGATCACCGGCCGGCGAGGACGCGTCCGGACGTCCGCGACCGGCCGCCCGCGAGTCGTCGCGGACGACGCCGCTGTCGAGCGACCCGTCGGCGGCGGCCGTCCAGCGGGCCGGGGCCGCCTTCCGCGACTTCGTGAACAGCGCCAGCGCCCAGTACCTCAGCGACCCGCCGGAGGTGTTCCGGGCCATCTTCTCCACGCTGTTCGAACTCATCTGCAGCGAGAACGCGGCGTCCGGGATCACCGCCCCCGCGTGCACGCCTCCGAACTACGTGATCAACCAACCGCCGCCGGTTCCCCTGGTCAACCGCGACAGCATCGCCGCCGCCGCGCGCGATAGCGCCGCCGCAGCAAAGGTTCGCGCCGACTCCGCGGCGGCCGCCGCCGCCCGGGCCCATGCCGACTCCGTCGCGAGTGCGACGCGGCGCCTGGAAACGGCACGCGCTCGGGCCGTGATCGAGACCAGAGTGTTCTTCGACGCCGACCAGTTCGCGCTGGACGCCGGCGCCAAGGCAGCCCTGGATGCGAAGATCCCCGTCCTGAAGGCCAATCCGGACCTCCGCATCCGGGTCGTGGGCAACGTGGACCAGCAGGAGTCGGGCGCGTTCAACCATCTCCTGGGCAAGTTCCGCGCGGAACAGGCGCGGAGCTATCTGATTGCCCACGGCGTGGGCGTCAATCGCATCGAGATCGTGGACAACGGCGCGGCCCACCCCGTCTGCACCGAACGGCGGGAGTCGTGCCGGTCGCGCAATCGCCGCGACGAGTTCGTCATCGTCGCCGGCGGCGCCCAGTTGACGTTCCCGGAATAGCCCAGGCGGCCGGGGCCGCCCCGATTGACACCTGGCAGGACGCCCGTCCGTAGGGGGTGCATCGACTCACTCCCAGCCGTGGGGCGCCGTGCAATTTCTTGAATCCATCCGTCTGGCCATCGCCCAGATCCGGGTCCAGAAGCTGAAGAGCTTCTTCACGCTGCTCGGCGTGATGATCAGCGTGACCTTCCTGATCGCGGTCGTCTCGATCGTGCAGGGGATGAGCGTCTACGTCGAGCAGGACTTCGCCGGCAAGTTCCTGGGAATCAACACCTTCAACCTCCGTCCGTACCCCGACATCCAGACCGGGAACGTCACGGATGCCGAGTGGAAGGAATGGCAGGAACGGCCGAAGATCTCGGTCAGCGATGGCCTGGCCGTGAAGGCCGCCCTGCCCGACGGGGCGCGTTGGGCGCTGCAGGACATCCGGTGGATGAACGTCAGCTCGCAGTACGCCAGCGGCGGGGCCCAGGTGCTCGCCGAAGCGGTCTCTCCCCAGTTCTTCACGATCAAGGACCTCCAGATCGTCGAGGGACGGGCATTCACCGAGGAGGAGGACGCCCTCGGGGCCGACGTGGCGGTCATCGGAGACGCACTGGCCAAGGAGTACTTCCCCAACCTCGACCCCATTGGCCGGACGATCCGGATCGGACGCTTTCCGTTCGAGGTGATCGGCGTGCTGGCCCACCAGGGCACGGTGTTCGGGCTCAACCTCGACCGGCAGGTTCAGGCGCCCTTCAATTCCGAGCTCTCGCGGGTGACGGGCGGCCGCCGGAATCTGTATGGCGTGCTCGTGCAGTCCCCCACGGCCGACACGTACCAACCGATTGAAGAGCTGGTGCGCGAGGTCATGCGCCGGCGGCACCAACTCCACCCCGCGCAGCAGGACAACTTCGTGTTGGAGAGTTCCGCGTCGGCGCTGGCGCAGTGGGAGACGATCAAGAAGTACCTCGTGCTGGCCGGCATCGTCCTTCCGGCCATCGGGCTCGTGGTGGGCGCCATCGTGATCATGAACATCATGCTCGTGGCGGTGGCCGAGCGCACCCGCGAGATCGGCATTCGCAAGTCGCTCGGCGCGCGCCGGCGCGACATCCTCTCGCAATTCCTGGTGGAGAGCGCCACGCTGAGCGCCTTCGGCGCGCTCATGGGGGTGGGGCTCGGCATCGGACTGGCCAAGCTCGTCGCGCTGGTGTCACCGCTCCCGGCCGCCGTGGCGCCCTGGTCCATCGTCCTCGCCGTGGGCGTCGGTGCCGGGGTCGGCATCATCGCCGGCGCGTATCCCGCCAGCCGCGCCTCGCGACTCGATCCCATTCTCGCCATCCGCGCCGACTGACATGAAGAACATCGTCGCCAGAGTCTCGGCCCTCTTCGAGGGCATCCTGATGGCCCTCGACTCGATCCGCTCCAACCGGGTGCGGGCCGGGCTCACCATACTGGGCATCGCGGTCGGCGTGTTCGTGGTCACGGTCATGTCGGCCGCGGTCCACGGCATCAACGCCGGCGTGTCCAAGAGCATCGCCGCCGCGGGTCCGAACACCTTCTTCATCACGCGTTGGCCCGCGCAGATCAACAGTTGCACCGGGTCGGCCGATTCGTGTCCCTGGCGGCACAATCCGTCGCTCACCCTGGCCCAGGCCAAATTGATCGCGGCGCTGCCCGACGTGCAGGAAGTGACGGCCCACGTGGGGAGCAACGCCGGCATCAAGTTCGCCGACCGCGAACTGAATGGCGTGAGCGTGAATGCCTACACGCCCGGCTGGTTCGACGTCTCGGGCGGCGACATCGCGCAGGGGCGTGACTTCACGCCTCAGGAGAACGACGCCGGTGCGGCGGTGGCCCTGGTGAATACCAAGATCGTCGACCGCCTCGCGCTGGGCGCCGACCCCGTCGGGAAGCACGTGCGCCTGGGGGGTCAGGACTTCACGATCATCGGCGTCTACAACCCGATTCCCAACGCCTTCGCCAGCGGGGACAACGGCCTGGTCGTGGTCCCCATCCTCACGGCGTACCGCCGGCTGAACTTCAGCCTGCGGTGGATGGACCTGACCGTGAAGCCCGTGGCCGGTGCGAATCGCGATGCGGCCATGGACGAGGTGATCGCGCAGTTGCGCGTCAATCGCCATCTCCGCCCGGCCACCGAGAACGACTTCTTCGTCTCGACGCCCGAGAAGATCATGGAGCTGTATAACAAGATCGTCGGGGTGTTCTTCCTGGTGATGATCACCCTGTCCGCCATCGGCCTGTTGGTGGGCGGCGTGGGCGTGGTGGCGATCATGATGATCAGTGTCACCGAGCGCACGCGGGAGATCGGGGTGCGGAAGGCGATGGGGGCCACGCGCGGCGTGATCCTCTGGCAGTTCCTCGTCGAGGCCGCCACCCTCACCACGCTCGGCGCCATCGTGGGGCTGGCCGTGGGCGGTGGCCTCACGTACATCGTACGCCACGCCACCCCGATCGACGCCACGACCCCCCCGGTGGCAATCCTGATCGCACTGCTCGGGAGTGCCTTCGCGGGCATGGTGTTCGGCATGCTCCCCGCGGCCCGGGCGGCGAGCCTGGATCCCGTGGAAGCGCTGCGATACGAATGACGGTAGGTCGGTAGGTCGGTAGGTCGGTGGGCCGGTAACCCTCCAGGCCCGCCCCTCTTCCGACCTACGTTCATTCCGACCTACCGACCTACGTGTAGTTTTAGTGATGCGCTTCGCCGACGTGCTGCTGACGGCGCTCACCCAGATCCGCGTGAGCAAGCTGCGCTCGTTCTTCACCCTGCTCGGGATTGTCGTGAGCGTCGCGTTTCTGGTGGCGGTCGTCGCCATCATCCAGGGCATGAACGCGTACGTGAAGGAGAACATCGCCGACAACATGGTCGGCGCCAACTCGTTCATGGTCCGGCGCGACCCCATCCAGATCGGACTGGTCTCCGACGAGGAGATGGAGCGGGCCCGCCGGCGCCCGGCGATCACGATGGCCGACGCGGAGGCCGTCGCGGCGGCGCTCCCCGATGCCGAAGCGGTCGGACTGACCTCCGGCTACCCGACGCCGCGCTCCGACGTCATCTGGCGCGACCGGACGCTGGGGAGCGTCCTGGTCTTCGGCATCACGCCGCCGTATCAGACGGTGCAGGACTACCGGTTCACCGCCGGCCAGCCGATCAACGAAATCGATGTCCGTGAGCGGCGCGCCGTGATCGCCATCGGAGCGGACGTCGCCAAGAACCTCTTCGTCGGCGTCTCACCCGTGGGACAGACCGTCCGCATCCGCGGCGAGCAATTCACGGTGGTGGGAGTCATCGCGCCCAAGGGCAGCGTACTCGGGCAGTCGTTCGACGGCTTTGCGCTGATGCCGATCACGACCTTCGAATCGGTGTACGGCCGGCGCAAGACCACCCAGGTGTCGGTGAAGATGGCCACCGCCGCCGGCATCGAACGCGGGATGCAGGAGGCCGAGGCCGCGATGCGGGTGGCGCACCATCTGCGTCCGGGCCAACCCGACAACTTCTCGGTGGAGACCTCCGAGGCATTCGTCGCCTTCTGGAAGAAGCTGACCGCCGTGCTGTTCGCGGTCGTCCCGGCCGTGGTGGCCATCGGCATCGTGGTCGGCGGCATCGTGATCATGAACATCATGTTGATGGCCGTGCGGGAGCGCACGCACGAGATCGGGATCCGGAAATCGGTGGGCGCCACCCAGCGCGACATCCGCCAGCAGTTCCTGGCCGAGGCGATCATGTTGGCCACGCTCGGCGGCGCCCTTGGCGCCGCGGGCGGATTCATGTTCGCGCAGGCGATCACCCTGGTCTCCCCCCTGCCCGCGCGGGTCACGCTCTGGTCGGTGGGGTTGGCGCTCGCCCTCGGCGCCGGCGTGGGCGTGATTTTCGGCGTGTATCCGGCCGTGCGTGCCGCCCGGCTGGATCCGGTGGCCGCCCTCCACGCCGACTGACGTCGCACCATGACCCTCTGGACCCGGCTGGTCGACAGCTTCCGCGAGAACGTCGCCGTGGCGTTCGATTCGCTGCGGGTGAGCAAGCTGCGCTCCGGGCTCACGATCCTCGGCGTGGTGATCGGCGTCTCCACCGTCATGGCCATGGCGTCCATCGTGCAGGGCATCCAGCGGCAGATCATCGACACCATCAAGATTGCCGGCCCGACCACCTTCTACGTGATGAAGGTGTTCTCCCAGACGCCGCTGAACCCGCAGGATCTGCCGCAGTGGGTGCGCGACCGGCCCAACCTCACCGTCGCCGAGGCGCGGCGCATCCAGGCGCTACCCGAGATCGCATACGCCGGCATGTGGGGACAGTACATCGCCCGCGTGGAGTACGCGGGCGTTCGCACTCAACCACAGGTGATCGTCGGGGCCGACGCCAACTTCACGGAAATCCAGGGCGGCAGCCTCACCGAAGGCCGGTGGTTCACCCACAGCGAGGAGACGAGCGGCAAGTCGGTGGCCGTGCTCGACGTGGACGTGGCGCAGAAGCTGTTCGGCAGCATCGATCCGATCGGGAAGTGGGTGCACATCGGGAGCAAGCCTGCACAGGTGGTCGGCCTGTACCAGCCCGCGGCGAACATCTTCAATCCGCCCGGGCAACAGGTCATGGCCATCGTGCCGTACCTGATGCTCGACCATCAGTTCACGCTCGACAAGACGAACATGGTGTTCATCCCGGTGAAGCCGCGCCCGGGCGTCACGATCGACGACGCCGAGAGCGCCGTGATCGTGGCCCTGCGCGAGTCGCGCGGGCTGCACCCGGCGGATCACAACACCTTCGACCTGCTCACGCAGGATCAGATTCTCGACGTATTCAACAAGTTGACGGGCGTGTTCTTCCTGGTGATGATCGTGCTGAGCGCCGTGGCACTCCTGGTGGGGGGCATCGGCGTGATGGCCGTGATGATGATCAGCGTCACGGAGCGCACGCATGAGATCGGGCTCCGCAAGGCGGTCGGGGCCACGCGGCGCGACATCATGCAGCAGTTTCTGGTGGAAGCGGCGACGCTCACCGGCGTCGGCGGCCTGGTCGGCATTGCGGTCGGCCTCGCGCTGGGGCGCATCGTAACGCTGGCGATGCACATCAACGCCGCGGCGCCCGTGGCCCTGACGCTCGCCGCGGTGGCGGTGTCCGTCGGCATCGGGCTGGCGTTCGGCGTGCTGCCGGCCCTGCGCGCGGCGCGGCTGGATCCGGTGGAGGCGCTGCGCTACGAGTGACCGTCGAACGTTCACCGTTCGACGCCTATATTCTCCCCATGCCCATCGATCTGCTGGCCATCGCCGCCCATCGCGACGACGTCGAACTCACCTGCGGCGGCACCCTGCTCGTGGCGGCCGGCCGCGGCCGCACCACCGGCATTCTCGATCTCTCGCAGGGTGAAGCGGGGACGCGAGGCTCGGCCGACCTGCGTGGGGAGGAGGCCGCCCGCGCGGCGGAGATCCTGGGCGTCTCGGTCCGGGAGAACCTCGGCCTGCCCGACGCGGGAATCGTGAACACGCCGGAGACGCGCGCCATGGTGGCGGGTGTCATCCGGCGCCTCAAGCCGCGCGTCGTCATCGCGCCCTCGCTCAAGGGACGGCATCCCGATCACATCGCCGCGGCCCAGTTGGTGCGCGACGCGTGTTTCGTGGCCGGCCTGGCCAAGGTGGCGCCCGGCATCCCGAAGCACCGCCCACACAAGGTGATCCACGCCGTGACCTACCGGCAGGACTTCGAGCGACCGACCTTCGTCGTGGACGTCTCGGAGGTATTCGAGCGGAAGCTGGAAGCCATCCGCTGCTACGGCTCCCAGTTCGACGAGACGACTCAGGCCGGCGAGGTGTATCCCAATGGCGAACCGCTGTACGACGTCGTGCGGCACTACGCGGCGTATTACGGTGCGCTCATCCGCACCCGGTACGGCGAGCCGTTCTACACCACCGAGACCATGCGTGTGGACGATGTGACGGCACTCGAGGTCGCGACCTTCTAGCGGCGCCCGCCCGCGGGCCGCCCTATATTTCGGACCATGGCGGTCCCCATCTATCTCGATCACTCGGCCACGACTCCGGTACGACCGGAGGTTCTCGACGCCATGCAGCCGTTCTACGGCCCGCGCTTCGGGAACCCGTCGAGCGCGCACCGGTGGGGTCGGGAAGCCCGCGTCGCGCTGGATGAGGCGCGGGAGCGCGTCGCCCGGTGCCTCGGGGCCCACGCGGATGAGGTCTGCTTCACCTCGGGCGGCACGGAGGCCGACAACCTCGCCGTGCTGGGCGCCTGGCGGGCGCATCGAAGCCGAGGGAAGTCGGCCATCGTCACCACCCCGGTCGAGCACAAGGCCGTGCTGGAGGCCGTGCACACGGCCGCCCACGAGGGCGCCGAGGAACGGCTCACCCGAATGACGCCCGACGGCCTCGTCGATCGATCGTCGTTCGACGAGATGCTCGGGGACGACGTCGCGATCGCGTCGGTGATGTGGGTGAACAACGAGATCGGCGCCATTCAGCCGGTGCCCGAGTTCGCCGCCATGGCGCGCGAACGCGGCGTGGTCTTCCACACCGACGCCGTGCAGGCATTCGGCAAGCTCGATGTCGACACCACGAAGGTCCCCGTGGACCTGCTCTCCATCTCAGGGCACAAGATCGGCGCCCCAAAGGGCGTCGGTGCGCTGTTCATCCGGCGGGGCACCGCCCTCGAACCGCTCTTCCACGGCGGTTCCCAGGACCGTGGCCGTCGCCCCGGCACTGAGAACGTCGCGTTCGCCGTGGCCCTCGCCACGGCCGCCGAACTCGCGGTCGCCGAACGGGCGGAGGAATCCGCACGGCTGGCTGCCCTGCGCGACCGGCTGCAGGCCATGCTCGAGCAGCGAGTCCCCGACCTCGTCGTGCACGCGCGCCACGCACCACGCGCGCCGCACATCCTGAACGTCTCGGTTCCGGGCACGGAGAGCGAGTCCATGCTCATGGCACTCGATCTCCAGGGCATCGCGTGCTCGGGGGGATCGGCGTGTCAGACCGGCGCCGGCTCCCCGTCGTACGTGTTGTCGGCCATCGGCGTGAATCCGGCCCTGGCCGGCGCGGCCGTGCGCATGAGTCTCGGCGCGTTGACCGACGATGCCGCCATCGACCGGGTCGCCGAGGTGTTCCCCGCCCTCGTGGCCAAGGCGCGCGGCGCCTCGGCATCGGCCGCGTGAGGCGGGAGGCCTGAACCATGAAGGAGCGCGTGCTGGTCGCCATGTCGGGCGGCGTCGATTCATCCGTCGCCGCCGCCATGCTCGTCGAGCAGGGCTACGACGTCGTGGGCGCGACGATGAAGCTGTTCTGCTACGGCGACGAGGTGGTCGACCGCCCCTGCTGCTCGCTGGACTCGATCAACGACGCACGCCGCGTGTGCGACACGCTCGGCATTCCGCACTACGTCCTCAATCTCGAGAGCGCGTTCTCGCACGATGTCATCGACGACTTCGTCGACGAGTATGCGCGCGGACGCACGCCGATCCCCTGCGTGCGCTGCAACACCTTCACCAAGTTCCGGGACCTCGTGCATCGGGCCGACGGCGTCGACGCGCGTTGGATCGCGACCGGCCACTACGCCCGCGTCGTCGACGGGGTGCTCCATCGAGGCGTCGATCGGTCCAAGGACCAGTCGTACTTCCTGTGGGGCATCGACCGCAGCGTGCTCTCCCGCATGCTGCTGCCGGTGGGAACGCAGACCAAGAGCGAAACCCGCGCGCTGGCCCGCCGTCTGGACCTCCGCGTGGTGGCCGACAAGCTGGAGAGCCAGGACATCTGCTTCGTGCCCGACGGCGACCACACGAAGATCATTCGCTCGAAACTCGGCGCCGACGCCCCGAGCCTCTCGCGGGGCCCATTCGTGCGTTCCGGCGGTGAGGTCGTGGGACACCACGACGGACACGCGCGCTTCACCATCGGGCAACGGCGAGGGCTCCCCGGCGGGTTCGCCGAGCCGATGTTCGTGGTCGCCATCCGTCCCGCCGACCGGGCGGTGGTGATCGGCACGCGTGAGGAGTTGCTCGGCAGCGGCCTGGTAGCCCGCGGCGTCAATTGGCTGGTGGAGCCGCCCGCCGTGGGTGCGCGGGTCCGCGTGCAGGTGCGGCATCGGGCGCCGGCGGCGCGCGCCGAGATCGTTCGGCTGGAAGGCGACGAGATCGAACTGGCCCTCGACGATGCGGTCAGCGCGATCACCCCGGGACAGTCGGCGGTGTTCTACGACGGCGACCGGGTGTTGGGGGGTGGACTCATCGAGTCGGCGGCCCGGCGAGCGCTGCCGGTGATGGCAGGTGAAGCTGTAAGAAGGTAGGAGAGCGTCCGCGTAGCAACTCGTCCTGCCAGCCGCTCACCAAACCCCCAATCGCGGGTCCCGCTGTCTGACTGTCTGACTGTCCGACTGTCCGACGGTTCAGTACTTCAGCCCGCCCGCCTCCGCGAACTCCTTCATCATCTTTTCCTGATCGGGCGTGAGCTTGTCCGGCACCGTGACCTCGACCTGCACGATCAGGTCGCCGCGGGCGCCTTCCTTCTCCACCCCCTGCCCCTTTACCCGGAAGCGTTTGCCCGAGGGTGTTCCGGCGGGAATGCGAATGGCCACCTTCTTCCCATTGAGCGTGCGCACGCCGACCTTGGATCCCAGTGTGGCCTGCGCAATGTTGATCGGGACCTTTGCCACGAGGTCGAGCCCCTCGCGAGCGTAGAACCGGTCGGCCGCCACCTGAATGGTGATCAGCAGGTCGCCCGGCGGACCGTTGCGCGCCCCGCGCCCGCCCTGCCCCTTGAGCCGGATCCGCGTGCCCGTGTCGGCGCCGGCCGGCACGGTGATCAGCACTTTGCGCCGGGCCCGTACCTCACCATTGCCACCGCACGTGGAGCAGCGTTCGCTCGGCACCTGGCCGCGCCCCAGACACTGCGGGCAGGGACGTTGGACGGCGAACCCACCCTGGCCGAACGAGATCGTGCCCCGCCCCCCGCATTCCGGACAGGTCTGGAACTTGGCGCCCGGCGCCCCGCCCGATCCGTGACAGGTCTCGCACTCTTCGGTCAGCTCGAGTTCCACCGGCACCTTGCCGCCCGTGGCTGCGGTGCGGAACGGCACTTCGAGCGACCGCTCGACGTCCTGCCCGCGTTCAGGTCCGCGCGAACGCGCGCGTCCACCGCCGAACATCGAGCTGAACAGATCGCCGAAGCCACCCAGGCCGCCGAGGTCGCCCAGATCCTCGAATTTGAAGCCGGCGCCGGGTGCGCCGCCGGGGGCCCCCGATGACGGGCGCGGTCCACGGGCCGACGTGAACCCGCCGCCGAACGCGCCGAGGCGGCGCATCTCGTCGTACTGTTTGCGCTTCTCCGCGTCGCCGATGACCGTGTACGCCTCGGAGATCTCCTTGAAGCGTTCAGCGGCCTTGGGGTCGTTCGGATTCGCGTCGGGGTGGAATTTCTTGGCCAGCTTCCGGTACTGCTTCTTGATGTCTTCCTGCTTGGCGGAAGCGGGCACCCCGAGTACAGCGTAGTAGTCCTTGGATGGCGGCATGCGGGTTGGCTACGGTTCGTCGTGCCACTGCGTCACGACGACGCGAGCGGGACGAAGCAACTGGCCATTGAAGAGGTAGCCCACCTGGTAGACCTGGGCGACGCGGTGGTCTTCCTCGGGCAGTTCGGCACGGACGGCCGACACGGCTTCGTGCACCTCGGGGTTGAACTGTTCCCCGAGCGGATTCAGCACCTCCAGCCCGTGCCCCGCCAGCGTCTTCAACAACTTCTTCTCCACCATGTCGGCGCCCTGAACCACCGTCGCCGCGTCCACGGTTTCCGGATCCACGTGTGCAAACCGGCCCAGGTCGTCCAGCGCATCGAGCATGCCGCGAATCAACAGCCCCATGCCGCGCAGTTCGGCGTCCTGCCGCTCGCGCACCGTGCGCTTTCGAAAATTGTCATACTCGGCCGCGAGGCGGAGCAGCTTGTCTTTCTGGCCGGCGAGTTCGCCTTCCAGGGTAGCCACGACCGCGGCCGCGTCGACGGCATCGCCCGACGCTGCCGGATCCTGGCCCACAATGCCCGCGTCGCCGGCATTCGGGGTCGGCTGCCCGGCGCTCTCCGGCGGCTCGGCTGAGGTCTTGGCGGAATTGGCTTTGTGTGTCATCGCAGTAAACTTCGTCCTCCGGGCACGCAGTCGCAATGTCCGTGCCCCAAGAGACTGCCATCCCGGCGGAACTCCGGGGCGCGCGAACCCATCGTTGCAGGACTCGCCGACAGTATGGCCCACGCGGTGACGGCATCGGGAACCGCCAGGTCCATGAACGGTATCAGAGGACGCCCCCCGAGATGACGCGTCTGCCTCATTCCTGGGGTGCGACCTCAGGCCACACAGAGGATAACGGTGGGTTCGCTGTTGACGGCGGTGCGACAGGCACCGGATCTCGTGCTGCACCAGGTGCGGCGGTATGCGGCCCAGGTCGTGATCTCACGGCCGCAGCAGGTGTCGACGGTGCTGGTGGTATGCCACGGAAATATCTGTCGCAGCCCATATGCGGCGGTGATCATGGGCCGGTGGCTGTCCCGCGCGGGAATCTCCGTGCAATCGGCCGGTTTCGTGGGGCCCGGCCGGCGATCGCCCCCCGAGGCGATCCTCGCGGCCCATCGACGCGGCGTGAACCTGTCCACCCACCGGTCGGTGACGCTCACCTCGTCGATGGTGGGCGCCGCCGGGCTGGTGGTCACGATGGACGGCACCCAGGCTCGCGAAATTCGCCGGCGATTCGGGAAGCCGTCGAGCCAGGTCCTCGTCCTCAGTGACTTCGACCCCATCGACGCGACCCCCCGCGCCATCGACGATCCGTTCGGACAGCCGGCAGCGACGTACGATCGCGTCTACGGGCGGATCGAACGGTGCTCAGCCGCGCTCACCGAGCGGCTGATCAGGCGGCTGCGGCGGCCCGAATCTTGCGCGGAAGCGGGGTGATCCTCGCGCTGGAGGGGCTACGCCACCGCCCTCTTCACTCTCGCTTGCCATCCCCCCGCGATCATGACCGTGCGAAAACTGATGCACCCGGTTCTGGCCGCGTCCAGGCTTGCCCGAGACCGGGCACTGCACCCCTTTCGCCGCCGTGCGGCGTACGCGGCGGCCGCCCGCGATCCGCGCCCGCGGTCCATCCTGGTCGTCTGCCACGGCAACATCTGCCGGAGCCCCTTTGCCGAGGCGGCCATTCGCCGTGAGTTGAACGGAGCCGCCGTTCGCGTCAGCTCGGCGGGATTCATCGGGCCGGGCCGCCAGCCGCCCCAGAATGCCCTCCAGGCAGCCGCCGGTCGCGGTATCGACATGACCGACCATCGCTCGCGGGTGCTCGAACCAGCCATCGTCCAGAGCGCCGACCTCGTGGTCACCATGGACGCCCGCCAGGCGCGGGATATCTGCGAGCGCTATGGGAAGCCCCGCGGGCAGGTGGTCCCGCTGGGTGACTTCGACCCGGGTTCGTCGGACGGACGTACCATCATGGATCCCGTGGAACTCCCGGTGGAAGTCTTCGACCGGGTCTACGCCCGCATCGAGATGTGCGCGCAGCAGGTGGCCCGTGCTATACTCGGGGCGTCCGCGTCCCCCATCGCCGCCTCTCACTAGGCCCAGCCGGGCCCATGATCGTTGCGCCGGCGCGACAAATGGCCCGTGGCAGTCACGGCACATCCATTGCATCGAGCGTTGTCATGACGCAGCACCATTTTACCGTCGACGTGGAGGAGTACTTCCACGCATCGGCGTTCGAGCGCGTGATCGACCGGTCGGATTGGGACGGGCTCGAACGGCGATCCGCGGACGCGGTTCGGCGGCTGCTCGACCTGATGGCACGCCACGACGCCAAGGGCACCTTCTTCGTCCTTGGCTGGGTTGCGGAGCGCGACCCCGATCTGGTGAAGGCCATCGCCGCCGCCGGGCACGAGGTGGCTTCGCACGGATGGGACCACCGGCGCGTTACGCAGCAGGCGCCGCACCAATTCAGGGAATCCGTCCGGGACAGCAAGCGCCTGCTCGAGGATACCACCGGGCAGCGCGTCCGAGGGTTTCGTGCGCCCAGCTATTCGATCGTGCCGGGGCTGGAATGGGCGCTCGACGTGTTGCTGGAGGAAGGCTACTCCTACGACTCCAGCCTCTTTCCGATCTGGAGACCCGACGGATATGGCTATGCCTCGGCGAAGCCCGACCCGCATTGGCTCCAGCGTCCCGGCGGACGCCTGGCCGAAGTGCCGCCAACCACCTGGCGTCGGTCGGGCATCTCGCTGCCGGCGGCCGGCGGAGCCTACTTCCGGCTGTTCCCGTATGCATTCGTGCGCTCGGCATTCTCGGCCTGTGATCGGCGCGGCGTTCCGGGCACCTTCTACATCCATCCGTGGGAAATCGACCCGGGACAACCGCGGATGCCGGTGGGATGGGCGACGCGCGTCCGCCACTACGGCGGCATGACGCGGACCATGCCCCGGCTCGAGCGTCTGCTCACCGAGTTCCGGTTCGCCACCATCGCTCAGACGGTGGACGGGCTGTGAACGCGGTCGCCCCGTTCACCGGCCCCGCGGAGGAGTGGGACGCGTTCGTCCGCGCGGATCATGAAGGAACGTTCGCCCACCTGGCCGCGTGGTGGCCGATCATGCGCGACGTCTTCGGCCACGAGGTGCTGCCGCTCGCCGTTCGTGACGACAGCGGTGAGCTCACCGGCGTGCTACCACTGGTCCATGTGAACAGCCGGTTGTTCGGGAAGTACCTGATCTCCATGCCGTTCCTGAACGCGGGCGGTCCGCTGGGCACGCCGGAAGCTCGGGACGCCCTGGCGGCCGAGGCGGAGGGCGAGGGGCGGCGACGCAAGGTGACCCTGGTCGAGCTGCGGAACTACGGGTCGGCGCCTCAGTGGGGACGGGTGACGGACCGGAAGATCACCGTGCACCTTCCGCTCCCGGCAACCGAAGAGCCGTTGTGGAAGGCATTTTCGTCCAAGCTGCGCAGCCAGATCCGCCGGGCGATGCGCGAGGAGTTCGAGGTCCGCTTCGGCGCCGCCGAACTCGACGCGTTCTATGACGTGTTCACGCGCAACATGCGTGCTCTGGGCACCCCCGTGCTGCCGCGCCGCGTGTTCGAGCGGATCATGAGCGCATTCCCCGGAGTGGCCGAGTGCGCCGTGGTCTACGACGGCACCACGCCGATCGCCGGCGGCGTCGGGTTCACCTGGAACGGCCAGTTCGAGTTGACGTGGGCGTCGGCGCTTCGCGAGTACAACGCGCGCGCGCCGAACATGCTCCTCTACTGGTCGTTGATGCAGCGCGCCATCGCCTCGGGCCAGCGCATTTTCGACTTCGGGCGCTGCACGCCGGGCGGCGGCACCCACAAATTCAAACGCCAGTGGGGCGGCGAGGACATTCCCCTGCCCTGGACGCAGTGGGCTCCTGGCGAAGCGCAGGCACCGCCGTCGCCCGATCAGCCCATCTTCCGCATGGCGTCGGCGTGCTGGCGGAGGCTTCCCCTCGCCGTGACCAACCGGTTGGGGCCGATCATCGCCACACAGCTACCGTGACCGAGCCGCGCGCGACTCCACCGGGCGATTCGGTGGAGGCAGGGGCTGCGGCTCCCCGGCGGCGTTCCGGACGTGCATGGCGCAGGATTCCGCCGGCGTACTCACCCCTGCCGGCGCGCGCGCTTGCCGGGGCCGCCGGCAACCTGATTCGGCGCCACGATTCGCGGCCGGCGCTGCGTGAGCATCTGAAGAGCGCGTACGAGGCGGAGAGCGTCGCGTTGCTGGACAGTGGAACGCACGCGTTGGAACTCGCCATCCGCGTTGCCTTGCAACTGACGGCAAACCACACGGGGATCGCGCTGCCCGCGTACGCCTGCTTCGACCTCGCGACAGCCGCCGTTGCCGCCGGAGGGGCGCTCACGCTGTACGACGTGCTGCCCGATACGATGGCGCCCCATCCGGAGTCACTCGCCGAGGCCATGGCGGCCGGCGCCGGTATCGTCGTGATCGCGCCTCTTTACGGGATGGCCGTGCCGTGGGATGAAATCCATGCCGCGGCGGCGCCGTCCGGCGCCGTGCTCGTGGAGGATGCCGCGCAGGGTCACGGAAGCTCGTGGGGCGGCCGGATGGCCGGGCGGCACGCGGCATTGAGCGTACTCAGTTTCGGGCGGGGCAAGGGCTGGACCGGGGGAAACGGCGGTGCGTTGCTGGCCCGCGGAAAGGCGGCCGTCCTCCTCGACGAGATGATGGCCGCCCGCGGCATGAACGCCGAACCCTCGGTCTCGACATTGGGGCGCGCCACCGCGATGAGTGCGTTCGTGCATCCGTCCACCTTTGCGCTCGCGGCGGCCCTGCCCTGGCTTCACCTGGGAGAGACGCGGTACCACACGCCTACCCCATCGCGCCAACTCTCGGCCGCCGCGGCGAGCCTGCTCATGGCCTCGGCCCCACGTGCTGCACAGGAAGCCGAGCGTCGCCGGGAGGCAGCCGCGTGGTATCTCTCCCAACTCCGTGAGGCCCCGCTCGTCTCGCCGGTGCCACCCGTGTCGGGAGCCGAGGGCGGCTACTTGAGGTTCCCCATCCGCGTGCCGCAAGGATTGAGCGGATTCGCCGATCCGGAGCGGGCGCGAGCGCTCGGCGTGGCACCCGGCTATCCGAGCCCCCTCGGCGAACTTCTGCCCGTGCGGGCGCGTCTGATGCCTGCGGCGCACACCAAGCGCTGGCCCGGTGCCGAGCAACTCTGCCGGGAGCTGATCACACTGCCGACACACTCCATGGCCGGGCTGAGTGAGCGCCGGAAGGTCGTGAGCCTGCTGGAGAGCTACGCGGGCTGATCCACGCCGAGCCGTCGGGCGAACAGGGCCGCGTAGCGTTCGACGGACTGTGACAGATCGTATTCCGCGCCGGCGCGCCGCAGGGCGGCGGCTCCCAGACGTTCCGCTGCGGTCCGGTCCGTGAGCACCACCCCCAGCGCGCCGGCCAGGCTGGTGGCGTCTTCGGGCGGTACCACCAGGCCGGCGCCCTCGGCGAGCACGCTCGCGACATCGCCCACGTCGGTTGCGACGATCGGAAGGCCGGTAAACATCGCTTCGAGAACGGCGAGCGGCAGACCCTCCGAGCGGGAGGGTAGCGCGAACACATCGCCCGACGCGAGAATATTGGCGATGTCGGCGCGATAGCCCAGCAGATGCAGGCGGGGCGCGACCCCGAGTTCCTCCGCCTGGCGCTGCAGCGGTTCGCGCATTTCTCCGCGGCCGGCGATGGCGACGTGGACACCGGGAATGGTCTTCGCGACCTGGGCCAGGGCGTTCACGAGCACATCGTGTCCCTTCACCGGATAGAGATTGCCCACCGCTACCACGAGGCGGTCCGTCGGCGCCAACCCCAACTCGGCGCGCAAGGTACCGCTCACCTGCGGCGGACGAGGCACGCCATTGGGAATTACCGTGACGCGGTCGTGGCGAAGGTGCAGGTCGTTCCGCAGCTGCGTGGCCACGCTTTCGGAGACGCCGACGAGCCCCGCGCTCATACGGACGGTGGCCTTCATGGCCAGGCGGCGGTGCGCTGCCGAGGCATAATAGAGGCCCCCGTGCATGGTGACGAAGTGAGGAACCCCTACGAGTCGCGCAGCCGCGCTGCCCAACACCGCCATCGTGAATTCGTGGCTGAGCACGACGTCGACCCGATGACGGCGCAGCAGGCGCGCGAGCGCCAGGATCGGGCGTGGAGAGATGGGACCGTGGAGCGCAGCGTGGTCGATGACGACGCCGGTTCCGTCGAGTTGTTTGGCCAACCAACCCTCGCCTCGAGCCGGGAGCACCGCGACGCTGGGGCATCCAGCGGATTCGAAAGCCGCCGCCAGGGCCGCCACCATCCGCTCCGCACCGCCGGGACCGTCCGTTTCGATCATGTGGGCGATGCGTGCGCCGCGGATGCGGTCGAGTGCCAACGCAGGATCAGTCATTTCGTCGTATCCGCATGATCTCGGCATGTGATTCGGAGCAAGGAATGTACCGTCCGAATCCGGTTCCGGCTCGAAACACCACCCGCGGTGAGGTGAGAGTTGGGGGCGCGAAGTCGCGCCGAGTTCAGGGCGACCGTTCGAGCTCTTGGCGGTTTAAGCCGCCAAGTGGCGAGTTAACTGCCAAAAATCGATGTTACCTTGGTGTTACCAGATCCCCACCTCGGTCGTTTGTACATCAGCGAGGATTGATGGTAACATCAGTGACTCGTTGGAACACACCGGTAACCCCGGAGTAACAGGGGGCACCGATGAAGCGGTAGGATACGCTGCTCAGAGCAAAGCCATCGAAAGGTGGCGACGCAGAGTTCCGGGGCTGTAGCGAGTGAAGACTCGCGATGCCGGCCGAGCCGCCAGCGATTCCGACGAGAGCCCGTCGGCGCTGGCGGCTCATTCTACACCCACGAGGTGTGGAACCGAATTACGGCAGTCGCGTCAGCACGCCCCCGGCCCCCGGGGGGGAACTCCTCACAATGCGCTCCCCGTCTCGTTCGCAACTCACGAGCGTTGTCTTGTACTCCACAATCCTGTTCGCTCTCGGCCTCACGGCCTGCTCCTCAAACAACAGCACGCAACCGAGCCTGGTCTCTGGCACCAATGGTGCCGGCCCCGCGGCCTCACTCGCGATTTCGCCCAGTTCGGCCACGGACAGCATCGGCCACTCGACCCAGTTCACGGCCACCGTCTACGATAGTCGCGGGGTCCCGCTCTCCGGGCGAAAGATTCGTTGGCATTCCAGCGACTCGACCATCGTCAGGATCGACAGCACCGGCAGAGCCAGACGATGGGGCGTCGGCAAGACCACCGTGACCGCCAGCACCGACAGCCTCAGCGCCACGGCGCAGACCACGGCACTCGGTGTTCCGGTCGCGTCGATCGTCGTCAACCCGAATCCGGACAATGCCACCGTCGGGCAGTCGGCTCAGTTCACCGCTACGATGTACGACTCGGCTGGCAACGTGCTCACCGGACGCCCGGTCGTGTGGCTGAGCACGGCGCCGAGCGTGATCTCCGTCGACACCCTGGGCCTTGCCACCGCGAAGAGCGTCGGCACGGCCACCGTCTCGGCAACCAGCGCCGGTATTCTGGGCGTGGCGTCGGCGAATGTAACCGGCACCGCCACCAACCTGCCTGGCGCGGTCGTGGACCTCGCCGCGGTGGCCTCCAGTGCGACGTCGGCGACGCTGTCGTTCACCGCCGTGAGCGACGGCACCGGCGGAAACGCCAGCTACGACGTCCGGTACGCGGTGCACCCCATCAGTTGGGGAAGCGCCACCGAAGTAGCTTCGGGTACTTGCAGCACGCCGGTCACCGGCCAGACGACGGGCGCGACGGTCAACTGCTCCGTCTCGGGACTCACGGCCTCGACGAACTACGATTTCCAGGTCGTGGCGTTCCGCGGAACGCTCAACAACAATGCAGTTTTCGGGCAGATCTCCAACGTGGCGACGGCGACCACGCCGAGCGCGCCGGCGGCGAGTGTGGCAACGGTCGTCGTGTCACCGACGTCGGCCACCGATACGGTTGGACAGCACTACCAGTTCACCGCCACGGTCAAGGATTCGGCCGGCAACGTGTTGTCCGGTCGCGCGATCACGTGGACCAGTTCTGCCACGGGTGTGGCGACGGTCAGCAGTTCCGGGTACACCTCGAGCGTCGGCGCCGGCACTGCGTCAATCAAGGCAACGACCGGTGGCGTCACCGGCACCACCACGCTTTCGGTAGTCGCGGCCCCGGTGCAGACAATCACATCGGTGAGCGTGACGCCAACGCCTGATACGCTGGCGCCCGCGGCGACGAAGCAGCTTACCGCCACGGTCAAGGATCAGAACGGTGTCACGATGACCGGTGTGCCGGTGAGCTGGTCGTCCAACGCCATTGGGGTTGCCACTGTGAATGCCTCTGGACTCGTGACCGCCTTGGCAACCGGCACGGCGACCATCACGGGCACAGCAAGCGGGAAGAGCGCCACGGCGACGATCGTCGTCACGAGCGGAATTTCCAACAATCCGCCGCCGCCGCCGCCTAACCAGTTGACGGCGTATCCGAACCTCCCTGCGGGTGACAGTATTCCCGCCAATCTGATTGACGAGTTCACGAACACGAGCCTCTCCGAAGGCGCATTCCGCCCGAGCGGAACGCTGACGATTCGCGATGCCTCGAGCTACAATCCGGGAAGCGGTATCGCTGCCCCGGTGAATCCGCCGGCGAGTCCGAACCACATCGCGGAGGCCATGTATCCCACCGGCTTTGCGGCCGGCATTTCACCGGGGTTCGTCTGACGCCAGCATCTCCGAATACTTGGACGCACTTGTACGTGGCCCTGACGGTCCAACTCTCGAGCAATTTGTATGGGCAGTCGAGTGCCGAGAACAAGGTGCTCGTCGGCTTTATCCACGGGAATCCGTGCCTTATTGTCTCGGCCAGCGGGAGCGGCACGGGAACGCTGACGTGGTCGTTCAGTCTGCAGAACCTGGGACTCGGAACTAGCGATATCAATCTGACCGCCAACGTTGGAGACGCCACGGTTACGCGCGGTCCCTGGCAGCGAGTGGAGAGTAGAGGTCATCGGCAACACCCCCGGGTGTACGACGGGGTTGCCCGGATGTGGATCACGAACTACAGCAGCAGCGGACAGATAGTCAGCGGGCCGACGATGGTCGCAGAGTACACGAACATCGGCTGGTCTTGCAGTCCCAGGCAAACCAGCAGTAAGTGGGAGGAGTTGCTGTGGGAACCGATTTGGGGGGGCATGGGCGGCGCAGTGCCCGCAACGCAGTACATGTGGGCTGACCGGCTCGCCGTCGGAGGACGCTAGGACGCTCACGGAAGTAGGGTACTCGTCACCCCGCACGCAGCATTGAGACTTGCATGACTTTATCGGGCTGCCCCAGCCGCCACTGGGGCAGCTCTGGTCTTTCTAGTTCTGCCCCGGGACGCGGGGAGTCCAACAACGCCTCGTTTTGGACAGAAAGGAGTGCCATAGCAACGCGGAGACGAATCGGCGAGGAGTTCTGGCGGGAGTCGGTCCGGCTGGCTTGTCAGCCGGAGCCGAGCGCGCCCCGAGTGGCGAAGAACACAGGGCGTGAGCGCTAGCGAACTGCCTATTAGGCGGCGTGGGCTCGCTCGTAACCGACCGTCCTAGGTATCGGATCTAAGGACGTTGTTCACACCGCATGAGGAAGTGGAAGGGCCGTGGAACGCGGCCGAGCACTCGGTGGGGGCGTTAGCCGTTGTAGCAATCTAGGAAGTCACCCAGCGCAGCGTTGCGGACGTCGGAGTTCCGGTAGGGGCGCTTGTACGCCGAGCGGCGGAGCGCGGTCTGGGTGAAGCGCTCCGCCTTGCCGTTGGTCTGCGGATGATAGGGCGGGGTGCGCAGGTGGGGCACGCCCGCGTGGGTGAGGATGTGAGGATGTGAGGATGTGAGGATGTGCGGGAAGGGGGCGCTCGTGTATGCCTTCGCATTGTCGCTCATCAGGCGCGCCACGGGATTACCCAGGTGCCCAAACCAGGTGAGCGTCCGCTCGAGGAACGCGGCACAGGTCGGGCCGTCCTGGCTCGGGTGAATCTCGGCGTACGCGAGGCGGGTGGCATCGTCGATCGCGACGTGGAGATACTCCTTCCCCAGTCCCAACTGCCGGCCAATCTTTGAGCGATTGCCATGGATGCGGTGGCCTACGGCCTGAAAGCGATCGAGCCCGTTCGTATCGACATCCAGGAACTCGCCCGGGTGCGCCCGTTCGTAGCGCGGTCCCGCCGTCGGGCCCAGCCCCTTGAGCCGCCCGAACTCCTGCTGTTGGAGCACGCGGCCCCCCGTCGAGGGGGGGAGCCCCAGTTGCTCGGCGATCGCGGCCACGTCAGTCGCTAGCGCCGGAGCCGACAAATCCGCCGCACCACGCCGGGGCGCGTCCGCCGGAGGGAGCGATGCGGCCAGGACGACCGCTCCATGAGCCCGGGCCAGCCCTCGGTGTCAAACCGTCGGTACCACTTGTACACGGCGCTTCGACCAACATGAGGCGCGGCGGCCACGAGGGCAACCGGCGCTCCGTCCTCGATGATCCGATGGACGAGTTCGGCTCGCCCCCACACGGTCAACCGCGCATTGTAATGGGTGTTCACTGAGGCCTCTACCTGAAGGTGGTTGGGTGGGTCGCACCTCCAGCTTCCTCACTTATGCCTCGGTGAACAACCGCTCTAGAACCGACATCTGGTCCAGCCGACGGGGGGCGTTCCAGTCCAGAAGGTGTGCAATGCCAACCCGGAGTTGACAGGAAAGGGCGGCCGGAGGAGCTGATTATGAAATCGTGGGGGTTCCGACGCCTCGGCGGATGCCGCGGCGAGATTCCGAGAGGTCGGTGGAGGATGTGCGGGATGCGTCTGGACGCCACGGCGTCGACGACACCACGCCGCGGACACCCGTGTTAGCCACCCCTAAGTTCGTGCGTCGATTTCGGCGGCTCGCCATCTTCGAGCTGCGCCGCTCACTGGAGTGCGCCCGCTCCGTCGGCTGTAGTTGACGCCTGACCACCCGGGCACTACGTCGGGGCACGTCCGCGTACGGCAGTCGGAGCCGCCGGTCGTGTGGCCATGCCCATGAGCCGACTCGGGAGGATGATCCAGTCCGTCCCCCGCACCGTTCATCATCGCCGACTTTGATGCCCACCCCGGCGAAACCTAGTCGCAAACCAAGCGACGAGAATTCGACAGAGCGTCATGCCGCGCGCATCGAAATACAGGTGATAGAGGATGAGTGCGCCGAGAATCCGGGGCGGCCGCACTCGGTTCATCGCGAACCGATACGCGACCGTCGCCGCTGGCGCGGCAAGGCTACATACCATCGCCACACCCAAACGCTCGGCGAGCGGTCCCCATGGAGCAAACAGCGCGACGATTCCGGCTGCGTTCAGCGCCGCATGCAGGAGGGTCGTCACGACCGGCTTGTCCAGTGATCCCCTCCGAACCGTGGCGAGTGCGCCGATGCCATGCCACCGCTGCTTCCGGAAGAAAGCCCGCAGCGTTCGCGGGTTCCTAAGGTGTACGGCCGAAACGCGCCGAGATTGGTAGATGTGATAGCCTTTGTCGCACAGTCTTTGTCCGATCTCCGCGTCCTCCCCGGTTGTCAGCACCGGATTGAACCCGCCAATGGCTCGAAAGGCATCGGCACTGACGACGAAGTTCGCGGAATTAATATAGTGGACCCAACCATCACCGCGAGGCCTGTGCAACTCCGCCCACGTGGTCTCGATCCATGTTGCGGCCGCGGGTACGGTGACTTGGCAGCCGGTCGCATCCGCGCCAGACCGCTGGAGGGCGTCTAATGCCTGTTCAAAATAGTCGGTGGGAATGAGCACGTCTGAGTCCAGGAAGCAGAGATACCGCCCAGCGGCCAATTCTGCGCCGAAATTTCGGACCGATGCGATGTTCCGCTTGGGGAAACGCTCGAGCCGGATTCTACTTGACCCCGCAGACTCAATTACCTCATCCGAGCCGTCCGTGGATTCGTTGTCGATAACGATCGCTTCGATCCGGAGCGCGGTTCGGTCCATGGCGGCTTGCACAGATGCGAGGCACTCCCTCAAGTGAGGCAGGGCGTTGAAAACCGGGATGACGACGGAAAAGAGAGGGGCCGAACTTTGGGAGACGTGATAAGTCCCCTGCGGTTCCTCAGTCTCCGACGGGCCACGCATATTCAACGCAGGTAGACTCCCACGCTGCCTCCGACTGCGTCTGGTCTTTGCTGGCATCTGCGCCGGAGCGAGTCTCCCCCGACGATCGACGATATTGAGGGGTATCCGCTCCCTGGCTCGGGCTTCAGTGGAATTGTCACACCACCAAGGTAGCGAGTCAACAGAAGTTCGACTACCAGTTAGTCTCACGCGCGTGAGGGTCTGTCCCGAATGAGGTTGCAACTCTGGCGGTGTCGCGGAGCCTCGATTAGGTGGAGTCCGCCGCGTGGAGTCCCCAGGACCTAATGGACAGGACCAACATCTGCCATAGACACCGGGAGGATCACAGTGTCCACGAGACCAAGCGCCGGCTGCGTTTGCGCCATGTAAGCGTTCGTCAAGGCGAACGCGTCCGAGTTCAGCGCCCCAACGATGCGCCGCGTGCTCAGCCTGGCCCCGAGCGGGTACTAGCAGTGGCTAAAGTAACCGCCTTCGGATCTCGCCATTGAGGATGACGTGACCCCCGAAAGCTGATCCAGTTATACTGTCCCGGCCAGCCGAGGGGCCCGGGTCCCCAAAACTGATCCGCTCCAGAGCGTCAGTTTCTGAGAGTTCTGATGCGAGGTAGGTAGTGGCCGGCGCCCGCGTAAGCCGCCGGTGGTTGCAGCCCCAAGCTGGTGTGGGGCCGGTGGTTGTTGTAGTCCTCGCGCCACGAAGCTAGCGTGACGCGCGCCTCCGCGAGAGAGGCAAACCAATGACACGTGAGACACTCACGTCTCACGCTGCCGTTGAAGGCCTCGCAGACGCTGTTGTCGACCGGTTTCCCCGGACGGCTGAAGTCGAGCTTGGACCCGATTCCAGTACGCCCAGTGATCCAGCGCCGTCGAGGTGAACTCCGTCCCATTGTCGCACTGGATGATGGCGGGCAAGCCGCCGCGGCGCTCGCCGGCATCGCTGAGGAGCCGGGCCACGTCGCTCCCCCGGAACGCCCGCGCGACCTCGAGCGCCACGCACTCGCGCGTGTACACGTCCACGAGCGTGAACACGCGGACCGTCTGCCCGGTGGCCAACACGTCGTGCATGAAGTCCATCGCCCACCGCTCATTCGCGTGGCTCACCACGGCCCGCGGCTGTCGAACGGTCGCGGAGCGGCGACGCCGGCGACGTGGCTTGAGTTGCAGCCCTTCCTCGATGTACAGCCGATGCACCTTCTTGTGATTGATCCGGAGCCCGTCCCGGCGCAGCAGCACGTGCAGGCGCTTCGCGCCGAAGCTGGGCCGATCCCGGGCCAGCTCGTGGAGGCGGCGGCGCACCGGCGCATCGTCCGGCCGCCGGGCCCGGTAGCGCATCGACGAGCGCTGGACCACCAAGCCGCGGCACGCGCGCCGCTCGCTCACGCCATAGGCGCCCCGCGCCCAAGCCAACATCCGGCGTCGCTGGCTTGGGCTCACCATTTTTTTCCGAGCGCCTCGCGCAGCATCGTCTTGTCGAGCGTCAGATCGGCGACGACCTGTTTCAGCCGCCGATTCTCATCCCGCAGCTGCTTCAGCTCCCGCAACTCGCTCACGTCCAGCCCCGTGTACTGCTTCTTCCAGCGGTAGAACGTCGTCTCCGTGACCCCGAGCTTCCGGCAGATGTCAACCACCGCCGTCCCGCCTTCGGCTTGCCGCAGCGCCTGGAGGATCTGCTCCGGCGTGAACTTGCTCTTCCGCATCCCTGGCCTCCTCTCTCCCGAGAGTCTGGCCTCGCTTCAGCTCCCTGTCAAAACGGGACCCCGGCTGGACCACTTTTCAGGGACCCAGGCCAGGAGGAGGGCCGGACGATGCGGAAGAGCCAGTTCACGGACGCGCAGATCGTGGGGTAGTTGGCGCCGTCCGCTCTTTCGTACCGCCCACATGCGCCTGGACCTCGCGTCCCACCCGAGAGCGCGATCAGAAGGCTGAGCCGGCGCCTTTCGAGGACCGCATGGACAACAGAAGAAAGCGCCACGGCAAGCCCGAAACAACCCATTTGGGCTTGACGTGGGCCGCGGCTTCACGGAAGAGAATTTCAAACGACAACTGACGCCATCGAGCGCACCCAAGAGTTTCGCATTCAGCGGAGTTCGAGATCCCCGCTAGCGAGAGCGGACCAACTCACTTCCACCGTCCCGGAAAGCGGATGGAATCAATCTGACCGTCCGAAACGGCGAGACTCGCCGCGTTCCTCTTGCGCAACTAATGCTGATCCCATACCATTTCGCAGTTCGCTCGCAAGCGACCGACCCTTTTGCGAAGGTCTTCACAGTGACTGCTGAGCCCACACGTGGACACGCCGATTGGATGCGGGTAGCTCGAAGCTCGAACTTCGATTTGATGTTTGCCCCGGCCGCCGCCGCTGCCTCAGGAGAACACTGATTGCGACCTGGATGGCTCGGCAAGGCGGCCCTCGTCGTTTGCTCCGCCCTCGTCACGTTGGGCGTCGCTTGGGGCATCGGAGAACTGGCGCTCAGGTGGCGTGAACGCCATCGGTCGGATCCGCCGGGAACTTACGCGACGTTGTTCTATCGACAAATCCCGCTGGGCTATTCGATGGTGCGGGCGTACGACTACTTTGGATGGGTGCACATTGACAGCGCGGGCTTTCGAGGACCAGAAGTCTCGCTCGTCTGGGCCCCCGGCGTAGTCCGCATCATGGTCGTGGGTGCTTCCACGACATTTGATATTCGAGTGACGGCCGATTCGCTTGCATGGCCAGCGCGGCTGCAGGGGGATGTTCGCCGAAGGAACGGGAGGGCGACCGATCGAGGTTATCAACGCAGGGGTGGGTGGGTACGTCGTCCAGGAAAATCTGATCCGTCTCGAAACTCAGTTGTATCGTTTTCATCCCGACGTGATCATCCTATACCAAGCCCACAACGACCTTTTCTCTTTCTTGCGGCGAACCTACCAGAGCACCCCTTCGGAGTTCACGCAGCGACCAGGCGAAGTCCCGAGTGTGACCCCGTGGGAACGCTGGTTTGAGGAGCATCGCTACTGTACGCCAAGCTACGCGACCGCCTCGGCGCAATTGCGTTCCACAAGCTGCGCGCCTCAACGCTTGGAGCGACCCTTGAGGCGAACCGCCAGGCGCAACGCAGTGTCTTGGCGTCTGGCGCCCAGGCGTTTGGACGAGAGCTTCGATTCTTCCTCGTGGTGGCGAAGAGCCTCGGAATCCGGGTCGTCTTGCCCGCGGTAGTTCAGGTGAGTGGTGTTGCGAGCGATGTTACGGACAGGACCCAGCGTGCAGAATGGCAGCGAGCCGTGCCTTTTGCGTCTCCGAGTACGGTGTTGGAAGGTTATCGCCAGTACAACGAGGAGATCAAGACTGCGGCTGAGGATCAGGGCGCGACATACCTTCCTACGGCCGAGTGCGGGCTGACCGGTACGCGTTGGTACGCGGACGGAGACCCGATACACTTCAATGATGCTGGCGCCGCACGAATGGCACAGTGTATAGCGGCTGGCATTCGTGATAGAGGCATACTCACAAAATAGCACTGCGTCCGCACGCCGGGCGGCCCACCTCAATGGGCGGATCGAACGCCCAATGACGGTGCCCCATCGTCAGAAGATCGTGTAGATGAACGGTGCGAGAGCGGACCCTTGCGCAAGAACCAAGAGGGCGCCTACGAGTACCATGACTACCACGATCGGCACGAGCCAGAATTTCTTCCGGACCTTCATGTAGGCCCAGAGTTCGCGCGGAAGTGAGTTTGCCATCACCGTGTCCTAGAATTGACGCTGCAAGTCGCTCCGACGATCTTCGCCGCGGGAAACCCAATGCGAAGTGTGCGCTCTGTGCGGAGCGAGCGAATTTCGTCCAAACATCCGCATCAGGACTCCAGTGGGCGTTAAGACGGCATAATACACGAGCCCCATGAAGATGGGGGTCGTGACCTTGGATATCGCATGCGCGAATCCCATCCACGCCCGTTGGACCGGACCGAGGCGGCGGGGGAATGCGACCCCGGCGAAGATCAGTAGTCCGCCCATCGCCCAAAACCTACGGCAAGAGTCTGGCGTCCCCGCCACCAACCGATCGCACCGAGCCCTGCGAACGCGATCCCAACGGTCAGGCCGAACTTCCGCCCCTCCTCCGCGCTCAGTCGAGTTGAAATTCCTGTCGCCAATCCGCCGCCTCTTTCCATTCGGGTTGCCGTCCTTTCTCGAGGAGAAATGGGCCGAGCACGAGATAGTCGATATGCGTTCCATGAAACAGCGATAGGCATCTTCGGGGGTGCAGACGATCGGCTCGCCGCGAACGTTGAATGATGTGTTGACGACCACCGGCAGCCGGTCTGCCGCTCGAACTCCTTTATCAGCACGTATAGTGAGGCGAGGTTGCCTCGAGACCGTCTGCATGCGCGCCGAATAATCTACATGCGTCACGGCGGGAATATCCGAGCGCGGTACGTTGAGCATGTCGATCCCCCAAAGCCGGCGGGCTGCGTCGGTCATGGGAATCCGTCGCTCCCTCTTCACGGGCGCGACCAGCAACATGTACGGCGATCGCAGTCCAGGTCGAAGTACTCGGTTACCCGCTCGCGCAGCACGCTGGCGCGAACGGCCGAAACCCCTCTCGGAACTTGATCTTCAGGTTCATCTGCGCCTGCATCCGCGGACTTCGCGGATCGCCCGAGGATGCTGCGCGCCCCGAGCGCCCGGGGACCGAACTCCATCCGGCCGTCGAACCACCCGATCACCTTCTCTCGCCCAGAGCCTCTGCCGCCCTGCCGGTCGAGTTCGTCTCGTCGAGGCGCTCGTAGACGGCGCCCTCAGATTTCAAGGAAGTTCTCGGTCTCATCCTCCGAATAGGCGGACCGAGGTACGCGCCGTGCATGGCGTCCCTCCCCGGGTAACGGAACGGGGCTCCCTCAGGTGGCGATGGTATCTCAGGTGCGCCGCGCCGAGCGCGCCTCCGGCATCACCGGCCGCCGGCTGGATCCAGATCTTCTCGAACGGCCCCTCCCGCAGGAGCCGACCGTTCGCCACGCAGTTGAGTGCCACACCGCCCGCCAGACACAGATTTTTCGCACCCGTTCGCGGTGGACCGTGCGCGCCATCCGAAGCATGATCTCCTCGGTCACCTCCTGGACCGAGCGCGGCGAGGTCCATCTCCCGCTGCGTGAGCTTCGACTCGGGACGCGCGGGGGGCCCACCGAACAGGCGGTCAAATGCCCCGTTGGTCATCGTCAAGCCGGCGAGGTAGTCGAAGTACGACTGTTGATGCGGAACGAGCCGTCCTCCCGGAGATCGATGAGATCTCGAGGATCGCCTGCACGTAGCTCGGTTCACCGTATGGCGCGAGTCCCATCACCTTGTACTCGCCGGAGTTGACCTTGAATCCGGTAGTAGTACGTGAACGCCGAGTACAGCAGCCCCAGCGAGTCCGGGAAACCGCAATTCCTCGAACAGCTCGATGTCGTTGTCCGCGGCCGACGCCGAGAGGCCGTGGCCCACTCGCCCACGCCGTCCACCGTGAGGATGGCCTGCTCTCGTGGAAGGGCGACGGCAGGAACGCGCTGGCCGCGTGCGACTCGTGGTGCTCGGCGTACAGGATCGGCTTCGTGTAGCCAAGCGCATCGTCTGACTATCGGTCCACGTGGAGTTTCGCCCCCGATCCACAGCGGATCGCCTTGTGAAGGAGCGAAACCCACGCGGCGCATAAGCGAGATACGTCTCCAACATCCGCTCGAACTTGAGCAGCGGCTTGTCGTAAAAACCAACGAAATCGAGGTCGGCCGCCTCGGTTCCGGCCGCCTTCAGGCAGACTCCACGGCATGGGCTGGGGAACGACGACGTCCCCCTTTCTTGCGCGTGAAGCGCTCCTCCTGCGCGGCGGCGAGCGTCTTCACCGTCCCGCAGGATGCAGGCGGCGCTGTCGTGATAGTAGGCCGAGATTCCCAGTATGTACACGTCGTACTCAGAGGTTGGGTGAGGAAAGCTCTCCAAATTCACAATGATGCAAGATTCGGGCCAAGAACGGACGCTGGACGTTGGCCGAATCGGCGGTGCGGCCGGACCTTTCCCAGCCTTGCCGCTGGCCTGAAGCATGAAGCCGCCGTGGCAGGACTCTGCGCCATCAACGAACTAACCGCAACGTCAGGATTTCTGGACGGATCGGTCAACGTGTGCGGCCCCTGCAGCTGGGAAGCGAGAGGGTCGAAGCTCTTCCGAGTTGAAGATCATGCAAGCCCGGGCGGGCGCTCGTCGACCGCCTCGTCGCCCGAGCCGGCACGGCGGCAACCGTCCGGCCAATTACGCTGCCCGCAGGCACGGGCGCCCGCAGCGAGGACGCTGAACTCTACGACAGTTGATCTGGAGCTTATTCACTGAGGCTTAACTGCGAAAGCTGAGGGGCCACCCACCCAACCACGTTCGGATGGAGGCCTCGGTGAACAGCGCATTGGAATGCGCGCTTGACCGCGTGGAGGCGTGCGGAGTGTATCCGCCGCCTCGTCGAGTGCTCCTCGCTGTTACCACCGGCCTGAAATTGCACAGAATCTGGAGTGGAGTGACCCCCTGTAGGTGGACCAGAAAGGTCTGCGGGTTTGACCTACGCGGCAGGGGAAGAAGAGCCAGCTTCGAACTCTGCTGAGGTGCGGTACCCCAGGGCGGAATGCAGTCGCTGTCGATTGTAATGCTCTTCCAGGAAGTGGGGTAAGTGCTCGATGGCGTCCGCCATCGTGCGGTACGGGCGCAGGTAGATCTCTTCGTGCTTGAGCGTCTTCATGAAGCTCTCCGCGATCGCGTTGTCATACGGATTGCCCGGGCGGGACATCGAGCCGCGAAGACCGGCGGCGGCTAGCCGTCCGCGGTAGCGCCGCGATGCGTATTGCGATCCACGATCGGAGTGGTGAATGCAGCCGGCCGGTGGGCGTCGCGCCTCAAGCGCCGCCTCCAGCGCGGCGAGGGGCAACCGGGCGTCGAGGACCGGCCCCAAAGCCCACCCGACGACCCGACGCGACTAGGCGTCCAAGATCACGGCGACGTAAGCGAACTCCCGGGCCACCCAGACGTACGTCAAATCGGCGACCCAGAGCTGGTCCGGGCCGGTCGGGGCGAAGTCAGGCGCGAGATTCGGGTACCACGCACCCGCGATCGCATCGGGTTCGATGGCCATCCATGGACGTCGCCGCGGCAGGGGCGGCCCCACGAGGTCCCGCATGAGGCGCTGGACGCGCTTGTGGTTGACCGCCACGCCATGCCGCCGCAGTTCATGGGTCACACGACGATAGCCATAGGCAGGAAAATCCGTCCGCACCGCGGTGATCGCGGCGCGCAGGATCGCGTCCGGTCCCTCCGCGTCTTCGGCCCCCACGCGGGGCCGCCGAAAGTAGGTGCTCCGCGGCAAGCCAATCATCGCGCAGCCTCGGCGGACGGAGAGGCCTCCGGTCCGGAGATGATCGACGAGCGCACGTTGCTCAGATCGGGAACGGCGATGAGCCCCTCTTTCAGCAGGTCCAGCTCCATCGTCAGCTGGCCCACCTTGCGCTCCAACGCGGCGACCTTTCGCTCAGATTCGCGAAGGTCCTCCTCATGCTGCAGTTCGACGGACAATTCACCGCGCTCGTATTTGCGGAGCCAGTAATGCAGCACCGAGTGATAGACGCCCGCCTCGGTCGACAGGCGCCTTATCGACCCCCGGCCCGCCAGGTACGCTTCGACCAGGCCCAGTTTGAACTCCGTACTGTACCGCCGGTACGTCTGTGACATGCAACCCTCCGAGGATGGCCTCGAAGGTCAAATCCCGACCCCCTGTCTGTCCAGTCAGTGGGGGTCAGTCCAGGAGCAGATCAAAACTGGACGCTGGCGAGACAGGACCATAACTTGGCACCGCGAACGATACGTTGCTGCAGCGCAGAACTTTAGCACCGATGGGCAGACCACGGGCCCGCGGCTGCAGGGATCGCCGCCGCGCAAGTAGAATGCGTTGCCCACAGTTCTCCTCAGAGGCGACAGGATATGCGTTTCTGGCTGGCCGCGGGACCCCTCACTGTGCTCCTACTTGGCCCGAGTTGTGGTACTTCTCCGACAAGTCAAAGACCACGGTCGAATCTCGTGCCGAAATACACAGTCCTGCCACGGTATACCGACGAATTCACGGATTCTACGCTCGTCGAAGGTGCATTCAGGCCTACTGGCTCCGTGACGGTTCGCGACGCGACGACCTATCACCCGGGGAGTGGGATGGCCGCACCAGGCGCAGGGCCAGCCTCGCCGCCGTTTATCGGGGAGATCGTGTATCCCACTGGCTACGGCGCCGGATATTCGCCCGGAGAAGTCTGGGTGTCGACGTCTTCCAATAATTGGACGCACCTATACGCCGCGTTGACCGTCCAACTGTCGAGCAATTTCTACGGCCAGTCTGCGGGGGCAAATAAGGTCCTCGTTGCCAATATCCACGGGAATCCCTGCTTAGTTGTCGAGGCCAGGGGAACCGGCCTGGGAACGCTAACGTGGGAGTTTGCACTACAAAACCTTGGGATAGGCGCTAGTAGTATCAACCTGACCGCAAACGTTGGAGACGCCACGGTGACGCGGGGTGCCTGGCAGCGGGTGGAGATAGAGGTAGTCGCCAACACGCCCGGTGTAGCCGACGGCGTTGCCCGAATGTGGCTCACGAACTATGGGAGCAGCGGACAGATAATTAGTGGGCCGACGATGGTTGCGGACTACATGAACATTGGATGGGCCTCGAGCGCGCAGTCAAATACCTGGGGAGAGGTACTATGGAACCCGATTTGGGGGGGGCTGGCGGCACAGTGCCGGCAACGCAATACATGTGGGTTGACCGACTCGCCGTGGGAGGGCGCTAGGTGGAATTGACAGGGAGGTTGTTCACTGAGCCGTAGCGGTGCCAAGCTGGGGTTGTCGAGACCGTCAACCGGCAACTGCCAGAGGGCTCCGCGAACGTCCACAAGAATGCACGATTGACCCCGCCGATCCGACACGCCGTCGTTCGCCGGATCCGGGGGGGCCCCCTCCCTGAAAGTTGGACCAGGCGGACTGGCGGAATGAGGGACGAAGCGGTCTGATTTGCCGGGTCGGAAGCGACCCCGGAGGAACCAGATCGATGCGGAAGAGTCGATTCACCGAAGCCCAAATCGTCGCCGCGCTGCGGCAAGCCGAGAGCGGCATCCCGGTCACGGAGATCTGCCGGAAGCTCGAGGTCACCGAGACCACGTTCTATCGCTGGAAGCGGCAGTTCGGCGGCATGGGGGTGAGCGAGTGCGCGAGCTCCGGCAGCTCCGCGAGGAGAACCGCAAGCTCAAGCAGGTCGTGGCGGACCTCACCCTCGACAAGACGATTCTCCAGGAGTCCCTGCGAAAAGAATGGTAGGGCCGGCGGTTCACCGGGCGTGGGTGGCCTGGGTGCAGGAGGCGTATCAGGTGTCCAGACGCCGCGCGTGCCGGGCGACCGGGAGTGCTCGGTCGGTCGTGAACTACAAGAGCCGTCGGCCCGACGCGACGCCCCTGCGGCGTCGGCTCCGAGAGTTGGCGGCGGTGCGCGTGAGCTACGGGCACCGTCGCTTGCACGTGCTGTTGCGGCGCGAAGGCTGGCGGGTGAACCACAAGAAGACGCATCGCCTGTATCGCGAGGAAGGGCTGCAGTTGCGCCGAGCGCGGGGGCCGAAGCGGAGGAAGCAGCCGGGAGCGCGCGGGCGCCCGGTGCGCGCGGTGGCGGAGCAGCCCAACGTCCGGTGGGCGATGGATTTCGTGCATGACCAGACGGCCGACGGGGGGACGTTCCGCGTGCTGACCGTGGTCGACGTATACACGCGAGAGTGCAAAGCGGTCGTGGCCCGGCGGCGATTCCACGGGGACGATGTGGCGGCGGTGCTCACGGCGCTGATCGCCGCAGAGGGCCGCCCCACGACGATCCAGTGCGACCAAGGGACGGAGTTCACGTCGCTCGCCATGGACGCCTGGGCCTACTGGCAGCACATTCCCCTGGACTTTAGCCGACGCGGGACGCCGGGCGACAACGCGGTGAACGAGGCGTTCAATGGGTCGCTTCGGCGGGAGTGCCTATCGCAACACCACTTTCTGTCGCTCGAGGACGCCCAGCACATCCTGGATACCTGGCGGGACGAGTACAACAACGAGCGTCCGCACAGCAGCTTGCGGGATCTCCCACCGGCTCACTTCGGAGCCGCGGGAGCGAACCACGCAGACCGATTCGTCCAGCATTCCTGACTTCAATACTGGTCCGTGGATCGGGCCAAGGGCCGTCCAGCATTCCTGACTTCAATACTGGTCCGTGGATCGGGCCAAGAGCCCCAGGCCGGGGCCACCCCGAGCACGCGGCACATCGTTTGGGTACTGAACTCCGATTCGTTCGCCTTGATGAACGCGTACGTCACGCGAACGCGGCCGGCGCTTCGTTTGGTGGACATTGGCATCCTCCCACATGGTTCGGACGGATATTGGCGCTGTCCACTATACGCTGGGACCTCCAGTTCCGGGCCCGGTGGGACGGCTCAGGCTAGACGGACCGCGGCCGCAGAGTAACGACCACCGTTCGAGCGTATCGACGCAGAAACGGGAGCGTTCGGAGGAGCGCGAGATCAAGACGGGCAAGTGACACTAATGTCGACCGTGACGAAATCACTCTATCCAGTCGAGAGAAGAGTTGATACTCACGAAGGCTCACGTAGAAATCCTGTTCGAAGAACTTGAAGTCGTCATACGTCATTTGCTCTTGAGTTGGATCGTCGGGGGCGGCAGATGGCACTGGGACCATTGCTCGCACACGCTGGAGCCACGGCGCGGCCGCGAGAGGTTCGCTGAATACAGCCATCGTGTTTGGTTTCAGAACCCGCTTGAGCTCGCATGACAGCTCGCGCTGTTGCCGAGGTGATGAAGTATGGCTTGGCCGATCGCCAGATCAAACTGGTGATCGGAGTACGGAGTCCCGTAAGCCGATGCGACGTCAAAATGGGTCTGCTCCGACACTCCGTTTTGGCTGGCTCGTTGGCGCGCAATTGAAATCGCGCTGCTCGAAATGTCGAATCCCCATACGATCGCTCCGCGCTTGGCCAGGATAACACTAAGCCATCCATCGCCGCACCCGAAGTCAAGCACGCACTTGTCGCGGAGATCGCCAAGCGACACCACAGACGCGGCGTACGCGTTCAGCGGTCTGGTCATGTTATCGAAACGCTGCCAGTCATCCGCGGACATCGTAAGATCGGCCGGCATCTGGTCAAGGTAGAGTCGATCGTGTCGCTCAGCTTCCCGACGCTCTTCGTCGGTGGGACGTCTGTTTGACAATGGTCAGAACCTCAAAAAGAGATTGTCAGGATTTGAACCAGCTTGCCCGGACCGCCGGGGGAAGCGCGGAACAACTTTGGCTCGACAACGATTGGGCGAACGGCGGCGTGTCGCCCATAACGGATGACAACTTCTATAGAACCGCCGAAATGAAACCTCGGCCGAGTGCCGGAAATATGGCGTGGGTCTGCGAACGGCGGAGGCGCTCGCGCGTGGCGTCGGCGCGCGAGGCCGAATCCGGGCAAATGGCAGTCGTCCACCGGTGTGCGAGGATTGGCTCCAACGCCGCCGGCAATTCCTTGGTATGTATCGAGCTATTACTTCGGATTTCCATCCGTTATCCGACGAACGCGAGCCGACGGTGGGATCTGCTGCGCATCGCCTCCGGCAGCATGCCGGCGCGCACTCACAACAGGAGTAAGTCGAGCTTGAAGTCGGTCGCTACCGCACCAGCGCCTGAATGCGCGGGCGGCACCTCTTGAGCGGCGGTTAGCAGCGATTGACACGGCGCAGTTTCACAATTGAACGTGCGCCCGCGCCGGCGATGTCATCGGCCGTCTGAAGTCCCTTATTTCCTGACATTTGGTATTCCTTCCCGTTGACCTACGAGGTTGGGACGGGAGATGGCGAACTGAGGCGCCCTGGGTTCGACGGACACTCTCCTAACGTACAGTCGGGCGTGGAGGTGTAAGCTGCGGATCCGACGGCGGTATATGTGGGAGTTCCGGGTCCACGGTGTAGACCCGGTGCGGGCGCGGGGGTGACGGTGGCCCAGGCGGAACCAAGTTTGGGCTTGGGGCGGGCGGTGCAGGCGCAGCGGATGCGGGAGTTCACGAGCGATCCGCAGGCGGTGTACACCGGCCAGTGCCCGCAGAAGGCGGACCAGGTGGAGCTGACGCAGCTGGGCCGGGAAGTCACCCGGTCGAAGATGGAGCGGGACATCCACGAAGCAGAGGCGGTGCCCACGTCTGCAAGGAGTCGACGTCCATTTGAGTCCCGTGGCGATGCGCCGAGGAAGCTGGCCGATCGAGTTCGTCAGCGAGGCACCCTGGATCTCACGCAGTGGCTTCTACGCGTGGCGCCGGCGCCGGCCAGTCGCCCGGCGCGTACAGACGCGGCGGTCCTAGCAGCGATATCGGGGAGCGCGCCCAGCACCCGATTGGGCCGTATCCACTCGATCGGCGGTTCACTGCGACCGCCCCGATCAGGAGCGGGTGGCCGACTTCACCTACATCTGGACGACCGAAGACCGGCCTTGCGTAGCCGAGGTGCTCGAACTCTTCTCACGCCGCATGATCGGCCGGTCGAAGCAGTCGACCATGACCGGGGCGCTCGTGACCGACTAGGTTCAACTCGTGGTCGCGACACGTGGTGTTTCAGCAGATTGTCCAGCGCGTCGGCAGGGGCTTGCTAGCCGAGCGGCTTGCGGAGGCGGCAACAGTCGCTGCACTAACTGTCCACGGAATCCGATACGACTCAGCGGTCCCCAGTAGCGCCTTACCGTGAAGGTGAATGAGGTAGCCTCGCTCAGAACTAGACCGACGCAAGTTCCACGCCAGAAATGACTTCAGATCGATTACTGGAACCCGCGACAGCCGCGACAGCCGCGACAGCCGCGACGGCGCGATACTTGCGTGACGGCGCGATGATGTCGTTTCCGCACGAACGGCGTGGCGTGCGCAAGCTACGCATTGTGACGCCGCCTCTCATCAGCATTGAACTCCCCTTGACGTGTGAGTCCACAGTGCAAACACCCATTCAAGCTCATCGACGAACCAACCTGAACCAGCCGGGCCGCCCGGGGGATTTTGGAGCTATGCGAAATCTGAGTCGGTCATCGCCAGAACTCCGTGACCGGCCAGTGCGACCGTTCCAGGCGCCGCCGATTGTGCACGCATCGCGATGGGCAGAAATCGAGCCGATCTCCGCCGCGTCGGGGTGTTTGGCAGAGATGCGCCGGCATTGGGTGCGGCAGATGAAGGGGGAGGAGACCCGGCGGCCGGGGTTGGCAATATTTGAGCGCAAGCAGTTGAAGACGCTTGAGCGGGAGAATCAGACGATTGAGATTCTGTGCAAGGCGTCGGCGCGATTCGCGCACGCGGAGCTCGGCTACCACGCGACGTGATGATAGGTTGTCTCGACGCCCACGGCGACGCGAAGGGAGTCGAGCCCATCTGCGGGAAAGGCCGATCGCTCCTTCGACTTGTTGTGAGCAGAGGGCGCCCCAAGCGGTTCCGGCGCGGCGCTCGGCCAAGGGCCGGCGCCACGCGGCGCTCCAGCCCGAGATCCAGCGAGTGGGGTACGCGAATTTCCGGTTGCGCGGAACGTAGAAGGCGTGGCGGCCGATGCATCGCGCATGGCTCGTGCATTCGCGGTGCACAGTGGCGCCGCTGAACGGTGTGGTGGGCCTTGAGGGCGCGGTGCGCGGCCGGGCGTGGATGACCAGCATCAAGAGCGACGAAAGAGGCAACCGACCAGCGGACTTCGTGGGCCGCGCGCTCGCCGAGTCAGGCATCGGACTGTTCCGAGCGGAGAAGATCCGCCCAACAGCCCGTGGCGACGCCTCGAAATATTCGCGACGGTTGATGAGGTCTTGTGGTGCACCGCAACCCGCTTGTTCGAACCGATCGGCCGCGTGCGCCAGCCCAATTCGAAGCGGCGTACTACCGTGGCTTGGACCCAATCAATTAGCCGCGTCTCGGGAATTCCCGGGACGATTCACCACTGTGCCTTGTCCTCTGCCATCCCAACACCCCTTCAAGCATGCGCCGAATTCAAGCGCCGATTCGCTTCCTAATGCGGCTACGGTGGCACACCACTCTACATGCCGATGCTGCGTAGCTTGATGGAGTTTCCGTCGAACTCACAGCGTGGCGCTTGGTACAAGCCACCATGCAGCCTTTGATCTCATTCGTCACCCACGTCGCTCACGTCCCGTTGGGGGGCCGATGACCGAGCCAACGCCCGACCCTTCCCCACGGCCCACGACGGCTACCCGGACAAGTGACGCGCCCTTGGACCACTCGCTGGTTCATGGATTGGCGTGGACAAGCGCTGCCAAGTGGGGGAGCCAGGTGCTCTCCTGGACATCCACGCTGATCGTCGCTCGCCTCCTCTCTCCGGACGACTTTGGGCTGTTGGGCATGGCGGAGGCCTACGTTGGGCTGGTCCAGGTACTGACAGCCTTCGGTCTCGGTGCTTCGGTGCTGGCCTTCCGTGACCTTACAGACGACCAGGTGGCCCAACTTCACGGATTCGCCTTCGTTTTTGGGGCCGTGGGATTCGCTATTTCCTGCGTGCTCGCATGGCCCCTTGGGGCGTTCTTCCATGCTCCCCGCCTGCCTGCCGTAATAATTGTCATGAGCCTTGCTTTTGTCATCGGCTCGTTCCGGATTGTTCCCGCCGCGTTGTTGCAGCGGGAACTCCGGTTTCGCGAGTTGGCGGGCATCGATGCCACACGAGCGCTCGTCCTCGCCGTGGCCATGGTCGCCTTCGCATTCCTGGGATTTCGGTACTGGACACTTGTCATCGGATTCCTTCTCGGCTCGATCCTGGCCACGGTGCTGACATTGCGGCTCAAGCGACAACGGATGGCCCGACCGCGGATTTCTGCCCTGCGGGAGGCTATGGCGTACAGCGGGTACATGATCGCATCGATGTTCGTCTGGTACGCCTACCAAAACGCCGACTTCGTCGTCGCGGGGCGCCTTGTAGGGCAGGCTGCCTTGGGGATGTATACCCTTGCCTGGACATTCGCCAGCCTGCCGGTGGAGAAGGTCACAGCCTTGATAGGAGGTGTGGCGTTTCCCGTCTTTACAGCCGTCCAGCACGAGCGCGCCGAGTTGAGGCGGTATCTTCTGCGGCTCACCGAGGGACTTGCGCTGATCACATTTCCCGCGTGTCTTGGAATGGCGTTGGTTGCACCGGAGTTCGTCTTGACGTTCCTGGGAGCGAAATGGACCGGCGCGATTGTACCGCTGCAGTTGCTTGCTCTTGCTGTATGCCTCCGGTCGGTAACTCCCTTGTTGCCACACGTGCTGAATGCGATTGGAGATGCGCGATTCACGATGTACAACGCGGTGGTTTCGGCGGCGATCATGCCGGTCGCGTTCTATCTTATGGCGACGCGCTCGGGTACCACCGGGATCGCCCTCGTTTGGCTGCTCGTGTATCCATTCCCGACGCTAATGCTATTCTGGCGGGTGTTTCGACGAATTGAGCTGCCGGCGAGCCAATACCTAAGCGCCCTATGGCCTGCGTTGAGCAGCAGTCTCATCATGGTAGGGGTCGTTCTCGGCGTGCGGGCAGTAATTCGGGGGCATTGGTCGACCGCGGTCGCATTCAGCGTTGAAGTGGCGCTCGGAGCTGTCTCATATCTCTGCATGGTGCTCGTATTTCACCGTGGCCGCATCACGGCCTTCCTGACGATGCTGCGCCGGGGCCGCGCTGGTGACTCCCTGGCAGGTGCGTAGCTGTCCCTCGCGGAGAAAGAAGTGCCCCGGACGTTACACCGTACGCGATCCGCTGGTGGGGTCGGTCGGCGACAGGGGCATCCGACTCCTGCTTCGGGACAGGGCCGATCCCTGCAGGATCGGCGCCTCGCGCAATCGCCAACGCAACACACCGCCCATCTGCATTTGCCGACAACGCCCGCGCGCCGGACCGTCGGTGGATATCCGATGGGGGACCACACTCAATGCTGCGTCGGGTTCGCGCATCGACAGAGTGCCCGCACGCGAACATGCGGGTTCACCGGCCCAACGACCGGCCCTTACCGTCAGATCCTCCTAGAGCGTCGCGGACAAGAGGAGGAACCCCATCAAGTTTGAGCCATCGGAGACTAAATGTCGGATCTAAGGACGTTGTTCACACCGCATGAGGAAGTGGAAGGGCCGTGGAACGCGGCCGAGCACTCGGTGGGGGCGTTAGCCGTTGTAGCAATCTAGGAAGTCACCCAGCGCAGCGTTGCGGACGTCGGAGTTCCGGTAGGGGCGCTTGTACGCCGAGCGGCGGAGCGCGGTCTGGGTGAAGCGCTCCGCCTTGCCGTTGGTCTGCGGATGATAGGGCGGGGTGCGCAGGTGGGGCACGCCCGCGTGGGTGAGGATGTGAGGATGTGAGGATGTGAGGATGTGCGGGAAGGGGGCGCTCGTGTATGCCTTCGCATTGTCGCTCATCAGGCGCGCCACGGGATTACCCAGGTGCCCAAACCAGGTGAGCGTCCGCTCGAGGAACGCGGCACAGGTCGGGCCGTCCTGGCTCGGGTGAATCTCGGCGTACGCGAGGCGGGTGGCATCGTCGATCGCGACGTGGAGATACTCCTTCCCCAGTCCCAACTGCCGGCCAATCTTTGAGCGATTGCCATGGATGCGGTGGCCTACGGCCTGAAAGCGATCGAGCCCGTTCGTATCGACATCCAGGAACTCGCCCGGGTGCGCCCGTTCGTAGCGCGGTCCCGCCGTCGGGCCCAGCCCCTTGAGCCGCCCGAACTCCTGCTGTTGGAGCACGCGGCCCCCCGTCGAGGGGGGGAGCCCCAGTTGCTCGGCGATCGCGGCCACGTCAGTCGCTAGCGCCGGAGCCGACAGATCCGCCGCACCACGCCGGGGCGCGTCCGCCGGAGGGAGCGATGCGGCCAGGACGACCGCTCCATGAGCCCGGGCCAGCCCTCGGTGTCAAACCGTCGGTACCACTTGTACACGGCGCTTCGACCAACATGAGGCGCGGCGGCCACGAGGGCAACCGGCGCTCCGTCCTCGATGATCCGATGGACGAGTTCGGCTCGCCCCCACACGGTCAACCGCGCATTGTAATGGGTGTTCACTGAGGCCTCTACCTGAAGGTGGTTGGGTGGGTCGCACCTCCAGCTTCCTCACTTATGCCTCGGTGAACAACCGCTCTAGAACCGACAACCAAAGCAACCCAGCCTCCGCATGCTCGCCGCGTCTTCAACGTATCCTTTACGCGCCGCGAGTGCGAACTGATCCGATCGGCTCAACTCCTAAACGCCGGCGGCCTTGTTCCGAGCCTGATGCACGTCAGGCCGGCTCGGGGATGGATTCAAGCACACGCGTATAGGTCCCGCGATGAAACACCAGCGGAGTCCCGGTCCGCGATCCGCACGCGACCACCTCCGCGACGACGATCGTGTGATCTCCGGCAGCGTGGACCGCCGCGACCGAACAGTCCAGCCACGCAATCGCGTCCTCCAGCACCGGGCTGCCCGTACGCTCGGCGCGCCACTCGACCTCTGCAAACCGCTCCTCCATGGTGCACTTGGCGAATCGCGTAGACAAGTACTCCGCGGATGCCGGCAGCAGACTCAGCGCGAACGCCTGCGCGGACAGCACGATGTCGTGGGACTCGCACTTCTGATTCAGGCACACGAGTACCTGCAGGGGTTCGAGCGAAACCGAGGTCAGCGAGTTGACGGTCATGCCGACGAGCGCCCCGTCCGGCCCGCGCGCCGCGAGAACGGCCACGCCGGTTGGAAACGCGCCCATTGCGGCGCGGAAGGATCGAGCATCGAGGAGGCGACCCATACGAGCCCTCGTCACGCAAGAGTGGGACCAATGGTCGATCCGCGAGAGTTGTTCGCGCTGAACAGCCCGGGAAAATCAACGAACTGCTGGAGCAACACCTAGTGGGAGCGGCGAACCCCCTTTCAAGTTATAGGCGCCCGAACAACGAATCGAAGCCGAATTCGTAGGGCGATCGGTGCCAGGAAGAAATCGGGCTGCGCTGCAGATAATGCGGATCGTCACCTACTTTCACGTCTCCCCCATAGGCGGACAGACAACACAGAAGCCCGGCCCGCCGCACCGCCTCGCGGTTCTCATCCGTCATCTGATCACGCCGTCCGTACGGGTAGCTGAAGTAGTCGATTCTGGTTCCGAGTTCCTTCTCGAGACGCTGCCGGGAGCCCATGATTTCCTCGAACGCCCGGTCCCCGTCGAGTGGCTTTCCGAGGTCGACGTGGTTCATCGTATGCGCGCCGATCTCGAATCCCTGCGCGTGCAGCGACCGCAGTTGCTCCCAGGTCATCCATTCCGCCCGGATCGCGAGTTCTTCGTCCCACCACGGCTGGCGCTGAGAGCCGATGAATTCCGTTCCCACGAAGAAGCACGCCGGAAGCCCATGCTCCGCGAGCATCGGCGCTGCGTGTCGGAAGTTGTCCAGATAGCCGTCGTCGAAAGTGATGGCGAGGCACCCGGTGATGTCTTCGCCTCCCCGGAGGCGCTCCAGCAGCTCGCCGAGCGGCAGGACGGTATAGAATCGCCCGAAGAAGCGGACATAGCGCGAGAATTCAGCGCGGGTGAGAGTAATGGGCGTACCCCCGTACCGGTCGTCGACGCGATGAAACAGCGCAATGAGCGCCCGGCCACGCAGAAGTCTTCGATGCAGCCCCGTTCGGAAGAGAACCCAAGCCACTGCAACCTTGACGCGCCAGGCTACGGCCCTCGTGATCCGCATCACAGTCTGCCCTGGCCGGCCAGAAATCGAGGGAACCGATGGTTCGGTGCCGCAATCTTGGGCGTCGATGCCGCATCTCGTCGCATCAGCACTGCTCCGGGGGCGCGAGAACGCCCAACCGCGGGTCGCCCTCATACCGGCAGGCAACACGCCGTTCGCCGAAACGAGGCGTGCTCTGAATGAGTCGTGGATGAACGGTCCATACTGGGTGAGAAGGGCTGGCCGGGCCGGCGGAGATGGGGAGGGGGACGAGCCACATCGATGCAACATCGGGGGCCGAACTCCCCCGCGTTCAGTTACGATATGCAAATCCGTTGCCATGCAAAGAATCCACAAGTGCCAGAGGCACTTACGACCGACGGTACCACATGAGGAGTACCGGCGCCCGGTGCGCTCGCATCGGCATCCGGCGGGGCGACCAGTGTCATGCTCCCCGCTCGCGGGAAGAGTTGCCATTCGCCGACTGCGCACCACCAAACCAATCGGCATGTTTCTTGCTTTCTCCACCGATATTCCGTGGGGCGAAGTCGGGGGGACGAGCGGATCGACCGTGCCATGCACCGGTGAAGCTCGGCCGGTGGCGCTCTCAGCAATCGTATTCGCCCTGCTCTCGTCTCTGACGGGTCCGGGGGGCGCCTCGTCTCGACGCGCCGCCGAGGTCACCGTCGAATCAAGGCTTCGCGCGCTCGCAAGTCCCGTCGCACTTGGCCCCCGTCGCTGACGAATCATTGTCCTTGCATATCACGACATCGTGCCGGCTGAATGGACGACAGGAGGACGCCCTTCCCTCCACCCTGCGCGGAGCGACTTCGACCATCAACTTGAGAGCCCGCAAGAAGCAATTGGCACAGTCCCCCTGCATTCGCACCCTTTCGGCGTTGATCGCGCGCGGGCCACTTGACGACCGACCGTTCTGGTGGCACGAACGCTCTCACCCGGGTGAAAGCTCGTCCCGGTCAGACGCAGCGGCCTCTTGACGCCGGGTGCGGGTACGCTGACCACGTGCATCACCACACCGCCAACGCGGGACCACACGACATGAAGCGTTCGAACGGGACGGTGCTCGTGACCGATGGCGAGCAGCGTTCGTCCCTTGCCGTCGTGCGATCGTTGGGACGGGCCGGCTACCGCGTCCTGGTGACCTCGGCGGCATCACGATCCCTCGCCGGCGCATCCCGGTACGCGGCGCGGCGCATCCAGGTACCCGACGCGCTCACCGCGCCCGCGCGCTTCGCGGAGGCCGTCGCAGGTGCAGCGCGAACGTGGCAGCCGGATGTGGTCATCCCGATAACCGACGCCAGCCTTCGGTCCCTGCTTCCGGCTCGCCAGGAGATCCACGGGACGATTCCATTCGGCGCGCTGGAGATCGTGCGTCGTGCCGCTGACAAGCCGACCGTCCTGCGCCTTGCGGAATCCCTCGGCATCCCGGTGCCGCGGCAGGTGGTCGTGGCTAGTCCGTCTGAGGCGTTGGAAGAGGAACTACCGAACCTGACCTGGCCGGTCGTCGTGAAGCCGGGCAGTTCGGTGAGCGGCGATGGCGCGGGGCAAGTCAAGCTGGGGGTGTCGTGGGCAGCCACCCCAGCGGAATTGAACGCGATCGTGCGCTCCCTCCCTGCGTCTGCCTTCCCCCTGCTCCTCCAGGCTCGCGTCAAGGGCCCGGGTACCGGCATCTTCGCGCTCCGCTGCGACGGCCAGATACGCGCGCTGTTCGCCCACGAACGCATCCGGGAAAAGCCACCGTCCGGCGGCGTGAGCGTCTGTTCGGAGAGCGTCGTGCCTGACCCGGCGCTGGTGGCTCAGGCTCAAGCGCTCCTTGCCGCGCTCGACTGGCAAGGCCCAGCGATGGTCGAATTCAAGCGGGACGCGAAGACCGGAGTCGCTTACCTGATGGAGGTGAATGGGAGATTCTGGGGTTCCTTGCAGTTGGCAGTGGATTCCGGCGTGGATTTCCCGCGGCTACTCGTCGAGGCCGCCATGGGCCAGCCTGCTCCTATGCTACCGGAATCGAAACCGGGGGTACGTATGCGTTGGTGGTGGGGAGACTTCGATCATTTGGTCGCGCGTCTGCGCCAATCAGGAAACGGGAGCGCCCACGAACCGAGTCGAATCGAGCTATTCCGCACCTTCCTCCTTCCCGGGCGCCGCACGCTCAACGAGGTCTTCCGTTGGAGCGATCCAGGGCCCGCACTTCGAGAGACGATCGACTGGTTCGACGCGCTTGGGCGAGGCGTTTGATGAGGACGCTGCGGCGCGAATCATCCGACGTGGTGCTCCACGCTGTCAGCAGCGGGGGCCTGTACGGCATCGAACGGATGCTCCTCAACCTGCTTCCAGAGCTCTCGCGGCAGGGGTACGCCACCGCGCTGCTCTGCCTCGACGGGCCCGAGACCGAGGTTGGGCAAGCGGCCGCTGCACTCGGAGTGCCGACGACCTTCGTCAGCGCCGGGCGTCGGGTCAGCCCAAGCGCTTGGTTGGAGTTGTACCGGGCGGTCGGCAGGATTCGGCCACGACTCGTACACGTGCACGGCTACAAGGCATCGATCCTCGCGGGAGCCGCGGCGTTCGCTCACCGCATCCCAGTCGTCGCCACGTATCACAGCGTCGCGGCCAAGGCCGGCGAACGATCTCGAAGGCTTTCGCGATACCATGCCGTCGAGACTCACGTCTTGATGCACGTGCGCGCGGCCGCCGCAGTTTCAGAGCAAATAGCCGCCGAATTGGTGACGAGAGGGGTTTCGCGTGAACGGATCCGAGTGATCCCGAACGGCATCGCGAGTCCATCGCTCGGCGGTCCGACGGAATCCAAGCCAGGTGCCGTTGAGGAATTCCGCCCCTGCATCCTTTCAGTGAGTCGCTTGGCACCAGAGAAGAACCTTCACCTCGTGATTGCTGCCATCGCGGAGTTGCGGTTGGAATTCCCGGACATCGGACTAGTCGTGGCCGGTGATGGGCCCCTTCTCGAACAGCTCAAGCAGCAGAGGAAGGACTTGAATCTCGAGGAAGCGGTGCGCTTCTCAGGATTCGTTGCCGACGTGCGGCCGCTTCTTACCAGCGCCGATGTCTTCGTGCTGGCTTCGCAGACTGAAGGCATGCCGATCTCCATCCTCGAAGCGATGGCGCTTGGAACGCCGATCGTCGCCTCGCACGTCGGCGGGATTCCCGTGATGGTGGAGCCAGAAAACGAGGCGCTCCTCGTGCGGCCCAACGACTTGAGAAGCCTCACCGAGGGGATCCGGCGCATGCTCGTTGACGAGGAACTCCGCGCGAAGCTTGCTCGGAACGCTCGTCGCCGATTCGAACGAGACTTTTCAGCCGAACGCATGGCACGGTCGTACGCGCATCTGTATGAGGAATTGGTGCCTCAGCCGAGCCCGCCAAACCGGACGCCTGGTCGTTCGAAGCCGGCTACCCTTGTGCCCGAACAAGAGTAGGTTTAATCGGATGCTGCAGAATCGTTCGGTGGGCGCGCCGGTTGAAGCACGTGCGAGAAGTTCCCGTCCGGGCATCGATTGATGGCGAGCCACCACGACCCCACGGAATGGCCGTGAATACACGGATTGGTTCAGCCGGCTTAACGCGGCTCGTGCTTGGCCTGGGAATCCTCACCTATGTCTGGCGATTCCAGGATCTGGTGCCGATCGTCGGCGTGCTCAAGCCGCTGATGCTCCTGACCGGACTCTTCCTCCTCATCCTCCTGCTGGACCCGGGGTTACCTGACGCCATGGTGGCGGTCGCCTCCCGCCCGCCCGCCGTCTTCGCGGCCGCGCTTGTGCTGCTGGCTGTCCTGGGAGTACCGCTCAGTCTTCGCCCCGGCACGAGTTTCGATGTCGCCCTCAAGGAGCTTACGGCAAACGTGATAATCATGGTCGGCATTGCGGCGACCACGAAGCGGCCGGTCAACTCCTACCAAATGGCCGGGTTTCAGGTTGCCGGCGCCCTGGGCTTCTCATTGTTCGTGCTCACGCGATTCACGGTCGGCGCGAGCGGGCGACTGGGAAACCTCGTCTACTATGACGCCAACGGGCTCGGACTGGTGCTGATCTGCACGCTGCCGATGGTGGAATGGTATGCCACACAGGGCAGTTCGTTGCTGATACGCCTCGCGGCACTTCCAACAGCAGGAATTGTCTTGCTCACGATCATCAAGACCGGATCGCGCGGCGCATTCCTCGGCCTGATCGCTGTCGTCGGGTACGGCATCTTCTTCAAACGATCGGCGCCCGTCCGCCGGCGCGTGGCTCTGGGTGCGTTCGTGGCGGTCGTGCTGGCCGGCGCGGGAACGACCCAGTACTGGAACATGATGAACACCCTCGTGCACCCCACCAAAGACTACAACTGGGCGGGGAACGACGAGAGAGGCCGTATGAGCGTATGGAAACGGGGGATCGGGTACATGCTGGACCATCCGATCACCGGCTTGGGTGCCGGTGCCTTCCCTGCGGCGGAAGGAACGATTTCACCTCGGGCCGAGCGTCAAGCTTATGGCATGGGTCTCAAGTGGTCCGCCGCCCACAACTCGTTCCTGCAAATCGGCGCAGAAATGGGATTTCCGGGATTGGCGGTGTTCCTGGCCCTGCTCATCGCCGGACTGGCAGCGGCACGGCAGGCAGTGAGGTTGGGGCTCTCGATCGGTGACAAACGAGCCGCGGCGATGGGAGATGCACTCGCGGCCAGCATCGTTGGATTCATGGTCAGCGGGTTCTTCCTGTCCGAGGCGTACCATGCCTACATTTACCTCGTGATCGGCATGGCGGCCGGGCTCCAACGTTCATTGGTTCATCAGACACTTTCGACCCGGACCACGGAACCGCTGACCAATGCGGCGCGAAAGGTGCCGATCGCGGCGGCGGCGCCAATTCCGACGGCGGACCGCTGACGGGCGCCCCCCTCGGCTCTGATCTTCAGATGACGATCGTCCTGCTCGTCGCCCTGGGAGTCTGGGGCTACTCGTACGCCGGATATCCCGTGCTACTGATGGCTGCCGCTGCTCGACGCCCCCGCCGGTCGCGTCCGACCGTGGCGTCGGAGCTGCCGCTCGTCACGATCACGGTACCCGCATACAACGAAGTAGCCACGATCGCCGAGACGATCGAACGCCTGCTCAACACGAATTACCCCGCAGATCTCCGCCACATCCTGGTCATCTCCGACGCATCCACGGACGGCACGGACGAGGTCGTCGAGCGATACGCGGACCGCGGCGTGGAACTGATGCGGATGCCGCAGCGTGGCGGAAAGACGGCCGCCGAGAACGCCGCCCGCCTGGCGGTGCGTGGTACGATCGTGGTCAACACCGACGCATCTGTACGCGTGCACCCCGAAGCGCTTCGGCCGCTCGTGGAAGCGTTTGCGGACCCCTCCATCGGCGTGGCGTCGGGGCGGGACGTGAGCATGAGCCGGGCGGAGACACCCACGAGTCCCGGAGAATCCGCCTACGTCGGCTATGAGATGTGGGTGCGCGATCTCGAGACACGGGTGGACGGCATCGTCGGCGCATCGGGGTGCCTGTTCGGAATTCGTTCGGAGCTCCACCAGATCCCGCTTCCTGACTACCTGAGCCGGGACTTCGACGCTGCCCTCGTGGCCCGGCGCCACGGCCTGCGCGCGGTGTCCGTGCCCGACGCCATCTGCTACGTCCCGCAGAGCACGTCCCTACGGCGCGAATACCGCCGCAAGGTGCGCACCATGGCGCGCGGCCTGGCCACGCTCTGGAACGCCCGCCAACTGCTGAATGTGGGGCGCTACGGCACCTTTGCATGGATGCTGGCCAGCCACAAACTGTGCCGCTGGCTGCTCCCGTGGACGGTCGCCGCGGTCGTCGTCGTGGCGATGATCGAGGCGCGTGAGTCGATGACAGCCCGCGCGGTGCTGACCCTCGCCGCGGCCGGGGCCGCGGCGACCGCGTTCGCCTGGTGGTGGGAGTCCCGGGGACATCGAATCCCGCGGGCCATCTCCATGGCGGCCTTCGGAACCGCCGGGCTGGCCGCGGGGCTGCACGCCTGGATCCACTGGTTGAGCGGCCGCCGGGCAGCCACGTGGGAGCCCACGCGCCGCCACTCGACCTCGGCGACGAACTAGCAGGACGTCGGTCCGCATGCATGAAGGGCGCCGCACCGGGTATCCGGTGCGGCGCCCCAGCGCGAGCCTGGATCCCTGCGGGGCCCGGCTACAGCGCCCCGCGCCGCCCCAGCATCACCGGCACCGTGCGCAACATGATGCGCATGTCTTCCGTGGGCGAGCGCCGCTCCACGTACTCGAGGTCGTAGGCCACCTTGCGACGCACATCCTCCAGGTTCTGATCGTATCCCTGGCTCACCTGCGCCAACCCGGTGATGCCCGGCAGCACCTGCTGCCGCCACGTGTAGCGATCCACCTGCGTGCGGAGGTCGGCGAAGATCTCGGGCTGCTCGGGCCGTGGACCGACGACGTTCATGTCGCCGCGAAGCACGTTGTACAACTGGGGCAGCTCGTCGAGACGGAACTTCCGCAACACCCGCCCCACGGGCGTGATCCGCTGATCGCCCGGCGTCGCCCACGCCTGCCGTGACTCCTTGGCCACGTACATCGTGCGGAACTTGAAGATCTTGAACGGACGCCCGCCGAGATCCCTCCGACGCGCGCGGCCGTGGGTTTCGTCTCCTGCACCACGCCGGTCGACGCCAACGCGCGTCTGCGTGTACAGGATCGGGCCCCGCGACGTCAACCGCACGGCGACGGCGATGGCGATCATCAGCGGGAGGGTGAGAAGCAGGCCCAGGGCAGCCACGAGGACGTTCAGCGCACGGCGGTCGCGTTCCTGGACCGAGGCGTGCAACGCGGCGTCGCGTGATTGGGCTTTGGGACGGCGGAGCGTGAGGGTGATTGGACTGGTCATACGGTTTCTCTCTCTCCGTTGCGCGCGGCATCGCGCGCTGGTGCACTCGCGGGGGAAACTCGAGTCGGGAATGTAACTCGCAAGCGTCGTGCCACGTGAGTGGCAGTTTGTAGCGAACTGATAACCAAACGGCGATCCTGCTCTTCGCGCATACGTTGCGGCGTTGCGACGTCGCGGAGCGGCAACACATTCACCGCATATACATCCGAACCGGGATCACCCACTCGGACGATCGGAGTCGGGCTTCTCCGAGGATGAGGAGCGGGTGTACCGGCGCTGAAGTCCGTGCCGCTCCATGACCCGGTACAGCGTGGTGCGATCCACGCCGGCCACTCGGGCCGCCTTGGACAGATTCCCGCCCGCCCGCTTCACCAGCCAGTCGAGATACTGCGTTTCGAACTGGGCAATGACCCGTTCGCGGGCCGCGTGGTAGCTCTCGTCCAGTTCGGTTGCGATGACGTACTGCGAACCGTTCCCAAGGGGAGCATCCGCACCATCCCGCAGTGCCAGATCGCCCGCCGAGATCGCCTTTCCGGGCGACGCGAGGACCGCCACGTGTTCCATGACGTTCTGCAATTCGCGGACGTTCCCGCGCCACGAATGTGCCGCGAGCGCGTCGATGGCTGAACTGGTCAGCTCGGGTCGTTCCTCGGAGTGGCCGCCCCGCCGCCTCCAGAACTTGGCGAGGAAGAAGTCCGCCAGCAGCGGAATGTCCTCCGTGCGCTCGCGCAGGGGCGGAAGATCGATGGGAACCACGTGCAACCGATAGTACAGGTCTTCGCGCAAACGGCCCTCTTCCCGTGCCACCTCCGGATCCCCATTGGTGGCCGAGATGAAGCGGACATTGGTCGCGGCGTCGGGCAGCTCCCCTCCCGCCCGCTGCACGGCCCCATCCTGCAGCACGCGCAGGAGTTGATTCTGAACGGACTTTGGCATCGCCAGGAGTTCATCGAGGAACAGCGTGCCCCCGTTTGCCGCCTCCAGCATGCCCTGCCCGGGGCGTCCATTATTCGGTAGTCCGCCGTTGGGACGGCCGAACAGCTCCGATTCCAGCGCGCTCTCGGGCGTGACCGAACAGTTCACGGTCACGAACGGACCGGTGGCGCGATGGCTGTTGGCATGGATGAACCGGGCCACCAATTCCTTTCCGGTGCCGCTCTCACCACGGATCAGCACGGCGGCGTCGGACGCGGCCACTCGGGCGGCCAACTCGATGGCCCGACGGAACGCCGGCGCCGTGCCGACGATCTGCAGGCCGCTGGCGCGCGAGGCCCCCAGCGCCATCACTCCCGGCATGCCTCTGGGCGGCGTCATACGCCGCTCGCGACCGGCCAGCACCACGGGGGCGGCGCGCCCCATGAGCACCTGGAGATGGGCCGTGGAGAACGGCTTCGGGAGATATTCCCACGCCCCCGCCCTCAGCGCCTGGATGCTCGCCTCCACACTGGGGTTTTCGGCCATGACCACCACCAGCGTGGCCGGATGCCAGCCGTGCGCGGCATCCAGGACTTCCATTCCGGTTGCGCCCGGAAAGTCGGCCGCCGTCACCACGATGTCGAATGCCTGTCGTGCCAGCAGGGCCTGTGCCTCGTCACGCTCGGCGCAGGCCGTCACCTGATAGCCGTCGCGGCGGAGCACCTTCACACAGGTCTCGCGCAGCCCCGGGTCGGGCTCCGCCACCAACACCTGAATGGTCGACCGGGCTTCGACGTCCGCCTCCTCGCGCTCCAGGGCGAGCGCCTGGGTGGGCGTCGCGTGCCGCGCGTCGGAGGCGCTCGCAGGGCGCGCCATGAAGTTGGAGGATCCGGACATACCCAATCTCGCGGGTCAAGTAGACACAAACACCGAATGCGCCCCAGCTACTGCAGGGATCGGGCCACAAGACCCGTTCGACCCACTGGCGCCCCTCGTCGAAGGGATGCACCATGGTGTGGCGCCGGCGCGGCAACCCCCTGCACCGATTCGCGGCCGGAGCAGGGCGCTGAACGGGGCATGGGGCGTGCTGCGCGCTCGCAGCAACGACGGTATCGGACTTGCATTACGGCAGCCGGAAAGCTGCATGCGCACCCAGTTCGAGGAGCAGTCATGTTCGACCTGACATCCACCGGCGGCCAAGGGCGCCCTCCGGTACCTGCCGAGCCGTCGCGCGGCCGTATCGACACGCCGATCGGAGGCCTCGATGAGGGGCCGGACTGGCGGCGGGCCATTGCGGCATTGCGCCGCCACATATGGATGATCATCGTCGCCACCGGACTGGCCGGAGTCGCGGGGTGGTACGCGTCACGCATGATCGCGCCGTTGTACGAGGCACACGCCACGATCTGGATCGATGAGGGCAACCGGCGCACCGACCGCAGCCCGCTAGCGCCGAGCGATCTGTTCGACGCGCAGGGATGGGCGGAGTTGCTGACGTCGAACGCCGTTCTCGACACGGTGGTCGCTCAGTTGCACCTGTTCGTACGCCCCGATGAACGGGAGACCCGACCCGAAGTTGTTCTCGGGAATCATGGCAACCGACCATGTGCGTCCGGGACGATACGTTCTGGAGAGCGACAGCGGCGCGCGGCACTATGTACTGCGCGACGCCAAGGACCGGGTGATCGAAACCGTGACGCCGGGCGACTCGATTGGTAGAGCCATCGGTCTGGCCTGGTCGCCGCCGGCGGACATGGTGACGGGAGGACCGTACGCATTTTCGCTGCAAATCCCGCACGCCGTATCGGAAAAACTCGCCGACGCGCTGCAATTCAACATCAACCAGCAGGCGAGCTTGATGACGGTGGCGTTGACCGGCGCAAACCCGACGCAGACCGCGGCCGTCCTCAATGCCATTGCCAGCCGATACGTGCAGCTCGCCAGTTCGCTTCAGCACGATCGGGTAACCCAACTCACCGGTGTGCTCTCCCAGCAACTGAGTGTCGCCTCGCGGTCGCTGGAGAGTGCGGAACAGGCACTCCAGGCTTTTCGCGTGCGTACCATCACCCTCCCGCACGATCGCCCCACCGGGTCGTCGTCAGCGAACGGGCCGGCGGCCTCTGACATGTCGTCGGCCGATCCGACGTTCACGCGGTTCAACACGGCGCAGAATCAACTCGCCGCCACGCGCGCCGACCTCGCAACGGTCGAGCGCCTGATCTCATTCGCCACCGACAGCTCGGGCGCGCTCTCCGGATTCGAGGAACAGCCGGTCATCACCAGGTCCCCCAGCCTGGTGGCCGCGTTCAAGGAGCTTGATGACAAGCAGGCCCAACTCCGGACGCTGCTGAATCGATACACCGACGCCTACCCGCCGGTGGTCCAACTGGAGCAGGAGATCTCCCAGCTCCGGCGCGGGACGATTCCGCAACTCGCGCTCGGGCTGCTCAGCGAGCTGTCGCACAACACGCACACGTTGAGCGAGGAGGTGGCCGGTACGGCCGACAGCCTCCGGGCGGTTCCGCAACGAGCCACTGAAGAAGCGCGTCTGCTGCGCAACGTGGCCATGACGACCAACCTGTACAACACGCTCCAGCAGAAGTACGACGAAGCGCTCATCGCTCGCACGACGACGGTTGCCGATGTGCGAGTGCTCGACAGCGCGGTCCCCCCGCCCTATCCGAGCAAGAACACGCGCGCACGCGTGCTGCTGGTGGCGCTGGCGGCAGGGTTCGGACTCGCCTCGGTTGGCGCCATCCTCCGCGATCGCCTCGATCCCAAATTCCGGTATCCGGAGCAGGTTTCACGCGAGATGGGCGTGACGATCCTGGGCTCCCTGCCGCACACGCGCGTGACTGCCGACGGGCCATTGACCGATCCCGCGTTCCGGGACTCGATCCGCGGCGTTCGCATGAACCTGGGATACGCATACGGAGCCGCGGGGCCGGTCACGTTCACGATTACGAGCCCCGGTGGGTCGGACGGCAAGTCGTTCATTGCGCTGCACCTGGCGCGCGTATTCGCCGAGATGGGGCAACGCACCATGATCATCGATGGCGACGTGCGCCGCGGTGTGCTCCACCGCCGGTTGCACATCGACCGGCGCCCCGGCCTCATCGACCACCTGAACGGCGACGTGCCACTGGACGACATCATCCACGCCACGCAATTCCCGAACTGCTTCCTGGTTCCGTCGGGAACGCGGGTGGATGAGGCGCCCGAACTTCTCGGTTCGCCTGCCCTGCAGCGGATGATCGCCGACCTGCGGACGCGCTTCGACGTGATCATCTGCGACAGCGCGCCCCTCAGTGCCGGGATCGACCCATTCCTCCTCGGCGCCGTGACCGGAAATCTCGATGCTGGTTATCCGGCCCGGCGTGAGCCTGCGCCAGGTGTTGCAGACCAAGCTCGAGGTGATCGATCGCATGCCGATCCGGTTGCTCGGTGCGGTACTCAACGCCGTACCGGACACGGCACCGTACGTGTACTACTCTCACTACCTGCCAGGCTACGAGACGGCGACCGAACGGCTCGGACCCGGTGTCGGAAAGATTCCCACGGGAGCAGACTGACCAATGCGTCGAATCGTACTCTTCCTGGCTGGCCTTCTCCTGCTCTCGGCCCCGAGACTTACCGCTCAGAATGCTGCAGCGGCGCCGGGCGCGGTCGATACCGGCGACTTCCGGGCCGGGGACCGGATCGTGCTCACCGTCGATGGGCAGGACAAGCTCAGCGGTACGTTCACGGTGCTTCCCGGGCCCTCGCTGGATCTGCCCGACATCGGCACCGTGTCCCTCGCCGGCGTCCGGCGGGCAGACCTCGAGACGTATCTCACGACGGCCATCGGTCGGTACGTGCGGAACCCCCACGTGAGAGCCACGTCCACCATTCGAATCGGCGTGATCGGCCAGGTGGTCCGCCCGGGATTCTACGATCTCCCGGCAACGTCGTCGTTGACCGACGTGCTCATGGCGGCCGGCGGCCCCACGCAGACGGCGGATTTCGCGAAGGCAAAACTCATGCGCGTGGACAGCACGATCGTACGACCCGATTCGCTGCAGACGGCCATCGCCCGGAATCTGTCCCTGGCCCAACTGCGGGTCCGTTCAGGTGACCAGCTGGTGATCGCGCAACAGCAGCCCGGGCAGGGCTGGACCCGCGCCCTCAGCGTCCTCGCTGGTGTGACTGCGTTGTTGTTGGCATACCGCGCATTCCACAAATGAAATTCGCCTCCATCGTCGGCGCCCGCCCCAACTTCATGAAGCTGGCGCCGATCGCCCGCGCCTTCGCGCCACGGGCCGACGTCGAACACTTCATCGTGCACACGGGACAGCACTACGACGCGGCGATGTCGGACGATTTCTTCCGCGACCTCGAGATCCCGGAACCCCGCTACCACCTCGCCGTCGGATCGGGAACGCACGCCGCCCAGACCGCCGCCGTCATGGAGCGCATCGAGCCCGTGCTCCAGAATGAGCGTCCCGACGTGGTGATCGTCTACGGCGACGTGAATTCGACGGCCGCCGCAGCGCTCACGGCCGCCAAGCTGAACCTCCGCATCGCCCACGTCGAAGCCGGGTCTGCGGAGCCGTGACCGAACAATGCCCGAAGAAATCAACCGAATGGTTACCGACGCCATCGCGGATCTGCTTCTGGCACCCTCCCCGGACGCGGTGGAGAATCTGCGCGCCGAAGGGCACACCGACGAACAGATCCACTTCGTCGGCAATATCATGATCGACACGCTCGTTCACGCGCTGGCGAAGCCGCAGAACGGGAACGCGCCGGTTCCCGACCCCACACCGAGCGAACCCTACCTGGTCGCGACGCTCCACCGCCCGGCGAACGTCGACGATCCGGCCACGATCGCCGAACTGATGTCGGCGCTCGTCGAGCTGGGCACCGAGATGCCCGTGGTCTTCCCGGTGCATCCACGTACGAGGGAGCGACTGCAGGCCCTCGCCGCACGACACCCACTTGCCAATGCCGGTCGCCTGCAGCTCGTGGAGCCGCTGAGCTACCCGGCCATGGCAAGGCTGGTCGCCGGCGCCCAGGCGGTGATCACCGACTCGGGTGGCCTCCAGGAGGAGACCACGTTCCTGGGTGTCCCCTGCCTCACCGTCCGGACGACCACGGAACGGCCCATCACCTGCACGGAAGGCACCAACCGCCTGGTGGCGGCGGACCGCCAGACCGTCGTCAACGCCACGCACGAGGCCCTCCGGACCCGGCGCCCCGCTTCACCAGTTATCGAACGCTGGGACGGCCACACCGGTGGGCGCATTGTGTCGCTCCTGTGCAACGGCGACATGGGCATGTAGGGCGTAACCTCAACAGATTTCAGGAATTGCCTGTACCCGTGACCCCGTCGGTGCTCGATATTGTAGCACCGGCGGGGTCTTTGATACACAAAAACTGTGTGTCCGCCCCTTGCCAGAGGCTATGATAAGCCCTATCGTTGGCCACGACGTTGAAGGAACCCCACAATGGAGGGGCGGAGGACGGCAAAAAGTGTAGCACCGGCATCGCATGTTGCACGGTAGCCACACCAAAAGCCGAACTACCGCCCATTGCGACGGAGCAGCTCCATGACGAACTCAGCCTCAACCTACGCATCCGCGCCTGCGCCATCACGGCGACAGGCCTCCATCCCTCCGCAGTCCGACGGGATGGCGCATCAGCAGAGACCTCGCGCCCGCTGGCGCGACTACCGGGGACGAGGCGCGATCGCGCCCTTGCCGGTTGCGATGCGAGAGCAGGAGCACACAGCCGAAGCGACGACCACCCTCCGGCTCGCGTGAGGCTCCTGTGCAAACCGAACTTCTCTCTCAGGAGCAGTGTCTCCGCTCGTCGGTGCGACCCGGGGTGCCCGCCACCCAACGGTCCGCCTGGTCACAGGCGTCCACCGACCACCGCCAGCCTCGCGTCGCGATCCGGCGACCCGCCGGAGTCGCGCATGACCTCGGACAGGGGGGCAGCCGCCATGCGTGATTGCCTCACTGTGCCCATCGCGTGCGACGCCGACGTCATGGGCGCCCGGCAGCGCGGCCGAGAACTGGCCGGCCACCTCGCCTTCCCGGCGGGGGATCAGACCGTGATTGCCGCCGCCATTGCCGAGATCGGGCGCAACATCATCCGGTACGCCGACCGCGGTGAGATGGAATTCCACGTGGTCGAGAACGGCGGTCAGAGCGCGCTCACGGTGATCGCTCGCGACGAAGGACCGGGCATCGCCGACGTGGAGCTGGCCATGCAGGACGGCTACTCCACGACCGGAGCCCTGGGGCTCGGGCTGCCCGGCGCGAGCCGCCTCATGGACGAATTCAAGATCGACTCCGTCCCGGGAACGGGCACCACCGTCACCATGAAGAAGTGGCGGGGAGTGCTCGGCTAGCTGCTCGGCCACCGGGTCGACAGTACGCCGTTGGGGTGCCCGATCGCACGCGATCGGGTCGCCCCGGCACGGGTGTGGTCCGCACCCGCGGCTCCGCGAGGAGCCGCCCGCGTGTGGCGGGACCGCGCCACCCGGTCCGAGAACCTACCGAGACGAAACCAGAAGCCGAGGGAACGGGCATGATTGATGCGTCGAGAGTTCGTGCGTGGCGTCCCGCCGAAGCCGGGGGGATCACGCGATGACGGACCGCCCGGATGGGAGCGCCGCTGCTCCCGCCCCGACCGACAGGAGCACGCCTCGCGTCTCGCTGCGCATTCTCGCCGTGGCCTCGGATGAAGATCAGGAGGCCTTCGAGTCGCTGCAGACCTGGGGAATGGAGTTCGGCGACGCGGTAGAGACCGCGCCCGACCTCCCGCGCGCCACACGTCGACTGTCCGCCGAACGCTGGGATGTGGTGGCGGTGGTGATCAATGATCGGATGCCCGACGAACTCCAGTGGTGGGCGGAAGCCGTGCGCGGCGTAGAAGGCGCGCCACGGCTCGTGGCCTTCTCACGGAGTCCCTCGATGCGCCTCATTCTCCAGGCCGAACGGCTCGGGGTCGTCGATGTCCTGCCGCTGCCCGTGCGGCGCGATGATGTCGACCTGCTGCTCCCGCGGCTGCGGGCGTCGGTCGCCGATCGGGGCATCACGCTACCCGCGGTGGACGTGCACGCGGTGGGCGACACCGTCCTCGTCGGGCAGAGTCCTGCGATGCTCGACGTCTATCGAATGATCGCGCGCGTGGCGCCGAGCACCGCCACGGTGCTCGTCCTGGGCGAGTCGGGCACGGGCAAGGAGGTCGTCGCCCGGGCCATTCACGCGGCGGGTGCGCGCGCCTCCGGCCCGTTCGTCACCGTGAACTGCGCCGCGATCCCGGAGAACCTCCTGGAGAGTGAGCTGTTCGGCCACGAGAAGGGCTCGTTCACCGGCGCCGTGGCACGACGCGCCGGCCGGTTCGAGATGGCCGTGGGCGGCACCCTGTTCCTCGACGAGATCGCCGACATGAGCCTCGCCCTGCAGGCGAAGATTCTGCGCGCTGTGCAGGAGCGCGAGATCGAGCGCGTGGGCGGCGGCGAATCGATCCCCGTGGACGTGCGGCTCATCGCCGCCACCAACCGCGATCTGCGCGACGCGATCGCGGAGGGCAAGTTCCGTGAGGACCTGTACTACCGGCTGTCGGTGGTCGTGGTGAACCTGCCGCGACTCATCGAACGCGGACACGACCTCGAGCTGCTCGCCTCGTACTACATCCAGGAATTCGCGGCGCGATACGGCAAGGGTTCGCTGGCGATCTCGGAGACCGCGCTGGAGTTGCTGCGACGCCACACCTGGGTGGGCAATGTGCGGGAGCTCCGCAACGTGATCGAGCGCGCCGTGGTCATCGCGTCCGACGGGGTGCTGCGGGCGGAGCACCTTCCCGACGAACTGCGCAACAGCCCGCGCCCGCTCCAGGCCATGGGCGAAGGCGAGGGCGAGGGCACCTCGCTGGGAACGATCGCCGAAGTCGAAGCGCGGCACATTTCTCGCGTATTGGCGGACACGGGTGGCGTCATCGGAACGACGGCCTCGATCCTGGGTATCCACCGAAACACACTCGCTCGCAAGATGCGGGAGTACGGCTTGTGAAAGTTGGGCACGCCCTGCGCATCCTCCCCTCGCTGGAGGCGGTCTTCCCCCTGCGCTCGCTGCTGCTGGCCAGCGCACACAGCGCGCCGCAAGACGCGTGGGGGAGCGGCGGCCCATACCTCACCATCGGCAAGCATGACGTGGACTCCACGGAGCTGCGGCGTCAATTCGCTGTCAGCTTCCGCGCGCTGACCACGCACCTCAGCGATCTGTACAACGCGTTCGCGGACGCCGTCGATCTCATCGATAGCGGCGAACCATCGGCGGCGGTGGAACGCATCCTCGATGCCGGCCGCCGTGAGGAAGGCGTCGGCCGGATCGACCAGGCCCAGGCCTGGTATCGGGCAGCCCTCCAGATCGCCGAGCCGCTCCAGGATCACCGTCCCGAGATCAACGCCCTGCTGACCCTTGGCGACCTGAGCGCCCGCGTCGGGCTGTACCGCCAGTCGGGGCGCGTCCACCAGCGGGCGCTCGCCCTGGCCGAAGCCGCGTTCTATCCGAGCGCCGCCGCGTCGGCGAGTGCCGGACTCGGCACCGTCGCCACGGCGGCCGGCGACTGGCGTGGTGCCCAGGCCTGGTTCGAGCGTGCCCTGGGCCTTGCCGAAGCGGAAGGCGAGGCATCACGGACCGCCCATATCCACCATGCGCTCGGGGAGTTCTTCCGCCGCAAGGGAGACATCGCCCGAGCCACGACGGAACTGTCGCTGGCCCGCGAGACCTTCGAGACGCTCGGCCAGGCCAGAGACCTGGCGCGCGTGCTGCTCACGGAAGCACTCCTGTTCTCCGACCACGGCAACTTGCGTCGGGCGGCCGGCACCTTCCGTGAAGCCCTGGCGTGGTTGCGGGCGGGCACGGCAGACCCTGCCCTCGAGGTCGATATCCGCCTCCACCTCGCCAGACTGCGGATGGAGGAAGACCACCTGCTCCAGGCCGAAGACGAACTCCGCCACAGCGAGGGGCTGGCCGTCCAGCACACGCTCATCGCGCATCTCGTCGGCGTCTACAGCGCGATGGGGACCGTCCGCGGCCTCCAGGGCGACGACAGCGGATTCGTATTCTTCGAGCAGGCAATCCAGCTCCTGCCGATGGTCGGACGGTCCCCGGTGCTCGAAGCCCGGCTGTACCACGACTACGGCACGTTCATGAAGCGCGTCGGACGCCCCGCCGAGGCCCACGCGCACTTCGACCGCGCCCGCGAGCTGTTCGAGTCCGTGGGCGCTCAGTCGGACCTGCACAAGGTCGAGGCAGACCTGGTGCAGATGCCGGCCTGACCTCCCTCCCCTGATCCGTCCCGCTCGCCTCTTGAACGAGCGTCCGCGCGCCCATATAGTTCACATCATGCAACAGTTCTCAGGTGCTAACTTTACGGCTGACCCTGGAGACTGCGCTGCCGACGTCGTGGACGTGGGCCTCGCCGTCACACGGCTCGTGAGGGCTCAGTTGCGGCGCGATGCACCGGGCGGCCTCACCCTGCCCCAAATCCGGGCGCTTGCCTTCGTGAGCGCCGACCCGGCCTGCTCGCCGTCGCAGCTGGCCGAGTACCTGATGCTCAGCCGTCCCGCAGTCACCCGGCTCATCGACAGTCTGGTGGACCAGCAATTGGTCACGAGACGCGCGCATCCCGATGACCGGCGCCGGCTACGGCTGGCCGTGACGGGCGCCGGGCGCGATCGACTCGACACGTACTTCGCCAGAGCACGCGCGATCATCGCCCGCCGGCTGGCCCGGCTGCAGCCGGACGACCGGGTAGCCGTACGCCACGCCATGCAACTCGTGCTGCCGGTGGTGGCGGGCGCGCCCACGGAGCCGGCCCTCGGGGACGGCTAGCGATGGCAAGTCGCCACAACAAGTGGGTGATTGCCGGCACCGTGATGATCGGGAACATCATGGCGGTGCTCGACTCGAGCATCGTCAACGTCGCGCTCCCGGACATCGGCGGGAATCTCGGGGCCACGGTCGAGGAGATCACGTGGGTGGTGACCGGCTACATCCTGGCGAACGTGCTGGTCATGCCGATCGTCGGCATGTTGAGCGCGCGCTACGGCCGGAAGCGGATCTACATGCTCTCGATCGCCGCGTTCACCGCCGCGTCGATGGCGTGCGGGCTTTCGACGTCGCTCGCCATGCTCGTTGCCTACCGCGTGCTGCAGGGGCTTGCCGGCGGCATTCTGATCACGGTGCCACAGGCCGTGCTCCGCGAGAGCTTTCCCTATGAACAGCAGGGCGTGGCGATGGGCGTGTACGGGATGGGCGTCGTCCTCGCGCCGGCGATCGGGCCCACGCTCGGCGGCTGGCTCACGGACAGCTATTCGTGGCCCTGGGTGTTCTTCATCAATGTCCCCATCGGTCTGCTGAATCTGCTCATGGTGCAACGTGTGCTCGAGGATCCGCCGTATCTGGAGCGCACCAAGGCGAAGATCGATTTTCCCGGGCTGGGATTCATGGTGGTCGGCCTGGGCGCGTTCCAGCTCATGCTCGAGGAGGGACAGCGCAACGACTGGTTCCAGTCGTCCTTCATCGTCCGACTGGCCGTGGTAGGTGCGATCGGCATGTTGCTCTTCCTGTGGCGCGAGTTGACGATCGACCGGCCGGCCGTGAATCTGCGCATCCTGCGCAACCCGACGTTCGGCGCCGCCACCCTGTTGGGCGGCGTGATGGGCGCCGGCCTGAGCGGAAGCCTGTTCATCCTCCCGTTGTTTCTCGAACGGTTGTTGGGCTACAACGCCATGGATTCGGGCATCGCGCTCATGCCGCGGAGCCTGGCGATGCTGGTAGTGATGCCCATCGCGGGCCGGCTGTACAACTCCGTGGGCCCACGCCTGCTCGTGTTGACGGGCCTGGGCTTCATCGTGGCCGGCTACTGGCAACTGGGGCACATGTCCATGCAGACGGGACTGTGGAGCCTCGTGCTCCCCCAGGTGTGTACCGGCACCGGATTCAGCTTCCTGTTCGCGGCGCTGAGTACCGCAGCGCTCTCGGAAATCGCCAAGTCGCAGATGACGGCCGCGACGGGTCTGTACAACGTGGTGCGCCAGGTGATGGGGAGCATCGGCATCGCGGTCGTGGCGACGATGCTCACGCACGGCGAGCAGCGATACTACTCCGTGCTGGCCGAGGATTCCTCGAGCCCCGTCGCGCGCCAGTGGCTGCAGTCGGTGACGCATGCCATGCAGAGCCTGGGATCGAGCCTGTTCGAAGCGGAGCACCGGGCGCTGGCGTTGCTCGGCGTCCGCGTGAGCCAGCAGGCGGCGGTGCTCTCGTACAACCACATCTTTCTGGTCGTCGCGGGCGTATTCGTGATCGTCGCGCCGCTGGTTCTCCTCCTCCCGCGCCGGGGCTTTCGGCCGGAAGTCGTGGAAGCGATTGCCGACTGAGCCGCGCCGCCCCTCCGTTGGAGGCGGTAGCGGCGCCCGTGCCTACGCCGTCCCGAGCATCTTCCGCACGAGGTTGAGCGCGGCCTGCGCAGCACGTTGGCGGACCTCCTGCCGGTCGCCCCACGAGTGCATGAGTGCCGTACGCACCTCGCCGGCGAAGTCGGCGGCCAGCCACACCGTCCCAACCGGTTTCTCGGGTGTACCGCCGTCGGGCCCTGCAATGCCGGTGATCCCGACTCCGATCTCGGCGCCCGTGCGCTCGCGCGCGCCGGCGGCCATCGCGCGCGCTACCTCCTCGCTCACGGCGCCGTGCGCGTCGATCGCCGACGCCGGCACGTCGAGCAACGAGGTCTTGACCTCGTTGGCGTAGGCGATCACGCCGCCCACGAACACGTCACTCGCCCCCGGAATGCGCGTGAGGCGTTCCCCGAGCAGACCCCCGGTACAGCTCTCGCCGACGGCGATCTTCACCCCGCGCGCGCGGCAGCTCTCGAGTACCCCGGCGGCGAGGTCTGCGTCCCCCTCGCCGTAGATGTCCCGCGCGAACACGCGGCGCAGCCGGTCCGCCGCCGCTTCGAGCCGCCGGTCCGCCTCGGCGGCCGGCAGGCCGCGCACGGTGAGGCGCAGATCGACACCATCCACGTTCGGCAGATAGGCGAGCGCGGCTTCCGGCACTCCGCCCTCGATGCCGGCCACCCGCTCCGCGATCAGCGATTCGGCGAGCCCGGTGGTGCGCAGCGTCCGCGATCGGACTACTCGGTCGCCGGTCACGCGCTCGCGGATCATCGGCAGGAGCGTGTCGGCCAGCATGCCGCGCATCTCCCGCGGCACGCCGGGAAGCATGGCCACCCAGCGGCCGCGGTCGTCCTCCAACCAGATGCCGGGAGCCGACCCGTGGTTGTTGCGGAGTTTGACGGCGCGGTCGGGAATCATGGCCTGTTGGCGGTTGGCCTCGGGAATCTCACGGCCGAACCGCGTGCGCCATCGCTCCGCCATCCAGGCGAAGTGTGCCTCGTCAAAGCGCATCTCACGTCCGAACAGGGCGGCGATGGAAGGCTTCGTGAGATCGTCGCTGGTGGGACCGAGGCCGCCGGTGGTGATCACGGCGCCGGCGCGGTCGAGCCCGTCGCGCACGGCGGCGGCGATACTCACCGCATCATCGCCGACCGTCGTCCGACGATCGACCTCAACCCCGATCTCGGCCAGCTCCCGCGCGATATGCGCGGCGTTGGTATCGATCGTGAAGCCGAGCAAGAGCTCGTCGCCGATCGTGACCAGCTCGATCTTCATATGCGGAGATCCGTTCGAGTTCCAGATAGCGTTGGAGTCTAGTCGCAGACGAGCATCAGGAACGGAGATGCGAACTGCAGATGATTCAGGATGAACCGGAAGACGCCGGATGAACCGAAGGGGCTTCGCATGGAGATCGCCGTCGCTCGCCGGCTGGATCCCACTGCGGCGTCTCCAATGAATCTCATCAGGCTGTGTCCGTCCGATCCTGAATCATCTTGTTCATACCCTCCGTTCCTGATGCCCGCCCGCCCGGCACCGCGCGGCCGATCGGGCTATCGTGCGGCGCGGAGCAGCCGGCCGTACCGGCTCATGTACAACCACAGCGAGTAGATCGTGAGCGCCGTAGCACCGACCATCATGAACACCCCGACGGTGCCGTTGAAGTAGGCGAAGTACCGCCACCCGGCACTGGCCCAGCCGCGGTTCATCGCCACGGTTGCGATGAAGAACCAGAAGAAGGCCGACCCCACCCAGACGAGTTGCATGGCGGTCTTCCACTTGGCGGGCCCGATGGCACTGATCACCACGCCGCGGCTGCGCGCGATCTGCCGGAAGATCGACATGTACACTTCGCGTCCGAGGATCAGCGTGGGGATCCACCATGGCAGTCCGATGAGCCCGAAGGGAGTGACGAACGGGAACGCGGCGAGCCCACTGGTCTTCATCACAGGCCCCACGGTGCCGGCCACCATCGCGGTGTGCAGCGGAGACAACAGCGACCCCGTGGTGCCCGAGCCGGTGAGCACGAACATGGGGATCAGCGTGGCGACGATCAGCAGCTTGTCGGCGAACGGATCGAGCAGCCGGCCGAGGTCGGTCTCCTGGGCGCGCGACCGTGCCAGGTACCCGTCCACATAGTCGGTGATGGCGGCAAGCGCGAAGAGCGCCCAGGCGATGAACCGATATGTGGATGATCCGGAGAACGGCAGCCAGGCAATGAACGGCGCCGCGACGATGCGCCCCGCGGTCAACCAGTTCGGAAGATTCACCGGATACCTGGCGACTCAGGCCAGTGACTTGAGTACGAGCTTGCTCACGGCGCGCAGCGTCTCGAAGACGCCGTCGCCGGTGATGGCCACCGCCTCGAAGTACTGGGCGCGCTCGATCCACTCGCCGGTGGGCAGCTGCTCGATGAGGTTCTCGCCGGCGTGGTACGGATCGGGGGTCACGCGCTGGTGGGCCGCGTCGGCGACCTCCCATCCGGGATTGAGCGCGGCCTGCAGATCGGTCACCGGCGCCGCGTTGGGAAGGTCCCGTTTGTTGTACTGCACCACGAACGGCATCTTCGTGAGATCGTACCCGTACTCGGCCATGTTGTCGTACAGATTCTGCATCGCCTCCTGGTTGGCCTCCATGCGCTCGATCTGCGAGTCGCCCACGAAGACGATGCCGTCCACGCCCTTGAGGATGAGCTTGCGGCTGGCGTTGTAGTAGACCTGCCCCGGCACCGTGTAGAGGTGGAAGCGGGTCTTGAACCCGCGGATCGTCCCGAGGTCCACCGGCAGGAAGTCGAAGAACAGCGTGCGTTCCGTTTCGGTGGCCAGCGAGATGAGCTTGCCCCGCGTGTCGGGCTGCACCTTGCCGTACACGTGCTCGAGGTTGCTCGTCTTGCCGCCCAGGCCCGGGCCGTAGTAGACGATCTTGCAGTTGATCTCGCGGGACGCGTAGTTGATCATCGACATGCCGTCAGTCTCCCTTACTGGAACAGCTTGTCGATCTCGTCGTCCGCGCCGGCGAGAATATTTGGGGCGGCGGGCTGCCCGGAGGCGCCGCGCGAGAACACCGCATCGAAGAGCCGCGTGAGTTCCTCGACTGTCTGCTTCATCTTGAGACGGACCAGGCCAAGCGTCGTGCGGTTGTCGAACAGCACGACCAGAATCACCCGCCGCGCCACGTCCGCCAGGTACATCGACTCCTTGTCGCCCTGATGGAACAGGGTGTTGAAGTCCGACTCGCCGATCAGCCGCGCCAACTGGTCGTTGGCGCTGAAGTCGGCGGCGGTGAGCGTCGCGAAGGTCGTGGCGTCGAACCGCGGCTGTTCCCCGACGGTCGCCACCAACTGTCCGGTTCGATCGACGAGCAGGGCGCATCGCGCACTGCTGTCCACGAGAAAGTGCTGCAACGCCTCGGTGATGGCGTTGAAGTCGTCTTCCGTGAAGGACCAACTCGCTGAACCGACGGGCATGAGTTGTCGCCTGCCTATTCGAGGTACGCCTGCATCCGCTGCAACATCCGCCGACCGCGCCGCCGGAGAAGGGGCATCGGCTCCCATTCCACGTACTCGGCGAGCAACCGGGCCGTCTGCAACCCGGGCCGGCCCCCCAGATACCCCAGAGCCGCCACCCGCCGAACCGCACTCTCACTGAACAGGTCGCGCCGGGACCGCTGAATCTGCGCGCTCCACGCCAGCAGGCCAACCGCCAACCCCCCGACGAAGCCCGCCATCATGGCCGTCCGGTCGCGCCGTCCCACTACATCGCCCTCCGCGCCGACAGCGCCCGGGCAATGGTCACGCCGTCCGCATATTCGAGATCGCCGCCGACCGGCAGCCCCAACGCAATGCGTGTCACCGTCACCTCCGCAGCGCCCGCCGTCGCCAACTCACGCCGCACCAACAGCGCCGTGGCCTCGCCTTCGAGGCTCGGATTCGTCGCCACGATCACTTCGCGCACGGCGCCGCCCGACGCCACGCGCTCCACGAGCCGGGCCACCGTGAGATCGTCGGGCCCCACCCCTTCGAGCGGAGACAACCGCCCACCGAGCACATGGTACACTCCGCGATACTCACCTGCCCGCTCGATGGCCCCGATGTCCGATGCCTCCTCCACCACGCACACCACCGACTGATCGCGCCGCGGGTCGCGACACACCTCACACAACGCCTCTTCGGTCAGATTGAAGCAGCGCTCGCACGGCCGCACCCGTTCGCCCAGGGTCAACAGCGACTGAGCCAACCGCCGGCTCTGGTCCGTCGGTTGCTTGAGCAGATGGTAGGTCAACCGGAGAGCGGTCTTGCGCCCTATCCCCGGCAGCTTCGCAAACTCGGTGGCCAGTTCGTCGATCGCCGACACGCTAGAAGGGCAGCTTGAACGGGAGTTGAAGTCCGCCAGTCAGTGCCCCCATGTGTTCCTGGGCCTGCGCCTGCGCCTTCTTCTGTGCTTCCGTAATGGCCACCACTACAAGGTCTTCCAGCATCTCGACGTCGGCGGGATTGACCACCGAGGGATCGATCTTCACGCGGCGGACCACGCCGGCGCCGTTGACCTCCACGGTGACCAGGCCGCCTCCGGCGGCTCCCGTGACGATCATCTGCTCCAACTCGGCCTGAACCTGCTGCATCTTGCCCTGCATCTCCTGCGCCTGCTGCAGGATCTTCATGAAATCTGGCATCGAATCCACAAACGGGGTGAAGAGTTAAACTACCCCGCGGCGAGGGGGCGAAGCAAGCACAAAGACGGTCAGTCCACGACGTCCAGATCGAGGACGTCGATCGCCGCGCCCAGCAGTGGATTCTGCTGACGCAGGCGGGCCAGCCGCTCGCTGCGGATCATCGCGTCGGTCAGCCGTTCCGGCGCCTTGCCGGGCGCCTCCGACGAGACCGTGACCCGGCTCACGCCGGTGAACCACTGCCGCAACGCGGCCACGATCTCTGCATGTTTCTCCTCGATGACCTCGGCCTGGAAGGGGTTCGGCGCATCCTGCTGGATGGTCACCTCCCCTCCCCCCCGCGCCGAGACCGCCACGGGCACCCCATTTTGCAGCGCGTCGGCAAGGACTGCCTTCCCCTCGTCGCGCATGCGCTGGATCAGTTCATCCCACCGCTCGGCCACGATGTGCAGCTCCAGGGGCACCGGCTTGGGCGCTTCGGTAGGGGCGGAATCGGCCAGAACGCGCGCCGGCTCGGCCAGTGGCGCGGGAGCGTCGGTCACGACGCGGCTGGCGGCCGGGCGGGGCGAGGGCGGGCGAGGCGTCCGGAGCGCGGGTGCCTCGACCGCGACCGCCATCGCCGCGGACGGGGGCGCCGATGGCGGCGGCGCCGGCGGCGGCGCAGCCTCACGCTTCGGCGACGGGCGCGGGGTGGGCGACGGCGAGGCCGTGGCGCGCGCTGCCGTGGCGCCGCCACCCCCGCCGCCGCCCATCGCTCGCAGCACCTCTTCCAGTTCCACGGTCCGATCCATGAGCGCGAACCGCACGAGGAGCATCTCCACCAGCACCTGCTGCTGACCGCTCTTCCGGAACTGGGGTTCGAGATCGGCCACGGCGTTGAGCATGCGGAGCAGATCGCCCGCCGAGAGCTTGTTGACGCGTTCGGAGAGCGCCCGCCGCGCCGACTCGGACACTTCGGGCGCGACGCCGCCCAGCGTGAGCGCGAGTTGCGCGCGGAGGATGTCCGCGAGCCCGGTGAGGAAGATTCCGAAGTCCACGCCGGCGTCGGCCATGCGGCCGACGAAGGCGAACACGTCACCGGCCCGCCGGTCGGCGATGATGTCGAGCAGGGTGATGAATTCGTCCTCCGCCACGAGCCCCAGCGCCTCGCGCACGCGGGCGGCGGTGAGCGCGCCCTCGTCCATCGAGAGCACCTGGTCGGTGAGGCTGAGCGCATCGCGCATCGACCCGTCGGCGGCGCGCGCGATCATGAGCAGCGCCTCCGGCTCCGCCGACACCTGCTCCGAGGCCAGGATCGTCTCCAATCGCTGCCGGATGTCGCCGGCCCCCATGCGTTTGAAGTCGAAGCGCTGCAACCGGCTCAGCACCGGCGCCGCGGCCTGGGCGATCTTCTGGGGCTCGGTGGTGGCGAACACGAAGACGACGCGCGGAGGGGGCTCCTCGAGGATCTTGAGCAGCGCGTTCCACGCTTCGCGCGTGAGCATGTGCGCCTCGTCCACGATGTACACCTTGTAGCCGTGTTCGCCCGACGGGGCGTACATGGCGCGCTCCCGGAGTTCGCGGGCGTCGTCCACGCCGCGGTTGCTCGCCGCGTCGATCTCGACCACGTCGAGCGACGCTCCCCCGCTCCAGATGCGCCGGCAGCTGGTGCACGTGCCGCACGGTTCGCCGTCCGGCTGCTTGTTCTCGCAGTTCAGGGCCATGGCGAGCACGCGGGCGAGCGTGGTCTTGCCGACGCCGCGGGGCCCGCAGAGCAGATAGCCGTGGGCCACGCGCCCGCGCGCGATGGCGCCCTTGAGCGTGTTCGCGACGTGGGACTGTACGGCCACGTCGGCGAACGTCTTGGGGCGGTACTGGCGGGCGAGGGCGATGGACATGAACGACGGTCGGCAGTGAGCGGTCGGCGGTGGGCCGTGGACGGCCGATGACGCGCAGACGGCGATCGGTCTCCGAGTCAATCTACATGCGGCCATCGACGCCGTAAGTGATGGCCGGCCCACCGGAAAAAGCGGCGCGGGCGGTACCTCCCGTACAGGAGATCAACCGCCCGCGCAGTGTCCCAGGCCTGACGAAGCGACGTCAGACACCTCATGCCGCTGCTGCCTGCGGGGCCCTGACGGAGTTAGAAGGCTGTCGCCCTCCGGGGCCTGGAACGCCTGAAAGGTAGCCGCGGTGTCGAGGCGACTCAAGGGAACGGCCGTTCTGCCGCGCAGAACGGGAGGGGCTATGCGGCCTCCAGCGCGGCGGCCAGCACCTCGCCCGCCCGCTTCACCTGGTCGGCGCTCACGTCCAGGTGCGTCACCGCGCGGATCCGCGACACCGACCATCCCGACAGCAGCACGCCCTCGGCCGCGCACGCCTTGACCACGGGGGCGGCCGTGCGCCCGGACGGCAGGTCGACCATGATGATGTTGGTATCGGGCGTCACCACCGTCGCGCCGCCCGCGCCGTCGACGAGCCCGGCGAAGGTACGCGCATTGGCGTGATCGTCGGCCAGGCGGCCCATGTTGTGTTCCAGCCCGTACAGGGCGCCGGCCGCGATGATCCCCGATTGGCGCATCGCGCCGCCGAACCGCTTGCGAATGCGCCAGAGCGCATCTCCCATCTCCGCCGAGGTGGCCACGGCGGCGCCGATCGGCGCCCCGAGCCCCTTGGAGAAGGCCACCATGACCGTGTCGGCGGCGGCCGCGAAGTCCTCGAGCGGGACGCCCGCCGCCACCGAAGCATTCCAGAGGCGAGCGCCGTCCAGGTGCACGGGAAGGCCGAGTTCGGTGGCGAAGGTGCGGATGGCCCGCATATCGCTCAGCGGCACGATCTTTCCGCCGGCCCCGTTGTGCGTGTTCTCCACGCACACGAGGCTCGGACTCGTCATGTGCCGGGCCTTGGGGCGAACGTACCGTCGCATGTCGTCGGCCGTGGCGACGATGCCCGTGGGCAACACGGGCCGGATCTGCGCTCCGCTCAGACCCGCCACTCCCGCCATCTCCCAGTGAATGATGTGCGCGTCGTAGTCGAGAATGACTTCGGTGCCCGGCCGGGTGTGCAGGTTCACAGCGGCCTGGTTGGCCATCACGCCACTGGGGAAGAAGAGCGCGCGCTCCTTGCCGAGCAGTTCGGCCACACGGCGCTCCAGCCGGATCGTGGTCGGATCACCGTCGCGCTCATCGTCCCCCACCTCGGCGTCGGCCATGGCACGGCGCATCTCGCGCGAGGGTCGGGTGACGGTGTCGCTGCGCATATCGATCGATGTCATGCCGTGAATTCCAGGGTCATTCGGTGAAGACCTCACGTTGCCGGCGCCGTGTGCGCCGCAACTCGAACACCTGCCCCACTTCGCCGCCGAGGATGAACACGATGGCCGAGTAGTACACCCAGACGACGACGATCACGATCGCGGCCAGCGCGCCGGTGTAGACCGACGCGGTGTCGAGGTGGCGCGCGAAGACCGAGAACAACTGCTTGGCCACCTCGAACAGCACGCTCGTAAACAGCGATGCCACAACGGCCGTCTGCCACCGCACCCGGCGCGCCGGCAGGTACCGATAGATGGCGAAGAACATCAGGAACAGGAAGACGAACGCGACGAGCCGCCCGACGAGATACTCCAGCGAGCCCATGACGTCCCGGCGCAGGCCGATGTCGACCAGAATCTCGACGCCGCGCGATCGCGCGATGACCAGATACGCCGACAGGACCGTATTCGCGACGAAGAGTAGCGTGGCGAGCAGGGTCATCTTCACGTCGAACCACTTGCCGGCGATGATGCCCCGGGTGGCCTCGATATCGAAGACCTCGGCGAGCACGGTGCGCAGCGATGCGAACAGGCGCGTGGACAGGAACAGGAAGATGAGGGCGCTCCACAGACCGAGCGCATGGTGCGCCCCGAGGGCCTCGTCGATGATGTGGTGGACCGGGAACCCCATCGCGTCGCTGTGCGGCGGCAGCATGCGATCGATGATGTCGGTGATCTCGGCGGCGGACGTGGCGGGCGAGAGATTGAGCAGGAACGTCACGCCCGACACCAGCGTGATCACGAAGGGAATCGACGCGAGCAGGACGTCGAACGAGATCCCGCTCGCCAGAAAGAGCACATTGTCCTCGTAGGCATTGTCCCACATGCGCACGAGGTAGTCCCGCGCCGCCCACCGCAGGTCGGAGAAGCGTGGCCGCGTGGTCATGCCTCGATCGACGGTGGGCGCGCGGCCCGCCGGCTACTCTTCGCCGTCGCCGTTCTCGGGCGACGCCAGGCCGGCCTTGTACGCCGACTTGGCCGCCGACAGGCGCCGCTCCAGGTCTTCGCGGGCGTGGCTCGCGGCCGCGCGCCCGCTGCCGACGGCCCGGTTCACCTTGCGCTTCCCACGCCCGACGGCGTCACGCGCCGAGTCCAGGCGATCCTCGACGCGGCTCCGCGCGTCATGGAACGAGTCCTCCGCGCGGTCGCGAAGATCCTCCGCCATCTCGCGGGCCCGCACGCGGGCGCGGCGCCCGCTGCGCACGATGTCGCGGCGCGTCTGTTCTCCCGACTGCGGGGCGAAGAGCAACGCCACGCCGGCGCCGACGGTGAGCCCGACCAGGAACGGGACGATCCCGGCCCCGGATTTCTCGATCACGATCGTACGATCATCTTCGCGCGTGTTGTCCGTCATGGTGCCTCCCTGCTGAGTATGACCCCCGCCGCGTCATTCGCCCGCGTCGGGGTCATCAGGCGCCGTCGCGACCGGCACCGTCGCGCCGTCCGGCGCCGGACGATGCATGGGCGGCGGCGTGATGTACTTGGCGACCATCGACGCCGTGTTGCCGATGGCCAACTGGTCGAAGAGAAACCCGAACTTCTCGTCGTACACCTTGGCGAGGGTCGCCTTGGTCGCGTCGTCCAGGTCCCAGAGTTTCCGCTTGAACGGCCCCAACGCCTTCTTCCGCGTCTTGTAGAAGAACTGTTCGTCGGAATCATTCGGTTTCCGCTCGCCCTTCGCGTTCTCCGACAACCACGCGTAGATCTCGTCGCGCAATGCCGACGGCATGTGGTCGTAGAGCATGTTCTGGAAGTTCGTGGCGAGATGGATCTCCGCCGTCTCCCGCTCGGGGAAGTGGTGGAACGCGGCGTCGGGCAGCGTCGACGCCCCGTGCTGCACGGCGCCCGAGAGCCCGTACTCATCGCGCGCCACCTTGGACAGCCGTTCCAGCGTGTCGAGGTCGAGCTTCACATCGGCAATCGAGCCGTCGGGCAGGACGACCCCACCGTGCGACGTGCCCGACTGCACGCTGATCTTCGAGACGCCGATCATCCCCCTGGGCGCCGTGCGGATGAACCCGTCCATGTAGGCCCGCAGCTCTTCCACCGTGCTGTTGGCGGTTCCGACCTCGCCGATCTCTCCGCCCACCGAGATCGTCACCCCCTCGGGCTCGAGCGACCGCACGTGCCGCAGGATGTCGGTGCCCACCTCGTAGTTCAGCCGCTGCTGCTCATCGAGCGTGTCCTTTCCGATGTCCACCAACGTCGACGTATCGATATCGATGTTGAAGAAGCCGGCGTGCACCGCCTCGGTGGCCAGCTGCTTCACGCCGTTCACCTCGCCGGCGGGGTCGGCGGCGTACTTCTTGGCGTTCACCTGGAAGTGATCGCCCTGGATGAACACCGGGCCCCGGTACCCCTCGCGCATCGCCGCCGCGAGCATGACGGCGACGTATTCGGCCGGGCGCTGATCGGTATAGGCGATCTCGGAGCGCGCGATCTCGAGCAGGAAGGCACCGGCCTTCATGCGAATGGCGGTCCGGAAGATGGCCCGCGCGGTGTCGTACGCCATGCCGCGGACGTTGATGGCCGGCACGGTGAATCCGTGCACCTCGCCGCGGCCGCGCGCCATGTAGAGATCCTGGATCGAGGCCGGCTGCACGCCCACCGCCTGCCCGATTTCCCAGATGAGCCACCGCGCGTGGGCCTGCACGTCGCCTTCCCCGAACACCGCGGCGCGGACCAGCCGGTCCATCGCGGCGCCGGCGAGGGCAGTGGGGTCGTTCACCCTGATATGGTCTTCGGCCACCGTAACCGCAGCGCCGAACAGGCCGTTCAAAGACTTAATGGTATCGGGCATGGCATCCTCATGACCGGACCGGCAAGGCGCCCTCGCGCCTCGGGGGCCCGGAAGTCTGTCTGTCTATTCAACTTGGCCGAAGTCCCGATCGGGATCAAGCGGCGATTACACTGATGCGTTCGGATCCGGCTTGGGGAGAGTCTCCCACTCCCGACGCGCGGCCTCTGCATCGGCGCGGCCGAGCATGGCGTAGGTGAACTGCTTGCCCAGTTCCACTCCCGGCTGGTTGAGCGGGTTCACACGGTAGTGCTGGCCGGCGTAGATGGTCGCCACTTCGAGCAGCATGAGCAGCGCGCCCACATGCCATTCGTCGGCCTGGTCGGCGTGAATGGTGAGATTGGGCCGGCCCCGCCTGGCGAGCGCACCGGCCGTCGCCCGGCGCTCGATGTCGATCAGCTCGCCCAGGTGGTGGCCTCCGAGATACGCCAACTCCGGAACGTCCTGGTGAAGCTTCGGGATGGGGACGTCCACCGGGTGCTCGCCCAGCTGGATGAAGCTCACGGTCTTGTTCGGCGTGCCTTCCATGAACAGTTGCACCTGGCTGTGCTGGTCGGTGGCCCCGTGCGCGGCGAGTGGCGTGGGGCCGAAGCCGGCATCGCCGGGTTCGCGATGCTTGCCGAGGCTCTCCGCCCAGAGCTGGACGAACCAGTTGGCGATGTCGCGGAGCGTGTCGGAATACGGCATCAGCACATGCGTGCCGCGGCCCAGCCGGGTGTCGGCCAGCCATTGCAGCGTCCCGAACACGGCGCCCGGATTCTCACGAAGGGTAGCCGAGCGGCAGCGCTTCTCCATGTCGGCGGCGCCGGCCAGGAGCTGCGTGGTCTTCATGCCGAGCAGGGCGGCCGGCAGGATGCCCACCGGGGTGAGCACACTGAACCGGCCGCCGACGTTGGGCGGAATATCCAGCGCCGGTACGCCCTCGCGGCGCGCGATGTCGCGCAACGCCCCCTTCTCGGGATCGGTCACGAACACCAGGTGCTCGCGCGCCGCGTCGCCGAACCGCTCGTTCAGGACGCCGCGCACGATCAGATACTGTGCCATCGTCTCGGCGGTTCCGCCGGACTTGGAGATGACGATGAAGAGGGCGCGGTCGAGCACGATCCGGCCGAGGAGGTCGGCGATGGTGCCGGGATCCACGTTGTCGAGCACGTGGAAGCGCGGCTTGTTGCTGCGGGCCTTCTTGGTGAGCGTGTTCCAGTCGCGCTTGTTGAGCGCGGTGTGGAGCGCTATGGGGCCGAGCGCCGAGCCACCGATCCCGAGCAGCACGACGTCGTCGAACTTGCCGCGCACCTGCTTGGCGAAGTCGCGCGATTGATCGTGGAGCGCGCGGTCGCGCGGCAGGTCGAGAAAGCCGAGGACCCCGGTGCCGCGCAGTTCCCTGACCGCCGTGTGGGCGGCGGGGAAGTCGTGTTGTGCGGCCTCCCAGGCGTCCGTGGGAATCCCGCCCGACACCGCGCCGGCGAGCATGTTCGTGTAGTCGATGCGAATGGTCATGATCAGTCGATCCTCACCGTGAGTCCGTCGAAGGCGGGGCTGACGCCGCGTGGCAACTCGGCCTCGAGATCGGCGTGGAAGTTGTCGTGGGTGAGATGGATGAGATACGTGCGCTCGGCACCCACCTGGCCGGCGACGCGCAGCGCCTCGGGAATGCTCAGGTGCGTGGGGTGTTCGGTGCGAAACAGGGCGTTGAGCACGAGCACCTTCGCACCGGCAATCATGCTCATCACGTCGTCGGGGATGCTCTTGGCGTCGGTGATGTAGGCCAGATCGCCGATGCGGAACCCGGTCACGGTCAGGCGGCCGTGGGGCACGGCGAAGGGCAGCACCTCGACGCCGGCCACGGCGAACGGCTGCCCGTGGGTGAAGGTCACGGCGCGTCCCTCCGGCTTGGACGTGCCGGGCAGCGGACGGATGCTCTCGTCGAAGATGTAGCCGAACTTGGCGCGCAGGCTGGCGAGGGTCTGCTCGGAGCCGTAGAACGGGAGCGGGCCGTCGCGGCGCACCGAGATGGCGCGAATGTCGTCGATGCCGTGGGTGTGATCGGCGTGGTCGTGCGTGAACAGCACGGCATCCACGCGGTCCACGCCGGCAGCCACGAGCTGCAGCCGCAACTCGGGCGGCGTGTCGATGAGCAGGCGCGCCCCGCCCTGCACTTCGACCACCGCGCCAACGCGCGTGCGCTTGTCCCGCGGGTCGGCCGAGTTGCACACCCTGCAATGGCATCCCAACTGGGGAACGCCGAAGCTCGTGCCCGTCCCGAGGAACGTGAGTTTCACACCGTCTCCACCTTGAGCGTGTTGGTGGAGCCGGGGACGTCGAACGGAACGCCGGCGGTGACGACCACGCGGTCGCCGGCCCGCGCGAGCTGGCGCCGCTGCACCACGTCCAGGGCCACGCGCACCATGGCTTCGTACGTGTTGCAGTGCGGCACGAGTTCGGGGATCACCCCCCAGACCAGCGCCAATTGCCGGTAGGTGCGCGGGATGTCGGTGAGCACGAGGATCGGCACCGGCGGCCGCTGGGAGGCGACGATGCGAGCGCTGAACCCGCTCTTGGTGAACACGATGAGCACCGGCGCGTGCAGCATGTTCACGGCCGCCGCGCTGGCCGCGGCGATGGCGAATTCGTTGGACACGGTGCCTTCCAACTCGCGCCACGCCTCGCGGGGCTGGGCCCCACGGCGGCGTTCGATCTCGCGGATGATGCGGGACATCGCCTCCACCGCCAGCCGCGGATACTCGCCGGCCGCGGTCTCGGCAGAGAGCATGACGGCGTCGGTGCCGTCGAGAATCGCGTTCGCCACGTCACTCGCCTCGGCCCGCGTGGGCCGCGGGTGCGTGATCATCGACTCCAGCATCTGCGTGGCGGTGATCACCGGCCGGCCGAGCTTGTTGGCCACGGCGATGATCCGCTTCTGCGCGAACGGCACTTCCTCGAAGGGCAGTTCCACGCCGAGGTCGCCGCGGGCCACCATCACCCCATCCGATTCGCGAACGATGCTCTCGATGTTCTCGAGCGCCGAGTCCTTCTCGATCTTCGCCACGACGAGCATCTCGCGCGGGATCAGCTTGCGCAGTGCGCCCACGTCCTCGGCGCGCCGCACGAAACTCAGGGCGAGGTACTCGAGCCCCTGCTCCACCGCGAACATGACGTCCTCGCGGTCCTTCTCCGTGATCGACGGCGCCGACACCTGCACGCCGGGCAGATTCATGCCCTTGTGGCTCTTGAGCAATCCGCCGTGAAGCACGCGGGCCTGCACCTTGGTGCCGCGCACGTCCAGCACCACCAGGTCCAGCAAGCCATCGTCGATGAGAATGCGGTCGCCGTCGGTGACATCGGCCGCCAGCGCGTCGTACGTCACCGGGATGTCGCCGCCGTGGGCATCGGCCTCGGGGGCGAGCACGATCTCCGCGCCCTCGGCCAGTTCGAACGGCTGGGACAACTCCCCGATGCGGATGCGCGGCCCCTGCAAGTCGCCGAGAATGGCGATGGGGCGATGCATCGCGTCAGCCACGGCGCGGACCCGGGCGATGGTTTCGACATGCTGTTCGTGCGTACCGTGCGAGAAGTTGATGCGGGCGACGTTCATGCCCGCTTCGAGCAGCCCGCGGACAGCGTTTTCGGTGGCCGTGGAAGGGCCGAGGGTGCACACGATCTTGGTACTGCTGAACGAGGCCGGGCGCGTCTGTGCGTTGTTGGACGTAGGCGTGGTCACGTGTCGGTGCGCCTCAACCGGCAACGAGTTGGCGCCCCAACTGCTGCGACTTCTTCGCGAGGCCGGCGATGAGGGAGTTGAACGACTTCTGGAAGCTCGCAAGTCCATCGACGAGCAGCTTCTCGGTGACCTGCTCCATGGACACGCCGGCCTTCTCGACGGCCGCGATCTCGGCGCGGGCCCGATCGAGCTCGGCGTCCACGGTGCGCTGCACGTTGCCGTGGTCGCGGAATGCCTCGATGGTGTTGGGCGGCATGGTGTTGACCGTGTCGGGGCCGATCAGTTCCTCCACGTAGAGCACGTCGCGATAGGCCGGATTCTTGGTGCTGGTACTCGCCCACAGCGGACGCTGCAGCCGTCCGCCCTTGGCGTGCAGCGCCCCCCACCGATCGGACTTGAAGCGTTGCTGGAAGAGCGCGTAGGCGAGCTTCGCGTTCGCCACGGCGGCGCGCCCGTGGAGGGCGCCCGATTCGCTGCCCGCCTTCCTGGACTGCTGCGCGAGCGCGTCGAGCCGTTTGTCGACCTCGGTATCCACGCGGCTCACGAAGAAGCTCGCGACCGACGCGATGCCGTCGATGGGCTTGCCGGCGGCCACCCGGTCCTCGAGGCCCGCCATGTACGCCTCGATCACCCGCGCGTGCGCCGAGATGGCGAAGAGCAGCGTGATGTTGACGTTGATGCCCTCGGAGATCAGCTGTCGCACCGCCTTCGCGCCCTCGACGGTCCCCGGCACCTTGATCATCACGTTGGGCCGGTCGACGGTCTTCCAGAGTCGGCGCGCCTCGGCGATGGTGGCCGCCGAATCGTTGGCGGCGGCGGGCGAGACCTCGATGGAGACGTAGCCGTCGCCGCCCTTGGTGTCGCGGTAGATGCCGGCAAAGGCGTCACACGCATCCCGCACGTCGGTGGTGGCGATCAATTCGAATAGCTGACGTGCCGACAGATCGCCTTCGGCCCCATTGATCTGCGCATCGTACGCGCTGCCTTCGGCGAGGGCCTTCTCGAAGATCGTGGGGTTGGACGTCATCCCGGTCAGGACGTCGTCGGCGATGCGGCGCTCGAGGCCGCCGTCATGGAGCATGCCGCGTTCGATGAAGTCGAGCCAAATGGATTGGCCGGCGTCGTGCAGACGCTGCAGTCTATTCTGGGTCATAGTCGTACTCTGCGCTGAGGAACGGGCCGTGCAACCGACGGCCACCTTTCTGAACATACCACGCACGGGGCGGGCCCGTCACCGGACCGTCCGGGCCGCGCCTGGATGTTGCGCGAGCGTGACGCGTCTTCGCGCCCGCCCGCGTGGCCCATCACCGGCCGCCGACGTACTCCACTTTCCAGATGCGGCCGTGCTGATCGTCGGCAATGTACAGCGCGCCGTCCGGTCCCTCGGCGAGCCCCACCGGCCGGCCACCGATCGCCGTGGCCTTGCCGTTCTCGAAGAACCCGGTCACAAAGTTTTCGTATGCTCCACCCGCCGCATTCCCGTCGAGCGGCTGGAAGACCACCCGATACCCCGCCTGCGGCTCGGGCGCGCGGTTCCACGAACCGTGGAACGCGATGAACACACCCCGGCGGTACCGCGCCGGAAAGTTGCCGCCGTGGTAGAAGAGCAGTCCGTCGGGCGCCCAGTGCGCGGGGAAGGTCGCCACGGGACCGAGCACCGACGCACAGCGTCCCTGGCGATCGTCGTGCCCGCCGTACTCCGGCGCCAGCAACATCTGCTGCTTCGGCACGTCGTAATAGCAGTAGGGCCAGCCGTAGTCGCCTCCTTCCTTCACGTGGATGAGTTCCTCGGCGGGCGACTCGGCGCTCGCCTTGTCCGAGTACTCGGGCCAGAGGTTGAGTTGATCGCGCCCGTGCTGCATGACCCACAGCGAGTGGTCGGCCGGGTCGAGGTCCATACCCACCGAATTGCGGATGCCGAAGGCATAGTGCTCGCCCATCGGCTGCGTCTGGTCGTGCTTGCGGGCGTCGAACTTCCAGATGCCGCCGCGCGTCTCGCGCTCCACACAGGGATCGATGCCCGGCACGCCCTTCTGACGGTCCTTCGACTGACAGGCGTTGGTGGCGGTGCCGACGTTCACGTACATCACGCCATTGGGGGCGATGACGAAGGTCTTGAGGAAGTGATTGCCGCCGGGAGGAAGCCCCTTCACGACGGTGTCCGCCGCGCCCGAGGGCTCCAGGCTGCCGGCGGCGAGCTTGTAGCGCACGATCCCGGTGCCGTTCTCGGCGTACAGGTAGCCGTCGAACAGCCGGACCTCGCTTGAGCTGAACGCGCCCCACGCGTGCCGCACGTCGGCCACCCCGTCGTGGTTCGTGTCGCGCAGGGCGACGATGCCGCGCTCGGCGCCGGGCCGGCCGGCCATCGTGGCCACGAAGACGTCTCCGTTGGCCGCCACGGCGATGTGGCGGGCGCGCGGTACGCTGTCGGCGAACAGCGTGGCGCAGAAGCCGGACGGGAGGACGAGCCCGGTGTCGTGCGCGCACTGCTGGGCGCTCGCGGTACCCGAGATCGCGGTGGCAAGGAAGGCGGCGGTGAGGAGCGAGGTTCGCATGGGAGTCCTGGTGGAGCGTGGAGTGTATCTGTGGCGTTGGCGAGATGGTCAGACAGTCGGACAGTCGGACAGTCGGACAGCTGCAACTACGCGAACTGCGGAATCACGGACCTACCGAGCCGCGGCCCGAGGCAGCCGTTCCGGCATATCGGCCAGCACGTACGCCATCACCGCCATCGTCGCGATGCAGCGGCGAAAGTCGTCGGGGTTGATGACCGTCATCATGTCGGCGTCGGTGTGGTGGTACCAGAAATACGTCGAGTCGTCGACGTTGAGCGCGAAGCCCGGGACCCCGGTGCGAATGGTCGGCCCGACGTCGGCTTCGCCGTCGCCGAGTTCTACACTGCCCGCGCCGATTCGGTCGAGCAACGCGCCGATCTGCCTGGCCACGGCGAGCCCCTCCGGCGTGCCCTGGAAGCGGAAGCCGTTCGGCTTGAACACGCCGTTGTCCGACTCCATGGCCGCAATGGTGTTGGGCATTTCGGCCAGATGCTGGTCGTGGTACGCACGCCCGCCGCGGCCGCCGTTCTCTTCATTCACCCACATGACCACGCGCAGCGTGCGCCGTGGCTTGAGTCCGAGCGCCTTGATCAGCCGCACGGCCTCCCAGGCGGCGAAGGCGCCGCCGGCGTCGTCCATCGCGCCCTCGCCCACATCCCACGAATCGATGTGGCCGCCGAGCACGACCACCTCATCGGGCTTCTCGGAGCCCCGAAGTTCGGCGACCACGTTGCGGGACGGGGCGTCGGGCAGCATGTGGGCCTGCATCTTGAGCGTCACCTCGATGGGCTGCCCGCGATTCTGCATGCGGTGGAGCATCTCGGCGTCCTCCACCGTGAGCGCGGCAGAGGGAATCCTGGGCACGTCGGGCTGGTAACGGAGCGACCCGGTGTGCGGTGTCTGCTGTGAGTGGGGCGTCACCGATCGAATGAGCGCCGCCACCGCGCCCACCTTTGCCGCCGCCGAGGCGGCGCCACCCCGATAGGCGACGTTTCGTTCGTAGCCTTGCATGGGTGGCACGTCGGTGGGAAAGGGCGAGTCGAAGAGCACGATCTTGCCCTTGGCCTCGGCGGCGTGCGCCGTGAGATCGTCGAAGCTGTTCACCACGAGCACCGGCGCCGTGATGCCGTCCGGCGGCGTGCCGACGCTGCCGCCGAGCCCGATCATGTGGAGCTTCCACTGTCGTGGGGAAACGAGCATGGCGCTCTCCTCGCCGCGCACCCAGTGGGGAACCATTACCGGTTCGCCATGCACATTGGCCAGGCTGTCGTCGTCCATCCGGGCCAGCACCCAGTTGATCGCCTGCTCGAGGCCGGGGGAGCCGCTCAGGCGGCTGCCATAGCTGTCGGTCATCGTGGCCAGGCGGCTGTAGGCCGTGGTGTCGGCCATGGCGGCCGCGATGATCCGATCCGCGGCGGAGCGGTAGCGGCGCGCGAGCGGGGAGGCGGCGCCCTGGGCGAACGCCGAGGTCGCAACGCCAAGCAGGAGGGAAGCCGCCGCGAGGGTGGCGGCGATTCGGGAAGTCAGGGAGGGACGCATCGAGCCTTCGGGGTGATGGGGTACGCACCGGCGGGCAGTGCGGGCGAGCAGTCGGGCGTGGACGGTCAATGGTCGGCAGTCTACAGGGGCCTGCCTGCCGCCGATGGGGAGCCACCCGCTCCCGTATTGGAAGGATCAACTTACGCGCCCCGGGGCCGTCATTCAAACCGTGGACAGCCGGTGACTGTCACAGCATCGGTGCACTTCCCAACCCGACTCTGGAGACCGGCATGAAGACCCTTCCCGTCCTTTCGGCGCTCGCCCTGAGCGCGGCTCTCGCCCTGCCCGCCGCGGCCCATGCGCAGCAGGACCGGGCTGACCGCTGGCTGGACAACTGCCGCCACAACGACTGGGGCGACCGCGGCCGATACTGCGACGTGCAGCAGTTCACGATCAAGGATCCGGCGAGTTCGATCCGTGTGGACGCGGGCCCCAACGGCGGGGTGAGCGTTTACGGCTGGGACAAGCCGACGATGCTGGTAGTGGCAAAGATCCAGGCCAATGGCGACGATGACGCGGACGCCAAGGACATCGCCGGCCGAATCAAGATCACCGCCGAGCCGTCGCGCGTGGAGTCCGACGGTCCGTCGACGCACCGGCATCAGGGGTGGTCGGTGAGCTATGACGTGTACCTCCCCACGAAGACCGGGCTCGACGTCAGCACGCGGAACGGCGGGGTGAGCGTGGAGAAGGTGAACGGACGGCTGGACCTGGGCACGACCAACGGCGGGATTCATCTCACGGACGTGGCCGGCGACGTACGTGCCGAGACGACCAATGGAGGGGTGAGCGCCAGCCTGGGCGGAACCACCTGGAACGGGAATGGGCTCGACCTTCGCACCACCAACGGCTCGGTGACGCTGGAGATCCCGAAGGGCTACAACGCGCGGCTCGAGACCGGGACCACGAACGGCGGATTCAGCATCGACTTCCCGATCACGGTGCAGGGATCGTTCGGCCGGCGGATCTCGACGACGCTCGGGACCGGCGGCCCGACGATCCGGGCGACGACGGTGAACGGCGGCGTGCGGATCCGGGAGCGGTAGCGCGGATTCGCGGCCGCGCGTGGTGACCGCCATGGTCGCGCGGCACGCGCCTGTCCGGGCATAACGAGCCCAACGATTTGAATACGGATTGAACTGACAAGAACGGACTGAACGGATGGGCTGCGGGATGTTTCCATCAATCCTTCCGTTCAGTCCGTTTTCAACCGTGCCGTCCGCATCCCTCTCGTAGAAGGTCGGCCCGATGGAGCGGCCCGTGCGGGTCGAGAACGAGGCAGTCGCGATAGGCCGGCTACTCCTTCCCGAGAATCGCGTCCGCCTCCTTCCGGCGCTGGTCCAACTCCGATGCGAGGGCCGCATAACGCGAGACGGCGTCGTTGCTGATCTTCTGATCGGCGTCGTTGGTCATGCCGTACAGATACGTGATGTGCGTCTGCAGCTTCGGTTGGCTGTAGCGGATGCTCGATGTGATCAGCTTGTCGGCCAGGGCGTTGACCTTGGCCAGCGTGTCCGCCGCCGCGCCCGTCGCTCCGCGGAGCCGGCGCTGCGCCGCCTCCACCCGCGCGACGAGGTGATTGACGTCGCTCACCAGCGTGCGCACACGCATGTTGTGCTCGAACTGCGTGCGCAGGATCGCGGTGGTAATGCCGTCCTTCGTGATGCGCGGATCCTCGACCACGGTGAGCGGCTGCGTGCTGGTGCTCGACCCCACGGTGAGCTTCACCGTGTAGCGGCCCGGCACGGCCATGGGCCCGTTGCCGCCGTCGGGGCGCGACGCACTCTCCCAGGGACCGGGATAGCGAAGATCCCAGGTGAAGCGATGCATGCCCACCGACTTGTCCAGACGAGCCGGGGCGCCCCGTCCGCGGAATCCGCCACCGCGCCCGGCACGCCCCTCGGCCGGCGCCTCACTCGAGAAGGTCTTGACGACCTTTCCGGCCGCGTCGAGCACCGTGAGCGTGACGTCGCCGGCCGGCACCTGGCCCAGGTAGTAGTCGATCTGCGCGCCCGGCGCCGGATACTCCGGCCCTGCTCCGCGACCGAACCCACCGAATCCGCCGCGCCCACCGTGCCGGATGGCCGTCTCGGGCTTGAACAGGTACGCCGCCGACGCCGCGACCTTGTCGCTCAACTGGTGCAATGGCGACAGGTTGTCGAGCACCCAGAACGAGCGGCCCTGAGTGGAGATGACGAGCGAGTTGTGCGCCACCTTGATATCGGTGACCGGCGTGATGGGCAGATTCATCTGGAACGACTGCCAGTGCGCGCCGTCGTCGAACGAGACGTACATCCCGAACTCGGTGCCGGCGTACAGCAACCCCGCGCGGTCGGGATCCACGCGGACCACGCGCGTCGGACTGTCACCGGGGATGCCGTTCTTGCCGTCGGTGAGCCGCGTCCAGGTCTTGCCGAAGTCCGTGGTGTGGTAGATGTACGGTGCGAAATCGCCCAGCAGGTAGCGGTAGATGGCGACATAGGCGCCGCCCGCATGGTGCGGATCGGGATCGATGTTCTGGACACGACCGCCCGGCTCGAGCCCCGGCGGGGTGACTCGAGTCCAGGTCTTGCCGTCGTTGCGCGTCACGGCAACGATCCCGTCGTTCGAGCCGGTCCAGATGACCCCCTTCTGCACCGGCGACTCCCGGATCGCATAGAGCGTGCTGTAGACCTCCTCGCCCGTCGCATCGCGCGTGATGGGGATGCCGCTCGCCTCCTGCGGCGCGCCAGGGGGATCCCACGTGAGGTCGGGGCTGATGGTGTGCCAGTTGGCGCCCTCGTCGCGCGAGCGGTGCACGTACTGGGAGCCGTAGTAGACGGTGTTCTGATCGAAGGGCGAGACCTCCATGGGCGACACGCGCTGGAAGCGATAGATCAGCGTCGCCCCGCCGTTGCCGTAGAGTGACTGGCCGCCCACCCAGTACTGCTGTTCGTTGGCCGTCTTCAGGTTCAGCCGGCTGAACTGTCCCTTGCACCCGCCGTACACGGTGTCGGGACTCGCGATGTTCGGAATGATCGGACCGGTCTCGCATCCGGGACCGCTGCGCCAGTCCTGCCCATTGCCCAGTGGCAGGCTGGGCACGATGAGCGTGTTGTCGTCCTGCTGGGCGCCGTACACGCGATACGGGTACTGGCTGTCCACTGCCACCTGATAGATCTCCGCGGTGGGCTGGTTGAGCTGCGTGCTCCAGGTCTGGCCGCCGTCGGTGGACACGTTCGCGCCGCCGTCGTTCGACTGGATCATGTAGTTCGAGTTGGTCGGGTTGATCCAGATGTCGTGGTTGTCGCCGTGCGGGGTGCGTTCGGTGCGGAACGTCTTGCCGCCATCGGTGCTCTTGTACCATCCCTCGTCTCCCACGTACACCACGTCGGCGTTGCTCGGGTCGACGCCCAGGGTGTTGTAGTAGAAGGGACGCGTCCAGAGGTTCTGCGCGCCGTTGATGAGATTCCACGTGGCGCCGGCGTCTTCGGAGCGGTAGAGTCCGCCGCCCGGCTTGGCCTCGATGAGCGCGTAGATCCGATTGGGCATCGCGTTGGAGATCGCGACGTTGGCCCGCCCGAACAGCTGGTGCGGCAGACCGCCGGCCAGCTTGATCCAGGTGGCGCCACCGTCGGTGCTCTTGTAGATGCCGCCCTCGTACGCGCCGCTGATGATCGTCCAGGGTTTCCGCTGCCCGTGCCACATGGTGGCGAACACCACGCTCGGGTTGCCGGGCTGCAGCTCCAGGTCGGCGGCGCCGGTGCTGTCGGACACGTACAGCACCTTCTTCCAGGTGGCGCCGCCGTCGGTGGTCTTGAAGACCCCGCGATCGACGTTGGGCACGAAGGGATTGCCGAGCGCGGCGACGTAGACGACGTCGGGGTTGGTCGGGTCGATGCGGATGGTCGAGATCTGCCCCACCTTCTCGAGCCCGATGAAGCGCCAGGTCCGCCCGGCATCGGTGGACTTGTAGATGCCCCGCCCGATGGAGACGTTGCTGCGGATCTTCGACGACCCGGTGCCCGCGTAGACCACGTTGGGGTCGGAACTGGCGACGTCCACCGCGCCCATCGACGCGACGGCGAAGTAGCCATCCGACACGTTGTTCCAGGTGACCCCGGCGTCCGTGGTCTTCCAGACGCCGCCGCCCGTGGAGCCCATGTAGAACGTGCGCGGCTGCGACGCCACGCCGGTCACCGTGGTCACGCGGCCGCCCCGGAAGGGACCGATCAGCCGGTAGTGCATCCCCGACCAGAGCGTCGAGTCGTAGGTCGCGTGCTGAGCGCCCGCCGCCAGCGGCAGGGCCAGCAGCAACAGGGCGGCGCCGGCGGCGCCACGCAGGGTCTGTCTGCTCATCGTCACTCCTCGGTATCGATCGACGTTCAGGGTTCGCGATCCCACGCTGCGAGGACCGCCTGCACCACGGAATCCACTTTGTCGCCGGCCACCGCGCCCTGCGCCATGCGCGGCGATCCGCCCCCGCGGCCTCCGGCGTCGGCGAGCGCCTGCTTCAACACATTGCCGGCCACGAGCCCGGAGTCTTCGGAAGTGCCAACCATCACCTGGCCTGCTCCCGCCACGGCGCCCACGAACGCCGACTTGGGCAGTGCGCACACGGCGTGGGCCAGCCCGCGGACGTCGTCCAGCGTCCCGCCGGCCACCACCTCCACTACGCGCCGCACGCCGCGAACGTCGGGCTCCGTGGCGTCGTACCGCTGGCGGGCGTGATACGCGTCCAGTTCCCTGGCCAGCTTGCGACGCGCCGACTCCGCCTGTTGCGCCGCTTCGAGGCGGGCCGGCACGATGCCCGCCGCCTCGTCCACGCCGCACGACAGCGCGTTGGCGATCGTCGAGAGCGCCGCGTAGTCGGCGCGGGCGCGGGCCACGGCGCGCAGCCCGCACACGAACTCGATGCGCGTGCCCTGCTTCACCTTCTCGGTGCGGCGCAGCAACATGCCGCCGATCTCGCCCGTGGCGCGCACGTGCGTGCCGCCGCACGCGCTGCGATCCACGTCGGCGATGGTCACTACGCGAATCTCCCCGGACCGATCGGACGGCTTCCGCAACCCGATGGCCGACGCCGCGTCCTCGAACGAAACGGTCACCGCCCGGTTCTCGGCGATCACCCGGTTCGCGCGCTCTTCCGCGGCTTCCAGCTTCGGCGCCGGCGTCACGTCGGCATCCACGTCGAGCGTCGAGGTCCGGTCGCCGAAGTGCACGCTCACCGTCTTCCAGCCGAACAGATCCTCCAGCACGGCGCTGAGGAGATGCTGCCCCGTATGCTGCTGCATGTGGTCGAACCGGCGTTCCCAGTCGACGTGGCCCTCCACGGCGCCCGCCGTCCGCGCCAGCGGCGCATCCACCACGTGGGCGATGCGCGATTCCTCGTCGATCACGTCGACGATGCGGCGTCCGCCCAGCGTACCGGTGTCGAACGGCTGCCCGCCCGATGTGGGATACAGCGCCGTTCGATCGAGGTAGACGCGACGCCCGCCGTCGGCGACTTCGACGATCGTAGCGGCGAAGTCGGTCAGGTAGGCATCATTGTAGTAGAGGCGGGTGGTCATGAAACCGGGCCCAACGCAGATAGCAGTGCGAAGTTGGCAGTTACCAGCTTGCAGTACGCAGTCACCGTCGACTGCCGACTGTGCACTCTCGACTCACGACTCGTCAGAGACTGCAGTCGAGAGTCGAGAGTGAACGGTCGCCAGTGGTCAGTGCCACTAAACATTCCGCCCTGCGCACCCAAATTGAAGAGCGAACGTCAATTTCCGTGAACCCCCTCCCCATCGACGAGGCCCTCCCGGCCCTCCGGGCTGCCCTGCGGACGCACCCCGCGGCGGTCCTCCAGGCGCCTCCGGGCGCCGGCAAGACCACGCGCGTCCCCCTCGCCCTGCTCGACGAGCCGTGGCTCGCCGGCCGGGGGATCGTGATGCTGGAGCCGCGCCGGCTTGCCACCCGCGCCGCCGCCCGGTTCATGGCGCGGTCGCTTGGGCGAATCGCCCGGCGGCACGGTGGGCTTTCGCGTGCGCGGCGAGGCGCGCGTCGGCCGGACCACGCGCATCGAGGTGGTGACCGAGGGAATCCTCACCCGCCGGATCCGCCACGACCCGGGGCTCGACGGCGTCGGCCTGTTGATCTTCGACGAGTTTCACGAGCGCAGCGTCCACGCCGACCTCGGCCTGGCGCTCGCCCTGCAATCGCAGGAGCTGTTGCGCGAGGATCTCCGCATTCTGGTCATGTCGGCCACGCTCGACGGCGACGCGATCTCGACGTTGCTCGGCGGCGCCCCCATCGTGAGCAGCGAGGGGCGGGCGTTCCCGGTCGACACCCGGTACCTGCCGCCGCGGCCGGAAGGCCGGCTCGAGGGCGACGTCGCCGCCGCCGTGGCCCGCGCTGTTACGGAGGAGGAAGGTGACATCCTCGTCTTCCTTCCCGGTGCCGCCGAGATTCGCCGGGTGGCCGAGATGCTGGCGGCGCGGCTGGCCGACTCGCCGGCCGATGTGCTCCCACTGTTCGGAGACCTGCCGTCCGCCGATCAGGACCGCGCCATCGCGCCCAGTCCCCCCGGCCAGCGGAAGATCGTGCTCGCCACGAACATCGCGCAGACCAGCCTCACCATCGAGGGCGTCCGCGTGGTGATCGACGCCGGTCTGTCACGCGTGCCCCGCTTCTCGCCGCGCACCGGGATGACGCGTCTGGAGACGGTGCGCGTGTCGCGGGCCTCGGCCGATCAGCGCCGCGGGCGGGCCGGACGGCTGGCCCCCGGGGTGTGCTACCGGCTGTGGGACGAACACGAAGACCACCACCTGGTGCCTCACGACCAGCCGGAGATCCTCACCGCCGATCTGGCGCCGGTGGCACTCGAATTGGCCGCGGCCGGGGTGGCCGATCCCGCGGAGTTGAAGTGGCTGGACCCGCCGCCCGCCGCCGCGTTTCGCCAGGCGTGCGAACTGCTGCGCGAGCTCGGCGCCCTTGGCGACGACCTGCGGCTGACGGCGCACGGCGGCCAGTTGAGCGAGCTCGGCACGCACCCGCGCCTGGCGCACCTGGTGATTCGCGGGAGCGAACTCGGTGCGGCCGAACTCGCCCCGCTCGTCGCGGCGCTGCTGGAGGAGCGGGACATCCTGCGCGGCGAAGGCGGACCCCCGCCCGCCGACTTTGCACTGCGCGTGGACGCGATGCGCGGGCGAAGCGGCATGGCCCATGTCACGGGCGCACGCGTGGACGGCGGGGGCGCGCGGAGAGTGCGGGAGTTGGCCGCCCGGTGGCGGGCGGCGCTCCCGGGATCGGTTGCTTCCGGCACGGGCGCCGAGCCGCCGAGCGTCGGGCTGCTGCTCGCCCTGGCCTACCCCGACCGCATCGCGCAGCGCCGCCCGGGCCAGCGCACGCGCTACCTGATGCGCAACGGGCAGGGCGTCGTGCTGGGCGACGCCGGGGCGTTCGGCGACGCCGAGTATCTGGTGATTCCGGAGACCGACGGACGACAGCCGGAGAGCCGCATCTACCTGGCGGCGCCGGTGGAACTGGCGGACATCGAAGAGCAGTTCCGCGATCAGATCATCACCGCCGACGAGTACGTCTGGGACGAACAGCGTTCGGCCGTGACGGCGCGGCGCGTGACGCGGCTGGGCGCGATCACGCTCGGTGAGCGGCGGATTGCCGAGCCCGACGCGGCGCGCGTGGCGGAGGTCCTGGCCGGGCAGCTGCTCCGTCGGGGCGTGGCGGACCTTCCGTGGAGCGACGACGCGCGATTGCTGCGGCAGCGCGTGGCCTTCCTGCGCACGCTCGACGGCGCGTGGCCGGATCTCTCGGACCAGGCGTTGACCGTGGCGGCGGACGGCTGGCTGGCGCCGCTGCTCGTGGGCGTGCGGAAGCTGGATGACGTGCGCCGGCTCGACCTGGCCGGTGCCCTGCGGGGAATGCTCACGTGGGAGCAGCGTGCCTCGCTCGACGCACTGGCGCCCACGCACGTGGTGGTGCCGACGGGCTCGCGCATCGCGATCGACTACTCGGCGCCTGAGGCGCCGGTGCTCGCGGTGCGATTGCAGGAGATGTTCGGCCTGGCCGAGACACCGCGGATCGGCGGGGGCCGGGTACCGCTCACGCTGCATCTGCTGTCGCCGGCTCGGCGCCCCGTGCAGGTGACGCGCGACCTGGCCGGGTTCTGGCGTGAAAGCTATTTCGACGTGCGGAAGGACCTGCGCGGGCGGTATCCCAAGCACTACTGGCCGGACGATCCGCTGCAGGCGGAGCCGACGAGAAGGGCGAAGCGGCCCGGGCAATAGCCCGAGGATCGTCTACTAAGCTCATAGTTGACAAACCGGCCCCGCCCCATACATTCGTACTACCCTGATAGTAGAGGATGGACATGGGCGACTTCGTGCTGGGCGATCGGGAACTGGACGTGATGAGCGTGCTGTGGGATCTCGGCTCCGGCACCGTGACCGAGGTGCGGAAGCAGCTTCCCGCGGATCTGGCTTACACCACGGTGCTGACCATTCTGCGCAACCTCGAAGCCAAGGGGCTGGTGTCGCACGAAGCCGAAGGAAAGGCGCACCGTTACAGCCCGCGGGTGGCGCGCCGGGCGGCGCGGCGCAACGCGCTGTCGCAGGTGATCGACAAACTCTTCCATGGATCACCGGAGCAGTTGTTGGCGCATCTGGTAGAAGAGCGTGCGCTCACCGCAAGCGACTTGAAGCGGCTGAACGCGCAGCTCAAGGCGCGTGAGAAGAAGGAAGGCAAGCCGTGACCGCCGAGTGGATGGTGTTCGCGCTCGCCGTCGGGTTGGCGCTCACGTTGGCCGCGCTGGCCGTGGAGCACGCCGGACGCACGCTGCGACTGCCCGGACGGATGGTCTGGTTCGCGACGATCGCTGCGACGACGATCTCGCCGCTGGTGGCGTTCGTCTGGGTGCGGCGCTTGGCGGCGCAGGGCGTTGGTCCGGCGGCGTTGGCGCTGCCCTTCTCCATTGACGTGGCGCGGATCGTTCCGGCGCCGTCAGTGTCGGCGGCGGCGTTCACACCGCTTCGCGCACTGAACGTGGCACTCCTAACCATCTGGGCAATCTGGTCAGGCGTTCTTCTCGTACGCATGGCACTCGCCGTGGCCGGTGTCGCCCGCCGCCGATCGAGCTGGCCGCGCGAGACGCTGGACGGCGAGCGCATTCGAGTCTCGACCGACCTGGGGCCGGCAGTGGTGGGTGTGCTCCAACCCGAAATCGTGCTTCCGGAGTGGACGCTCTCGCTCGACGCCCCGTTCCGGACGCTCATGCTCCGGCACGAGGTGGAGCATCGCGATGCCGGCGATCCGCGACTGCTGTTCGTGGCGGCCGCCTGTCTGGTGCTCGCCCCGTGGAACCTGGCGCTCTGGTATCAGGCGCGGCGGTTGCGGCTGGCCGTGGAAATGGACTGCGATGACCGGGTGTTGGCGCGGCACGCCGAGCGCGACCGGTACGGGCGATTGCTGATCACTATTGCGCAGCGGCAGAGCAACCTGCCGCCGGCACTCGCACCGACTCTCTCCGAGCCGGTGACGCATCTCGAACGGAGGATACGAGCCATGATGAGCCTGCCGAAGCGTTTCGCCCGCCTGCGCGCCGCGAGTCTAGTACTCGTGGGCGTGGCCGCGGTGGCCGCCGCCTGCGCGGTACACACACCGGACCGCGTGTTGGGGCCGGCGCAGTCGCCGGCCGCCAGAGCGGCGATGGCAGCCGCCCCCAATCAGACGTACTTCTCGTTCCAGGTCGACAAGCAGGTGGCGCTCGCGCCGGGCAGCTCGGGCCCCCACTACCCCGATCTGTTGCGCGCGGCGAAGGTGACGGGCGAGGTGGTGGCTGCGTTCGTCGTCGACCCGGACGGCCGCGCGGATACGGCGACATTCAAGGTCATCAAGTCCACGCATGCACTGTTCACGCAAGCCGTGAGGCAGGCGCTGCCCCACTGGAGATTCGTTCCCGCCGAAATTCAGGGACACCCAGTGAAGCAGCTCGTGCAGCAGCCGTTCGTGTTCCGGCTGCAGGACGGGCCGGCCGATACCAGCCGGACGGGAAGGCGGTAGCCCGCCGGCGTCCGCCTAGGCCGGCTGGAGGTGTCTGCCAGCCCATCCGCGACCGCCGCGGCATCGCGCAGCGCAGCGTCGAGCGCCCGCTTGGGCCACGCTTTCCGATAGGCCGTGAACGCCCTGTTCGCGTCGCGATGCGCCCGTCGCGCCACCTCGAGCAGGCCCGCGCGTTGTCCACGCCGTGAGCCACCGCGTGCCGTCACGGACGTCACGAGATCCGGTTCCACCGCCGCCATCGCGCGACGCCGTGCATTGGTGCTCGCGATGTCCTCCACCTCGTGCAGGATGCGCTCGGCGAGCAGTTGCGCGTCGTGGAATTCGCCAAGGCGATCCTGCAACTCCGTGAGCCGCTCGATCAGGTCGACGGCCCGCGCGTCGGCATCGAGCGGTTCCAGCAGGTAGCGCAACCGCTTGGCGGCAATGCGCGCGCGATGCGCAGCGCCGACGTCGTGCGCCGCTCGGGCGCGCTTCACCGCGCGCGCGAAGCGCTTGGCGTGCACGCGCAGCAGCCGCGCCGTGAGTTCGTACATCGGCGGCTCGGCCGGCAATCCATCCACGGGCACACGCAGCCAGTAGCTGCCCAACTGGCGTTCCAGCCGGCGCATGGCCCGCGGCAGCCGGGCGGCCAGGAACTCGTCGACGGCATGCGCGCTCTGCATGCGCTCGTCCGTCGTCCGGTCCACCAGATCGCGATGCCCGCGCGCCGCGGCGAGGGGCAACTCCCGCTGCGCTTCGAGCCAGGCGAGCGCCACCTCGGCGTCGCGCGCGGCGTTGGTGGCATGCGCCAGTCTGGCGAATGCCCGGCGCGACTTGCGGGTGACGGTGTCGTCGAGCGCCGGCCGGTACGCCTTGAGCCAGCTTCGCAGACGGCGCAGGGCGACCCGCACGTCGTGCAGCGCCTGCGGATCGTCGCTGCCCAGCCGAAGCTGCGCGGCCCTCACGGCCTCGAGCCGCATCCGTGCGATCTCCCGCGCGGCGCGCTGGGCCGGCTCGGCGAGCAGCTCGGGGGTCAGTTGCGGCGTCGACATCGCGTCACCGGATCTTCAGCCGCAGAATGGACGGATCGCCCTTGGGATAGCGGAGTTTGAGCCCGTCGAGCGCCTCGAGAATCACCTCCGCCACGAGCCAGTTGCGGACCTTCTTGTCGTCGGCCGGCACGAAGTACCAGGGTGCCCGCTTGGTGCTGCACTTGCGCAGGGCATCGCGATACGCGGACGTGAATGCCCCCCAGCGCCGGCGATCTTCCAGATCGCCCACGTTGAACTTCCAGTTCTTGGTGGGATCGGTGAGCCGGTCGGTGAGCCGGCGCCGCTGCTCGGCCCGCGAGACGTGGAGGAAGAACTTGAGGATCACCACTCCATTCTCGGTGAGCATCCGCTCGAAATCGTTGATCTGCCGGTAACGATCGTGCCACACCTTGCGCGGGACGAGTGCGCGCACGCGTTCCACGAGCACGTCCTCGTAGTGCGACCGGTTGAAGATCCCGATCATGCCCCGCGCCGGCACCCGCTCGTGCACGCGCCAGAGGTAGTCGTGTCGCAGCTCGAGGTGCGTGGGCTCCTTGAAGCTGGTGACCTCGCAGCCTTGCGGATTGACGGCCCCGAACACGTGGCGGATGGTGCCGTCCTTGCCGGCCGCGTCGCGCCCCTGGAGCACGATGAGCAGCGCGTGCCGGGCGTCGGCATAGAATACCCGCTGCAGCCGCGCGATGCGCTCCGTCTGCCTGTGGATCTCGCGGTCGAGGGCCTCGTTGGAAGGCGCGTCGCGCGGCGGGCGCGCGTCGGCGGCGCCGAGGCGGAGCTTGGTGTGTGGAGTGATCGGGCGGAGGGGCATGCGGGGGAGCATACCCGGAATTTCCGCCGATGTCACGGGACGACAGCCCGCCGTATCCAGCCGGCTGCCGACCGCGAACCGCTAGCCAGTCACGGCCGGCCGGTTCAGAATTCCCGGCGCTTCATCTCTTTGAAGAAGCGCGTCCGCTCCTCGCTGTCGTCCTCATCGGGACCACGCGTGGCGTCGAGGGTCGGGTCGTACGTCCGCCGCTTGCCCTTGGGCGCCGCCACCCGCGCGGCGTTCTTACGGGCCAGCGCCTCCAACTGCTTGTCGTCCATGGTGTCCTCTGCGCCCACCGGCCGGGCGCGTACGGGTTCGTCCATTCCGGGGACCGGGCTTCCCGCCGGTCGCCCGAAATCTAGCGCGCCCGGCGCGCGAGGGCGAAAAGGCGGGGGCCAGGCGCGCGCCGTCCCCGGATCCCCCTATGCCGACTCCGCCAGCAGGAGTTCGACGCAGGCGGGACATGCCCCATGGGTGATCCGCGGCACGGGGCCGCCGGCAAACAGGCCGAGCCGCTGCACGGCGGCTTGCGGCTCCACCCACTCGTCCACATGGACGCGCTTGCACCAGCTGCACATGACGAGCAGCTCGTTCCCGCGCGGCGCGTGCGCGTCGATGAGCCGCATGGGCGTCCGGTCACGCTCGGCGATGACCCTCGTGGTACAGGTAATCCCCGCCGCGCCTCGCGGCGCCAACTCCAACTCGAACTCGCGGATCCGCCGGGGCGCGTCGCACCGATACGGTACACGCAGCGTCCGGCCCTCCCGCACCCGGGCGAAGAGCGCCCGGTAGATCTGCGTGATCTCGTTGCCCGCGATATGCGGCCAGAGCGACGTCCCGACGGCGCGGCCGGGAAGATTCGGCGCGTCATTCTCGTTCGCGAAGGCGCGCCACCGGTCGTCGACCCACTCCACGCGATCGTCGGCATCGAGCCAGTACACGGAGTGGATTTCGGCCATCTGCTCAGGCCGCGCTCGCCGGCGCTACGGCTTCGCGCTCCGGGCGCGTGGTACGCCAGGCCACGCCGATCCCGACGACCAGGAATGCCGCGGCCAGCAGGAAGGGGGCCCCGGGCAGATGCCACGCGCGCTCGGGCCCGATGAATTGCGCAAAGGTGAAGGCGAACACGGCTGGTCCCACCATGCCGGTGATGCCGGTAATGCTGCTGTTCGCCCCCTGGAGCTGGCCCTGCTCCGACGCACTCACGCGGCGCGTCATCAACCCCTGCACCGACGGTCCGTAGAAGCCCATGGTGGCCGAGACGGCGATGCCGACCCAGAACACCCAGGGCGTGGTCGCCACCCCGAAGAGCACCAACCCCACGGTGCCGCCGATGAGTCCGAGCAACAGCGAGCGGCGATGGCCCAACCGTGCGACGACGGGGCGCACCAGGCCGCCCTGCACGATGGCGGTGGCGAGCCCGACGCCGGCCAGCGTGAGTCCGATAGTCCGCTCGCCCCATCCGTAGCGGTACCCCACGTACAGCACGTACACGCTGGGCAGCACCTGGTGCGCCATGTAGTACATGAAGTTCACGGTGGCCAGGCCGAGCAGCTCGCGGTGCGACCGGAGCAGCTTGAGCGACCCCACCGGGCTCGCGCGACGGAAGTCGAGCGGACGCCGGTTCTCGGGGGCCAGCGATTCCGGGAGCACGAAGATTCCGTACATGGCGTTCAGCAGGGTGAGCGCCGCCGCCACATAGAAGGGCAGACGCAGATTGATCGATCCGAGCACGCCCCCCATGGCCGGACCGAGCACGAATCCCAACCCCCAGGCCGCTCCGATGATGCCGAATCCGTGCGCGCGCTTCTCGGCCGGCAGCACGTCGGCGATGTACGCGCCGGCCGGCGTGAAGCTCGCCCCGGCGATCCCGGAAACGATCCGCCCCAGGAACAGCCAGGCCAGCGACGGCGACACCGCCATCAGGAGGTAGTCGAAGCCGAGCGCGAAGTTGGAGATGAGGATGACGGGGCGGCGGCCGTAGCGGTCGGACAGAACGCCCATCACGGGCGAGAACACGAACTGCATGGCCGCCCACACGGTGCCGAACACGCCGAAGATCTCGGCGGCGTTGGCAGTGTTGCCCCCCATGAACTGCTTGATGAGCTCGGGGAGCACGGGCAACATCACCCCCAACGCCAGCACGTCGAGCACAACCGTGATGAAGATGAACGTGATGGCGGGTCGGCGGTCTCTAGTCACGTGGATTGGCGGGCTGAAGGCGTCCTCAAGATAGCATTCGCCCCCGGCCGGCGGAGCCAAGGTCGCATTCGGTAGCGCGGCCCGCCGGGGGCGCGGTATCTTCCTCGTCCTTCGCCACCCCGCGCCACCGGCCCGTCGAGCGACCATGACCTTTCACGACACTCCCGTCCTGCCTCGCGGCTTCCGCTGCGCCAGCCGCAACATCGGGCTCAAGCCCAAGGCGAAGGATCTCGCGCTCTTCGTGAGCGACACCGATGCCGCGGCCGCGGCCGTGTTCACGCGCAATCAATTCCCCGGCGCGCCCGTGGTCCTCGGCCGCGCCACCATCAAGGGCGGCCTGCTTCGCGCCATCGTGGTCAACAGCAAGGTGAGCAACGTGGCCACGGGCGCCGCGGGCGTGGAGAACGCGCGCCGCATGGCCGCGGCGGCGGCCGCCGAAGTGGGCACCGACGCCGGGCGCGTGCTCGTGAGTTCCACCGGCGTGATCGGGGTGCCGCTGCCCATCGAGAAGATCGAGCGGGGACTGCGAGGCATGGCGGCCGAGTTGCAGCAAGATCCGATCGTCGGGGTCCACGGCATGATGACCACCGACACGCACCCCAAAGCGCTCTCGCTGTCCGTGGCGGATGCGACCATCACCTGGGTGGCCAAGGGCTCGGGGATGATCGAACCCAACATGGCGACGATGCTGGTCTACATCTTCACCGACGCCGCGTTCGATGCGCAGACGCTGGACCGCATGCTGCGGCGCGCGGTGCACGTCTCGTTCAACATGCTGAGCGTGGACAGCGACACGAGCACGTCGGACACGTGCGCGCTGCTGGCCAACGGGCAGGCCGGCCCAGTGGATGAAGCGACGTTCCAGGAGGCACTCACCGCCGGCTGCATCCGCATGGCGGAGACACTGGCGCGCGACGGCGAGGGCGCCAAGCACCTGGTGCGCGTCCTCGTGCGAGGCGCGGCGAGCGAGCGGGAAGCCCGCACCGTGGCCAAGTCGCTGGTCAATTCGCCGCTGGTGAAGACGATGGTCGCCGGCGCGGATCCGAACGTCGGGCGGCTGCTGATGGCCGTGGGTAAGTGCTTCGACTGCACCATCCGCCCCGACGCCACGGACGTCGCGATCAACGGCCGTACCGTGGTGCGCGCCGGATTGCGCGCGGACTTCGACGAAGCGAAGCTCCGCGCAATCTTGAAGGAGGAGGTCGTGAACCTCGAGGTGTCGCTGGGCGTGGGCGACGCGAGTGCCACGGCGTTCGGCTGCGATCTGACGCAGGGGTATATAGACGAGAACGCGGCGTATTACTCGAGTTAGACAGTCGGACAGTCAGATAGTCGGACAGTCAAACGGCGGCCCCCTCCCCGTCCCCCTACCCCTCCCCGGTTCCCGCGCGGCGTTCCATGCGACTCTGGAGTCTCCATCCCCGATATCTCGATCCCGCCGGCCTGGTGGCCGTGTGGCGCGAAGGGCTGTTGGCGCGGGCGGTCCTCGCCGGCCAGACCAAGGGATACACGCACCACCCGCAGCTGGCGCGGTTCAGGGAGGCCCGAGCGCCGCTGTCCGCCATCGACACGTACCTCGCCGCCATCTGCGACGAGGCCGACCGCCGCGGCTACCACTTCGACCGTGGCAAGCTCGGCCGGGGCCGCACCAGAATCAGGTTGGCCGTGAGTCGTGGGCAACTCGAGTTCGAGCTGGGACACCTGACGCGCAAGGTGCGGGCCCGCCGCCGCGCATGGCTGAAGGAGATGCCGAGTGGACGCGCCATCCTGCCGCACCCGTCGTTCGAGGCGGTGCCGGGCGGAGTGGAGGAGTGGGAGCGAGGGGGCGACAGGGGGTGAAGAGTGAAGGTCAGAGGACAAAAGGCGGGGTGGACGGCAACGCCGTCCACCCCGCCTTCCGATTCCCGACTGTCCGACTGTCCGACTGTCCGACTGTCTGACTGTCTGACTGTCCAACTGTCCGACCGGCTTCAATTCCCCGATGTCTTATCAATGAACGCTGCCACGTTCTTCTTGAACTGCGCCAGCGACGGCTCGTGCACGTACACCATGTGTCCCGACTCGTACTCGGCGAACGTGATCTGGCTGCGGACCTGCTTCGGCACACCGAGGTGGTCCATCGTCCACTCGGCGGCGTAGTACGGCGTGGCGAGATCGTACAGCCCGCTGTTCAGCAGCACGTGGAGCTTCGGGTTCACGCTCAACTCCTGCGCCAGGTCGGTGGCCACGTTCGTATGCCCCGGCCACCCTCGGCTCTGCCCGTGCGTCCAATCCCACGGATTCACGTTGCCGCTGGTGGCATAGAGCATGTTCCGTCCGTAGTTCAGGTCCTGGTGCATGTAGTTGTTGAACAACGACTGGTACGCGGAGCTGATGGCGGCCGACTGCGGATCGTATGGCGCATCCTCGGCCAGCAGGTCGCCCGTCTCGCCCACGAATCGCGCGTCGAGCCGGCCCACGACCTGTCCCTTCTCGCGCAGGAGTTCCTTCTCGAACTGGCTGGCGTTCACGCGAAGGTCGGCCTTGTCGAGATAGTCTCGGCTGAGCCCCGTGTACTGATGCAGCTTGTCGAGCACCGCACTCCGCTCGGCCGCCGACAGGTTGTCCCCCTGCATGAGCGCCGTGGCGTATTCATGCGTGGCGAAGTGCTCCACTTCCTCGAGGAAGGGGCGGAGCTGCGCCGGCTTGTTGGGCAGGGCGTTGTGGTACCATGCCACCGCGGCGTACGACGGCAGGTAGAGCACGAAGGGCTCGTCGTTGCCGGGATCGAAGGTGATGGTCTGGAAGTCCAGCACCGAGGACAGGAGGATCACGCCGTTGAGGTCGACGCTTCGCCGCTGGAGCACCGCCGAGAGGGCCGCCGAGCGTGTGGTACCGTAGCTCTCTCCCATGAGATAGCGCGGGGAGTTCCAGCGGTCGGTCTCGCTCAGGTAGCGGCTCACGAACTGCGCCAGCGAGTTCGCATCCTGATCCACGCCCCAGAAGTCCGATCCCTTGCCCTTGCCAATGGGTTTGCTGTAGCCGGTGCCGACGGGGTCGATGAACACGAGATCGGCCTTGTCGAGCATGCTGTATTCGTTGTCCACCAGCTTGTACGGCGGCGGCGGGGCGTGGACGCCGTCGGGGACGTCCACGCGCTTGGGGCCGAGCAGGCCCATGTGCACCCAGATGGACGACGAGCCCGGCCCGCCGTTGTACGCGAACATGATCGGCCGGCGCGACTCGTCGGTCACGCCGCGCTTGGTGTAGGCGGTGTAGTAGATCTCACCCGTGGGCTCGTTCTGGTTGTTGCGGATGATGATCGTGCCCACGGTCGCGTCGTAGTCCACCCGCTGGCCGCCGATGGTGGCCGAATGCTGGGTGACGACGTGAACCTGGGCGGGCGCGGTGGTGTCGCGGGCCGCAGGAGGCGTCGCCTCGGGACGCGCGCCGCCGCGCTGGGCGAAGGCGCTGGCGGGAATGGCGAGCGCGGCGACGAGAAGGGAGGTTCGGGAGAGATTCATGAGGCGGATGGTGTGGGGGGTTGAAGGCATGAGGCGGTGAGGGACTACTGCTTGGCCGCGGCCATCATCGAGTCGCGTTTGGCTTTGAACTCCGTACCCGGCTTCCACTCCGGAATACCGGCGGCGTTGGCGACCACGTCCCCAACGCGGAAGAGCACGCGCAGATCCTCCACCGCACCGGAGAGATCCCAGTCGGGCTTCACTTCATCGCTCACCTTGTGGTAGTCGTTGGTCGTGTACTCGTTGCGCTTCTGCATGCCGTAGCCTTCGGGCTTCCCGATGTAGTCGATGCCGGCATCGGGATCGAGCGCCGGCACGCCCTGCGCCGCGAACTCGAAGTGGTCGGAGCGGTAGTAGAAGCCCTTCTCGGGCTCGGCATCGGGCCGCACCACGCGACCGTCGGCGGCCAGTACGCTGGTCAGCACATCGTCGAGACTGGAGTTGCCATAGCCGATCACCGTCATGTCCTTGGTGCGGCCCCACTGGTTGAGTCCGTCCATGTTGATGTCGGCGACGGTCTTGGTGAGCGGATACAACGGATGCTCGGCGTAGAACTTCGAGCCGAGGAGCCCCTTCTCCTCGCCGGTCACGGAGAGGAAGAGAATCGAGCGCTCGGGCGGCGTGGCGAGCTTGGTGTACGCCTTGGCGATCTCGATGAGCCCGGACGATCCGCTCGCGTTGTCCAGCGCGCCGTTGTAGATCTGGTCGCCCTTGAGGGTCGTATCACGCCCAAGGTGGTCCCAGTGCGCCGTGTATACCACGTACTCGTCCTTCTTGCCGGTGCCTTCGAGTTTGGCCACGACGTTCTTCGACTGGATCTGCCGCACCTTGAGCTTCACATCCCAACTGGCCTTCGCGTTCAGCGTCACCGGCTTGAATGCCTTGGTGCGCGCCGCCGCGTGGAGCGAGTCGAAGTTGAGGCCGGCGTCCCGGAACAGTTCGCGGACCTTGTCCACCGTCATCCAGCCCTCCACCGGCACGCGCTGCTCGGCGTTGGCCGACGGCACATCGAACTGCTCGACGGAGAAGCTCCCCTTCACCACGGCCCAGGGATAGCCCGCCGGTCCCGTTTCGTGGATCACGATCGCCGCCGCGGCCCCCTTCGCCGTCGCGATCTCGTACTTGTACGTATACCGGCCGTAGTACGTCATCGCCTTGCCCTTGAACATCGCCGTATCCAACTGCGTGGTATCGTTGGGCAGCGTGACCGGCGGATCGTTCACGAGCATGAGGATCGTCTTGCCCTTCACGTCCGTTCCCTTGTAGTCGTCCCACCCGTATTCGGGCGCGACCACGCCGTAGCCCACGAACACAACGTCGGAGTTGTCGATCTTCGTCTCGGCCCGATTATGGCGCGACGTGGCCACGTAGTCGTCGGGGTACCGGAGGGCCACGCGCTTGCCGCCGGCGATGACGGTCGCCGTCGGCGTCGCGGTGTAGCCGATGAGATCGACCGGCTGGAACCAGCTCCCGTCGGGATTCCCGGGCTTGAGGCCCAGGGCCGCGAACTGGCGCTGCATGTACGCGGTGGCCTTCTCCTCACCCGGCGTGCCGGGCGCGCGGCCCTCGGTGGAATCGTCCGACAGGTCCTTGATGTGCTGCAGCAGGTCGGCGGCATTGATCGCCTGGGCGGCCTGCAGGGTAGCGGGGTCGTTACCCGCCGGGTTCGTGCTCGGCGAGGGCGAGCAGGCGACGGCGCCGATGGCGGCGGCCGCGATCAGCGAAACGGAAAGCTTGCGCACGGGACGGTGGGGGACGGAGGGGAGGATTGGGCGAGGGGAGCGCGCCGCTCAGGGGCGGCGACCACGGACGGAATCTCCGCCTCCAGCACGCCCCCGGCAAGGGCGCGCCCGGTTCAACGCCAGGCCGTCTCCTCGCGGAACACCTGGATTCCGTGTCGTGCCAGTGCCGGAAACACCAACTCGTACGGCACTTCGAGTGGCGTGAGCAGCCCACGCCGCGGCAGCGATTCGTCGACGATGAGCCGCGCGCCGAGCGCCAGCGTGTAGCCCACGGTGCGCTGCATCGAGGTGAAACCGGTGGCGAAGTCGCGCGTGTCGATGAGATCGTAGACCACGCGGCGGCGCTCGCCGCCGCGCACGCCGCGCACGTCCACGCGCACGAAGGTCATGTCGGCCTCGTCGTCCGCGTAGTGGAACTGCGGCTGTGCGGCGAGAAGCGCCGCAGTGAAATCGAGCGGCGTCGCATGGGCGCCCCGGGCGGACACCGGGTCGGCGCTCAGGAACCCGCACTTCACCATCACGTCCCAGAACGCGCAATGCCCGGGGAGTCGCCCCGTGTATCGCGCCATCTCGCGCACGCGGCCCTGCAGCCCGAACAGTTCGGCATAGTGCGCCGCATCGCCGTTGGGATAGCACTCCAGCGGCGCGCCGACGGCCGGCACCTCGAGCATGTGGTAGCGGTGCGGCTCGAACAGGGCGGCCGGCGGGATCTCCTCGACGCGGCTGTCGTGAATGATACGCGCCGGTCGATTGTAGGAGCGCATCACCCCGATGGGCGACCAGGAGAACTTGTAGTGCAGCGGGTTGTCGCGCGCACCGGGCGCCGGGATGCCGGCACCGTAGGCGTGGAACTCATGGACGTCGTCCAGTTCTCCCACCGCACGCACCCCGAGGACCAGATCGAGTCCGGGATCGAGCCCGAATTCGGTGAGAAGCGTGAGCCCCTTGCGCTCCGCGGCCGCGGCGAGCTGCGCGATCGTCCGGTCCGTGGCCTGGATCCGCGCGGGGTCCCGCTCCTGCGGATCGCGGTAGTACATGCTGCTCACGAGGCTCACGCCGGCCCGCACCGCGAGTTGTCCCATGGGCAGGGCGAAGGGTCCGGGCAGCGCCTCGACCACCACGTCGGCATCGCGCATCAGCGCTTCGATCGCGGTGTGGTCATCCGCGTCGAGCCGAACCGCCGTCACTCGCGACGATGGGTAGCCCGATAGCTGCTCGGCGAGCGACGGATCGGCGTCCACCACGGTCACCCGCAGGTCGCCGTCGCCGGACACGAGGTCGTGCAAGGCGGCGCGCCCCTGCGCGCCGTGTCCGAGAAGCAGCACCCGTCGGGTCATTCGGCGGAATGTGCCCGGCGGATGACGCGAATTCAAGCGACCCGGTTGCGCCCTCCGCTGGTCTTCGACGCCAACCAGTTGAGCACGATCAGCGTCGGCACCCAGAAGGGGAAGATGCCGTACAGCGTATCGCTCACCGAGTGCGCGTGTCGGTCGACGGCCACGAATACGTTGACGCAGAAGGCCGCCGCCATCACGACGGCGACGAGTCCCTGCCATGACACGGGGCGATAGACCCAGCCCCACGGTTTGAACCAGGTGCGTTTCATGAGTCGGTAGGTCGGTAGGTCGGTGAACTTTACAATGCAAAGTTCTTGTTGATTCCGCAAGCCCCGATTGTCGCCGGTTGCCCAACCCCTGCGCCGGGCTCATGTTCAGGCCTGTGCTCCCCTCATTTCCAAGCGCACTCCGTCGACGTTCATCGAGGACCACCATGCGACACCGAGTTGCTCTCCTGGCGATGCTGGCCGCGTTCACGCCCGCCCTGCTCGCCGCCCAACAACCCAAGACCATCACGGCCGCCGATTACGCGCGCGCCGAGCAGTCCATGGGGTACTACACGAACGCGCTGGTCACCGGCGGGTACGTGAGCCCCAACTGGATGACCGGCGATCGCTTCTGGTATCGCGAAGCGACCCCCCGCGGCGCCGAGTTCCTGCTCGTCGATCCGGCGCGCGGCACCAAGGTGCCTGCCTTCGACCACGCGAAGCTGGCCGCGGCCCTCTCGGCGGTGTCGGGCGAGCACTACACCGCCGACTCCCTGCCCTTCTATTCCATCGAACTGTCCGAGGACGGGCGCACGGTGTCGTTCGACGCCGCGCGCCGCCACTACAGCTGCGACGTGGGCGGCAACAAGTGCACCGACGAGGGCGCCGCCACGGGAGGCGGCATGGCCCGCGGCGGGCGCGGGTTCGGCCGCGGTGGGCCGCCCGCCAACGGGCGCCCCCCCGAGAACATGTCGCCCGACGGCAAGCACGGGGTGTTCATCCGCGACTGGAACCTGTGGGTGCGCGACGTGGCCACCGGCGAGGAGCGCCAGCTCACGCACGACGGCGTCGAGAACTTCGGCTACGCCACCGACAACGCCGGCTGGAAGCACAGCGACCAGGCCATCGGGCTCTGGTCGCCCGACTCGAAGGAATTCGCGACGTATCAGCAGGACCAGCGCAAGACCGGTGACATGTACCTGGTGGTCACCAACGTCGGCCATCCCACGCTCCAGGCGTGGAAGTACCCGCTGCCCGGCGACACCAACATCACGATGATCCAGCGCGTGATCGTCAACGTGGACAACGGCAGCGTGGTGCGGCTCAAGATGCCCCCCGACCAGCACCGCACGTCGATCTGCGACGACATCGCCTGCCGCGGCAACACGCTCAGCGATGCCGAGTGGAGCCCCGACTCCCGGACCCTGATGTTCCTGTCCACCTCGCGCGACCACCGCGACGAGAACCTGCGGGTGGCCGACGCCTCCACCGGTGACGTGCACGAGGTGTACGAGGAGAAGAGCCCCGACTACTTCGAGTCGGGCTACAACATGGTCAACTGGCACTACCTGCCTGAATCGAACGAGTTCATCTGGTATTCCGAGCGCACCAACTGGGGCCAGCTGTACCTGTACGACCTCGCCACCGGCAAGCTCAAGAACGCCATCACGACCGGCAACTGGAAGGTGTGGCAGGTGCTCAAGGTCGATGCGGCCAACCGGCGCATCTACTTCACCGCCGGCGGCCGGGAACCGGGAAACCCGTACTTCTCCCATTTCTACAGTGTGAAATTCGACGGATCGGATTTCCGCGCGCTCACGCCGGACAGCGCCAACCACAGCGTGCAGCTCGCCCCCGACGGGCGCTACTTCGTGGATACGTACTCCACGCCGCAGACGCCGGCGGTCACGGTCCTTCGCGATGACCACGGCAAGGTGGTCGCGCAGCTCGACAAGCAGGACATCTCCAAGCTGCTGGCCACCGGGTGGCGGCCGCCGAAGACGGTGGTGGTCAAGGCGCGCGACGGGAAGACCGATCTGTACGGGCTGCTGTACACGCCCACGAATCTCGATCCCAACCGGAAGTACCCGATCGTCAACCATATCTATCCGGGCCCCCAGTCGGGGAGCGTGGGCGGGTGGGGCTTCTCGGCGGGGCGCGGCGACGCGCAGGCGCTGGCCCAACTGGGCTTCGTGGTGCTCGAACTCGACGCCATGGGCTCGCCCGGCCGGTCGCATTCCTTCCAGGCGGAGTACTACGGCCACATGGGCACCGACAACGGGCTGCCCGATCAGATCGCCGGCATGAAGCAGCTCGCGCAACGCTACCCGTACATCGACATCGATAAGGTCGGGATTTACGGCCACTCCGGGGGCGGGTTCGCCACCGCCGACGCCATGTTCCGCTACCCCGATTTCTTCAAGGTCGGCATCTCCGAGTCGGGCAATCACGACCAGGCCGAGTACGAGGACGACTGGGGCGAGAAGTGGCAGGGACTCGACGTGCCGCTTCCCGACGGCACCTGGAGCTACTACAAGGAGTCGAACGAGTCGGTGGCCAAGAATCTGAAGGGCCACCTGCTGCTCGCGCACGGCACGATCGACGACAACGTGCCGCCGTACAACACGCTCCTCGTGGTGGACAGCCTGATCAAGTACAACAAGGACTTCGATCTCCTGCTGATCCCGAACGTCCACCATGGATACGGCGCGGCATCGTTGTACATGCAGCGCCGGCGGTGGGATTACTTCGTGCGGTATCTGATGGGCGCGACGCCGCCCAAGGAATACCACATGGGGCCGCCGGAGGATTCGGCCGGACGGCGGGGACGGTAGGAAAAGTTCTCGGCCGTCAGCCGGCAATTGACGGCTGACGGCGAACTACGCGTTCAGCGTCGTCAGTGCACAGTGGCCAGTCGCCCGTGTGGGTTCGGGTGACTGGCCACTGTGCACTGAACACACGGAACCGGTAGTTGGCGGCCCGCAATCGGGACATGGCGGTCAGGAGTCGGCTGTCAGTAGTCCGCAGTCGCCCGAGTACATTGATCGCATGCTCCGCATCGTCCTGCTGACCCTGCTCGCCGCCAACCCGTTGATGGCCCAGCAACCCGACACCCTGCACTTCGTCCGCGCCGAGGGCGAGGCGCTCACCGGCCGGCGCTTCGTCGTTCCCGACGACTTTGCGGGGAAACGCAACCTCGTCTTCATCGCCTTCAGTCGCGGTCAGCAGGCGGATATCGACGCCTGGAAGCCGCTGCGCGATTCGTTGACGGCCGCCGATTCGGGGCTCCAGTGGTACGAACTGCCCACCCTGGGTCGCCGCTACCGGCTGATCCGCGGCGTCATCGACGGCGGGATGCGCCGCGGGATCCCCGACAGTACCACGCGCGACCACACGATCACGCTGTACATCGACAAGACCCCATTCGAGCGGCCGCTCGGCATTGCCGACGAGGATTCCATCGTGGTCGTCCTCGCGCGCCGCGACGGCACGGTGATCTGGAAGACCCGCGGACGGCCAACGGCCGAGACGGCGGCCGAATTGCGGGCCGTCATCGAACACCGATAGCGCGTCGGCTCTGGGCGACGGGCGGCGCGAACTACAAGCCGAGAGTCGTCAGTACACAGTGGCCAGTCGCCCGTATGGTTTCGGGCAACTGGCCACTGTGCACTGAACACGCTGAACTCGTAGTTCGCTGCTAGCTGTTAGCTGTTACTTTAACCGTCATCAGGGAATGATCTTCGCCCCCGTCAGCCGGTTGTACGCCGACAGATCGTTCTTCATCAGCGCATCATACGCCGCCTTTCCGGCGTTCAGATTGGTCTCGATCATCTGCAGCACCTCGTGCGTCGTGTTGGTCGGCTTGTAGTTCGCGCCGCCCGCCACGTCGCCACCGCCCAGCCCCGTCTCGGCGTACAGCCAGATGAGGTTGAGATAGACCTTGTCGGCGTTGACGAAGTACTTGTCGTCGCTGTTCAGGTTCTCGCGCGAGATCAGCATGAGCTCCACCTTCATGAGCTTGTCGTTCATCGCCGAGAGTTCCTTGAGGCGCGCGTCGTTCCCCGCCGCCTTCTTGGTCTCCACCTCCAACGCGTGCCGCATCACCTCCAGCCGGTTGATCATCTTGACCGTGCTGTTGAGGTCGCCGCGAATGCGGATCTGCATCTGCAGCGAGGCTTCGAGATCGGCCTGCGACGTGGTGAGCTTGGGGTCGGTCACCACCTCGAACGGACGCGTGAACGTCTTCCCGTCCACGGTGAGCTTGGCGGTGTACTTGCCCGGGACGGCGAGCGGGCCCTGGCGCTGCGTGCCCGCGATGCCCCAGTGGGTTACCGGACGCGTGTCCTTGTCCTTGAACCGCGCCTCGTCCCAGATGTTCGGGTTGTCGGGCGCCGCGGTGCGGAGTTCCGGCTGCTCCGGCCCGTCGTACTGCAGGTCCCAGGTGATCAGGTTCTGCCCGCGGCGGCCGGCCTGCCGCATCGTGCGCACCACCGTACCGTGCGAATCGGCGATCTGCAGTTCCACCGAGTCCTTGGGCGCTTCACGGCTCATGAACCGGAACTGTACTTCGCCGCTGCGCGCCTGCCGGAAGCCCGGACGCGGCGCGTAGAAGTACGCCTCGGCGTTCGCCGGTACCTGATCCTTCTGCTCGAGCGTCGTGATGTCGTGCATGATGTACACGCCACGTCCGTACGTCGACACCACCACGTCGTGCCAGAGCTTCGGCACCTGGATCCACGTGACCGGCGCGGCCGGCAGGCCGGTCTGGAAGTGCGTCCAGTGGGCGCCGTCGTCCATCGAGTAGTAGAACGCGTGTCCCGTTCCGGCGAAGAGCATGCCTTTGCGGTTCGGATTCTCGACCACGGTCATCACGTAATCCAGCGGATGATCCTGCGGCAGCGCGTCGCTGATGCGCGTCCAGCTCTTGCCGTAATTGGTGGTCTTGTAGATGTACGGCTTGCGGTCGTCCATCATGTGGTAGTCCACGGCCATGTACGCCGTGCCCGGATCGAACACCGACGGGGAGATCTGGCGCACCGTGCCCCAGGGAGGCATGCCCACGTTCTTGCTCACGTCCTCCCAGTGCGCCCCGCCGTCGCGCGTGTACCAGACCTTGCCGTCGTTGGTGCCGGCCCAGATGAGGCCGCGCTGGATGGACGACGGCGCGATCGCGAACACCACCTCGCCCGCGAATTGACCCAGATTGTCGCCCACGAGCCCGCCGGACGACACGATGCGGCTGCTGTCACGCGTCGAGAGATCGGGACTGATCACGCTCCAGCTCTGCCCGCCGTTGCTGGTCTTGAAGATCACCTGGCAGCCGTAGTACACGGTGTTGTGATCGAACGGATCGATGGCCAGGGGCGGCGTCCAGTGGCAGCGGTACTTCGCTTCGGTGGGCGCGTAGTCGAGCAGGTGGATCCACGGGCTGACGGCCCGCGCCAGACCGGTCTTCGCGTCGTACCGCGAGACCTCGTTCGCGTAGCAGGTGGCCCAGACGATGTCGGGATCGGTGGGATCGGGAATCGTGAAGCCCGACTCGCAGCCGCCCAGGTTGTGATCCCACGTCGCGGTGCGGGTGCCGCCGAATCCGCCGCGGCCACCCCGTCCACCAAAGCCGCCCCGCCCACCGCGACCGCCACCCCGCTCCTCGACGTTGCCGGCGCTGTCGAAGGCGATGATCCGCGTGGCGCTGGTCGGCGCCTCCACGGCGTCGCTCGGCCCGCGCATGGTGCCGTCGTCCTGCCGGTTGCCGTATACCCAGTACGGCACCTGATTGTCCACGGCCACGTGATACATCTGCGCGTTCGGAATCGCGATGCGCGTCAGGGTCTTGCCGTGGTCGGCGGTCACGCTGGCCCCGCCGTCGAAGGTCAGCCCGAAGTGGTCGGGGCTTATCGGATCGATCCAGATGTCATGGTTGTCGCCACCCCACGGTTCGCTCTGCCAGGTCCTGCCGCCGTCGGTGGACTTGTAGAAGCCGCTGTTGGCGAGCAGCACCTCGTCGGCATTGCCGCTGTTCACCGCGAGATGGATGTAGTAGCCGGCCCGCCCGATCAGCAGCCGGTTCCAACTCACCACGTGCCAGGTATGTCCGCCGTCATCCGAACGCCAGACGGACCCCTGGTCCTTGGTCTGGATGAGCGCGTACACGCGGTTCGACGCCGAGGGCGCCACCGCGACATCGATCTTGCCGAGCGGGGAGTGCGGCAGTCCGGCGTCCTCGACGTGCGTCCACGTGGCGCCGCTGTCGCGCGACACGTAGATGCCGCTGCTCGGTCCACCGCCGAGTTCGGCATACGTGTGCATCTCCACCTGCCACATGCCGGCGAACAGCACCGCCGGATTGTGCAGGTCGAGACTCAGCCCGGAGCAGCCGGTGTTCTCGTTCACGAACAGCACGCGGTTCCAGGTCTTGCCGCCGTCCATGGTGCGGTACACGCCGCGCTCCTGCTGCGGTCCCGTGGTGCGGCCCAGCGCGCACACGTACACGATGTCTGCGTTGGTCGGGTTGACGATGATGCGCCCGATGCGCCCGGTCTGCGTGAGCCCCATGTGGGTCCAGTGCATCCCGCCGTCGGTGGACTTGTACACGCCGTCGCCCATGACGTCGGCGTCGCGGATGGCCCACGCCTCGCCCGTGCCCGCCCACACCACGTTGTGGTCGGAGGGCGCGACGGCCAGCGCGCCGATGGCCTGCACCGGCTCGTCGTCGAACACGGGGCCGAAGCTGTGCCCGCCGTCCACGGACTTCCACACGCCGCCCGATGCCGAGCCGAGGTACCAGACGGCGGTGTCGCCGGGCACGCCGGAGATCGAGGCGATGCGCCCGCCGCTGGCCGGGCCGACGAATTGGAAGTGGAGCGGCTGCGGGGCCGGCGGCGGCCCGCCGCGACCGCGCCGCTGCGCGAGCGACGGGGCGGCGGCGAGCGGCAGGGCCAGCAGGCCGGCGAGGATGGCGCGAGTACGAAGAGAGATCATGAGTGAACCCCGGGGTCAGTGCTTGATGGGATTGGCCGTCAGAACTTCCGCGTTACGGTCGGGAGGTTCAACCCCCAACAGGTTGTGCACAAAGAAGTCATTGCGTTTCATGGCGCCATAGGCGCCCCCCGACGTGTGGTCGGAGTTGGGAATCTCCAGCAGATCGAAGGTCTTGTTCGCCTTGATCAGCGCGTTCACTACCTGAACGGTCGACGAGGGATCGACGTTGGTGTCCAGCTCGCCGAACACGAGCATCAGCTTGCCCCGGAGCCGCCAGGCGTTCTCCATGTTCGAGCTGGCGATGTACTGCGGCCCCAGCGGCCACCCCATCCAGAGTTCGTTCCACCAGATCTTGTCCATCCGGTTGTCGTGGCAGCCCGACGCCGAGTAGGCCACCTGGTAGAAGTCGCCGTGGAAGAGCAGCGCCGCCATCGCATTCTGACCGCCCGCCGAGGTGCCGTAGATGCCGACGCGCGAGATGTCGTACCACGGGTATTTCTTCGCCACGGCCTTGTGCCAGAGAATGCGGTCGGGGAAACCGGCGTCCTTCAGGTCGTGCCAGGCCACGTTGTGGAACGCCTTGGAACGATTCGCCGTGCCCATTCCGTCGATCTGCACCACGATGAACCCCAACTCGGCGATGTTGCGCATGCCGTTGAGCACCTGGAAGCTCTTGGGCACGAACGAGCCCTGCGGCCCGGCGTAGATGTTCTCGACCACCGGGTACTTCTTGCGGGGATCGAAGTTGGTCGGCTTGAAAATGAGGCCGTAGATCTCGGTCGAGTCGTCGCGCGCCCTGGCCACGAACACCTCGGGGGGCTTCCAGCCGGCCCTCGCCAGCGCCGAGATGTCCCCCTTCTCCAGCGGCATGACCAGCGACTGGTCGCTGGTGCGGCGCAGTTCGCCCACCGGCGGCAGGTCCACGCGCGAGTAGACGTCGGTGTAGTACTGGTGGTCGTCCGACCAGGACACCACGTGGTTGGCGAGGGCCGGCGTGTACTTCACCAGTCCGGTGCCGTCGAAGTCGATGCGGTAATAGTGGAGGAAGTACGGGTCCTCACCCGGGTTCATGCCGCCGGCGCTGAAGTAGATCTGCTTGGCGGCGGTGTCCACGTACTCGACGTTGCGCACCAGCCACGGCCCCTTGGTGATCTGGCGGATCACCTGTGCCGTGGCGTCGTCGTAGAGATACAGGTGGTCCCACCCGTCGCGCTCCGAGGCCCAGATCATCTGCCGGCCGTCGTCGAGGTCGTAGCGGAACTGCCGGCCCGAGTCGGTGATGTTGCCGCTCATGCGCCGGTAGTCGATGAAGGTGTCGGAATGTTCATCGACCAGGGCGCGCGCCCTGCCCGTGGCGGCGTCCACCTCGATCACGCGGTAGACCTGGTGCCCGCGCTGGTTGTACTCGAACGTGAAGGCCCGGCTGTCCTTCCACCACGCGGCGCCGGTGATGTCGTAGGCGTTGGGAAAGAGCGCGTCGTCCACCTGAATCTGCTGGTGCGTCGCGAGGGTGAAGAGCACCGGACGCCGCGTATCGAGCACGTCGCCGGGCTTGCGATAGAAGCGCACCGAATCGCGCGGCTGCAGTCGGTCCGGTGGCGTGGAGACGACATAGTGCACGTAGCGCATGTAGCCGGGTACGACCCGATAGGCGACGAGGTGCTTCGAGTCGGGCGACCACTCGATGGAGGCGAACGAGTAGTAGTTGCCCTCGGAGCCGTCGTAGCTGAGTTCGGTACCTGACGACGCGCCCACGGCTCGGACGTACACGTTGTAGTTCCAGATGTAGGCCTCGGACCTGCCATCCGGCGCGCGCTTGGCGGTGGGCGACTCGCGGATCGTCGGCGCCTGCAGGGCAGCGGCGTGCTCCTCGGCGTCCCACTCGGTGGGCCAGGGCCCCTCGTTCGGGGTCGAGTCGGCGGCGGCGAGGCCGGCGTCGTCGCTGACCCAGGGAGACACGTACGGCGCGGGTCCGCGACCGCGGCCCCGGCCGCCGCGTCCGAACCGCGCCGCCCCCGTGTCGCGGCAGGAGTAGTCGTCGAGGCTGCACCGCCACGTATGCCCGGCGCGGTAGAACTCGATGGCCTGCTGCCCGTCCACGAACACGAAGCGACTGAAGGGAAGCGTCACTGCGGTGACGGCGGTGTCGAGCGCCACCGAGAGCGTGGCGGCAAGGCGCGCGTGGTCGAAGGCGGGGCGCTTGGTTCTGGTGTCGGCGTCCACGAGTTCGAATTGGTACCCGCCCTTCACCGACGTTCTATAGAACAGGCGGTGGGTGCCCTCGATCCACTGCGGGGGATCCATGAGGTCGGAAGCGAGACCCTCGTAGTGCTTGTCGAGCGCGGCGGCCCGGGCGTAGTCGGCCGCGGTGCCCTGGGCGCGGGCGCCGGAGACCGTGAGGAGGAGGGCGGCGGCGGCGGCGATGGAGAGGGAGAGGGATCGGCAGGCGAACGGGCGGCGCATGGGACGGGTTCGGGGCGAGGCAGGCAGGCGGATATTGTATACGGAGTCCGACCCCTATCATGCCACCGGGGACACCGCTCCCGCTAGGGCGCGCCGAGAGCCCACCCCAGTCCATCGCAGCCGCCAATTCCGTTCCAGTCCGTTGCCATCCGTTCAACTCCGTATCCAATTCGTGGATGCCCGTGCGATTGAGTTCCATGTGCTGCGCGGAACTCAATCGGTCGGGCTTCTACGCTGCTGGACGCGGACCCAACGGATTGGAACGGACGGGCACGGATAGAAGCTGAAGAGAAGGAACGCCCGCTACCCCAGCGTGATCTCGAGCTTGGTCACCGAGGCAGGGGCAAAGCTGTACACGAGCGGTGAGGCCCCAGCGGCCACGTCGCGTGGCGCCGAAGGCTGCACCGTGGCGGGGTGGGCGAAGCTGTTCACGTCGTGCACGCTGTGCGCCGCGAGCGTCGTCGCGCGCACCGAGCGCACGTGCGCGCCGCCGCGCACGGCGATCTCCGTCTCGCGCGGTTCGGTCATGGAACTGTTCGTGACCGTCAGCGTCACCGTGTTTCCGCGCACCGACGCCGACCCATTGAGCCCCCAGAGCGTGGACTGCGTCCCGTTCTTCTCCGTCCAGGCCACCGGGGGCGCCGAGACCTCGGTGCGCAGCGACTGCGCCCCCTGGTGCGCCGCGTACATCGCGAACACGTGGTACACCGGCGTCACCACGAACTGATCGTCCTGCGCCAGAAACACCGACTGGATGCAGTTGATGAGTTGGGCGACGTTGGCCATCGCCACCTTGTCGGCGTGCCGCTGGAAGATGTCGAGCGTGAGCCCGGCCAGTACGGCGTCCCGGATGGTGGACTGCGACTCGAACAGGTGACTCGCATCGGCAATCGGCGCGCTCGCGTGCCACGCCCCCCATTCGTCGATCACCAGCTTCACGTGGTGCCGGCGATCCGTGTCGGCCAGGATGTCCCACGTGGTGTCGATCACGGTCTCCATGTAGTTCGCCCGCGCCAGCAGGTCGTACCACCCGCGCTCGTCGAAGTTCACCGCGTCGGCGCCGGCGTCGGGCGCGCCCGAGTAGTGATGCACCGACAGCCCCCAGACGCTGTCCACGGCGCCCCGTTTGCGCAGCGCCTCGAACATGTTCCAGGTCCACTCGCGGTCGGTGCCGCTGGGGCCGGACGCCACGTAGCGCAGGTCGAGGCCGTAGCGCGGCACTCCGCCGGCCGTGAACCGCCGGAACTCCTCGGCGTACTCCTCGGGAGTGAAGTTTCCGCCGCACCCCCAAGCTTCATTGCCCACGCCCCAGTAACGCACGTCGTACGGATCGCGATCGCCCGCGGCCGCGCGCATGGTGGAATACGTCGTCGCATCGGCCGGGGCGTTGCAGTACTCCACCCACTCGTCGAAGGCACGTGCGGGCAGCGAACGCACGTTCGCGGCGAGGTACGGCTGCGCGCCCACCAGGCGGCAGAAGTGCATGAACTCCGTGGTCCCGAAGGCGTTGGGGTCGTACTTGGCGGGTCCGCCCGCGACGTTCTTCAATCCCGGGTCGTCCGCCCAGAAGTTCGTCCTCGTGGGCCGCTTGCTGCGCGGACCGATCCCATCGCGCCAGTCGTAGGAGTCGGCGAAGCATCCCCCCGGCCAGCGGATGACACTCGGCTTGATGACGCGCAGCGCCTCCACCAACGCTTTCCGGATGCCGCCGTCGTTCGGGATCTTCGAATCCTCCCCCACCCATACGCCGTCGTAGATCACTCCGCCCAGGTGTTCGGTGAACTGTCCGTATATCTCGGGCGCAATGACCCCGATGGGCTCATCGAGGCGAACCTCGATATGCGAGTCGGCGAGGAGCGATCGGGCGCGCCCGCCGAACAGACCGGCCATCGGCGTGAAGCGAGGCAGGGCCAGCGCGGCGCCACCGGCGAGGGCGGACCGCAGGAACTCGCGGCGCGAGTGGCGGGAGTCGCGGGGCATGAGATCGGGGACCGGGAAGGACGTGAAGCTGGCCGAAGGTCGGACAGTCGGACAGTCGGACAGTCGGACAGTCGGACAGTCGGACAGTCGGACAGAACGAACGACGATTCCAATGCTGACATTCCTGCACCGCGGGGGCAAGGCCGATCGCGCCGTCGCATGTGGCCGCGACCGACGAAGATGTGAAATCCGCGGGCGTTCGCGTAGCTGTCAGTAGCATGACGCGCCGGCTGTCACCGCTCCGACAGCTTGCCACTCTAGCTTTCGTGGAGCGTCGTGGATGGGCCACGCAGCGATTCACCGTTTCATGAGGAGAACCAGATGACCCGCACCACCACCGCCACACTGTTCGCCCTGTTCGTCACGGCATTCGGGACTGCCGGCGCGCAGAAGCCCACCTACAAGCGCGACATGCCGGCCAGACTCGTGAAGGAAGCCAAGGTCAAGGAAGCCGACGCCGTCGCCATGACACGCCGGATTCTTCCCAAAGCCGACATCGCTTCGGCCGAGTTGGAACGCGAGGGCGGGAAGCTGATCTATTCGTTCGATATGAAGACGGCTGGCAAGGACGGCATCGACGAGATCAACATCAACGCCATCACCGGCAAGCAGGTGGGCAAGGTGCAGCACGAGTCGGGCGCGGACGAGCGGAAGGAAGCGGCCGAGGAGAAGGCGGCGAGCAAGAAGAAGGGCGGCGGGCGGTGAGACGTCGGTAAGTCGGTTGATCGGTAGATCGGTGGGACGGTAGGTCGGTGGGACGGTAGGTCGGTAGGTCGGTAGGTCGGTGGGTCGGTGGGAGGGTAGGTCGGTAGGTCGGGAGGCCGGCGTACGGGCGGAGATCGTCGCGGAGACGGGGCGGTCTTCGTAGTTTGACTGTCCGACTGTCCGACTGTCCGACTGTCCGACTGCCCTACCATCCGACCGTCTGACTGCCCCACCGCCCCACCTCCCGCCCCGATGACTACCCCCGTCACTCAATTCCCCTGCCCCCACTGCGGCGCCGACGTCACGTGGGATCCCGCCGCCGGCGCACAGCGCTGCACGAACTGCGGCGCCACGATCGCGCCGCCGGCCGCCACGTCGGCCATCCGGGAGCTGGATTACCAGAAGTGGTCGCGCGGCGTGTCCGAGGACAGTGACCTCACCGAGCAGCTCGTGGTGCACTGCGGGCGGTGCGGCGCCGAGACGACCTTCGGGCCGAACGTGACGGCCGGGCACTGCGCTTTCTGCGGTGCCGCCATCTCGGCGGAGGGCGAATCGAAGAAGCTCATCAAGCCGCAGGCGCTGCTCCCGTTCCGGGTGCCTCGGACGCGGTCACTCGAACTGTTCAGCCAGTGGATCCGGAAGCTCTGGTTCGCGCCGAATGCGCTGAAGCACATGGCCAAGCCCGACGCCCAGCGGCTCCGCGGCGTCTACCTCCCCTTCTGGACCTATGACGCCGACTCCACCACCGACTACACCGGCCAGCGCGGCGACGACTATACGACCACCGAGACCTACACGGCGCAGGAGAACGGACACTCGGTGACGCGCACGCGCACCGTGACGCACACACGATGGCGCTCGGCGGCCGGACGGGTCTCCGACCGGTTCGACGACGTGCTGATCCCCGCGGGCGGGGCGATGCCGCGCACCATCGTCGATCGCCTGCAGCCGTGGGACCTGAACGACCTCGTCCCCTTTGCCGACGGCTACCTGGCCGGCTTCGAGAGCGAGAGCTACCGCATCGACCTCGTCGCCGGGTTCGGCCTCGCCAAGGAAGCCATGCAGCCGACCATCGACGCGACGATCCGGGCCGACATCGGCGGCGACCATCAGCGCATCGGCCAGAAGGACACGGTCTACGCGGACGTCACCTTCAAGCACCTGCTGCTGCCGATGTGGGTGTGCTCGTACCGGTTTCGCGACAAGGTCTACCGGTTCGTGGTCAACGCGCGCACCGGCGAGGTGCAGGGCGAGCGCCCGTGGAGCTGGATCAAGATCACCCTGGCCGTGCTCGTAGTCGCTGCCGCGTTCGCGCTCGTCGTGTACGTGAACAACCACATGCAGTAGGTCGGTAGGTCGGTAGGTCGGAGAACGGCGCTCGCGGTTTCCCGACCTACCGACCTACCGACCTACCGACCTACCGAGTTACCGACCTAGCGCAGTTTTGGCCATCGTGTCCGGAATCCGCACCGCCACCACCTCTCCCTTCGCCGTGACCACGCCGCGCGCGGACACCGTCGCGTCGACGATCACCTTGCGTTCGCCGACCTCCCGCGCCCGGGCGCGGACTTCGAGTTGGGCGTCGGCCGGGGTCGGCTTCAGATAATCCACCTTGAGCGAGGCGGTCACGAACCGCGGCGCCGGCCCGTCGCCGATGGCGCGCCCGACCGCGTGTTCCGCTGCCGCGGCCGCCGTGCCCATGGCGTGGCAGTCGATGAGCGAGGCAATGAGCCCGCCATACGCGAACCCTGGCACACCGATCTGGTCGTCTCGCGGCGTGTAGAGGGCCACCATGTCCGGCCCCTCGCCGTCCCATCGGGACTTGATCTGCATGCCGTGCACGTTCAGTCGGCCGCAACCGTAGCAATGCGCGAAGTCGGCGGGGTAGAAGTCCTGGATGGCAAGGGAAGTCATGAGCGTCCCGGCATTTGGTGTCGTTTCCAATGAACGCTGAGAGCCGAGCCCTGCCCAATTGCAATGGCAGTGAGCATTTGGCCGTCAGCAGCTCGCGGTTGGCAGGCGGTGGTTCACCATCTGCCAGTGGGTTGAAAATGTCGTCGAATGCACGGGACCTGTAAGTCCGGTATTCCCCGTGTTCCGCTCGCCGTCGGGTGCAACGCGGCGGCTCGGGCCACGAACCACGTTGGGCGATGCACTACTTGATGAACGCGTCGCGGACGCCCGTCAGTATGAACTGTGTCGCGACTGCGGCGAGCAGTAGGCCCATGATCCGCGTCATGACCTTGATTCCCGTCTGCCCCATGATCTCCACGAGCCGCTCGCCCAGGCGCAGCGTGATGTACGAGATGACCGCGGTGACGAGGATCGCGCCGTAGACGACGATGCCATGGCTCACCGAGCGGATCTCGCCGGCGAGCACCATCACGGTCGAGATGGCGCCAGGTCCGGCCAGGATCGGGATCGCCAGCGGGGTCACGGCCACGTCCTCCTTGGCCTGGCCCTCGCTCAATTCCTCGCTGCCCTCCTGCGTGCTGCGCTTGGCGCGGACCATGTCGAGGGCCACGAGCCAGAGAATCAGTCCGCCCGCAATGCGGAAGGCCGGCAGCGTGATGCCGAACGCCTGGAAGATGAACCGTCCCGCCGCCGCGAAGACGACGAGCATGAGGCCCATCGCCGTGCACGCGCGGAGCGCCGTGCGCCTCCGCTCGGCCGCCGACTCGTTCTGCGTGACCACGAGATACGATGGCACGGCCGCAATCGGGTCCACGATGAAGAGGACCGAGGTGACGGTGATGAGGCCGAATTGCAGGAGTTGAACCATGAGCGCGGGCGGTGGACGCTCATCAAGATAGCCGCCCCCGAACGGGGCGCTACCGGCGGCCGGCCACGAATCACCGACGACTCCGAACGGCAGTCCGGAGTCGCCCTTGAACGGTCAGCCGTGCTCAGGCAACGACGATCGCGCCGTCCGCCGTCAGTCGCCGGCCTCCAATGGCGCCGACGCGTAGACGTATCCCACCACGCCGCCGTAGACGAGGTGGCCCAGCAGGCCGCCGATCAGCAACTGGAAGTCGCCGCGCGAGAAGAAGCCGCTCCCCGTAATGGGCGCGAAGGTCAACTGCGCGAACACGAAGAGGAGGCACCCGAACAGCAGCCCCCGCGTGAACCCGCCACCCGGCAGGCGCCGATCGAAGTAGCCGGCATACACCATCGCGAATACGATGCCGACGATGAGATCGACGACCCAACCGCCCGCTGGTCCGACGGCCGTCCGCGACGACACGGCCGACATCGTGCTGCTCACGATCTGCCCGATGGCGATCTGCGGCAGCCCGATGGACGGCTCGACCAGCAGGAGCGCGGTCATCGAGGCCGTGGCGATCGCTCCCGCTGCCATAGCGCGCTTGGCGTTCATTTCTCCTCCACATGTGGGGGGGGTGACTCGACCCATCGGCGGGATCATATGCCGACTTCGGAATTTCGACGCAAGCAAACGCCGCCGATCTTTGTAACAAGCCAATAGGGAGGGAATCCGTTGGCGAGGCCGGCAACGGCGCGCCCAGGTGAGGCCCGCTTCCGCGCGTCGCCGCCCCGCTGAAACACCGGCCTCCACGGGCCGTACGCAATGGCACCGGCTCACTCGCTGCCGTTCCGATCGCCCGTTTCGCCCCCCGACCGCCTGCGCCGACTACCGCCGATGACCGCACTGCTTCAGGACCTGCGCTACGCGCGCCGCATCCTCGTCAAGAGCCCCCTGTTCACCGCCGTCGTGGTGGTCACGCTGGCCATCGGCATCGGGCTCAACACGGCGGTCTTCTCCGCCATCGATACCCTGCTGCTCAAACCACTGCCCGGCGTGCGTGCGCCCAAGCAGCTCGTGCAGCTCTATCGGAGCTGGCCGGGTGGCATGAACTACGGCTCGAACTCCATTCCGCACTACCAGGATCTTCGCGACCGGTCGTCGGACGTCTACTCGGGCGTCGCCGCGTGGGGCTTCGTGCAGACCAGCCTGGCGTGGAACGGGCGGGCGCAGACGGCGTTCGGCATGGCGGTGTCCGCCAACTTCTTCAACGTGCTCGGGGTGTCGCCGCTGCGCGGCCGCACGTTCGTGCCCGCCGAGGCCGAGGGCCCGAATGCGCACCCGGTGGTCGTGCTGAGCTACGACGGGTGGAACCAGCTGTTCGGCGGCGACTCATCCGTGATCGGCCGGTCGGTGATCCTCGACGGGCGCGACTACACGGTCGTCGGCGTCACGCCTCGGGACTTCCGCGGGCCGATGCCGATCGTCACACCGGAACTGTTCGTTCCGCTGATGCAGATCAACCAACTGCGGCCCGGCGAGGGCGACATCCTGAAGGCCCGCGGCTCGAATTCGTTCAACGTCGTGGCGCGGTTGAAGCCCGGCGTCACGGTGGCGCAGGCCAAGGACCGGATGACGGCCCTCGTGACGGCGCTGCGTCAGGAATTTCCCGACCAGTACAAGGACAACGGCATCACGGTCATTCCCCAGACCGAGGCCGGTATCCATCCGATGCTCAAGAACGCCGAAGTCGGCCTGTCGTCGGTGGTGATGGGTGTCGTGGCCATTCTCCTGCTCATCGCGTGCGTGAATGTGGCCAACCTGTTCCTCGCGCGGGCGCGCGACCGCGCCCGCGAGATGGCCATCCGATTGAGCCTCGGCGCCAAGCGGCGCGCGCTCATCCGGCAGCTGCTGGTGGAGAGCTTCCTGTTCGCGCTCGTCTCGGGCGTGGCCGGGCTCGCCGTGGCCTGGTGGGCCATCGGCATTGCGAACCGCGTCTCGATCCCGATGGACGTCACCTTCCGGCCCGGGCTGTCCGTGAGTCCCGCCGTGTTGGCGTTCAGCCTTGGCGTCACGGTGGTCACCGGCTTCCTGTTCGGGTTGGCGCCGGCGCTACAGGCGACGCGGCCGTCGTTGGTGCCGGCGCTCAAGGGCGAAGAGGCCGCGGGGGAGTCGCGGTCGCGGCTCACACGGACGCTCGTCGTGGCGCAGGTGGCCCTGTCGATCGTGCTCCTCGTCTCGGCCGGGCTCTTCCTGCGCAACCTCTCGGCGGCCACCCAGATCGACAAGGGATTCAACGCCGACAATCTGCTGATTGCCACGCTCGATCCGGGGTTGCAGGGGTACACCCGCGCCCGCACCGACGCCTTCTACCGTCAGCTCACCGAGCGCCTCACGGCGAATCCGGACGTCGTCGCGGTCGGCTACACGACCACCCTGCCGCTCTCCCTGAACGAGAACGACAGTGGCGTGCAGATTCCCGGGTACACGCCCGGGAAGAACGAGAACATGTCGATCCAGAACTCGTCGGTGACGCCCGGCTATTTCAAGGCCATGGGGATCCCGCTCCGCGAGGGGCGCGCGTTCCGGACGCAGGACGACAGCGGCGCCGTGCAGGTGCTCATCGTCAACGAGCAGTTCGTGCACCGGTTCTGGCCGGGCCAGGACGCGCTCGGCAAGACGGTCCACACGCACGGACGGGACTGGACCGTGGTCGGCGTGGTGCCAACCGGCAAGTACTTCAGTCTCGGGGAGGAGCCGACGGCGTTCTACTATACGCCCGAGGCCCAGGAGTGGTCGTATGGCCTGCAACTCGCCATCCGGACGCGCGGCGATCCGCTGGCCGAGGTGGCCGCCCTCCGGAGCGCGGTGACGGCGCTGGACCCCAGCATGCCGCTCAGCGACGTGCGAACGATGGAGAACCACCTGGGCATCGCCCTGCTGCCTGCGCGGGTGACCGGCTGGGCGCTCGGGGTCTTCGGGCTGCTGGGGCTGCTGCTGGCTTCGTTGGGGATCTATGGAGTTATGGCGTATTCCGTATCACAGCGGACCCGGGAAATCGGGATCCGGATGGCCATCGGTGCCGGGAGCGCGGCCGTTATCCGACTTCTCATGCGTCAGGGACTTACGCTTGTACTGGTGGGTACGGGGGTGGGTCTGGCCGGCGCCGTGGTGGCCGCGCGGTTGATTCAGGGCCAGTTGTACGGTGGCCACGGGCTCGACCCCGTCACCTTCGTGGCGGTGCCGGTGGTGCTGGTCATGGTCGCAATGGGCGCAATCTGGATCCCGGCGCGTCGGGCGGCGGGCCTCGATCCAGTATCGGCCCTGCGGCAGGAATAGCGCAGCTCAAAAAAAAACCGACCGCGCAGTTGCCCTCGGGATTAAAAAATTCTAACTTCGAGGCTCGATGAACGCTGCCGACCACTGGCGAGTCTGCCCACGAGGGCGCATCGTCCAGTGCCGGCAAGCACCTTTCTCGTATTCTCACCTCGAGTCACCGCCCACCGAAACGTGCCACCACGCAAACGGAGTACGTCCAAGAAAGCCCGCGCGCACTCGGAGAATGAAGTCGTCTCCAAGGCCCGCCTGGCGGACGAGATCAAGAAGGTGATCGCCGAGAAGGGGCTCACCCAGACGGCGGCCGCCGCGGTCGCCAGGGAAGCCCAGTCCCAGATGTCACTCGTGATGTCGGGGCATCTACAGGGCTTTTCGGCGAACCGGCTGATTCGCATTCTTCTTCGGCTCGGTCGCGACGTGGAGATCATCATTCGCCGTGCCGGCGTGCCGCGCCGTGGCGGACGCGTGAAGATCACGGGGACGGGCGCGGCCCCCCGCGGCAGCACCGCCCGCCGGCGATAGCGGGCGAGCAGGCGCCCAGTATTCTCCGGGCGCCTGGAAGCTGTAGCCCGCACCCTTCACGGTCCGGAGGGCGTGCGCGAGCCCAACCTTGATGAGCTTGCGCCGAAGGTAGAGCACGTACACGCCCACGATGCCGGGCGTGGACGGGCCGTCCTCGGCATTCCCCCACACCCGCCGCAGGATCTCCTCACGCGACAACGTCGTTCCGCCGCTCTCGGTGAGGCAGCGAAAGACGTTGAACTCCGTCGTCGTGAGCGTCACGCTCCGCCCGTTGGCGGTCACCGTGCGCCGGGCCGCGTCGAGCTGCATGCCGTCGGGCCCCATGGTCATCGGCATCGCCAGCGGCGACACGCGGCGCAGCTGCCGGCGGAGTCGGATGATCACCTCCGGGCCCGCGTCGTCGGTTGCCACGAAGTCGTCCACCCCCACCGCCAACAGGCTGGTGAGCACCGAGGGGCTGGCGCCGGGGGCGATGACGATCTGGGGCGCATGTTCCCATCGATCCCGCAAGCGCTGCAGGACCTCGATGTATTCGGCGGTCACCGGGGGCGGGGCGTCGAGCACCACGGCGTTCGGCGGATTGGCCGCCATGCGCCACAGTCCCGACGACGAGGCGCGCCAGCCCAGCGTGCGCGTCGTGATCCCGTACCGCTCCAGGGCCCGCGTCAACGCGGTCACTCGCGCACGCACGCGCCCGAGCACCAGGACCGTCGGAGCCTGGATCTGGGCGGGGGTGGATTTGCGCTTGCGGCTCATCTGCGGGGGTCGGGCCTGGCCCCGTGGCGAACGGGGGATCGCGTGGGTGGGCATGCAACAATTGATCCGAATCTAGGGATGGCCCCGGGCGCTGGGGTTACACCATGGGCAATCGTCCGAAGCTGGGATGCCCGCGGGCCCCGAAGGCCCTGGCGGACCCTCAGGCGCCGGCAGCCTTGAGCCGCCGCCTGAACCCCCGGACGACGCGCGACAGCCCGCCATGGCGCGTCACTTCGCCGGCCCGTAGCCCCGTGTAGCGCTTCATCGCGTTGCGCAGGGCCGTGGCCGACGGGTACTCCAACTCCAGGGCCACCCATTCGACCGTCTGACCCGTGCTCGCCAACAGGTGCGCGGCCAGCATCAGCCGGCACCAACCGATCAACTCGGCCGGCGTGGGCCCCCCGTGGCGCGCGCACTGGTTGAGCAGCGTCCTTCGATGGATGCCGAGCAGATCGGCCAGGCCGGAAACGGTTCGCGCCTGGACCGGATGTTGGAGGCAGGCCGCCGCGATCTGTCCCAGACGTTCGGACAACAGCGGTCGCATCACCCGAACCACACGATCGGCCGCGCAGATACGCTGCGCCGAGGCGATCACCGATCGCACACCGATGCCGGTGTCGTCCACACCAACGAACAGGAATTCGTGGACGCCGGCTTCGGCCATGTGCCGGATGCCCGCGGCCTGTTTCACTCCTGTGTGACAGTGCGCGATCAGCGGCATGTCGGGCGCCAGCACCGCGAGCTGCCGCACCACGGTGGCGCCGTCGTTGCCAAGGGCGTCGCGCGGCGCGACGATCGCCGCCGCCGGCGGTGCATCGGAATCCCGCACGACGTCCGGAAGATCGCCGAGCGAGCTCACCCATAACACGAGCGCCCACCCGCGTAGGGCCCCCGTAATCCGGGCACGCTCCTTCTGACTCGCCACATACCCGATGACCTGGGGGTCCGCCGGATTCCCCATCGTGTGTCATCCACGAAATCTGATCCGTGAACTTGCATGGGCCACCGGTGCCGGCACAAGGTCAGCGGCGCACGGCGAAGAAGATCGCGACGGCGGTGGCCACGCCCGCAACGACCCACGGCACCCAGCCGGGGATGGCCGACATCGGGCCGGCGCCACGTGACGCGGCCGCGCCGCCCGCCGCTCCGCCGCGCAGGGCCTGCACGATCTCACCCGCCCGTTGGGGCCGCTGCTCGGGCCCCTTCTCCAGACACTGCATGACGATCCGGGCCAGCGGAGCGGGCACCCCCGGCCGGCGCTGCGCGATGGGGTCGGGCGCCTGGTGCGCATGCGCCGCCATCACCACCGCGGCGTTCCGCCCCGCGAAGGGCGGATGCCCCGTCAGCATCTCGTACGCCACCACGCCGAGCGAATACAGGTCGGCTCGGTGATCCAGATTCGGGTCCCCCGCCGCCTGCTCGGGCGGGATGTACGTCGGCGTGCCCAGAGTCGTGCCGCTGCGGGTGATGCGGGCCGCCGCCGGATCCTCGGCCTCCACGCTCGCCGCCGAGATCGCCTTGCCGATGCCGAAGTCCAGCACCACCGGCTTGTCGTGGAAGAACATCACGTTCTCGGGCTTGATGTCGCGGTGCACGATCCCGAGTTCGTGTGCGTAGTCCAGCGCGCTGGCCACTTCTTCGAGAATCCGAGTCACGTTCTCGATGCTCATCGGCCGCTCACGGCTCATCCGTTCGCGCAGCGACTCGCCGTCCACCAGCGGCATGGTGTAGTACACCGAATTGGCCGCCGACCCCGACGTGAGCAGCGGAACGATATTCGGATGCTGCAGCCGCGCCGCAAGCGCGATCTCGCGCTTGAACCGCTCTTCCGACAAGCCGGCCACCAGCTCGGGCGAGAGGACCTTGATCACGACGGTCCGCCCGAGGGCGAGTTCCCGCGCTGCGAACACACGGGACATCCCGCCCTTGGGCAGTTCACGCTCGATCGTGTAAGTGGCGCCGAGGGCGGCCTGGAGTTCGTCGCGAAGCGAGGTGGACATGGAGATCCGGCGTCGGATGTGAGTGGGAGACACCACACGATGGGTAAAATGTGGCGAAGGCGCAACCAAAACTCCCGGAACGACGTGACTGAGAAGGGGCGCAGGACCGAAACCGCGCAGGGCCGGTACGGCGCAGGGCCGAGACGGCGCAGGACCGGTACGGCGCAGGACCGGTACGGCGCAGGGCAGATACAGCGGGGGAGCGGAGGGGGCCTCCGGCCCTCGAGACGGCGAACCGGGGGGCGCGGGCGCGGCGGAGCCACCCCATTCGCTGTTGGAGATCTACCGTTTCCCCGCCGTATCGGCCCTGCGTGGGTTCGGCCCTGCGTGGTTTCGGCCCTGCGTTGGTTCGGCCCTGCGCCGTTTCTCAGTTTCGTCGTTTCGTTCGGTACATCACGTGGTTCATCCCCGCATGCGTGACCTCCCGCTCGTAGCTCATTCCCACCTTCTCCATGACATGCCGCGACCCCGCGTTGGTGGGCAGCGTGATCGCCACCAGCGACTCGAACCCCAACCCGCCGTGCCCGATGGCCAGGCAGTGGTTGGCGAGTTCCGTGGCCAGCCCCTGCCCCCACCACGGCGCGTAGAGCGCGTAGCCGATCTCCACCTCGGCGGCCCCTTCGATGTCCAGGTGCCGCACGACCGCGCGCCCGACGACCGCGCCGCCCGAGGCGGCGCGCACGATCCACAGCCCGAAGCCGTAGCGGTCCCAGTGCGCGAGATTGGTCCGCAGGTACGCCTGCGTCTGCTCCTCGCTGCGCACGCCGCCCAGCGTGGCCATCACGCGCTCGTCGACATGCATCCGCCGGATCTCGTCCACGTGATGGGGACGCAGTCGCTCGGCGCGCAGGCGGGGGGTGGTGAAGACCTCGAGGTTCATCGGGCGGCATCCCTCCCGTCGGTCCGTGGTGCGCGACGCGTGATGATGTCGCGCGGCGCGGCCGCGGTCAATGCCGGTGGTGCTGTGGCATACCGGTGGCCCGGCGCGCCGGCGTAGTCCGCATGGCCGGGGTTGCCGGGCGGCGGAGAAAGGGGAAACGCCGGGGGACCAGTCGGCCCCCCGGCGTTCGCATTGCCCGCGGTGTGTGCCGGTCGCCCGGCCCCGCGTCGCCTAGTGCATCTGGGACGCGGCGGTCTTGGTGGAATTGATGAACTTCTCGATGTTCTGTTGGAGTTGCTTGGCCGACGCCTGGTTGAGGTAGGCCATGTGGCCGCTCTCGTAATAGTCGAACTTCACCCGGTTCTTGTACGTCTGGTCGAAACCCAGGTGCCGGAAGGTGTACTCGGCGTTGGCGAACGGCGTGGCCGAGTCGTAATAGCCGGCGCCCACCAATACGTGGAGGTACGGATCCTTGGCCATGGCCAGGCGGAGATCCTCGCTGGTGCTCGGATAGCCGGCGTACCCGCCCGGGCCCCAATCCCACCGGCCGGTGTGGCCGCCCATGTAGTACTGCAGGTCAGTATGGTAGTCGAGGTCGTTGTGCAGGTAGCGCATGAACGCCGACATGAAGGCGCCCGACGGCGCGACGTCGCTGGGATCGTAGTCCTGATACTGGTTGGCCGCGTTGCCGTTGATCCCGATGAGGCGGGTATCGTAGCGGCCGAGCATCTCGCGCTGGTCGCGCAGCAGCTCGGTGCGGAAGTCGCCGGCGCTGATGCGCAGGTTGGTGTTGAGGATGAACTTCTGCGACAGACCGGTGAGGCGGGCCAGCTTCTCGGCGGCCGCGGTCTTCTCGGCCGCGGTCAGCTCGTTGCCCTTGGCGAGGGTGGTCAGGTAGTCGCCGAACGCATAGTCGCGCGACTGCTGCACCACCTGCTCCAGTGTCATCTTCTGCAGATCGGCCGGCAGCTTCTTGTGGTACCACGCCGTGGCCGTGTAGGTGGGCAGGAACATCGCATACGCGTTGTCGTTGGTGGGATTGGGCGCGATGTTGCCGAGGTCGAGCACGGTGCCCAGCAGCATGACGCCGTTGAGGTAGATGCCCTCATTCTCCTGCAGTTCGTTGGCCAGTCCCGCCGACCGGAAGGTGCCGTAGCTCTCGCCGAACAGATACTTGGGGCTCGCCCAGCGCTGGTACTTGTCCAGGTAGTCGCGAATGAACTGGCCGAACATCGAGATGTCGTTCCGCGTGCCGGTAAAGTCGGACACGGGCACGCCCGGGGCCGGCCGCGAATAGCCGGTGTTCATGGCGTCGATCTGCACCAGGTCGGTGGTGGCGAGCGGCGTGTACGGATTGGGCACGAGGTCGTACGGGGGGGCCGGCTGCGAGCCGTTGGGCCCCATGTTCGGGTGCATCGGGCTCATGATGCCCATGTCCAGCCAGATGGACGCGGAGCCCGGCCCGCCGTTGAAGAAGAAGGTCACCGGGCGCGTGGTCGAATCGACGCCGTCCTTGGTGTACGAGATGTAGAACACCGTGCCGTTCGCCTTCCCGTTGGCATCGTGCAGCACCATGGTGCCGGCCCGCGCGGTGTAGGCGATCTTCTCGCCGTTCACCGTGACCGTGTGGTGCGTGGTCGAGACCTTCTCCACGGCGGGGACGCCCGCGGAATCGGAGCGCGAAGCGGCCGGCGGCCCGCCGCGGCCGCGGCCCTGGGCCTGCGCGGCGGGCGCGATGGCAAGCGAGGTGGCGGCAATGCCGAGGAACAGCAGCCGAAGACGCATGACAGATCCTCCAGTGTGCGGACGCCGGCATCTGCGGGCCCGCGAACGGATGAAGTGGATACACCTGGCACAAGCCGGAGACTGCCGGGGGACGGCGCGACCGGGCCTGCAATGGGCTGGGGGAACATATAATGTACAACGCGGAACGGAATCGAGCGTTTCCACGCCAAGCGCAGAGGGACCATGAAGCTGTCCAGTCTCGTCATCTATTTCCTCACCGGCGGCGTGTTCACCACGCTCATCGTCGTGCTCGAGGAGAGCGGCAAGCGCACCCTCTCCGGATTCGCCACGCTCATGCCCGTGTTCACCCTGGTCGCGTATTTCTTCATCGGGGAGACCTCGGGCGGGGCCGCGGTCGGCCGGCATGCCAAGTGGGTACTGCTCGGCACGTTGGTGTCGTGGGTGCCCTACATGCTCGCCGTCGCGTATCTCGCGCCGAAGATCGGCCCGCGGTACGCGATCCTCGCCGGGCTCTCCGTGTTCTTCGTCCTCGCGCTGGCCTACGTCATCGTGGCCGGCCGGGTGCGGCTGTTCCAGTGAGCGCCCTCGTCCCGGCGGCCGCCACCCAGGTCGCGCTCGTCCTCCTGCTCTCCTTCCTCATCGGGCTCGAGCGCGAGGAGCGCAAGCAGGCGGAAGGCAAGTGGATGTTCGGCGGCGTCCGCACCTTCCCGCTCATCGGGCTGGTGAGCTACTCGCTCGCCCTCCTCTCGGGCGCCGACCTGCTCCCGTGGACGCTCGGCTTCGCCGTGGTCGGCGGGTTCATGCTGCTCTCGTACAACCAGAAGCTGGCGGCCTCCGAGTCCGCCGGCATCACCACCGAGATGAGCGGCCTGGCCACCTATCTCGTGGCCGGGCTCGTCTATCGCGAGTTGTACTGGATGGCGGCGACGATCGCGGTGCTCAGCGTGCTGCTGCTCGAGTTGAAGAAGTGGCTGGAGGGACTCACGCGCCACGTCGCCTCGGGCGAGATCGCCACGGTCGCCCAATTCCTCGTGCTCACCGTCGTCATCCTGCCCATCGTTCCCAACCGCGACTTCACGCACTTCGACCTCAATCCGTTCCGCACCTGGCTCGTGGTGGTGGCGGTGAGCGGCGTGTCGTTCGGCAGCTACGTCGTGCAGCGCCTGCTCAAGGGCCGCGGCGGCGTGCTCGTCTCGGCGCTACTCGGCGGCGCCTACTCGTCCACGGCGGCCACCGTCGTACTCGCGCGGCACGCCAAGACCCGGCAGCAGCCGAACCTGTTCGCGGGCAGCATCCTGGCCGCGTCCGGCGTGATGTACGTGCGCCTGCTCGTGCTCATCGCGTTCTTCAACGCGGCGGTGGCCGCCCGGCTGCTGCCCGGCTTCACGATCGCCGCCCTGGCCGGCATCGGCGGCGGCTGGTACGTATCGCGCCGCGCCGACGGGCCCGCCGCGGCCGCCGAGACCGAGCAGCCCGCCGTCAATCCGCTGGAGCTCAAGGCCGCGTTCCTGTTCGCCGCCGTGTTCGTGGCCGTGCTCGTCGCGACGACGTTGGTGCGCGAGTACCTCGGCCACGCCGGCCTCTACACGCTGGCCGGGATCATGGGTGTGACCGACGTCGATCCGTTCATCCTCGGCGTCTCCCAGTCGCACGGCACCGCGCTGCCGCTGGCCGTGGCCGCCACGGCGATCGTGCTCGCCGCGTCGAGCAACAACGTCGTGAAGGCGATCTACGCGCACACGTTCTCCGACCGGGATACGGGACGGCGCAGCGCACTGCTGCTCGTGGCGCTCGCCGCGGTGGGGCTCGTGGCGCTCGTGTGGGTGTGAGGGGGCCGGCGGGCCCCGCGGCGTCGGCTACACCACCCGGAGTTCCACGCGCGGCGGCTGAACCCGGCAACCTTGCGGGCCGGCCCCCGGTTCCGATCGCGCGCGCGGGCGTCCCGGTTCGCACATCGGCCGTGTTTCGTGGTATACCTGATGCCATGCAAAGACACGCCCCCGGAGGGCGCATTCGGATCGCCGCCGTACTGCTCGCGGCGGGGCTCGCTGCCGCGGCGACCGCCTGCGGGCGCCGCGACGCAGCGGGCTACACGGTGGTGCATCGCTACCCGCACGACACCTCGGCGTTCACGGAAGGGCTGCTCTACAGCGGCGGCGTGCTGTACGAGAGCGTCGGACTGTACGGCCGGTCGGAGGTGCGCCGCGAAGCACTGACCACGGGGCGCGTGCTCGCCTCCACTCCGCTGGCTCCGGATCGCTTCGGCGAGGGGCTGGCGCTGCTCGGCGGCCGCCTGTATCAACTCACCTGGAAGAGCCACGTGGGGTACGTGTACGACGCCGCCACGCTCGCCCGCGTCGATTCGTTCGCCTTTCCCGGCCAGGGGTGGGGGATGACCACCGACGGAACCGCGCTCATCATGAGCGACGGGTCGGACAGCCTGCGCTTCTTCGATCCCCACACGTTCGCAACGCTGCGCGAACTCCATGTACGCAGCGGCGGACTGCCCCTGAAGGCGCTGAACGAGTTGGAGTACGTGGACGGCGCGCTCTACGCCAACGTGTATCAGAGTAACTTCATCGTCCGCATCGACCCCGCGAGCGGCGACGTGACCCGGTGGCTCGACCTCGGCGCTCTGGTGCCCGCGCACGACCCCGACCTCGCGGACGACGTGCTCAACGGCATTGCGTACGACGCCGCCACCGGCGACCTGCTGGTGACCGGGAAGAGGTGGCCCGTGCTGTTCGCCATTCGCCCGGATCCGGTGGGCGCCCCCCGGTGACCGCGCCCCCGCCTCCGCGCTCCCGCGGCCACCTGGGACGTGCGCTGGCGCGCACCTTCCAGTCCCTCCGCACGCGCAACTTCCGGCTCTTCTTCATCGGCCAGTTGATCTCCAACACCGGCAACTGGCTCACCAACGTCGCGCTCATCCTGCTCGTCCTGCACCTCACGCGGAGCGGATTCGCCGTGGGCCTGCTCGCGGCCTGCCAGTTCGGCCCGATGTTCTTTCTCGGCGCGTGGGCGGGCGCCGTGGCCGACCGATCCGACAAGCGCCATCTGCTGCTCTGGACGCAGAGTCTCGAGATGGCGCAGTCGGTGGGGCTCGCCGTGCTCGCCTTTCGCCCGCACCCATCGCTCGTCGCGCTGTATCTCATCGCGCTCGGCGGGGGGATCCTGCTGGCGTTCGACAACCCCCTGCGCCGCTCCTTCGTGCCAGAGATGGTGGGCGCGGACGACCTTCCCAACGCCGTCGTGCTGTACAGCGCGATCGTGAACATCTCCCGGGTGTTCGGGCCGGCCCTCGCCGGACTGCTTGCGGTCACGCTCGGCTTCGGCTGGTGCTTCACGCTCGACGCGACGTCGTATCTCGCGGTCCTGGCCTGCATCGTGATGATGCGCGCCGCCGAGCTGCACCGCGTGCCCCACCCGCCGCGTACCGGGCGCGAGGTGCGCGAGGGACTGGAGTACGTGGCCTCCGTGCCCTATCTCTGGATCAGCTTCGCGATGTTCGCCGCGGTCGGGCTGTTCTCGTTCAACTTCCGGGTCACCCTCCCCCTGTTCGTGTCCGATTCGCTGCACCGCTCCGACGCGGTGTTCACCATTCTCTATTCGGTGTTCAGCGTCGGTGCGGTGGTGAGCGCGTTGATCGTGGCGCACCGGAAGCTCGTGCAGTTGCGCCACGTCGTGCTCGGCGCGGCGTCGATGGGCATTGCCATGCTGCTGCTCTCGGCGGTGCCGAATCTGGCGAGCGCGGTGGCGGCGGTGTTTCTCGTGGGAATCGCGAGCGTGCTGTACATGACCCCCACCACCGCGATCGCGCAGGTGGACACGCGCCGCGACATGCACGGCCGCGTGCTGGCGCTGCAGACCGTGCTCATGGGTGGGACCTCGCTGGCCGGCGGTCCGCTACTCGGCCGGTTCGCCGATCTGGCCGGCGGACGGGCGCCGCTGGCGCTGGGTGGGGTGGTCTGTCTCGGCGCGGCGGGGTTCGGCTACGCCGCCGGGCGGCGGTACGGGGCGCTCGCGCCCCCCGCACCGCCACCCGATATGGCCTGACTCACTGCGGCGCCAGCACCGCGGCGATCAACTGATAGTTCTCGCGCGTGGTGCCTTCGTAGTAGAAGACGTAGAGCTTGTGCGTTCTGGCGTCGACGGCGCAGGTGCGCGCCCCCCCGCCCGTGGGAAAGGTGCCCACCACGGTGAACTTCCGGGGCGAGTCCTCGTGGATCACCGTCACCGTGCTGTCCACGCGGTTCGGGTTGAACGCGAGCTTCGTCACCGGGTCGAAGCAGTTCATGTCGGCGCGGCTCGGCACCTTGATGCGGGCCACCACGTGTCCGTTGTCGGCGTTGAGTACCATGACGTTGGTATCGCAGGCCATGAACAGCCGGCGCGTCTTCGTATCCATCGACAGCCCCTGCGCATGTCCGCACCCGGCCACCTTGTAGACGGGGCCGATCTTGTAGGTGCGCGTGTTCATCCGCTCCACGAACCCGGAGTCCTCCACGTTGAGGAAGAAGTACCCGCGTCCGTCGGCCACGCCCGACTCGAGTCCGTCGCCGATCGGCGTCTTCCCGATGAGCTTCCCGGTGCGCATGTCGATCTCCCAGGCGTGCTCCCCCTCCCAGGTGAAGGCCTTGTGGGTGACGGGGTCGTAGCGGATGCCGTCGCCGTGCGCATCCACCTTCCCCTCGACGGCGAGCGTCGTGAGGTTGAACACGGTGCCGTTGCGGACGAGGCCGCGGTTCAGGTCGTGCGCGATCGCGTATCCGCCGCCCCCGCCCTCCACGGTGCCGATGATGCTGTCGTGGTCCACATCGATCACCTTGTCGCCCAGGCCGTAGAGGCGGCGACCCGCCGCATCGAGGTTGAGGTAGTCGGCGCGCGTGTGGCCGAGCCGGAAGGTCTTGATCACGTGGTAGTGCGGCGTCTGGGCGGAGAGCGCGGGCGCAGCCGCTCCCGTCGCGGCAACGACCACCGCGGCAGCGGCGAGACGGAGAATGTGTAGGCGGGGCATTGTCGGTTTCCTGATGAGAGTAGGCGCGAAGATAGAACGCGTACCTTCCAGCAGGATGACAAACGCCGCGTCAGCACAAATATCGCGTTAAGGTCCCGGGCTGCGGCCGCGGGACGGTGGCCACGCGACGTGGTGTCACGGCCACGACAGCTTCCGCCGATAGGTTGGCCCGTGCACACCGTGGCCGGCCCCGCCGGCGACCGGTGCCATCCTTCACCGGGAGCATGCTGGTGGCGCATCGCAAATGGTGGCTGCTGCTCGTTCCGATTGCGCTGATCCTCTGGACCACGGCGTCGGCGTCGGGACGCACGCTACGCCGCCGGTTCTTCGCCGCGCTCCGCATCGCGCGACCCGAAGCGGTGAGCGTGAACGTGCCGGCGTTCTCGGGGCCCACCGGCTCGCGCCGGCTGCAGGACGCGATCGCGGCGATGCTCGCCGAGCAGGTGCACGTGACCCGGGAGTCCGCCGACACGACGGCGGCCGATTCGGCGGCGGCGGCGCATATGGCCGGGTTCGCCCCGCAGCTCATCGCTGGCCGCGCCGACCGCCCGACCTTTGCCGTCCAGACGGCGCGGGCGCTGACGATGACGGTGCACCGCGGCAAGCTGCTGACCATTCTGCGCGAAGCGGGACGGTCCGGTAGTCCGGTGCCGGCGTCGGTGGACGGCGGAACGTTCACCATCCAGACGCCCGCCGCGATCGTCGAACGTTACGGCCACTGCCCCGTGTTCGAGGGGCAGACGCTCACCAATCAGATCGCGCAGCGGCCGCCACCGGGCACCGAGAGCGGCGACTGCGTGATTCTCGAACAGCGCCTACCGGTCACGGTGCAGGCGCCGCAGGCACTCGACGTCGGGCAGCTCACCGGCATCGCGCTCGAGGTTGCGGGGATGAGCCCCGTCGAGACGGACGCCTTCCAGCACGCCTTCCCGTGGAGCGCGGCGCTGGCGCTCACGATGCCCCGCTTCATACGCTCGTACGATACCGTGACCGTGAACGGCGCACCGGGCATGCTGCTCAACACCGGGGGGCGGCGGGAGCCCAACTACGAACTGCTCTGGACCGCCGGCGGCCGCGTGTTCTCGCTCAGCGGGTACGGCAACTCCGCGGATGCGGTGACGCTCGCAGCCACGGTCGGTGCCGCGCGGGGGCACGAATGACCGGCAATGGTGATCTCGCCATCGACGCCCGGAACCTGCGCAAGGAGTTCCGGTCGGTGGTCGCGGTGCGCGATCTCTCCTTCACCGTGCCCCGCGGAACGATCTTCGGATTCCTCGGGCCCAACGGCGCCGGCAAGAGCACGTCGATCAAGATGCTGCTCGGGCTCGTGCATCCCACCGCGGGCACGGCCACCGTACTCGGCGCGCCGCTGGGCGACGTTCCGATCCGGCGGCACATCGGATTCCTGCCCGAGGATTTCCGGTTCTACGAATGGCTGACGGCCACCGAACTGGTTCGGCTGCACGGCCGCCTGTCCGGCATGGACGCCGCCGCGCTGCGCCGGCGGGTGCCCGAAGTGATCGAGTTGGTGGGGCTCGCGCCGCATCGCAATCGTCCGCTGCGCGGATTCTCCAAAGGGATGCTCCAGCGCATCGGACTGGCGCAGGCGATCGTGCACGAACCGGCGCTCGTCTTTCTCGACGAGCCTACCTCGGGACTCGATCCCATGGGCCGCCGCATGGTGCGCGACATCCTGCGCGCCGAGCGTGAGCGCGGCGCCACCGTGTTCCTCAACTCGCATCTTCTGAGCGAGATCGAGGTGACCTGCGATCAGGTGGCGTTCATCAAGGACGGCGCCATCGTCGCCACGCGCGCGCTGGGCGCCGGGTGGGGCGAGGAGTTGCGCGTGGTGGTGGAAGCGCGCGGGGTCTCGGATTCCGCCGTGGCCGGGCTGACCCGGTGGACGGCGTCGGCGCGTCTGGACGGCGAGCGGCTCTCCTTCGGCGTGGCGTCGGAGGAGGTGCTGCCCGAGGTCGTGCGGCATCTGGTCGGCGCGGGCGCGGACGTCTTCCGCGTCTCCCCGGAGCGCGTATCGCTGGAGGAGGTCTTCGTGCAGCTCGTCGGGGAGGATCGTGGACTGTGACTGAGATCTGGCTGATGGCCCGGATGACCCTCCGCGAGGCGGTGCGGCGGAAGATCCTCTGGACGGCGCTCATCGCCGGCGTGCTGCTGCTCGGCGTGTTCGCCGTGGCGATGCGCCTGCAGGTGCAGGAATTCCAGGGGCGTGCCATGTCGCCGTTCGTGCGCTACCAGGTGGAGGCCGGTATGCTGATGATCGGCCTCTACACCTGCGACCTGCTGGCGGTGGTGCTCACCATTCTCACGTCCATCGATACGATCGCCGGCGAGATCGGCTCGGGCACCATCCACGCCATCGCCACCAAGCCGATTGCGCGCTGGCAGATTCTCGTCGGCAAGTTCCTCGGCTTCCTGGCCATGGTGGTGGCCTACGTGGCCGTGACCTTCGCCGCGACCATCTGGGTGGCGCACGCCACCACCGGGGTGCTGCCCGAACACCCGGTGCGCGGATTCGCGCTCATCGTGTTCGAGTGCGCGGTGGCGTTGGCGCTCACCTTCATGTTCGGCACCTGGTTCTCCACGCTCACCAACGGCGTGCTGGTGCTCGGACTGCAGGGGGTGGCGTTCATGGGCGGATGGCTGGAGCAGGTGAGCGGCTTCTCGCAGAGCGTGCACATCGTGACGCTGGGCATCGCGTCCAGCCTGCTGATGCCGGGGGAGTCGCTCTGGCGGCGGGCGGCGTACGAGATGCAGACGCAGCTCGCGGGGTCGCTCCGCTTCTCCCCGTTCGCCAATGTGTCGATCCCGAGCCTGCTCGCCGTGGGCTACGCCGGGGTGTACTTCGCGGTTGCGCTGGGCATCGCCATCTGGCACTTCCAGCGGCGGGATCTCTAGCGGCCGGGTTCGTGCGGCTTGCCGTTGCGCCGGAGCACCGGTTTCACATCCACCACCGGCGTGCCATCCACCGCCTCGATGGGCCCCACCAGCAGCCGCGTCCCCGAAATCTCCCGGATCGTCACCGGATGCAGCCCGATCGGATTCGGCCGGTCGGGTGAGCGGGTGGCGAAGACTCCGCGCAGGGGCTTCGACGCATCGCGTCCCGGGTGGACCTGCAGCACGGAGCGATCCGCGAGGTGGAGCCAGGTGAAGACGAAGATCTCGTCGCCCACGGCGAGACCGTGCAGCGCCTCGGCAAACCGGGGCAGGACCTCCAGCCACGCATCGGGGGCGCCGCGGTAGCCCTGCCGGGGAGCGTCCGTCCGGTCGCGCAGGGGCGAGGCGAGATATCCGATCGGTTCCAGGCGCTTCGTTTCGGGTGCGGTGGTCATGGTGCTGGTGAAGATGGAGCGGCGCGTCCGGGCAACCATCGGGCCCCAACCCGCCTCTAAAGACCAGCGACTGGTCACTGACGACTCTCGACAATGTAGTTGCCGACAGGACCCAACTACCAGCCGAGCGTCATCGGTCGCCCGTGATCCGTCGACCGTGATTCGACCCGCGGAAACTCCACCGCCCCTCGACCCGTATCGCCCGCATGCTCGAAACCTTCGCGCAGGACCTCAGACACGCCGCCCGGATGTTCGGCAAGAGCCGCGGCTTCGTGTTCGCCGCCGTGGCCGCGCTCGCCCTCGGCATCGGCGCCAACACCGCGATCTTCTCCGTGGTCGACGCCGTGTTGCTGCGGCCGCTGCCGTATCCGGCGCCGGCGCGGATGGTGCTGCTCGGCGTGAAGTCGCCGCAGGGGCGCAACGTGGCCGGTTCGCCGGCCAAGTTCGAGTTCTGGCGCCGGCAGACCTCGGTGCTGCAGGACGTGGCGGCGTTCACCACCGGCTACATGAACTTCACCGGCGGCGATCTACCCGAGCAGGTGCGGTCGGCGCAGGTCTCGTCCGACTTCTTCCGGCTGTTCGGGGCGCGGACCAGGCTCGGCGGCCCGATCACGGGACAGGAGGACACCCCGAACGCCGGCCACTTCGTGGTGCTCAGCAGCGCGTTCTGGAAGGAGCGGTTCAACAGCGATCCCAAAATGGTGGGCAAGTCCATCTCGTTGGGCGGCGATCCATACACCGTGGTCGGCGTGCTCGACGCCTTCGACTTCAGTGACTTCGGCGCCACGCCCGACGTGGTCGTGCCCTTTCAGTTCGACCCGAACACCACCGGCCAGGGGCACTACTTCACCGTCGGCGCACGGCTCAAACCGGGGGTGACGCTGGCCCAGGCCAACGCCGAACTGGCCCACTCCACCGAGGCCTATTCGGCGGCATTTCCGAACGCCATCGGCAAGGGTGGCGCGTTCTTCGCGGTGCCGTTGGGCGACGCGCTGGTGGCCAACGCGCGCACCTCGCTCTACGTGCTGCTCGGCGCGGTGGGATTCGTCCTCCTGATCGCCTGCGCCAACGTGGCCAACCTGCTGCTCGCGCAGGCCACGGGACGCAAGCGGGAGATCGCCATCCGCGCGGCGTTGGGCGGCTCGCGGGCGCGAATCGTCCGCCAACTTCTCACCGAGAGCGTATTGCTGTCGATGACCGGCGGCGTCCTCGGGCTCGTGCTCGGCGCCGTCGGCATCAAAGCGCTGCTGTCGGTGAACACCGCGGGCCTGCCGCGCATCGGACCCGACGGCGCCGGCGTGCATATGGACTGGCGCGTGCTCCTGTTCACGCTCGCCGTCGCGCTCGCCACCGGGATCGTGTTCGGACTCATTCCCGCGCTCACGAGTTCGCGCACCGACCTCGCGGCCACGTTCAAGGAAGGCGCGTCGCGCTCCGGGTCGGGGTTCCGACAGAACAAGGCGCGTTCGCTGTTCATCGTCACCGAGATCGCGCTGGCGCTCATCCTGCTCGTGGGCTCGGCGCTGCTCATCCGCACCGACGTCGCGCTGGCCGGCGTGGACCCCGGCTTCGACGCGCGCAACGTGCTCACCATGCGCATGTCGTTCACGGGACAGCGCTGGGCCACGACGGCGTCGGTGGCACAGGCGATTCGCGACGGCGTGCAGCGCGTGGAGGCCATTCCCGGGGTCGAGCTGGCGAGCGCCACCTGCTGCGTGCCGCTGCAGGGCGGCTACGGGTTGCCGTTCACGATTGCCGGCCGCCCGCTGACCAACGGCCCGTACACCGGTGGGGCCGCGTGGGGTACCGTCTCACCCGGCTACTTCGAAGTCTTCAAGATCCCCGTGAAGCGCGGCCGTACCTTCACCGACCGCGACGACGCGCAGGGCACGCCGGTCGTCGTGATCAACGAAGCGATGGCCAGGCAGTTCTGGCCCAAGGAGAATCCCATCGGCGCGCACATCACCATCGGCAAGGGCGTGATGAAGGAGTTCGCCAACGAGCCTGAACGTCAGGTGATCGGGGTCGTCGGCGACACCCGCGACAACGGGCTCAACAACGACCCGGCACCGCGGATGTTCACGCCCCAGGCGCAGAGCCCCGACGCCGTGAATGCGCTCAATTCCGGACTGTCGCCGCTGGCCTGGGTGGTGCGCACGCGGACGCCCCCGCTGGGCCTGAGCTCCAAGATCGAGGCGGCCCTGCGCGCGGCCACCGGGCTGCCGGTGTCGCGGATCGAGCCCATGGATCAGGTGGTGCGCGGTTCCACGTCCCGCCAGCGATTCAACATGTGGCTGATGACGGTGTTCGGCGCGAGCGCGCTGGTGCTCGCCGCCATCGGCATCTACGGGCTCATGGCGTACACCGTGGAGCAGCGCACACCGGAGATCGGCATCCGCCTCGCCCTCGGGGCCGAGGGCGGACGCGTGAAGAACATGGTCGTCGCCCAGGGCATGCGGCTGGCGCTGGTCGGTGTGCTGGTGGGCGTGGCCGCGTCGTTCGGACTGACGCGGCTCATCGCGAGTTTCCTGTTCGGGGTGAACCCCTACGACCCGCTGGTGTTCGTCACCGTGCCGCTGGTGCTCGCCGGCGTCGCGCTGGCCGCCGTATGGTGGCCGGCGCGACGGGCGAGCCGCGTGGATCCGCTGACCGCGCTGCGGTACGAATAGGGCGTCACCGCCCGCCGCCGCCGCGCCCGCGCTCGTGCGCCTGGCGGTGGTCCGCCCTGGCGTCGTCGTGGTGCCTGCGCCCACGATTCCAGTCGTCGCGGTCGGGCTCGTGCCTGTAGTCGAACCGATGGTCGAAGCCCACCCACGCCGTCACGTGCGGCGGCAGGAAGTATTCGTCGTGGTAGCGGTAGACGGCTACCGCCCGCGCGCCGCGGACGCGGTGGGGGTAGTAGCGGCCCCGGTATTCATAGACGATTACCGGCGTCCACCTCACGTAGGCGGTCCGCCATCCGCCGTAGCGGCTCGAGGAGTAGGCGAACAACCCGATCTCCGGTCCCAGCCGCGTGCCGATTGCGACGCTGACGTTCACCTGGGCCGGCGCGTTCGCCGGTAGCACGGCCATCACTCCGACCAGGGCCGCGATCATCAACGATGTCTTACGCATATCGACCTCCCGTTCAGTGCCGTACCCGGGCTGGTACCCGTGTGCTTGTATGACGTACCGCACGGGCATTCGTTAGGTCCAAACCGCGGCATCACGACGATCACGCCCCTCGAATGTGCGCCAGATCACGAAGCACGATCCGCGATCGTAGATGCGTGACCGGCGCGCGGCCCCGTCCGTCACTTCACCAGATGACGAACACACATTTCGGGGGAATCATGACTTGGAAATCCTGGCTTCAGAGCGCCACCGCGGCGGGGCTGATCATTTGCAGCTCGGCGTGCACGGCGCACTGGGTCGTCGCGTCGCAGCCGGAGCCGCAGCCGAGCGGCTATGCGGTGAGCGATCCGCCGCCGGCGCCGGTGGAAGTGATTCCTCCGCGGCCGGGCGTGCACTACGTCTGGATCAAGGGCCACTGGGCCTGGCGGGCCCCCGTGCAACAGTACGAGTGGGCGCCGGGCTACTGGCAGTACACCGGCCAGGATGAGCATGCACGGGGCGAGCACGCGCGCGACGACGACGACGCGCGCCGTGGCGACCACGATCACTACGGGGAGAACGTGCACGTGTACGATCGCCCCCCGCGCGATCGCGAGGAGCGCATCCCGCCTTCGCCCGGTCGCGACTACGACTGGGTCAAGGGGCGTTGGGTATGGCACCAGGACTTGCGCGAGTACGAGTGGGAGAGCGGACGCTGGGAGCGCCCCGCGCGCGTCGGTCGCACCGACGAGCCGGGACGTACGGCACACGAACGCCCGGCCAATGAGCCCGGCCGTGGCGCCGGCGACCACCACCCGGACAACAATGGCAACGGCCGCGGCGCAGAGGGCCATCAGGGCGACAACAACAATGGCAACGGCCGCGGCGCAGAGGGCCACCAGGGCGACAACAACAATGGCAACGGCCGCGGCGCAGAGGGCCACCAGGGCGACAACAACAATGGCAACGGTCGCGGCGCAGAGGGCCACCAGGGCGACAACAACAATGGCAACGGTCGCGGCGCACAGGGCCAGCCCGCGGAGCCGCAGGGCCAGGCGGTGGACACGCACCCGATGATCCGTCCGGTTCACCCGGTGGAACCGCGTCCGGTGAACCCGTCGGTTCGAGGGACCAAGCCGGTGATCGACAACGGCCATCCGACGCCGACTGCCAACCATCCGCCCAACGCGCGCGGCACCGTGGTGGTGTATGCCAACCGGCAGCCGCCCCACGACCGGATCGAGCGGATGCCGGTGCGCCCCGCGCCGAACTTCGTCTGGATCGGCGGGCACTGGGCCTGGCAGAGCAACAACTACGTGTGGATTGCCGGCAGTTGGAACAAGCCTCAGGCCGGGTTCCACGCCTGGACGCCGGGACACTGGGTGCATGAAGCGAGGGGGTGGTACTACGTCGAGGGGCATTGGCGTTAGGGCGCCGATGGGGACGACGGAGTACCGCTGACACGACGGCTCGGCTGGGCAACCAGTCGAGCCGTTGTGCATCAGGGCGTCAATCGGCCGCCCTGCGAACCGCGCCCTCGGCCGTCAGGCTTTGAACCGCGCTCGAAGCGAGCGTTCCCCAATCGCCGAGAACACGATGGCCCGCGTCTTCCGATCGCGGTGGGCCCACCGCAATTCGAAGATGCGGTCGAGTAGGGCCGCGCCCAGCGCCCCGGCGAGGTGATGCCGGCGAACGCTCCAGTCCAGACACATGAGACATACCGGACGCCGGCCGCGCCCGAGCGCCGCCGCATCGATGTCGAGCTCGGCACAGAACTGCTCGCCCCGCTCGGTGAGCCGGAGCTGTGAGCCCGTGAGCCGGATGGCCTCCCGCGCCACCAGCCCGTCGAAGACGAGCACGCCCAGTTCGCCGGCCAGGTGGTCGTAGCACACGCGGGCCTTGCGCAGTCCGGGGTCGGCCGGCCCCGTCGCCACCCGTGCAACGCCCATGCGCCCCGCCAACCCAACCAGGCTCTCGATGGCCGCGCCCACGTCCTGATCGGCCAACCGGAAGTACCGGTGCCGGCCGGCACGCTCGGCCACCAGCAGCCGCGCGTCCAGCAGCTTGGCCAGGTGCGCGCTGGCCGTCTGCTTGGTGACGTCCGCCGTGCGGGCGAGCTCGGTGGCGGTGAGCGCCTGGCCGGCCATGAGACTCATGAGCATCGCGGCGCGCGCGCGATCGCCCATGAGCCCGGCCACGGCGGCGATGTCGGGGACGGAGTCCATGGTTCGACGATAGACGAACCATGTCTGGGGGGCAAGGCACTATCGTGCGTCCGATGCTGCGACACACTGCCCTTCACCAGCGGAAACCGCCATGCCCATCACCTGCCTCATCCGGTACCAGATCGACCCCTATCAGCGAGACACCTTTGCCGAGTACGCGGCCAGGTGGACGCGCATCATTCCACGATGCGGCGGCGACTTGCTCGGCTACTTCCTCCCCCTTGAAGGCACGAACGACGTGGCCTGGGCGCTCATCGGATTCAAGTCGCTTGCCGCGTACGAGGTGTACCGCGTCATGCTGAACGACGACCCGGAGGGCAAGGCGAACTTCGCATTCGCCCGGGAGAAGCGGTTCATCCTGCGGGAGGAGCGGAGCTTTCTGCAACCCGTGTCCGCGACATGACGCCACCCACGGCCAGCGCAAAACCCGCCGAGCCGTGGTTGCTGTTGTGCGCGCCATCACACGCGAACGGCACACGTGACGCGCACCCGTGCGCGGCCGTCTCCCTTCGGGTACGGTGGTCGGCAGAAGCGGTCGCAGCGCGCAGGAGGCAGAATGAACCGCAGGGTGTGGCTCCCCGGCGTCATCGCCGGGTTGAGCCTGGGAGTCATGGCAGGCGCGAACGGGCAGTTGCACCAGCGCACGGCGTTCGGCCGTCACGGGGGGGCCTCGGCATCGTCTCCCGTCGTGCCGGCGCGTACGCCGGCCGAGTTCGGCGACAGTGCACGGCCGCGCGCCGACACCACCACTTCCGTTCCGGAACCGCCCGATACGCTCGCCACGCCGCGCGACACGGTGCCCCCACCGCCCGGGCCCAACTACGTGTGGGTCGAGGGACGCTGGGTGTGGCACGCCAACAAGCAGAAGTACGAATGGGAGCCGGGCTTCTGGCGCCCCGCCCCCCCGGTCTACCTCGCCGCGGCGCGGGCCACCGGCACACGGTCCTGAGCCCCACGGGCCACCGGCTCAGTGCGTCAACGCGTAGATCAGATAGTTGACGCCCAGCTCGTACGCCTCGTTCGACTCCGCCATCGGGTACCAGCCCTCCGCCGAGAACTCCCAGAAGTTCGACACGTCGGTGTTGAAGTTGATCATCACCATGAGGCGCTTGGCGGGATCGTTGTCCTCGTAGATCCCGCGGAACAGCGGCGGCCCGCGATCGTAGTACTGCGGCACGATCCCGAACGAATCGATGTCGAAGAAGGAGTGGAAGATCGGATCGCTGGGCTTGAGATCCACGATCTGCGCCTCGGGCAGCACGCGGTGCATCTGCATGGCGAAGTTCGCCCACCCCTGATAGTCGTCCCGGAAGTCGTCGCGGAAGTCGTCGAAGATCACGAACCCGCCCTTGACCAGATACGCGCGGAGATTCGCCGCCTCGGCGTCGGTCATCCCCCAGAAGTCCGCCTCGGTCATGTAGCTGACCGGGTACTTGAACAACAGTGGGCTGCCCAGCCGGACCACCACCGTGCTCTCGGGATGCGTATCGAGCAACGACACCGTCTGCATGATGTGCATCAGGTTGTGCTCGGCGTGCGGGTAGCCGTGCGCCCACGCCGGGAGCCCCATGTAGTAGTAGCCGGCGAGCGAGTTGGTGGTGAACGCGATGCGCGCGAAGGTGAAGCGCCCGTCGTAGGGCGGGTTGTGCACCGTGGTGTCGGGGGGCTCGCGCCGGCGGAAGAATCCGCGCCCGACTCGCTGGGCGCTCGCGTGGCGGAGCGGCAGGGTCATCGCGACCAGCGCTGCCGCCAGGACTGCGAGTCTCCGGGCACGCGTGGTGGGCACGCATGGAAATATCCCGGACGCACGCCCGATGACGAGGGGCGTGGGTCCCGGATTTGTGCCTTCTTAACCGGGCGCGCTAGCCGATGGCGATCTTCGCCACGTTGGAGGCCAGCCAGGCGTCGAAGTCCTGCAGCGCCGGGTTCAGCTCGCGTGAACGCTTGGGGTCGCGGTAGCGCAGGAACTCCTCGCCGAGCAGCTGCTGGAACTGGAACATGTTGCCGAGGTCCTCGGCGCCGGGGAAGCCCAACTTGCGATAGGCGTCGAACGGCATGTCGTAGAAGTTGATCGGCTTGCCCATGGCCTTGCCCATCTTGGCGGCCATGTCCTGCCCCGTCAGCGACTCGCCGGCCACGCCGATGCGCTGCCCCACCGTCTTCACGCCTTCCTTGAAGATGCCGTACGCGCAACGGCCGATGTCCTCGGTGCCGATGCCGGGGAGCGTGGCGCCGCCCAGCGGAAGGGCGAGCACGAGCTTGCCGTCCTCGGCCTTGCGCGGCCCCATGCCGAAGTGGATGAAGTTGTCCCAGTAGAAGGCGGCCAGTAGATACGTGGTGGGCGCGGCCTCCCTGGCGAACACGTCGTCCATCGATCCCTTGGAATCGAAGTGCGGCACCTTGTACTTGCCGAGGAGCGTCGGCAGTCGATCGTCGGACAGCGGCACCCACTTCCGGGTATCCTCGAGCGTGGACCAGACGACGTGCTGCAGGCCTGCCTGGCGCGTGGCGCGCGCCATGCCCGCCGCCTGCCGGCCTTCGCGCTCCGCGTCCAGGATCTCCCAATAGTTGGTCACGCAGTATGCGCCGTAGGCGCCGGCCAGCGCGGCCGGCAGCGTGGACGCGTCGTCCAGATCGGCAGCGACGACCTCGATGCCGAGGGCGGCCAGCGCGCGGGCCTTGTCGGAGTCTGGCTTGCGCGTGAGGGCGCGCGCCGCGAAGGGGCCGCTCTTGTCGGCGGCGATGGCGCGGGCGAGCCCGCCGCCCTGGGCGCCGGTGGCGCCGAATACGGCGATGATCTTCTTGTCGGACATCTGATACGCTCCGTGCGAGTGGATGCGGGGGAACGACGTGGCGGACGGGGACTGCGAGACCGACGGCTAGGCCCTGCGTGGCGGGGACAGATCACCCCGCAGCCGTTCCAGCACGGCCACGAGGACGGTCGCCTCCTCGTCGCTCACGCGGCTGGTGAAGACGCGGCGCACCACGCCCCGGTGGTGCTTGGTGGCTTCGGCAAACCGTTGCTCGCCGAGCGGCGTGAGCACGATGCGCGTGACGCGCCGGTCGTCCGGGTCGGGCCGCCGTTCGAGGAGTCCGTCGGCTTCCATGCGGTCCACCAGCGAGGTGAGCCCGCTCTTGCTCTGCACCACGGCGTCGGCGAGGTCGGTCATGCGGCACCCGCCCGGGACTTCGGACACGTGGAGCATCACGTCGTACCGCTGGAAATCGACCTCGGTGTGCTCCCGGAATTCCCGGTCGAGATACGGGAAGAGGTCCCGCGGGGTCTCGACGAGCAGCCGCCAGGCCCGGCCCTGAATCGTGGGGCCGCGGGGGCGGGACGAATTCGGTGGTTGCGCGCGCTTGCCCATTTTATTACGATATCGAATAGTTCACTATCGTACTATCCCATGCCGAACTAATCTAACCTGCCCCCCACGGAAGTCCAGCCCGGATGGGGCGCCAGTGCCCGGCCCCGTCCCCGTTCCGGCGGGATCGACCCGCCCATCACCAGGAGGAGCACATGTACGTACTCGCCATCCAGCACCGGGTCCAGGACTACGACGCGTGGAAGAAGGTCTTCGATGCCTTCTCGCCCGTGAAGGCCGGCGCGAAGTTCCACCGCGTGAACCGCGCCGTGGACGACCCGAACGTCGTGACCGTGGTCTGCGGCTGGCCGGCCGCTGCGGCCGCCGAGTCGTTCAAGACCAATCCGGAACTCGCCGCGAAGATGAAGGATGCCGGCGTGGCGGGACCGCCGCGATTCGAGTTGTACGAAGAGGTGGAAGCGGTGCAGGCGTGAGGGGAGCGGCGCCCGCCGCTCCTCCCACACCTGCAGGCGCCGCGCGCCGGCCGGCTATCGTTTGCCGGTCGGCGCCCCCGCCCCCGTTCCAGCCCCCGTTGCCGGACGCGCCGCCGCGGGCGGCTCTCAGGAACCTCTGCGATGCGCCCTGAAGAAGTCCCAGATCACCTGGCTCGCGTCGAAGTCCTGCGCCGGCGGACTGGCGGCCTCGCGACCGGGGCGCCCCCCGGGCCAGGCGTGCCCGTTCCCGGTGACGACATCGTACTGAACGTCGGTGCCGCCCCGGCATCCGGTGTAGTGCACGCGGCGAGCGGCCGGCGTCACCGAGACCGCCTGCCCGGTGCACCCGTCGGCGCGCGACCAGTACTCGGCCTGCGCCACCGACGGCGCCGCATCGCGATCGGCCGGCGAGTGCCTCTGCAGCCGCCGACGCAGCAGACGCTGACCCAGGCCGGCCCCCGAACCGCCCTGCGCGAGCGCCAACCGGATCGGCCCACCGGCGCCTGGGACGGTCTGGTCCACCTGTCCATTGATGATGAGCGCCGGCACCGGGGCCTGCGGAGGCGGCTCGTCGCCCCACAACGCGCCGACGACGGTTGCGATCGCCGCCACCTTGTGCGATAGCTCGCGACCGATCACGTGCGTCATCATCGCGCCGTTGGACATCCCGGTGACGTATACCCGGGAGGCATCCACGCGGCCCGACGCCACCATGCGGTCGATGAGCGCCGAGATGAAGCCGACGTCGTCCACATGGTGGCGCATGGCGTAGGCGCAGCAGTGCGTCGCGTTCCAGGTGCGCAACTCCCGGGCGCCGTCTCCCGCGGTGCCGTCGGGATAGACGGCCACCAGATGCTCGCGGCGAGCGATGACGTCGAACTGCGTCATGTTCGCCATGTTCTCGCCGCTGCCCCCACCGCCGTGCAGCAGGATCACCATGGGCGCAGGAGCGCCCTGCGCGAAATCGTGCACGAGGTATGTGCGCCGAGTCCCGCCGATGGAGAGCGTGTCCTCGCCCTGCCGGATCGCGCTGACGGCGGCTGGCGCGGACCCCCGCGCGCCGTCGGCCTGCCCGCGGGCGGTGCCGATAGCGAGGACCGCACCGGCGCTGCACAGGGCGGCCGCAATGCCCGGTCGCGCCATCATGTCCTGTCCGGTACCGTGAACCGGTAGCTCCCCGACCCCACCTCCACCTCGACGTCGGCCCCGCGCTGGCGGACCGAGCGCACGCCGGCGTCGCCGGCCAGCGGCCGCCCGCTCTCGCGCACGCGGTCCACGGTCGTCCCAGGCAGCGTGACCGTGGACCACGTGTTCGGCGGCACCGTCGCGTCGAGTGTGAAGGTGCCGCCGTCCAGCTTCCACGACGAAGCCAGCGTGCCGTACTGGGTGACGATCGATGTGCGCGCACTCGTCAGCCCGCCGCCGGGCCTGGGGGCGACGATCGAATGCGCGTACCCCGGCGCCGCCGGGTCCACGTCGATGCCGCCGATGGTCCGGTACATCCAGTCGCCCACCGCGCCGAAGGCGTAGTGGTTGAACGAATTCATGCTCGGGTCCTCGAACGTGCCGTCGGGCTCTATCCCGTCCCACCGCTCCCACATCGTGGTCGCGCCGCGGGTGATGGGATAGAGCCACGACGGATAGGTGCGCTGCAGCAGCAGCGCGTATGCCACGTCGAGGTGTCCGGTGTTGGTCAACGCGTCGAGCAGGTTCGGCGTGCCCAGGAACCCCGTGGTGAGGTGCATCCCGTGCGCGTGCACGTCGGCGGCCAGCCGCGCGCCGGCGGTGGCCAGCAGCGAGTCGGGAAGCAGATCGAACTGCAGCGCCAGCGCGTACGCGGTCTGCGTGCTCGAGCCCACCCGCCCGGCCGGTGTCACGAACTCGTGGTCGAACGCCGCGCGTTCGCGGCGGAAAAGCGCGTCGTATTTCGCGGCGTCCGCCGAGCGGCCCAGCACCCGCGCCGCGCGCGCCACCAGATGGGCCGAGTGCGCCAGATACGCCGTGCCGATGAGATCGGTGCCCGTGGTCGCGCCCGGATACCCGGCGTCGGTGCTGTGGTAGGCCAGCCAGTCGCCGAACCGCCACCCGGGCCGCCACACGCCGTCGCCTCCCGTCTGCCGCTGCTCGAAGTCCACCCAGGCGCGCATGCTCGCGAACTGCCGCGCCAGCAGCGCGCTGTCGCCGTACGCGAGGTACATGGTCCACGGCACGATCACCGATGCGTCGCCCCACCCCGCCGTTCCCGCCTTGTCGGTGCTGTCGCCGCCCATCGGATTGGGAATCACCCACGGCACGCTGCCGTCCGGGTGCTGATCGATGGCGAGGTCGGCAAGCCAGTTGGAAAAGAAACCGTCCACGCCCATGTTGAACGCCGCCGTGCGCGCGAACACCTGCGCGTCGCCCGTCCATCCCAGCCGCTCGTCGCGCTGCGGGCAGTCGGTGGGCACGCCGAGGAAGTTGCTGCGCTGCCCCCACACGATGTTGTGCTGGAGCGCGTTCAGCATCGTGTCGGACGTGACGAAGGTGCCCGTCTGCTCCAGGTCGGACGAGAGCGCGATGCCGGTGATGGTGTTGCTGTCCGGCGCGTCCGGCAGCCCCGACACCGCCACGTAGCGGAAGCCGTGGTAGGTGAAGTGCGGCTCGTAGGTCTCCGGCCCCCCGCCCTTCAGTATGTAGTGGTCGGTCTGTTTGGCCAGGCGGAGGTTGCCGGTGTAGATGTTCCCGTCGTGGTCCAACACCTCGGCGAAGCGCATCCGGATCTCGGTGCCCGCCGGCCCGGACACGCGCAGCCGCGCCCACCCGGTGAAGTTCTGGCCGAGGTCGAACAGCGTCTCGCCGTTCGGCGCGCGGGTGATCGACACGGGCTTCAGCTCACGCACGGGGCGCACCGGCGGCGCCACGGGAGCCACGAGTGCTGCGGACGGCGACGGGAGCAGCGCCACCGGCGTCCAGCCGGCATCGTCGAAGCCCGGCGACATCCAGCCCGCGCGATCGAGCCGCGCATCGTACGTCTCTCCGTTGTAGATGTCGGAGTAGCGCACCGGGCCGTCGATGGTCTTCCACGAGCCATCCGACACGACGCGCTGCATGTGGCCGTCGGCGTAGCGCACGTCGAGCTGCAGCAGCAGGGCGCGGTGCTCGCCGTACAGGTTGCGATCGTGATCGAAGCCCAGGTATCCGCGGTACCAGCCGTCGCCGAGCATCGCGCCCACCGCGTTGTCGCCGTCGCGAAGCATCGGGGTGACGTCGTACGTCTCGTACTGCAGCCGGTGGTGGTACGAGGTCCAACCGGGTGTGAACTCGGCGTCGGTCACACGCCGGCCGTTGAGGTACACCTGGTCGAGCCCCAGACTCGTCACGTAGAGCCGGGCCGAGCGCACGCGCCCGTGGAGCCGGAATTCGCGGCGTAGCAGCGGGGAAGGCGTGGCGCCGCTGTCGGCCGGCACGGGCGCGGCGCCGATCCACCGCGCCGTCCAGTCGGCCGGCTTCAGCAATCCCGTCTCCCAGTAGGCGGGCGCACTCCACGCCGATGCGTCGCCGGCGGCGGTCCAGACGCGCACGCGCCAGAAGTAGCGCGTGGCCGACGCCGGCGCCGGAAGCGCGTCGGGGGCGAACACCGACGCGCTCGATGCGATGCGTTTCGAATCCCAGAGCAGGTGCGCGCCGCGCGAGAGATCCGCCGCGCTCCGGGCCACCTGCACCTGGTACGCCGCCTGCATCGTGTTGCGGACATCGCTCTCCAATCGCCAACTCAACCGCGGGTGCTGCGCGTCGATGCCCACCGGGTCGCGCAGGTACTCGGCGCGGAGCCCCGTCACCGCCACGCGGCCCGGTGCCGGCGGGTGACCGGTGGGCGGCGCAGCGGCCGCGGTGACGAGCGCAATCAGCAGTGCACCGATGGCGCGCGGCGACCGATGCCGCACGTCAGGCGGCCGGCTCGATCACCACGGCGGTGCCGTAGGCCACGATCTCGCTCATCGTCTGCCCGATCTCCGAGGAGTCGAATCGCATCATGACGATGGCGTTGGCGCCCATGGCCGTGGCGTTCTGCACCATCCGGTCCACGGCGTGCCGGCGCGCTTCTTCCAGCAGTTGCGTGTACTCGGTGATCTCACCACCCACGATGGAACGCAGTCCAGCCATGATGTTGCCGCCCAGTCCGCGGCTGCGCACCACGACCCCGAACGCCTGGCCCTTGGTTTCCCTCACGCGGTATCCCGCGACGTATTCCGACGTGACGACTATCATGAGCGACATTTCCTCCCGCAGGACCGGATGGTGAACGAGCCGGCGATCGACGACCCTCCGAAACTACTTCCCAAGCGGCCGGGGGCCAGGAGGGGCCGCGATAACCGAACGGCTACCGGGTGCGCAACCAGCACTATGGCGTGATCGGCCAGAACGTCGACTCGCTCGGCAATTTCGAGAGCAACCGTGTCGACGGTTCGGTGAGTGTGGCGAAGTCGATCCGCTGCCCCCCGACACGCCCCCCGGGCCGTGCGAGCCATCGGTTCAGGGCTTCACCGGACCGATCCAGCGGCGGCCCGGTCCGGCGCGTATTTTAGGTGCTGCCGAGCCCGCCCACCCCGCAGTCGCCGTCTCCTTCCCTCTCCCCTTCCCAACCGCGCGACCACCCGTCCCCCTCGGATGCGCCGCCCCTGATTCCGACCGACATGAGACACCGTTTCGCGCAGGCCGTCATGTGTGCCGCGGCCGCCCTCGCCCTCGCCGCGTCCACCGTCGCCGCCCAGCAATCCGTCCTCCAGACGCGCGACCCGCACCAGCAGCAGGACCCCGCGTTCGCCACGTTCTACAAGACGTGGACGCACCACGGGAGCCCGCTGGTCGACCACCTGCCGCTCGTCAAAGGCGTGCCGACGCCCAAGCAGTTCCTGGGCTACTACATCGGCGCGCCGAAGAAGCTCACGTACTACGACGAGATGGTGAAGTACTACCGCGCCCTCGCCAAGGCAACGCCGCGCGTGAAGGTGGAGACCATCGGGCGCTCTGACGAGGGACGCGAACTGGTGGTCGTGTGGGTCTCGTCCGAGGCCAACCTCCAGCATCTGGCGCAGAACCGCGCGAACCTGGCGAAGCTGGCCGACCCGCGCGGGCTCACCGCCGGGCAGATCCACGAGCTGATCGCCAACACGAAGCCGGACTATCACCTGATGGGCGGGCTGCACTCGGGCGAGACGGGACCGCCGGAAATGCTGATGGAGCTCGTCTATCGTCTGGCCACCGAGACCTCGCCGCTGGTCACGAAGATCCGCGACAACGTGATCGTCTCGGTGACGCCGGCCGCCGAGCCCGACGGCCGCGACCGCAACGTGGACTGGTTCTATCACGGACTCGACATGAAGGCCAAGTACGGACCGGCCGATTCCGCGGCCCTGGCCGACAGCCTGCGCGCCGACAGCCTGAAGGCCGACAGCGCCGAGTCGGGTGGGGGGCGCGGACGCCGGGGAGGGCGCGGTGGGCGCGGCGGCCGCGGTGGTGGAGCGCCGGCAGCCGGTGCCCCCGGGCGTGGGGGCCGCGGCGGCCGGGGCGGCAGCCTTGAGGGCGGCCTGCCCTACTGGGGCAAGTACGTCTTCCACGACAACAACCGCGACATCAACCTCTCGCAGGTCGAGATGCGCGCGATCACCGATTGGTACTTCACGGCGCACCCGCCCATCGTGCACGACATGCACGAGGCGGAAGCGTTGATGTACATCTACAGCGCCGGTCCGCCGCAGAACCCCACGCTCGATCCGATTCTCTTCACCGAACTGCCCTTCTTCGCCAACTACCAGCTCGAGCAGCTCACCAAGTACGGCATGCCGGGCGTGTACACGCACGCCTTCATGGACGGCTGGTCGCCGGGCTACCTGGGATCGGTGGCGTACAACCACAACGGCATGATGGAGATGTACGAGACCGAATCGGGGCACGACATTCCGGCCGATTCGATGTCCGACAGCATCGCCAACACGCCGCCGCCCGCGCGCGGCGGTGCCCGGGGACGCGGCGGTTTCGGCGGCCGCGGTGAGAGCCTGCCCACCGGCAAGGGCGACGGCCAGCCGCGCGAGTGGTATCGCGGCCTGCCCGTGCCGGCCAACGGCGTCGCCACCTTCACCCGGCGCGACAACACCAACTACATGGAAACCGGCGTGCTGTCGGCGCTGCAGCTCACGTCGATGTTCCCGCAGATGGTGCTCGAGAACTTCTTCGTGATGACCGAGCACTCGCTCAACGACGGCCGCACGCAGGCACCGTACGCCTACGTCATTCCGGTGGCGCCCGACATGACCAAGCCGGCGGCGCTCGTCAACATCCTGCGCGCCCAGGGCATCGAGGTCGGCGTGCTCCGCCAGCGTACCGTGGCCGGCAAGGACACCTTCCCCGCCGGCTCGTACGTGGTGAAGCTCGACCAGCCGTACGGCCGGCTGGCAAAGAACCTGTTGCAGAAGCAGATCTTCCCCGACGCGCGGCTCACCACCTACGACGACAGCGGCTGGTCGATGGGCTGGGCGTTCGACGTCACGGTGAAGGAGATCGATGACGCGTCGATCCTCGACGCCGCGGTCACCCCGGTGAAGAAGGCCGAGGTGGCGGGTACGGTGGCCGGCGGCGGCACGGCCGCGCTCGCCGTGGCGCACTACGGCTCCAACAACATGATCACCTTCCGCTACCTGCTGAAGCAGGTGCCGATGCGGGTGGCCGACTCGGCGTTCACCGCCGACGGCGTGCGCTTCCCGGCCGGTTCGTTCCTCGTCACCGGCTCGGCGGCCGATCTCGCGGCGGCCCGGCGCGCCGTCGACTCGCTGGGCCTCACCGCGGCCGCGCTCTCGTCGCTGCCGAAGGTCGCCTCGCACGACGCCAACGTGCCGCGCGTGGCCATCTACTCGCAGTGGAACGGCACGCAGAACCTCGGCTGGTATCGGTTCACCTTCGACAAGTTCCACGTGCCGTACGACCTGATCTTCAAGGACCGCGTCGAACAGGGGAACCTGAAGCGCGACTACGACGTGATCGTGATGGCGGCGCAGAACATCAGCCGGTCGGCGGTGTTCGCGCCCAAGGCCAAACACCCGCAACCGTACGAGCGGAGCGCCAAGTACCGGTTCCTCGGCATGTACGGCTCGACGCCAGACATGAGCGGCGGATTCGGGCAGCAGGGCGTGGACGCGATCAACGCCTTCCTCGATGCCGGCGGCACGCTGATCGCCGCCGACCAGGCGGTGGACTACCCCATCGAGTTCGGACTGGCGCGATCCGTGGAGACCGAGAACCCCAGGGGCGTGGTGGCGCAGAAGCCACTCGTCATGGCCCGGATCACCCGCACCGACAGCCCCATCTTCTACGGGTACGCCGCCGATACGATTCCCGTGAAGTTCGGCCAGGGGTCGCAGGTGTTCCACATCGGCGCGGCCGACTCGGCCAACGTGCTCGCCGAATACGTGGGCGGCGACTCGTCGGTGCTGAGCGGCCTGATGACCGGCGCCGAACACCTGGAACACCAGCCGTTCGTGGTCGACATCCCGAAGGCGCATGACGGGAACGGCCGCGTGATCATGTTCGCCAACAACCCCATCTACCGGTGGCAGAACCACGGCGAGTTCAACATGGTGTTCAACGCGATCATCAACTGGGACGATCCGACGCCGCCCAAGCGCGGAGGACCGCCGGAGAAGTAGGACGCCCGGGATCCGGATGCCCGCGTGGTTCGTCCACGCGGGCATCCGGTGGGCCGTGCGCGCCGTCGTTCCCCGAGGCGCCCCGTGTTACAGCCCCTGGATCACCAGGTCCAGCGTGTCCCCCGGGAACACCTGCATCCGTTGGCTCTCCTCGCGGCGGGAGCCGGCGAACCGGTTGGTGATGAACCGGATCGAGTTCGAACCGTTCACGTAGACGCGCGGAATCGTGAAGTCCGTGGTGGAGGCGGCGGTGGCGGTCCCGAGCCGCTGGCTCACGCCGCCCATCGTCACGTAGACGGTGCGACCGGAAAGCGCGTTGTTCTGAACCTGAAGCGTGGCCGTCTTCACGACCGCGGTGTCGCCGGGCGCGCGCGGCGCGACGGTATTGTGTGGCGCGACGGCGGGGCGGCTGGCCGCCGTGAGAAGAGCGACGGTGATGGCGAGCGTCGACAACACGGCGCCACGCGAGGTAATGCGACTCAGCATGAGTGTACGAACTCCCCTGTGATTCTATAGGAGTTCGTACACTCCGTCGCCGACTTTGATCGGCCGCCCCACCTCAAGAATTGTGAAAGATCCGGGCCTCGGGGCCGGGACCACGATGTCCGGACCCAACGATCAACCGGCGACGCTGACGCCGGTGACCGCCAGATCACCCAGTCCGGACTGAATGGTCATGTCCACGGTGTCGCCGGGCGCCAGATACGTCTGCGGGCTCCAGTCGTACTCGAAGCCAGCGAACTTGCGCGCCGCGAACCACACGTACGAGTCCGCCTGCAGGAGCGTCGGCGGGATGGTGAACGTGGTGGTCGAGGCAGCCGTCGCGGTGCCGATGCGCTCGCGCATGCCGCCCTGGGTCACGAGGTAGATGATGCGATCCGTGAAGCCGTCGTTCTCGACTTTGAGAGTCACGGTATCGTGGCGTACGGTATGGTGGACCGGCGGCGGCGCCGGGCGGAACGCGGTCGTCGCGGCGAGAAGGCCGGCGAGCGACAGCGCCCAGAGAGTTCCGGTTCGCGTGACAGTATGGGCTGACATGGCGGTATGGCTCCGTTTCGGTTACACGGAGTTGTACCCCATGAGATCGCTTTCGGTCTGCTCCCCGATCGCGAAGATCGTGCACGCGGCGGAGATCGCCGGTGGAACCTTGCGCGGGGATTACCGAGTCACCACGCGCCGGGCGTCTACTCGAGATCGCTCTCCTCGCGGTAGTGCCGCTCGCCGGTCTCGCGATTGAAGTAGACCTCGACCATCTTGCCGCTTCCGGGATCGAGGAACCGCTCGCCGGTGGGACGCCAGTTGCCGATGCGCGGTGGCGGCGGCGTGTACCGCCACCGTTCGAACACCACGCCGGCCGAGTACGCGCCGCCGGCGACGAGCAGGTAGAGCGCGGCGCCGTAGGCGTGGGCCGCCAGGGCCACGCCGCCTGCCACCAGCAGGGCGACGCCGACCGCCACGACCAATCCCTTGAACACGTCAGGCGGCCCGATCGAGCACCACGGGGCCGAACGCCCGCCCCGTGGATTCCTCGACGCGACATCCCGCGACGCACTCCGATGTCATGACGGTCATGGCGCCACTCCTCGGCTGATGGACAGACCCGCTACTTCCCGATCTCCAGAATCGTGAACGATCCCGGCACGGCGCGCCGGCGGAAGTACCCGCGGCCGCGGCCGCGCTCGCCACCCCTCCCCTGCCCCGCAGCCGCACCCGCCGGCGGTTGCGGCATCGGCTCGAACTCCTGGCTCATCGTATAAATGTGCCCGGTGGACTCGTCCAGCGCGATGGTGCGCGCGCCGTTCATCGTCTGGAGCGTCTGCTCCATGGTGAAGCTGGTGGGGCTGTGCTCCTTCACCACGGCCAGGTAGCCGTTGCCGAGGGTGGCGAATGCCTCCTGCGTGTTCGGGTTGAACTCCGCGCCGTCCGAGCCGCCGGGCAGCGGCAGCCTGGCGAGGATCTTCCCGTCGGTGGCGCTGAGGATCACCATCACCGCCTGCCGCGCGTCGGCGCCCTCACCCGAGCTGGCGCAGGCCGCGAACAACACGTGGTGCGCGTCGTCCAGCGCCAGCCCGTTGCACCGGCCGGGGCCGCCAAGCGGGTAGTGCTTCACCGTCTTCATGGTGGCGACGTTCACCACCGCCACGCTCCCCTCGGCGTCCTGCATGATGTCGTAGAGCATGCCGTGTCCGTCGGCGACGCCCTCCTCGGGCACGCCGCCCAGGTCGATCGTGCCGACCACGTTGCCGGTCCTGGCGTCGATCACCGTGGCGTTCTTCGTGGGGTGGCTGAAGATGTACACCCGCTCGTTGTACGAATCGAAGTGGATGCCGTCCGGCCGCGCGTCGCCCACGTCGATTTCCTTGAGCACCTTGAGCGTCCTGGTGTCGAACATCGTGACCTTTGGGCCGCTCACGAACCCGTGATGGGACTTCGGGTCCACCGCCACCCCGTGCCCGCCCACGTTCGGGATCTCGCCCACCGGCTTGAGCGTGTGCAGATCGTAGACCATCACGCGCTCGGCGGCTGCCGCCACGGCTTTGGTGGAGTCGGTGGCCGGCTCGGCGCGCGTGGCGCCGCGCGGGATGTACAACCGGCCGTCGGGGCCGGCGTAGATGTAGTCCCACCCGCCCTCGCCACCCACGTTGGCGCGCTGGAGGATTTTGTACGGGCCGGTCGCGGCGGCCTGTTGGGCGGAGAGAGCGGCGGCGGGAACCGCGAGCGCTGCCGCGAGCGCGGATGCCAGGGCGAGATGACGCATGAGGGGAACCTCGGATGTCGGAGCGCGTGCCGGGGGGTGAGCGCAGCCTGAACATACCGGCGGGACCTTACGCGGACATTACGGCCGTTGCCGGCGGCGCGGCGCGGCTGACCGCCATGTGTTCGGAACGACTGTTCCACGTGCGCCATTGGCCACGGCAGCCGTCCTTCCCTATAGTAGGGAACGAGTCACCCGGAGAATCCGATGAAGCGCCGGTCGTTCGTGTATGCCCTGCTCTGCGCCGCCACCCTCATGCTGGGTGTCGGCCCCCGTCCCCTGCTCGCCCAGACGCGGGCCACCACCGTGATCGTGGTCCGCCACGCCGAGAAGGCCGCGCAGCCGGCAAGCGATCCCCCGCTCACCGCCCAGGGCCGGGCACGGGCGCAGGCTCTGGCCGCCGCTCTGAAGTCGGCGGACGTGACCGCCGTCGTCACGACGCAGTTCGCGCGTACCAAGGCGACCGCGGCGCCCACTGCCGACGAATTCCATCTGACGCCGGTCGTCGTGCCGGCCACCTCGCCCGTATCGGAGCATGCGCGCGCCGTGGCCGCCGCGGTGATGCGCCACGCGGGCGGCACGGTGCTCGTGGTGGGGCACAGCAACACCGTGGCCGCCATCGTCGCCGCGCTCGGCGCTCCCAAACCTGCGGAGCTGTGCGACGCCGAGTACGACGCGATGTTCGTGGTCACCGTGCGGGCGGACGGAAACGCGAGCGTGATCAAGGCCCGCTACGGGAAGGCGACGCCGGTGGCGGCGGGGTGTGGGAACACGATGAAGTGATCGCTCGCCCTACGCTCCGCCCAGCCGTTCCGATCGCGCCACGAACACCGCCGCCGTCAGGTCGCCCGCCACGTTGAGCGTGGTGCGGCACATGTCGAGCAGCCGGTCCACACCCAGGATGATGGCGATCGACTCCGGCGGCGCGCCCACGGAGGCGAGCACCACCATGATCAGCGGCAGCGAGCCGCCCGGCACGCCGGCCGCCCCGATGGCCGTGATCACCGACAGCATGATCACCACCAACTGCTGGCCGAGCCCCAGGTGCAGCCCGAACACCTGAGCCAGGAAGAGCACGGTCACGCCCTCGTAGAGCGCCGTGCCGTTCATGTTCATGGTGGCGCCGAGCGGCAGCACGAATCCAGCGATCTTGGGCGGCACGCCCAGCTGCTGTTCGGCGACCGCGATGTTGGTGGGCAGGGTGGCGTTGCTGGAACTCGTGGAGAACGCCGTGACCAGGCTGTCCACCGCGCCGCGCCAGAATTTGGCGGGGCTCATGCCGCCCAGCGTGCGCACGAGGATGGACAGACTGAACACGGCGTGGATCAGGAGTCCGCCGACCACGACCGCCACGTAGACCCCGAGCTGGCCCAGCAGCGCCCACCCGAATCGCGACGTGACCACGAAGATGAGCGCGAACACGCCGTACGGCGCGAGCTTCATCGCCATGTCGATGATCTTGATGATCACGTCGCCCAGCGCTTCCAGCACCTTGGTCATCGGCTCGGCGCGCTCGCGGGGAATCATCGTCAGCGCGGCCCCGAACACCAGCGCGAAGAAGATCACGCCCAGCATGTCCATGCGGGCCGCCGCGTCCACCGGGTTGCGCGGCACGATGTTCACGAAGGTGTTCACGCCGAACGTGCCGGCGGCTCCCGCGGACTGGACGCCGGCCATCTGCGAGCCGTACGTGTCGAGGAGCTGCTGCCGCATGGCGGGATCGAGCCCGCCGCCCGGATGGAACAGGTTCACCAGCGTCAATCCGATGACCACCGAGATACCGCTGGAGAGCACGAAGTAGCCGAGCGTCTTGCCGCCGAGCTTTCCCACTTTGCGGATGTCGCCGATGCCCGCCACGCCGAGCGTGATCGAGGCAAACACCAGCGGCACCACCGTCATGAGCAGCATGCGGAGGAAGATCTGGCCCACGGGGCCGGCCACGTTGTCGCCGAGCCAGCGCACCCAGCCGGCGCCGGGCGCGAAGGTATCGGCGGCAATACCGGCCGCGGCCCCGAGCACGAGTCCGAGGACGATCTTGGTATGGAGTTTCACGTGACGGCGGTTGGGGGGAACCTCGTCAGGCGTCGCGATCGCGAGATCGCGGCGCGAAGTCCCGAACTCTCGCCGGCGGCCCGCGGGAATTCAAGCCCGGCGGGCCGCGACGTGCGAGCTGCCCCTACCCCACCTTCCCGATCGGCATTTTCCGGATGCGCTTCCCCGTGAGCGCGAAGATCGCATTCCCCACCGCCGGCGCGATGGGCGGCGTGGCCGGCTCACCTGCCCCGCCCTGCGCATCGGTGCTCGGCACGATGTGCACCTCCACCACGGGCATCTCGGCCATCCGCAGCATGCGGTACTTGTCGAAGTTCCCCTCGACGATGCGCCCGTTCTCCACGTGCACCTCGCCCCACAGCGCCGCCGTCAGTCCGTACACGATCGCACTCTGCATCTGCGACTCGACGATGGCCGGATTCACCACCGGCCCGCAGTCGATGGCGCACACCACCCTGTGCACGCGCACGCTGCCGTCGGTCGCCACACTCACCTCGGCCACCTCGGCCACGTAGCTCCGGAAGCTCAGGTGCACGGCGATCCCGCGCGCGTGGCCCTCGGGGAGCGGCGTGCCCCACCCCGCCTTCTCGGCGGCCAACTCCAGCACACGCTTGTGCCGCGGCGAGTCGCCCAGCAGGTCGCGGCGGAACTCGTACGGATCCCTGCCCGCCGCGTGCGCCATCTCGTCCACGAACGTCTCCACCGCGAAGCCGTTGTACGAGTTGTTCACCGAACGCCAGAAGCCCACCGGAATGCCGGTGTCCACGTTGAGCGAGTCGACGAGCACGTTGGGGATGGCGTACGGCATGGCCATCGCGCCCTCCACCAATTCCGAGTCGTAGCCGTGGTCCAGCGACTCGGGCCAGAAGCGGACCATCGAACTCTGCGCCGTCACGCGGTGCGTCCAGAGCACCGGCTTGCCGGCGGCGTCGAGCGCGGCCCGCATCTGGTGGCGCGAGGCGCATCTATAGAAGTCGTGCTGCGTGTCGTCCTCGCGCGAGTAGATCACCTTCACCGGCGCCTTCATCGCCTTGCTCGCCTCCAGCGCGTCGGTGACGAAATCGAGTTCCACGCGCCGCCCGAAGCCGCCGCCCAGGTAGGTGGTGTGCACCTTCACCTTGCTCTGCGGCACGCCGCCGATCCTGGCGCCGAGCTGCTGCACCCAGGTCTGGAGCTGCGTGGGCGCCCAGATGTCCACACCGTCGGCGCGCACGTGGGCCGTGCAGTTCATCGGCTCCATGGTGGAGTGCGCGAGCAACGGGAGCTCGTACACCGCCTCCACCGTCTTCGCGGCGCGCGCCGATTCGGGACGTCCCTTCTTCAACGCGGTGTGCCCCGGCTTCTTCGACTGCTCGGCGTACAGCGCCCAGATGCTGTCGGTGCTGACGTGCGCGTTGGGACCGTCGTCGAACTTCACGTCGAGCGCGGCGCGTCCCTTGTGGGCGGGCCAGTAGCCGTCGGCCACCACGGCCACCCCGTTGGAGATCTGCACCACGTCGCGCACGCCGGGCACCGCCCTGGCCTTCGCGGCGTCGAAGCTCTTCACCTTGCCGCCGATCGCGGGCGGGCGCGCCACCACCGCCACGAGCATGCCCGGCACCTTCACGTCGATGCCGAACTCCGCGCTGCCGTCCACCTTGGACGGCGTGTCGAGGCGTTTGGCCGGCGTGCCGACGATCTTCCAGTCCTTGGCGGGCTTGAGCGGCACGGCTGTTGGAAGCGGCAGCTTCGAAGCGGCTGCCGCCAGGTTGCCGTAGCTGACCTTCCGGTTGGTCGGCGTGTGGACCACCGCGCCCAGCTCGGCGCGGCATTCGGAGGCGTCCACCTTCCAGCGCGCGGCGGCGGCCGCAATGAGCACCTCGCGCGCCGCGGCGCCGGCCTGGCGCAGCGGCGTGAAGGCGACGCGCACGCTGCTGCTGCCGCCCGTGCCCTGCGCGCCGAAGTCCGGGTTGTAGTACACCTCGGCGGCGGGGGCGAACTCGATGGCGATGTCGTTCCAGTCGGCCTCGAGTTCCTCGGCCAGGAGCATGGGGAGCGCGGTGGCCACGCCCTGGCCCATCTCACTGCGGTCCACCACCAGCGTGATGCTGTCGTCGGTGCCGATGCGGATCCAGGCGTCGAGCGGTACGGACGGACCGGAGTGGCCGATGATCGTCGGTTCGCACCCGGTGGCGCTGAACGAGAACCCGATGAGCAGGCCGGCGCTGACGACGGCCGAGGCTTTGACGAAATCGCGGCGCGAGACTTCGCGCGAACGGGGAGCGGTCATGTCACACCTCCCCGGCGGCGGCCACGCGGTGGATGGCGGCGCGGATGCGCTGGTAGGTGCCGCAGCGGCAGATGTTCGTCATCGCGGCGTCGATCTCGTCGTCCGTGGGCTCGTTTCGCTTATCGAGCAGCGCCACGGCGGCCATGATCTGCCCCGACTGGCAGTAGCCGCACTGCGGCACGTCCTCGGCGATCCAGGCCTTCTGCACGGCGTGCGTGCGATCGGGCGACAGGCCCTCGATGGTGGTGATCTTCTTGCCGGCCACGGCGCTCACCGGCAGCGAGCACGACCTGGTGGGATGGCCGTCGAGGTGGACGGTGCAGGCGCCGCACTCGCCGATGCCGCAGCCGAACTTGGTGCCGGTGAGGCCGAGGTCGTCGCGGAGCACCCAGAGGAGCGGGGTGTCGGGGGCGACGTCGACGGTGTGCGACTTGCCGTTGACGGTCAGCGAGGTGCGTGGCATATGGGGCTCGCGGGTGGGAGGGAGAACCGCGCGAGGGAAGATACCGGCAGCGGACGGCTTGGGAAGGGAAGCTACCCGCTACGATCAGCATCCCGGCGGCGTTCGGCGTAGAGCCTGGTCTCGTCGGCTTCTGGTGTGAGGCGGATCAACCGCTGAAATTCGAAGCCGAGCTTTTCCAGCAGCTTCCCCGAGCGGGTGTTGCCCGGCGTCGTGATCGCCAGCAGGGGCGGGAGCCGCAGCGTTTCCCGCGCATGGGCCACCACCGCGGACGCCGCCTCGAAAGCGAAGCCCTGGCCCCAACACTCCGAGAGCAGGGCGAACCCCAGGTCCGGGCCGGGCAGCGCATCCCGGCGCACCAATCCGCAGATGCCGATCGTTCCGCCGTCGGTACGGGTTTCCAATGCATACATCCCGTATCCGTGCGTTGCATAGGACGGCACGAGCTTCTCCTGGATGTAGCCCTCGGCCTCGGCCGGCGTTCGCACGCCGCGATCGCCGATGTTCTCGATCCAGGCCGGCTCGTTCAGGAGGCGGCACATGAAGGCCGCGTCTGCCGGCGTCAGCGTGCGCACGATCAGGCGTTCGGTCTCGGCAATTTGCATGGGGGCGGTGGGGTGGAAGGGCCGGGTCGAACGTGTCGTGCGCCGCTGCGAGGCGATCGCGCGGTGAGCGTGCGGCTATCAGTGCGCCATCGGCGGCGCGGGCGTCCCATCCGACCACTCGGGAACCAGCACCATGAACACCGTCACCCGTTCCTCGGGATCCGGCGACACCACCACCGGCGACCCGGCCAGATTGGCGCCCCAATTCCATTTCTTGTCTGCATCGGCCGCTGCGTAGTACATCACGTGCGGACGCCAGTGCTTGCCGTCGTCGTTCAGGTACTGCTGCCTGGACATCATATAGCACATCGAGCCGGGCGCCAACCTGGGCAGCCGGCCCGTGTTGAACGCCGACGCGATGGCGCTGTCGATCTCCGCCCGCGATCGCCCGCCCAGTACCAGCCGCGTCTTCATGAGATAGATAGGCAGAAAGGTGCGGGCGCTGGGCGGATTGAAGCAGATCGGCGCCCGGACTCGCGGGTTCCAGTACCCGGGCTTCGTGGGGTCGCCCACCCAGGAGCGTCCCACCATGCATACGAAGCCGTTCCGCCCCGGCGCCGCCGTCTCGTAGCCGGTCCGGGTCAGCACCAGCACTCTGGCGTTGTTCGAGATGGAGGCCGGTGCCGCGCTCCGCGCCAGGGCGATCTCGGACTCGGTGCTCGGGCTCAGGTATTCCTCGAGCGAACCCTTCGTCTGACGCGCCGACGCGGCCTCCTGCGCCTGAGCGCGGCCAGGCGTTGCAGGCATGATGCACGGGATGAAGACGGCGCAGCCAATCCACCAACGAATCCTCTTCCGCATATCCTCCTCCGGGTCGTTCGGCTCAGGCCCGAGCTCGGTGAGCACGGCCCCCGCCAAGATGCGGCACGACGTGCCCGCCGGGGGTTCGGGAACTGCAAACAAGCGGGGGTCGCCGGCTCGCCGGCTCGCCGGAGCGTAAGGGAAGTGTTTAGCTGCGCGGCGAACCCCTGGTGGATGGTTCCCGGCTTCGGCGCCACGCCGTAGGTTTTCGCCCATCCACTCGACGGAACGCACCGGAGGCGCACTCGTGACTCGGTATCGGCAGCTTGCGCGGATGTCGTTTGCAGCGGGTATGATCGGCACCGGCGTCCTGCCGCTCGTGTACGGATACAAGGTGCTCCTGTTCCAGCCGGTGCCGGCGTGGGTTCCGTCGCCGCAGACGCTGGGGATCATTGCCGGCGTCCTGATGATCGCCACCGGCGCCGGACTGCTGTTCGAGCGAGCGGTGCGCGCGTCCATCCGCGTGCTGCTTCCCTTCCTGCTGCTCTGGACGCTGACCCGGGTGCCGGCGGTGTTCTCGCAGCCGCTCCGCGAGATCAGCTGGTTCGCCATCGGTGAGGTGGCGGTACTCGCCGCCGGAGCGCTGGTGATCTTCGTGCAGTTCGCGGAGCTGCGGGAGGGGTCGGGGCTGCAGCGTGGCGACGGCGAAGCACGGCCTGCGCACCGCGTGCATTCTGCTGGGCCTCTCGCTCGTGACCTACGGGCTCTCGCACTTCTTCGAGTTCAGACTCCGGACCATTTCGCTGGTGCCCGCATGGCTGCCCTTCCGGCCGGAGTGGGCGTACCTGGCCGGCGCCGGACAGGTGGCGTGCGGACTCGGCCTGGTGTTCGGGGTGTATCCGCGTCTCGCGGCGGCCGTCGAAGCAGCGATGCTGAGCCTGTTCACCGTTCTCGTATGGGTGCCGGCGGTGGTCAGCCAGCCGGGGGTGGCGTCCAACTGGGTGGAGGGCGTGGTGACCGCGGCGCTGGCGGGGGCGGTGTGGGTGGTGGCGGAAGGACTTTAGCCCGCACGACTGCGGCGCCAGCAAGACGAAACGCCCGCCGCAGTTTCGCGGCGGGCGTTCGCAGTAGAGCATGCACCCAGCAAGTACTTGGAGAGTATCGCGTCCACGGCGCCGAGTCAATGACTTTGGCGGCCGTGCCCGGAGCGGGATTTGAACCCGCACGCCCTTTCGGGCACACACTTGCTGGGTGCGCGTGTCTACCGTTTCCACCATCCGGGCACGTGAACGAAGATGGCGGAAGAGGGTCGACCACCCGGCAAGTCACTCCTCGCTACCCGGCGGAACCTTAGCCGGTGAGAGGAGTGATACCGTCGCCGTAACAGCTCCGGGGGGAGCAGAATGTCCCACTCGGCTCCACCTCGAGATCAAGGTCCGGCGGAGTGGTGCGGGTAGAAGATGAAACTGACTCCGAGGCCGATGAATCCGCCGGCAGTTGCCCCCACGGCGATGGTGAACGGCATGACGAATGCAATCCGGCTCGGCATTCAGCCGAAGATCTCGCGCACCGCGATCGTCAGCGCTTCGCGTGCGCCCGCCGGGTGCCACACCACCGCGTCGTCCACCGTCCGGTCCTCGTGGCCCGGCCGCACCACGGTGACGGCCTCGCGTTCCGGATCCACGATCCAGTATTCCGGAACTGCCTGCGCCAGGTAGAAGTCGCGCTTGTGCTGGCGATCGCGACGTCGGGTGGACGGAGACAGCACTTCGACGATCAGGCTGGGGAGCGGCATGTCGCTCCATTCCGTGCCCTTCTGCGGCGGAGGCCGGCGCACCATCAGGTCGGGCTCCACCTCGGACCCGGCAATCCGCAGCACCGCGCGCGGATGGTAGACGAAGCCGAGCCCCTGGGCGGCGACGAACGGTTCGAGCAGTCGAGTCAGCCGGGCGAGAACCGTCTCGTGATCCACGTTCGGCGGCGGCGTCACGAACAGTTCGCCGTCGATGAGCTCGTACTTGTTGCCGTCGTCCGGCAGGCTGTGGAGCTCCTCGAGCGTCCACTGTTTAGTGGTTGGCGCCATGGCCGAGCATATGCTCGGCCGGGTGGCCGAGTCAATGGGAGGTGCATGGCGGAACTGGCAGCGCAGACCGCCACCGCGAGGATCGGGGCCCTGGAGCGCCTCCACGTACGCCACCTCTCCGTGCAGCGCGCGGTCCAGCCCCTCCCTCTCCCCGGCCCCGTCCACCTTGACCCTCGTGAACCGGTCGATGGCCCAGAGCATGCCATACGTGAACACGAACGCCCGGAGCGACGACAGGCAGACGGCGCCAACCTGGACGAGAAAGAAGTGCGAATTCCCGTGGATGAAGCCGTGGATGCCCGACGGATTGATGGCGAGCGAGGCAAACACGCCGCAATGGAGGGGCGGCGCGCCGCCGGGGGGTACGCGCCTGGCGTGAATGAGGGCCAACCGGACCCTACGTCGAATGAGAGAACGCCCGCCGCAGTTGGCGGCGGGCGTTCTCGGTTACAGCGCACTCGACAAGTAGCGAAACGTTATGGCAGTCCGGGCGCCGAGTCAAGGCGTACGGAGGCCGTGCCCGGAGCGGGACTTGAACCCGCACGCTCTTGCGAGCGCGCACTTGTCGAGTGCACGTGTCTACCAGTTCCACCATCCGGGCACGTGAACGTGGATGGCGGGACCGGGTCGAGCCACCTGACAAGTCTCTCCACGCTTCCCGGCGAGGAGGATGGCGCCAAGAGATGACGCGGTCGTCACCGAAGTCGCGCACCCCGAAGCGAATCATTGACCCCACGCTCGCGGCGCGCCGGCCAGGCACACCAGTGGTGCCAGATCGCCCGCAACCTTCGCGGCTGCGGGCGGTTTCCCTTACGGAACCGTAGCATGGACCGAGGAGTACCCCGACCGCGCGGCGGGAAGTAGAATTGGCCCCATGCTCGGCGAAGGAACCCTCGGCTCCCGCCCAAACCTCCTCCGGACCCGCCCGTGACGCGCCAGACGAGGCGGGGCGACCCGGCTGCGGAGTTCGACTCCGCGCTGGAAGTGCTCGACGGCGAACAACTCCGTGGCATCCTGCGGGACGCGCTGGCGGCGCTCGACGAGCGACCGCGAGCCAGACTGATGGATACCGTCGTCGCCCGAGCCGCCCGCCGTGGCTCCGGATGGAAACTCAGCCGGGCGCGGCGCGACGTCGAGCGGTTCGTTGAAGCGGCGCGGGTCGCGGGCGCCGCAGACCCCTCTCAAGTCGATGATCTGCTCAGGCAGGCGAGCCGCGCATTCCTGACGGGGGACGTGTCGACCGCCCGGGCCGTGTTCCGTGACCTGCTCACCCCGATCGCAAACGGCGACATCGACCTCGGCCAGTTCGACATGCTCGAGGACGTGCTGACCGTCGACCTGGAGATCTCCGCCGCACAGTATGTCGTGAGCGTCTATCTCACCACACCGCCTCGCCAGCGTCCCGCGGCCGTGTTCGCGGCACTCGACGAGATGGCGGCAGTGGCGCCGCTCGACCAGCCGGTGGCCGCGATGGAGCGCCACGCCACCGAGCCACTCGCGGAATTCGAGCGGTTCCAGCCTCAGTGGCTCCGCTTCGTCGAGCGCCACGCGCGCAGCCGCTCGGCGTGGGAGTCTCCGTGGAGCGGGCCAGCCGTCTGGGCCCGCGAGGCCGCGGTGCGCCTGGAGGGCACGGCGGGACTGGAGCGGCTCGCAAAGTCGGTGCGCCACCCCGAGGCGTACGACGCGTGGTGCGCGGCGCTGGTGGACGACGCTCGTTGGGAGGAAGCACAGCGCGCCTTCACCACGGCTGCGGCCCACGCGGGGACCGACACCATATGGCGTGGCGAGTTTCTCGACGGGGCCGCGTTGGCCGCGCAGGAAGTCGCGGCAAAGCCCATGGCGGGCGTCCTGGAAGCCGCATGGCGCGGCGCCCCCTGCGCAGCGCGACTCGCCGGCTGGCTCGGCGCGGATGGACCATCGCCCACGACGATCCGGAAGCGGGCGCGGGCAGCGCTGCGGGGCCGCCCCCGCCCGGCCGGGCGCCAGCTGGCGCTGCTCCACATCGTCACCGGCCGGCTACGCGCCGCGGCAGCGCGGCTCACCCGGGCACCCGGACTCGGATGGTCGGCCGAGGATCATCCGGGACACGTCACGTTCCCGGCGGTCGCCACGCTCCTGGCGGCGAGCGGCCGGCGCCGACTCAGCGCTCCGCTGCACAACGCATTGCAGGAGGCCCCGTACCGCGGGCGGCCGGATTCCTGGTGGGAGGACGGCGACCCATTCGAGGATTCGAGCGGCGGTCCCGAAACCGCGCGCGTGCCCGCGCGACCTCGGCTCAGGCGTGCGACGGCCATGGAGATCGTCGAAGACATGTCGCCGGTGCTGCACGTTCCCGCCGGCGATCGCGCGGCCGTGCTGCGTGGGATGCGCGCGGCCGCGTCCAAGCGAGTGGAGGCGATCCTCGACGGCAAGCATCGCCGTCACTACGCCCACGCCGCGGCCCTGATAGCGGCTTCCGTGGCCGTTGCGCCGGCGGCGGGCCGTGAGGAAGCGGCGACAACCGATCGGTGGGCGGAGGAGCTTCGGACGCGCTACGCTCGTTTCACCGCGTTTCAGGCAGAGTTGCGGCGGTTTCAACCATCTGGCGGTAGGTTGAAACCTCATTGACGTTGAGTCCGGGGCGCGGCGCGTGCCGGACACCCCCGCCCTACCAGAAGTCACCACCCACCGGGATCCCCTGATGCACAGATGGCAATTCAAGTCCCGGTTCCGCCGCGGGGCGTTCGGATGGCGATCGCAGCCCGCGGAGCAGCGCGTGCACGAAGCGGTACGCGAGATCCTGAAGGTCGCCCGCGCAGACCCGGCGCTTGCCGCCGAGGGTGCCGTGAGCTTTCTGGAACGCGTATCGCCGGCGCTGGAGCACGTGGACAGCTCGTCGGGGGCCCTGGGGCACGCCGTGAACGTGGCCATGGCGGAGCTCGCGCCGATCGTGGGACAGGCGCCCGCCGACGCCGCCACGCACGACGAGTGGCTCGAGCGCCTGTGGGTGGCGCACGTGTCCGATGGATTGTGCTATCTGGATCTGCTCGGCGGTCACTGGGGGGAACTCTGCCCGACGCCCGAGGCCGCGTCGGCGTGGGCCGACCGCCTGCTCCCCGAGGCGCGCCAGGCGCTGCGGCCCCGAGATGTGTACCGGTACACGCCCCTCCACGCGGTGGGTGCGTGCCTCAGCGCGCTGTACCGCGCCGGCCGGTACGAGGACATGGTGGAGCTGGGGCGGAGCGCCAGGCTGTGGGACTGGCAGCGCTGGGTGGTGAAGGCGCTCGTGGCGCAGGGGGAACCGGCTGAGGCCGTCCAGTATGCCGACTCGTGCCGCGACCCGCGCGCGGAGAACGGGCACATCGACGCCGTGTGCGAGGAGATTCTCCTCTCCGCCGGATTGTCGGATGAGGCCTACCGGCGCTACGCCACGAGCGCGGCGCTCGGCACCACGTATCTGGCGCGCTTCCGCGCGGTGGCCAGGAAGTACCCGGACCTGCCCCGGGGTCAGATTCTGCGCGATCTGGCCGCGTCCACCCCCGGCCGCGAGGGCAAGTGGTTCGCGGCGGCGAAGAGTGCGGGGCTCTACGACGAGGCGCTGGCACTCGCCGCCGCAAGCCCGTGCGATCCCAAGACCCTCACCCGTGCAGCGCGCGATCTGGCCGGCAAGCGCCCCGCGTTCGCGCTGGAGGCCGCGCTCCTGGCGCTCCACTGGCTGGTGGAGGGATACGGCTACGAAGTCACGTGGGTGGACGTCGACCATGCCTATACGATTGCACTCAACGCTGCGGAGTCGCTCGGCGTCGCAGGGGACGCGAAGCGGCGGATCGACGAGATGCTGGCACGCGAGAAGCCCGGGGGCTTCGTCCGGAAGTCGCTCGCGTTGCGGGAGCGGATTCCGCGGGGCTGAGACGGGGGCCTCCGAGCGCGCCAGGCTCAACGGATCTTCGAGGTCGAAGCAGTGCGGCGAGTCCTCGTGCAGCCATTCACTGGCGAACGTGGTCCTGGCGGATTGTCGGGGGCCGGTGAGCACCACGACCGGATGACGGCGGAGCGCGGTACGGATGCCGGCGGCCAACCAGGGCCGGACGACCATCGCCAGACAATCTGCCATGATGATCCCGCACGGCACCCGGGATTTTCATGGTAGCCGAACCAACCCGTGGCAGGTGCCCATGGGCACCACGGCGGAGGCGGTGCTGCGCCTGTGTGGCGTGGAGGTGAACCGCGTGGACGACGCAGCAGACGTGGAGCGAGTGGTGGAGCGCGCCGCCGAGCGCGCCTTCGGCAGCGAGACGGCGGTGGCGGTGCTGCTCTCGCAGCGGCTGATCGGGCGCAAGGAGTGGGTGAAGTGACGCTCCATCGGCGAGAGGTGGTTCGGCGATTGCTCGCCCAGCGCGGCGACACGCTCGTCGTGGCCGGGCTGGGCGCGAGCGCGTGGGACGTGGCGGCGGCCGGCGACGACGACCGCAACTTCTACCTCTGGGGCGGCATGGGCGGCGCAGCGATGATCGGCCTGGGGCTGGCGCTCGCGCAGCCGGGCGGGCGCGTGCTCGTCATCACCGGCGACGGCGAGATGCTGATGGGGCTGGGTTCGCTGGCGACGATCGCACTCCAACGGCCGCGGAATCTGGCGATCGTGGTGCTCGACAATGCGCGCTACGGCGAGACCGGGATGCAGCCGAGTCACACGGCGGGGCCGGCGAAGCTGGTGGAGGTGGCGGCGGGGTGCGGGTTCGAGGCGGCGTATGACATCGTCGATGAGGCCGGCGTCGACCGCCTCGTGACGGCGCTCGGCGAGCGGACGGACCTGCTGTTCGCGCGCGTTGCCATCGCGGCGGAGGAGTTGCCGAGAGTGTTGCCGGAGCGGGATGGGGAGCGGCTCAAGACGCGGTTTCGGGCTGCGAATGACGGCCGGCGTCGACCGCCACCTCGAGCATCGGGGCCCTAGAACGCCTCCACGTACGCCACCTCTCCGTGGAGCGCGCTGTCCAGCCCCTCCGTCTCCCCGGCCTCGTCCACCTTGACGGTCGTGATCCGGTCGATGACCCAGAGCATGCCATACGTGAACACGAACGCCCAGACCGACGACAGGCAGACGGCGCCGAGTTGGACGAGGAAGAAGTGCGAATTCCCGTGGATGAGGCCGTTGGTGCCCGACGGATTGATGGCGAGCGAGGCGAATGCGCCGCACAGGAGAATGCCGATGAATCCGCCCACCCCGTGCACGCCCCACACGTCGAGCGCGTCGTCCCAGCGCAGCCGGTTCTTCAGGGCCACGGCGTAGAAGCATACCACGCCGGCAACCAGCCCGATGACCACGGCCGACTTGGGTGACACGTAGCCCGCCGCCGGCGTGATCGTGGCCAGCCCCGCCACGGCGCCCGTGAGCAGCCCCAGGAACTTGGGCTTCCGCGTGGTCATCCAGTCCATGGCCAGCCAGGCGATGCCGGCAAAGCTGGCCGCGAGGTCGGTGTTCACGAACGCCACCGCCGTCACCGCATCCACCCGGAACTCGCTGCCCGCGTTGAAGCCGTACCAGCCGAACCAGAGCAGTCCCGTGCCCAGCGCGACCAGGGGAATGGAGTGCGGTCCCCGATCGACCACCCTGCGGCGTCCCACGTAGAGCACCGACGCCAGCGCCGCGATGCCGGCGATGTTGTGCACCACGATGCCGCCCGCGAAGTCGAGCACGCCCCAGTGCGCCATGATCCCGCCGCCCCAGACCATGTGCACGAACGGGAAGTACACCAGCGTGAGCCAGGCGGTGAGAAAGAGCATGTACGCGGGAAAGCGCACGCGATTGGCGAACGCGCCCGTGATGAGCGCCGGCGTGATGATGGCGAACATCATCTGGTAGCCGAAGAAGACGATAAGCGGAATCGTGGGGTTGGCGGGCGAGGCCATGTCGAGCGACACGCCGCGGAGGAACGCCCAATGGAAGTTGCCGATGATCCCCGCGAAGTCGGTGCCCGCGGCCATCGTACCGCTGAAGCACATGGAGAAGCCGAAGGCCCACCAGAGCACCGTGGTCCACCCCATGGACACGAAGCTCTGCATCATGATGGCGAGCACGTTCTTCCGCCCCACCAGGCCGCCGTAGAAGAAAGCGAGGCCTGGCGTCATGAGCATGACGAGGCTGGAGCACAACAGCATGAACCCGGTGTTGCCGGTATCGATGACCAGGTGTTGCATCAGGGGCGCTCCTGAAGGCGGGATGGTAGCGCGGAATCGCGACTAACGTGAAGCCGGGGCCACGGGGGCGCAATGGAGGGGGGGGGCGCGCCTGGCCTGCCAGACAAGCAGAACCGACCCGCCGCGCGCGCGTGCTCAGTCGGTGCGATAGCTCACCTTCACGAGCATCACGTTCGTGGCTGGCCGCTGAAGGAGGTCGGTCAGGTTCCGGCCGATCGCCAGCGAGCCGTCCTGCCCGACGCCGTCTCGTCGCTGCGTCCAGACCAGATATACGGTCGAACCCGGTCGGTACTCCCAACGCCAGACCAGGTTCAGGTTGAAGGCCTGCTGGTTGAAATCGGGATTGGCGAACGTGACCCCGCCGGACGAGACGCCACCGAGGTCGGCGCGGTACTCGGACGTCGCGGTGTCGTACGTCAGCCTGGCCGCCGGGATCGGAAGCAGTCGGTCACTCGCTCGAGGAGCGCGTGGCGCGACGACCTCCTGGAACCCGGTGTAGCGACCGGCACTCAGGAACGGTTGCGCGTAGAGTTGCAGTGTCATCGTGGGACCGAAGGCAAGGTCGGCCCGGGCGATGACCGACGCTGAGCGCTGATCCAGCCGACCCACCAGGTAGTGCGCGACGCCGGGACCGGACGCGGCGGATTGCGCCACGTACTGCCAGCCGTTGATCTCGTGGCTGAGGTCCGGACCGAGCGCGAGTGCCAGCCGGTCAGTCGCGCGCCACGCGAACGCGGGCCCGAAATCCCACCGGCGACTCCCCGAGCCCGGCTCCCACTGCGCCGAGCCGGCGAACGTCAGTTGCATCGGGCGGCGGGAGTCGGTGGCGATCGTGGCCGCGACCGATGACGTCGCCGGCAGCAAGAATGCCGGGCCGCCGCGCAGTATGTCCGTCGAGTACGCCTGGAATTCGTGCCCGGCCGAAACGGAGCCGCTCCAATAGTTGCGGAGCGAATATTTGAGGTAGCTGCTGACCACGGCGGCTCGCCGATCTCCGCCAAAGTCCCATCCCGCCCCAATCTGGTTGACCCCCGCCGCCCAACGTCGCAACCAGTGGCCGGGACGATACCGCACGTAGCCCAACGAACCCACCGCCAGCAGCCAGTCGGCGTTTCGTTGGAAACCGGCGTCGTTGACGTCGAATCCAGGCGTGATCACGTGGCCGGTCGCCGACCAGTGCCAGTTCCCGCCCAGCTTCGCGAGTCGAAGCTCCCCGGAGCCACCGGCGGTCGCGGTGCGCGTGGTGTCGTCGTGCAGGTAGCCGGCGTCGGGACGCTGAGCGAAATGGCCCGGGCCGTGGACAATCCGTTCGATCGATTGGGCCGACCCGCTCACCCGGCTCGCGATGGCGAATCCGCTCACTTCGTAATTCTCATGCCCGAACCGGTGACGGCCATCGATGCCAACGGCGAAGGCGTCGGCTGGGCGGATCGTGGCGAGCGCGCTGTCCATGTGCTCCCGGATCACTGCCGTTCCGATGAGGCCAATCGTCGAGCCACCATTGGCCGACGCGCGAGAGAGGCGCACGACGTCGAACCCCGTCGCCGGTTCGACCAGGGCGTGGCGCGTCGTACCGTCGCCGTCGATGTAGGCGGCGTTCGACCGACCGGTAACGGCGGTCATCGCCCCGCCGCTCCAGCCGTTCGAGGTCCGCCCGGAGAGCTTGAACGCGCCGAGCAGCGGTGTACTGCTGGCAATGTCGCTGAACCGTGCGCTAGCCGGCACGGCGCCCTGGGGAGCAGCGCCGATCCGCCGACTGTAGAACGGTTGCTCATTCGCGAACGAGTTGCCGCGCGACGTGAACGGCAACCCCGCGTCGAAGGCGAACTGACTTTCGCCTTCGACGAAGAACGGGCGCTGCTCCGGGAAGTAGCTCTCGAACGTGGTGAGGTTGACCTGCGAGGGGTCGGCCTCCACCTGCCCGAAGTCGGGGCGCACCGCCGCCGTTGCCGTCAGCCCCCCGGGCAGACGGAGGCGCAGATCCACGCCGGCAGCAGTGGTTTCCTGCGAGTGAACGATCAGCGGATTGCCATTGGACGGCGTGACGCTCCCCTTGGCTGCCACGTACGGCACGACCTCCAGTTGCTCCGGGTGAACGGGCGCGACCAGACCGGTGATCGTGTTGAAGTGCGACTCGAGTTCGGCATACGTCGGCAGGCGCGGCGACCAGTCGGATGATTCGCCGCCCCGGACCGTTGCGCGGTAGACGTTGAGCCCGAAGGCCATTGACTGTCCGGGAGCGGCGGAGTAGGCCAGCTGCGAGAATGGAATCCGGTATTCCGCGGTCCAGCCGAGCGAGTCGATCCGGGAGGCGCCCTGCCAGACGGCATCCCAGGCGTAGTCGTAGTCGATGACCGCATTGAATGTCGCATCGACCTGGACGCCGCGCGGATTGATTCCGAATCCAAAACCGGTGCGGCGGTCGTGACGGCTGTCGATCTCGACGAAGATCCAGTCGGACCGCGTTTCGTAATCCCGTCTCGGATACGGGGCGACGATGGTCGACGGCGCCGGATCGAAGGCCCGGACCCCGAAATAGATCGCCTTCTCATCGAACAGCACCCGAAACTCGGTCCGATACGCCGGCAGGATCCCCGGATGCGGTCCGGCTTCCACGAAGTCGGTGGCCACGGCGGCCGTGGACCACGCGCGGTCGTCGAGCGCGCCGTCGATCGTCGGTGGGCGGCCGCTGATCCGGGTCGCGACGATCGACCGGGCGGCGAGCGCGGCGGCGCGACGGATGGAATCGGCGTCGGCCACATGGCGTCGCGAGCCCTGGGCGTATGCCGACATCGGCAACACCGCGAGGGCCGCGAGGCAGGTCACGCGAACGGGCATCGAAGCTCCAGACGAAGGGATCAGCCGCGAAAGGTGCGGGGCGATCTGCCGTCGCCCGTCCCGGCTGCAGCCAACGGCGCATTGGTGCAGCCGACGGTTCGGCGAACAGCCGATTGCCACTACTCTGGCGGCGCGATGCAAGAGATTATTCACCTCATGACCGCGACTTCAGATCCGGTGGGCGCACCGCGGCGCGCGCGGCACGCGAGGTCGGAGCCCAGCGCCCTCCCGCTCTGGTATGCCAGCCTGGCGTTGTGGATCATCCTCTCGCTCGCCGACGCCGTCGATTACTACGCTGGCTGGCGCTTTGCCGGCATTCACGCCTCGTACGGCCGTGCCCTCGCCGCCGCCTTCCCGGGCTGGATGGTCTGGGCGGCGTTGTCGCCGATCATCTTCCTGGCCGCCCGCCGGATCCGACTCACCTGGCCGCCGGCAGCCGGCGCGCTCCTGGCGCATGTCGGGCTGAGCATCGCGGTCGGGGTGGTCCACACGGCGGTCCACGCCTCGGCCGGCTGGGCGTTCGGCGTCAGTCGCGCCACGCTCACATTCGGCGAATACTACTCGGCGTCCCTCTTCGACTGGATGCCGATCAACCTGATGATGTACTGGGCAGTGGTGGGCGCCTATTACAGCCTCGACTATTACCGCCGCTATCAACACGCCCAACTCGAAGCGGCCGAACTGTCGCAGCGTCTGACCGAAGCCACGCTCGCCGCACTGCAGAGCCAGCTCCATCCGCATTTTCTGTTCAACACCTTGAACGCGGCCGTGGCGTTGATCCGCACGGGCGATGGCGGCGCGGCGACGCAGGTCCTCACCCAACTCGGTGACATCCTGCGCCATCTGCTGTACGGCAACGTGGAACGGGAGATCCCACTGGCCGCGGAGCTGGCCTTTCTCGAGCAGTACCTCGCCATCGAGCAGGTCCGCTACAGCAACCGCCTGCGGGTGGTGGTCGATGTGCCCGAAGCGCTGCGTACCGCCATCGTTCCCACGCTGGTGCTGCAACCACTGGTCGAGAACGCCATTCAGCACGGGCTGAATCACGTGGATGCCAGTGGGCAGCTCTCGATCTCGGCGCGTCAGGAGCGGGAGATGCTCATCCTGTGCGTCCGGAACGACGGTCCACCGCTGCCGGACGCCGGGACGCTCGCACGTGCCGATGGCGTGGGGCTCGCCAATACGCGCGCCCGGCTTGCCCACCTGCATGGCGATGCCGCCCGCCTGACGTTGGCGGATGATCCGCCAAACGGCGTGATCGCAACCGTGGTACTGCCGCTTCGTCGGGCCGCAACGGCGGTGGCGGCGCAATGACATCGATCCGCGTGCTGCTGGTCGACGACGAGCCGCTGGCGAACGCGGGATTGCGCGCCCTGCTCGGGCCCCATCCGGATTTCGAGATCGTCGGCGAGGCGCTCAGCGGGCGCGACGCCGTGAGCGCAATCGCACGGCTTGCCCCGGATCTGGTCTTTCTCGACGTCCAGATGCCGCGCCTCGACGGCTTCGGAGTCCTCCGTGCGGCGATGGCCGCGTCGGGTGGTCGCCTGCCCGCCGTGATCTTCGTGACCGGCTACGACGAGTTCGCCCTGAACGCCTTCGAAGTTCAGGCGCTGGATTATCTGCTCAAGCCGGTGGCGGAGGATCGGTTCCGGCGCGCCCTCGACCGGGTGCGCCACCTCCGCCGCGCGAACGCCGCGCGAGGTCAGGTGGCCGAACTCGAACGGAGACTGCGCGCCCTGCTGGAGCAGGTGATCGGCAGCGCGCCCGCGCCCGGCCCACCACCACCGGTGTATCGCGAGCGGTTGTTGGTCAGCTCGGGCGCGCGGGCCAGGGTGATCGACGTCGCATCCATCGACTGGATCGGCGCGCGTGACTACTGCGCCGAGCTCCATGTCGGACCCGTGTCGCACGTGATCCGCGAGTCGGTCACCGCGCTGGAATCGGAACTCGACCCTCGCCACTTCCTGCGTGTGCATCGGTCGGCGATCGTGAATCTCGATCGGGTGACCGGCACTCAGCGGACGTCAATGCGTGGGCTGGAACTCGTACTGGCAAGCGGCGCCCGCGTGGGCGTTGCACGAAACCGGCGGCACGCCGTCCTCGAACGGCTGGGGCCCAAGCGCTGACGCTCCGCCCTCACGTCATCCGGGATGCGTACGCCTCGCGAAATACTGGCCGCCGATGAGGGCCAGCGGGAAACCGATTGAGCCAATGAGAATGACGGTCGCAATGATGAAGAAGCGCGGGTTGAAGGGCCGGTGCGTCACGTTGCTCAGCGGAAGCACGACGAACGTCATCGCGGCGGAGACGAACACTCCATACAGCACGGCGGTGAGCGCTCGACTGTACGATAGCGCGCCGATACGCGGATAGACGAGGAAGAAGATTGCGGTCCAGATCAGCGCGATGGCGTAGTGGCATGCGAGTCCCAGCGCGGCCGTCGCAACGCCGCCATGGAACGCCCGGGCGCCAAGTAGTCCGCTGGCTATTCCTTGCAGAATCGTCAGCGGAGTGCTCGGGCCGGTGAGCGGGTAGTAGGTCACGGCGATGCCGATGTCGATCGTTCCGGCCGTCAGCCACGCCGTCAGGACCGTAGTCGGCAGGGCTGCCGTTGGCGGCCGCGATGGGGAGGGTGTCACATGCATGATGGGGATTCCGGTGCGTCGAAGCGGCCGCGTCGTAGCTGTGCGCGTTCCGAACCTCGGAACAACATAGGCGCCCGTCGTCACGCCGATTGTATGGAATCTGAAAACGACGCACGCCGCGTGCGACAGGAATAGTGGGATCGGCGTGGCCCGCGCCGGCACCACCGTCGCCAGGACGCCCACTCCGCCATGCTACGGAGCTCTAGCGATTCCGCAAATCGCGGGCGCGTCTCCTCCAATAACGGGATTGGTCGAGCCGGAGCAGTTGCGGATCCCGCACCTACGCACCCGGCCTCTACCCCCCGCCCCACCCCCCTACGGCTGCATCTCCACCTCCACCCCCTCCGCCTTCAGCCTCGCGTTGAACGCCGGCACCGTCCTGCTCGTGAATTCGTCGAGCGCCGTCCGCGACGACCCCATCCACGTCTTGAAATACTCGTTGACCGCCACCTCGCCGGCGGTGGGTCCCAGGTCCGCTTCGTCCTTGTCGTAGAGCGCCGTCAGCTTCTGGTAGAGCTGGCTGGGAAAGCGATTGAGATCCTCGTTGCCGTCGGTGAGATGCACGTCGATCAGCTTGCCCTCGATGGCTATCGCCGCATCGGCCAGCCGGCGCGACTCGGCCACCACGTCGCGGTGCGCCGCGTCGCCGCGGTAGCGCAGCTCCACATCGGCAAGCTTCTTGCGGACCGACTCCAGGTGCTCGATCATGCTCGACACCGTGTCGATCTCGTGCTCCAGCCCCAGCTTGAACCGCAACTGCGCCTGCATGCTGGCCGCGGTGCCCAGCGACGCGGGGTCGGCCAGCACCCGGAGCGGCTGCGACTCCGTCGCGCCACCGGCGTCGAGCTTCACGGTGTAACTGCCCGGCGTCACGCGGGGACCAGTCACGGTGCCGGGAATCATGATGCCGGTAAGGATGTGGTAGCCCCCGGGGCCGTTGGGCACCCAGGGCGCGTCGGGGGGCGGCACCAGCATGTGGGGCATGGCGCCGTTCGGATAGCGCAGGTCCCACCACGTGCGGTTGAGCCCCTCCACGCCACGCACGTGCAGCGTGTTGATGGTCTTGCCATCGGCGCCCGCAATGGTGATGGTGGCCGGGCCGGCGTGCGCGAGATAGAAGTTGATGTCGGCGCCGTAGGGCGGGTCCTGCCCCACCACGCGCGCGCCGGGTTCGGCGAGCCGCCGGTCGCTCTTCTGTCGGAAGCGGTACGCCGCCCGCAGGGGATAGAGCGCGGCCGCCTTCGCGCCGGGGTCGTAATGACGCAGGGCGGTGATGTCGTCCATGATCCAGTCGCCGCGCCCGTAGGTGGCGATCACCAGATCGTTGAAGCGCGGCTGGACGGTGATCCAGTAGACCGGCGCCGGCGGCAGGTTCTGATTGAGCCTGGTCCAGTTCCCGCCGTCATTCCAACTCACGTATATCGCATTGTCGGTGCCCAGGTAGAGCATCCCCTTGCGCACGGGGTCCTCGACGATGCAGTGGGCGGAGCTGTTGTACCCTTTGGGCACGCCGGCGCTGATCATCGTCCAACTCCGGCCGTAGTCGGCCGTCTTGTAGACGTAGGCGTCGTAGTCGCCCATCTGCTCCAGGTTCACCGTGATGTACGCGGTGCCGGCGTCGAAGGGCGACGGGTCGATGTTCCAGATCGTCCCCATGGGCTTCAGGTCCGGAATGTTCTTCGTGACGTTGGTCCAGTGCGCGCCGCCGTCGCGGGTGAGACTCACCTGGCCGTCGTTGGTGCCCGCCCAGATGACGCCCTGCTTCACCGGCGACTCGGCGACGGAGAAGATGAGCGCGGCGTCGTAGGTGTAGAGGTTGTCGTGCGTGATGCCGCCGGAGTTCCCCTCGTGTGCCTTGTCGTCGAGCGTGAGGTCGGGGCTGATCGTCTTCCAGCTCTGCCCGCCGTCGGTGGTCTCGTGCACGTACTGGCTGCCCACGTACACGCGGTTGTGGTCGAAGGGCGAGATGGCGAGCGGGATCGTCCAGTCCCACCGGTACTTCACGTCGCGCGGCGCCCAGCCGTCGTCCACGTCGGGCCACACGCTCACGTCGCGCGCCTGCCCATCCTTCGTGTTCATGCGGCTGATCACACCCTCGTAGCACCCCGACCAGACGATGTCGGGATCGGTGGGATCGGGCGTCGCGAACCCGCTCTCGCACCCGCCCACCGCCTTGAAGTCGCCGGCGGTGATGCCGCCGCCGAAGCCGCCGCGCCCCGCGAGGTTGTTGCTGGGGCCCACGAAACTCGACGCGTCCTGCAGGTTGCCGTAGATGTCGTAGGGAATCCGGTCGTCGGTGCTGACGTGATACACCTGCGCGATGGGCAGCCGGATGTGCTCGAAGGTGCGGCTGCCGTCGAGGCTCACCGAGAGCCCGGCGTCGTTGGCCACGAGAATGCGGTTCGCATTGTCGGGATCGATCCAGATGTCGTGGTTGTCGCCGCCGGCGGAGCCGAAGCCGTTCCCTCGGCCGGGGCGCAGGAAGGTCTTGCCGCCGTCGAGCGAGATGGTGTAGTTGGGGCTCACGAAGTACAGGCGGTCGGGATCCGTGGTGGACACGCCGAAGTTCGTGTAGTACGAGTCGCGCTGCAGCATCATGTGGTCGTGGCTGACCATGCTCCAACTGGCGCCCGCGTCGTCGGAGCGGTAGAGCGTGGGCTGGCTGTCCTGCACCAGGGCGTACCAGCGCGTGGGGAGGCTCTGCGCGATGGCGACGGCGACCTTTCCCACCACGTGCGGGGCCGCGGGCAGCCCGTGGCCCGAGAGTTGGGTCCACGTGTCGCCGCCGTCGCGGCTCACGTACATGCCGCCGTCGGGCCCGCCGCTGTCGAGATTCCAGGGATACACGCGCACCTGCCACATGCCGGCGAACAGCGTGTTGGGGTCGGCCGGGTCCATGGCCAGGTCGTTGCAGCCGGTGTCGCCGTTGGGGCCGAGCACCAGCTTCCACGTCTTGCCGCCGTCGAGCGTGCGGTAGACGCCGCGCTCGGGCTGTGCCTTGAAGAGCTGGCCCAGCGCGCAGACGAACACGCGCTGCGGGTCGTGCGGGTCGATCACGATGTGGCCGATGTGGCCGGTGGCGTCGAGGCCCATGTGCTCCCAGTGCGCGCCGCCGTCCATCGACTTGTAGACGCCGTCGCCCATGGGGTAGTAGGGGCGGATGAGCCAGGTCTCGCCCGTGCCCGCCCAGACCACGTTGGGGCTGGACTGCGACACCGCCAGCGCGCCCACGGCGGACACGTCTTCGTGATCGAACACCGGCCGCCAGTCGACGCCGCCGTTCTCGGTCTTCCAGATGCCGCCCGAGGCGGCGCCGACGTACATCACCGACGGGTCGCCCGCCACGCCCGCCGCCGCGGCAGCGCGGTTGCCGTACGGGCCCACGAAGCGCCAGCTCATCTCGCCGAGGGGTCCGAGTGACGCGGCGGCAGCCTCGCGTCCAATGCCGCGCTGGGCGCGGGCGGGAGCCGGACCCCAGACGATGGCCGACGATGCGAGGATGAACGACGCGAGGACCAGCGCGGTCCCCCGCAACGCGGATCGCGACTGCGGCGTGCTCATGCGATTGTCTCCTGGATCGGCGCGCGGGCGGGGGGCCGTGACGACGGTGCCGATGCGGGCGGGGGATGTCAAGGCGGGGGGAGATGATCCGGCCGGCGGGGAATCGGTCCCGGGACTTCAATGCAGTGAGCGTACGCTTCCCCGCGAGGTAGCGGAGAGCGTCTTGTCAGGCTGTCGATCCAGTTCCGGCACATCTGCGCACGTGCCCGGGTGGCGGAACTGGTAGACGCGTGCGCCCGTCAAGCGTACGCTCGCAAGAGCTTGCGGGTTGGAATCCCGCTCCGGGCACGACCTCCCCGCCCGGTTGACTCGGCTGAATGGACCCGGTAGCGTTCCGATGCTTGACGGGCGCAGCAGTTTCGCCAAACCGCCCGCAGCCTTCGTGGCTGCGGGCGGTTTTCTGTCTCCGGGTTCACCGTCAACCGATTGGCCGCCCCTTTGGTCAGCCCTTCGAGAACTCCTCATGCGCCGGGTTGAGTAAGCTCCGATTCGTCAAGACATCGGCAAACCAGCCGACCGCATACACTCCGAGCCACGCAAGCGTAAACCGCCTCCCGCCGAGCATGCGGCTATTCGCTTCCCCCCATGCCGGCAAGGCCCCCCGCCAGAGCGATCGCGATTGCGACGTGCTCATGCGAATGACTCCTGGAGCGGCGCGCGGGCGGGGGGCCGGGACGACGGTGCCGACGGGAGCGCGGGATGTCAAGGCGGGGCGACGGCGAGGCCGCGGGCCCCAAAGCGCGAACGCCCGCCGCGAGAAGCGGCGGGCGTTCCGTACTACGTGTGCACCTGGCAGGTACTCTGAGAGTATCACGCACGGGGCGCCGAGTCAACGAGTTGGTGAGGCCGTACCCGGAGCGGGATTCGAACCCGCACGCTCTTTCGAGCATGCACCTGCCAGGTGCACGTGTCTACCAGTTCCACCACCCGGGCACGTGAACGGGAGTGGCGGAGACAGGTGGAGCCAGCCGGCAGATTCTCCTCGCTACCTCGCGGGAACTCTACGGCGGCAAGGCAGCGTGGGCGTCACCCGATCATTGCAGAACACACCGAAAGAGAAGACGGCGGCCGCTCGACCCTTCCAGTTCCGGCTTTCGCATGCCCCCGGCCTTGCCGCCCGGCTGACCGGCATCCATAATCGGGGCCATGAATTCCAACACTCGCCACTGGATGCGCCTGCCCTCGGCTTCGCTTGCGATGCTGTTGCTGGCGGCGATGCCGTTGGCCGCGCAGGGGCGCGGTCGCGGCGGCCCGGGCCCGCAAGGGCACCCCTACGATTCGAGCACCACCGACGCTCCGCCGGTGGTCACCCATCATTCCATTCAGGTGGGCGGCAAAACCTACGCGTACACGGCAACGGCGGGACGGCTGCCGGTGCCCGATGCGACGGGCAAGACCGAGGCCCATATCTTCTTCGTGGCCTATACGCTGGACGGCCAGCAGGACCAGAGCCGGCGTCCGCTGTCCTTCATTTACAACGGCGGGCCGGGCGAGCCGGCCATCTGGGTGCACGTCGGCGGGTTCGGTCCCAAGCGGATCGTGCTGCAGGACAACGGCGCGCTGCCGCCACCGCCCTACAAGATGGTGGACAACCAGGAGACCTGGCTGCCGTTCACCGACATGGTGTTCATCGACCCCGACGGCACCGGCTACAGCCGCGCGGTGTCGGAGAAGGCACTGAGCGCGACGTCGGGAGTGGCGGGCGACCTGCAGTCGCTGGGCGAGTTCATCCGCCTGTACCTCACCAAGTACGATCGGTACGGCTCCCCGCTCTACCTGGCGGGCGAGAGCTACGGCACGTTCCGTTCGGCGGGCCTGGCGGGGTACCTGGCGCAGCGCGGCATCGCGCTGAACGGCGTGATGCTGCTATCGAGCGTGCTCGACATGCAGACGCTCAGCGAGTCCACCGACAACGATCTGCCGAACGTGCTGTTCCTGCCCACGTACACGGCCACCGCCTGGTACCACAAGAAGCTGCCGCCCGACCTGCAGAAGCTCTCGCTCAAGGAGGCGGTGGCGCAGTCGGAGCACTGGGCGACCACGGAGTACATGCACGACCTCTACGAGGGAGACGCGCTGCAGGGCGCCGATCGGCAGCAGGCCGTTGCCCAGTTGGCGCGCTACACCGGCCTGCCGGCCAAGCTGATCGACGACTACAATCTGCGCATCAGTTCGTCGCTGTTCGACGCCACGTTGCTGCAGGGGCAGAAGGAGTCCGTGGGGCGGCTGGATGGCCGCATGGTGAGCTTCAACCGCACGCCCGGAACGCAGCGCAACGACTTCGACCCCAGTTGGGTGCAGCGCCCGGTGTACACGCAGATGTTCACGCAGTACGTGCGCGACGACCTGGGCTACAAGACCGACGACGTGTACGGGGGCGGCATCGCGGGATGGAACTACGACGGCTACGGCAACAACATGAGCCAGCTGCTGGAGAGCGCCTTCGCCAAGAACCCGTACATGAAGCTGCTGCTGGCCACGGGCTACTACGACTTCGCGTGTCCGTTCTTCGAGGCGGAGTACAGCATGCATCATCTCTTCCTGCCGCCGGATCTCCAGAAGAACATCACGGTGACGCATTACGAGGTGGGGCACATGATCTACCAGGACGACATCGCGCGCAAAGCGCTGGAGAGCGACGTGCGGAACTTCATCGCCAACTCGGAGCACGCCAAGGCGATGGATCTCGAGCCAAGGTAGGGGAGCAGAAGCAGGTCGGTTGAAAGAGAGAACGCCCGCCGCGAGAAGCGGCGGGCGTTCGTACTACGCGTGCACCTGGCAAGTGAATAGAGGATACGGCGACCAAGACGCCGAGTCAACGAATTGATGAGGCCGTGCCCGGAGCGCGAGTCGAACGCGCACCTCAACGCCATTCTCAGAGCGCCAACTCTTCCGCGCTCTCAACTTGGACGGTCGAACCCGCGTGCAGGCGGTCGAGGAAGATGGCAACGTTCTCGCCCGTGCCGCTGGCCGCCGGATACCGAATCGCCTCATACCCATTTCGGCGCGCGGCACCCGCTACTTCCTGACAGGGCGTGAGATCGTCGCTCCGCAACTGTGCGGCACTCAGCCCCCATGCAGTGGCGGTGCTCGGGTCGGTCAGGTCGAGCACACGCTCCAGGTTCACGCGGAGCTGGAGCATCGTTCGCGGGAGCAGATCGGCCACGTCGACGGCAAGGCGATGGGCGCGGCGCCGGAGTTCGCGCACCGCAGTCTCTCTGGACAGCGACACATAGACCGCCCCGAACTCGTGCCGCGGATTGAATCGTCCACCTTCGCGCGCGCTGGCGCGGAGTGTGTCATCGGAGATCTCGGCGTGCGCGGGGTGGCACTGCCTGTACGCGATCACTGCTCGAACGCCGGCGCCGGCCCCGTGACCATGCGCGGAGGCGGATCGCGCGGCGGCGCATCCGAACTCAGGTCGTCATTCCGGCATTCAACGCTTGCAGGGCGGCGGTGACGCGCTCGATGCGTCCGCCGAGCAGCATATCCAGCGGCCGTTGGTCGCCGAACGCCGGGACGCGCGTCTCGAGCCAGCGCTTCGCGGCATTCGGGCGCCTGAACGTGGCGCGGATCTCGCGCAGCAACTCGTCCAGACTCTCCATGCGGCCGACGAAGACGGGCGACGGGTCGCTCGTGCCCGTCCGCCAACGCTGCAGCGTGCTCTCGTCGGCACGGAGCATGGCGGCCACCTGCTTGTAGGTCAGGCCCAACAGCTTGTGCGCCTCGTCGACCACCGGAAGATGTGCGACCGTCGTGACCATCAGTGCCCCCATGGAACGCTTCCCTCAGTGTACTCACTTGCATATGCAAGTGCAAGCCATGGGTTGCCCGCTTTCGAAGGTGACGGGTTAGAAACGTGCCCACGCCGGAGGCAGGGCGGCCGCTACCCCTGACCGACACGGTAGCGGAACTCATCAGACCGCCCATCAGCCAACGCGCGCAAGGCCAATCGTTCGGCGGCCGTGGCTGAGACCCAGAACATCCCGTACTCGCCACGGGGGTAAGGTCAAATTCCGGCATGTCCGCGTACGTGCCCGGGTGGCGGAACTGGTAGACGCGTGCGTTTGACAGGCGTATGCTCGCAAGAGCGTGCGGGTTCGAATCCCGCTCCGGGCACGGCCTCACCAGGTGATTGACTCGGCGCGGCTGAATCGCTAGGCTGGGGATACCTGTCAAGCGCACGAGTTCCGCCGAAACGCCCGCATCCTTCATGGCTGCGGGCGTTTTCTCTTGCCTGCCGGTGTGGTCCCCCGCCCCACCCGCTTCCCCCGCCCCGTCCTCCGCCGCAGTTTCAACGCGTCCGGATCCCCGAGGGGCACCGTTGCAGCATGGCACCAACGCGCCGCACGGCGCAGACTGGCCCGACCGCATTCACGACGTCTTCGGACGCGCGCGGATCCGGCAGGTGGCGTACCTGCCCGATGCGGGGCACGCCCGCCTGATCGCGCTCTGCCGCGACGACGCCGCCGTGTGCGATATCGCGCTGACCACCGAGGAGGAGGGCGTGGCCCTCGCCGCCGGCGCGTGGCTGGGCGGCGAACGCTCGGCGCTGCTCATGCAGTCGAGCGGCGTGGGCAACTGCGTCAACATGCTGGCCATGACGCGCGCGTGCCGCTTTCCGCTGCTGACGCTCGTGACCATGCGCGGGGAGTTCGAGGAATTCAATCCGTGGCAGGTGCCCATGGGCACCACGGCGGAGGCGGTGCTGCGCCTGTGTGGCGTGGAGGTGAACCGCGTGGACGACGCAGCGGACGTGGAGCGAGTGGTGGAGCGCGCCGCCGAGCGCGCGTTCGGAAGCGAGACGGCGGTGGCGGTGCTGCTGTCGCAGCGGCTGATCGGGCGCAAGGAGTGGGTCAAGTGACGCTCCACCGGCGAGAGGTAGTGCAGCGATTGCTGGCCAAGCGCGGCGACACGCTCGTCGTGGCCGGGCTGGGCGCGGCCGCGTGGGACGTGGCGGCCGCCGGCGACGACGACCGCAACTTCTACCTCTGGGGCGGAATGGGCGGCGCGGCGATGATCGGACTGGGGCTGGCGCTGGGGCAGCCGGGCCGGCGCGTGCTCGTCATCACGGGTGACGGCGAGATGCTGATGGGGCTGGGTTCGCTGGCGACGATCGCGCTCCAACGCCCGCGGAATCTGGCGATCGTGGTGCTCGACAACGCGCGCTACGGCGAGACCGGCATGCAATCGAGCCACACCGCGGGGCCGACGAAGCTGGTGGAGGTGGCGGCGGGGTGCGGGTTCGAGGCGGTGTATGACATCGTCGATGAGGCCGGCGTCGACGGCCTCGTGACGGCGCTCGGCGACCAGACGGACTTGCTGTTCGCGCGCGTTGCCATCGCGGCGGAGGAGTTGCCGAGAGTGTTGCCGGAGCGGGATGGG
>CAWFCT010000008.1:0-141144 GCA_963814345.1 uncultured Gemmatimonadaceae bacterium | reverse complement strand
CGCCACCGGGGCCGCCGGCCGGCCTCGTGGCGCCGTCACCAGCCGCCCGAGGTGGCGTTCCAGCCACGCGCGGTCGTCCATCGCGACCGCCGGCCCGTGCGCGTGCACCACCGCATAGTTCCAGGTGGGTACCACCTTGCCCCCGTTCTCCACCCTGCTCGGGTACCACGACGGCGAGATGTAGTGGTGCGGGCCCTGGAAGATGACCACCGCGTCGGTGTCTCCGGTGAGCGAGCGCCACACCGGATTGCTCCGTGCCACGTGCGCGCGGAGCACGCCGAGCGGCGCCGCATCCGGGTCGAGCACCAACGGCAGGTGGTTGACCTCGAGCCCTGAAGGGGTGGACACGACCAGCGAGGCGAACGGATGCGTCCGCATCAGTTCGTGCAACTGCGCGGTGTCGGCCTGTTCGAACGACTTGGGGATGTACACGGTGCGGGCCCCGGTGTCTGGTGGTTGGGTTGGCCGCGCGGATGCGGTCCGGGCGATCTAGGGAACGGGCACGGCGATCACGCCGGCGGCGGGGCGCTGCAGCACGCGGTCACGCTGCACATCGGTGCCCAGGGTGAAGGTCCAGGCGCCGACGTCGGCAAAGCCGCACTTCCTATAGAAGGCGATGGCGCGCGGATTCTGCTCCCACACACCCAGCCAGAGCGCGTCGGCGCCCAACGATACGCCCGCCTGCCGGGCCGCCTCCATCATCCGATAGGCCAGCCCTCGCCCCTGCCACGGCCGGTCCACGTAGAAACGCTGTACCTCCACCGGCCGCGCCGCGCGCACGCACGCGGGCGCTTCCCCACGGCGCACCTTCACGTATGCCGCCAGCGCCCCCTCGTGCTCCGCCACCAGCATCGCCGCATCGCCATCGGCGATCTCGTCGCGCTGGATCTCCTCGGCAAAGTGCGTGCGCAGGTGGAGGGCCATGTCCTGTTCGGTGTTGAACGCCTCGTACGTCTCGCGGAAGGTGCGCGCGCAGAATTCGGCCAGCGCCGCCGCGTCGGCGGACGCCGCCAGGCGGATCGTCGGCTCGCTCATCCGCCGGACTCCGATTCCACCGCGCGGCGTTCGGTCTCGCGGTCCAGGATCTCGCGCATCGCCTCGATCACCGGATGCCCCACCGTAAACCGGCGGCCGTAGCGGAGGTTGAACCGGTAGTCGAAGTCCGCAGGGTTGTCGCCCTGGGTGTGCTGGAGGATCGTCTCCAGCTTGTCGAGCGCCTTGGCCAGCCGCGCCTCCGGCGTGGCCGCGGCTTCGTACTCGTCCCACAGCGCGATGATTTCGCCGCGCGTCGCATCGGGAAGCGACGCGGTGAGCGTGAGCAGATCGTTGCGCTCGTCGGCCGCCTTGGTGGCGGCGGGATCGTCGGCCAGGCGGCGCGCCTGCTCGGGCGCGGGAATGTCGCCGTGCACTGCCTCCCCCAGGTCGTGCACGATGCAGATCCTGACGAGACGCGCGAAGTCGACGTCGGGGAATTCCGGCGCCAGCAACATGGCCATGAGGCAGAGCCGCCAGCTGTGCTCCGCCGTGCTCTCCCGCTCACCCGTGGAGGTGTACGCGCTGCGATGCGTCGCCTTGAGGCGCTCGGCGGCGCGGAGGAAATCGAGAATGCCCTCGAGGTCGGCGGGGTGCATGGGACCAATCTAATTCCGCCCGGCGCGCCCTTCGCATGGCCGCACTCCGCGCCGGCCGTACGTTGCCGATAGCCCGCCCCGCGCTCACATTTCCGGACCCGCTGTTCCCACCCCGGAGGATCGTCGTGCCCCGCCAACTCTCCCGCTCCCTGTCTGCCCTCGTCCTGGCCGCCGCCACCGCCGCGCCGATGCTCGCCCAGGGCGGTTCCGCCGCGCGCGCCAACCAGAAGCCCGTGTGGCCCGACGAGGGCCCGGCCGTCTGGGCGCCCCGCGCCACCACCGCGGCCATCACGGCCAACGATCTGCGCACGCGGCTGTACGGGTTCGCCGACGACTCGATGCAGGGCCGGCTCATCGGCACGCTGGGCAACTACAAGGGCACGGCGTACATCGCGAGCGTGTTCAAGCAGCTCGGGCTCAGGCCCGCCGGCGAGAACGGCACGTACTTCCAGGACATGCCGTACGGGCCGCAGGGCTACGCGCGCGGCGACTCGCACCTGAGCGCCGGCGGTGCCGCGCTCGACGCGGGCAGCGACTGGATTCCCCTGGCGCCGTCGGCGAGCACGGGCGTTGGCGAGACGGCGTCGCTGGACCAGGTGCCCGCCGTGTTCGCGGGGCGGTTCGGCGACAGCACCACGGCGCTCGATCCCGCCGCCTTCCGCGGCAAGGTGGCGGTGTTCCTGGGCGGACCCCCCGCCGGCCGCTTCCGGCGGCGCAGCAGCGGTCCCGAACAGCGCTGCGATTCCCTGCCCGACCGGTTCGGGGCCGAAGCGGCGGTGCTGGCCGACCGCGCGGCTGCGGCCCAGGCGGCGGCGCGCGGCGTTCGCCCGGTCCGCATCGTCACGCACGACGACCGCATCGCCTCACTCGGCGCGGCCGCGGTGCTGTACGTCGACCTCGATCAGGTACCCGCAGAGCTGCGCGAGGCGGCGTTCACCATGCGCAGCGCCATGAGGCCCGAGGGCGCGAACGGCCCCGCCGGCGCGTCGATTTCCGCTGCCGCCGCCGAGCGCATCTTCGGCCGGCCGGTGGACCAGTTGGCCGCGGGCGCCGTGGGCGAGCCCGTGTCGGCGCACTGGAACTACGAGTTCCACATGTCGCAGTGGCCGGCGCGGAACGTGATCGCCGTCCTGCCCGGGTCCGATCCGGCGCGCGCCGGCGAGTACGTGCTGGTGAGCGCGCACAACGACCACGTGGGCATCAACCGCCAGGTGGTGGACCACGACTCGCTGCGCGCGGTGAACATGGTGACACGGCCGCAGGGCGCCAACGATCCCATGTGCCGCCCGTCGCCGGCGCAGCAGCACGAGATCGATTCGCTCATCGCGCGGGCGCGCAGCATCCGCCCGCCGCGGAAGGACTCGATCATGAACGGGGCCGATGACGACGGCTCGGGCACCGTCATCATGCTCGAGATCGCGCAGAAGTTCGCCAGCGAGCACCCGGCGCGTTCCATCATCTTCGTGTCGCACGAGGGCGAGGAGGCGGGACTGCTCGGCTCCAAGTACTTCACCGACCACCCGACCATCCATCTCGACTCCATCGCCGCCGCGCTCAACATGGACATGGAGGCCAAGGGGCACGTGGGCCAGGTGAAGTTCGGCGGGCCGACGTCCATTCAGATTCTCGGGTCGCGGCGGCTGTCGTTCGAGTTCGGCGACATCATCGATTCGGTGAACGCCGTGCGCCCGGTGGTGATGGCCATCGACCACACCTGGGACGTACCGGCCAATCCGCTCAACCGCTTCTGCCGCAGCGACCAGGTGAACTACGTGCACCACGACGTGCCGGTGGCGTACTTCTCGACCGGGTATTCCGAGGACTACCACCAGCAGACCGACGAGCCCGAGTACGCGGACTACGATCACATGGCGAAGATCGGGAACTTCCTGCACCAGGTGATGACGGCGATCGCGGATCGGAAGAATCGACCGGCGATTACCGGGCCGCAGCCGGGGTATCCGCAGTGTAGGTGAGGTCGGACAGTCAGATGATCAGCGAACCAGCACGTGAATGGAGGCGGTCATGGTGGCCGCCTCCATGCACGTCGGGGACGATCGACTCGGGCACTGGGAGTCAGCCCAGTGCCTCCCCGGCCGCTCCCCAACCGGCCAGAATCAATCCAAGCATCAGCACGTTGAACGCAATATCTCCCCAGTTCCGTGAACCGCTCGAGAAGTAGGTGTTGCACACCGATACAGACCAGAGCACGGCTCCGAGTATCCGGCCCACGCGTTTGCGTCGCCAGAGGAGCACGGCAACGGCCAACAGGATGCTTCCCATCGCTCCGCCGGCCAGGACCAGGCCCCAGGTTGGTCGTGAACCAGTGAGCCCGGTATGGATGTTCGGCCACGTGAGCTGAACGGCCGCGAGTACACTGATCGCCAGCCCGCCAATTCCGAAGCAGCCTTGCACCGCGGCGACGAGCCGCAGCGCCGCCAATCGAAGTACCGGGAGTCGAACACGGCCTGGTGCGCCCACGCTCACGGAACCACAGTGAGGTGGACGTATGAGCGCACCGGTTTCACGGTGGCGGCCGGATTCGAACCGATGGGCCTGAGCCAGAGACGTGTCGTCCCGGCCTTCCGTCCGACCAACATCCCTCCCTGGAAGGCGACGATCGACGAGTCTTCGACCCCAATCCATGGTGCGAACTGGGGAACGGACCCTCCCGTCGAGTCACGGGCTTCGAATCGGATGGCCGTGAACGCGAATACCGACTGCCCGACGTGCAGACGGAGCGTATCAGGGGACACCACGATCGTGTCGACGAGCGCGCCCGCGCGAAGGGCGGCTTGCATTGGGGCGGACCGCGCAACCTCGGGCGTAACCGGGGAGCTCTCGACGCGAGTCCGGGGCTCGGGCTGGGCAGGCTGGGCCCCGTGGGAAGCGCACGCGGCAGCGGCGACGAGGCAAACAGTGAATAATCCGAACCTTCTCATGGTGTCCTCAGGTGGGCGATCGGCGCGGCGGCACTCAGCAGGGGCGTTCCATTCTTCGTTAGAGCGCGGCTTAGGGATCCGGAGGCAACTGGGGATCGCGGCGATCCAGCCCTCGAAAGAGCCATTCTTCAATGGACGCCTGGTTGGACGACCACGCATCCCGAAAGAAGCGCTCGAACTGGCGCTCAAGAGGGATTGCCCAGTTCACAACCTGATCGCTCCAGAAGTCCTTAAAGCGTGGATCTTCTGTTCCGGTTGGCTGGAAATGGAAGACCCCATTTCTGAAACGCTGCAGGCGATGTCGTAGCGTACCCACGATCTTCGGGTCACCGCCGTGATCCAACAAGTCGTCGATTGCTTCATCATGAAACTCCAACTCCTCCCAGCCTTCGATGACCACACACAGACTGGCAAGCCAGTGAAGCATCGCACCCAAGGAGTGCTCACCGATGTCGTCCTGAGGCGAGGCTACCTCTGGATCGAATCGGAACGCGTCAACGGCAGGCCGTGACGCCTCTACAGCCTTCCAAAGTCCGCGACACCAGATGAAGTATCGTTCGAGTGCGATGTAAGCCCTTTGGCGCGCTTGGAGAATCGGTGCGTTTGCCGGATTGGACATGTACTCGCCGATCGTAGCCACGGCGAACTGGCCAATCAACTCGGGATCGCCCTGGAATGGAGCTATCGCCTCAAGCTCCGCAACGGGGACTCTATCCTTCGGAGGAAGTTGTTTGTTGAGCTCATTAGCAAGCCAAATTAGTCTGCCGCTAACCGGCTTGCCGGCGAAGTGCGAGTCACCATTGGCCAGGCGCGCCAAATGTCGTACGGCTTCGCGAGTGCCCCGCGCTGGGATCTCGCCAAGGGTAGCGACTTCGGAGTATCTCCTATACCGCGGGTGCGATGATGAGCCGTCTGACATGCCTTCCCCGTGAGGAGCTTGCTTCGCGCTCTAACGCCCGAGCTCACCTGCAAGGGAATCATACAAAAGCGCGCGGCGCAGCCGCGCGCCATCCGCAACTCCCTTGTCAGGTGCAGCGTTCGTTATGCGGCGCGCCGCGAAGCCGGAGTTCTGTCGGCCAAACGCGGCGCTCCGAGTCAGGCATCGACCAGCTTGGCATCAAGGTAATGAATTAGGGATCTCGCAGCGTTGATGACGAGCATCGCTTCCGCACGTTGGAGCATCTGCATGGAAGGATGCGCCGCCGACGCGGTATTCCGTAGGGTGCTCGCCGCGTCTACCACGGACGCCAGCGCCATGACGATTCGTTTGGTCTGCTCGCTCCCCTCGACTAACGCTCGCAGTCGCCCGTCGTTCTCACGAAGTTGCTTGAGCAGTTCGGTCGCAGATGCATGGGGGCCGGCCTCTATGCCGGTCCGCTCGACCGCGACACGCAAATAGCCGTGAACGGCCGTATGCGCGCGATCAACGGCGCTGGAGGGACCTCGCGAACGTAGGAGTAGTTCCGCGTCGGCTAGGGCGGCGTCAACAGCCTCCGAGGTGATCTTCGGCGACGGTGATTCGACTCGAAGCGAGCTATCGTCCTCCGTATCGAGTTGGGCAACCACGAAGCGGACATACGGTCGGTTAGGGCTGATCTCGGAGATGGTCTGGGCGATCGCCTTGTAGGGATGCTCGATGGTCTTGTTGAGACTCGCCTCCTGGAGCGCGACGTACTGGTCGACGGCGACGACGGCCCGTAGTACCGAGAACGTGTCGTTGAAGACGTTGGTCGCATCGACCCACTCGAATGGCATGCGCTCGAGTAGGTTGGCAGCGATCGTCTGTCGCCTAGCTACGAGAAGTCGTGATGCGGCGGTCTTGGTCTTCCGCCACTCGTCATCGGGCACCAGCGGGCCACCGATCTCAGAAATCGAGGCACCTCCTCCGTCGTAGAGATAGAACATGTCTCGTGTACTCTCAACTTGTCCGCCTAACGCCGCGGCGCCCTGCTGCGGCGTTTCATAATAGTTGCAGCATGCGAGCGCAGCGAGCAAGCTGCCTCCCTACCCCACGCCGCCAGCAGCAGCGCCTCGTTAGATGTCGGGATCGCATACTCACCGCGCGCGATTCCTGCCCACCCGCTGGCGCTCGCGTTGCTTCGCCAACGTCACCTTGAGATAGCTCCGATACCCCTCGGGGCTCATCCAGCCACTCGGACATTCAACGCGCGACAGCTCGCTCCCGCGTAGGTGGAGGAACTGGTGCGTCTTGCTCGTTCGTCGCTGGACCCGAATGCGGTACTGGCCCGCTTCCACCGCCCGCACTCGCCCAATGCGCCCGTCCGGCACCCGCACACAATCTCCGACAGTGAACCGAGGCGTCACGGCCCCATCTCGCAATGGCAGGTTGTCGACATCTAACGCCGCGGCGCTCTGCTGCGGCGTCCTATCATGATCGCGGCCAGCGAGCGCAGCGAGCCGGCCGCTTCCCTGGCCAACGCCGTCGGCAGCAGCGCCTCGTTAGGTGCCGCGGACACCGGTTCCATCCCTGATCCCGCCCGCCTGGAGCCGCCCGAGTTCGTCGGCGATCCGCTCGTGGGCGGCCACGCCTCGCTCCATCGCGTGCAGAAAGCGCAGCACAAAGTAGATGACGAGCGCGATGTAGACGAGGGGGAAGAACAGCACCCACAGACCACCACCATTCACGTGAAAATTCATAGCGGCTCCCAGGTACGCGGCGGTCGTGCACCTAACGCCGCGGCGCTCTGCTGCGGCGTCCTATCACAATTGCGGCCCGCGAGCGCAGCGAGCCGGCCGCCTCCCTAGCCAACGCCGCGGCAGCAGCGCCTCGTTAGGGAGCGATGAACGACACCCGCCGAAATGCCTGCCAGCCCGCATCGCCTCGCCCCTTGCTCATTGCTACACATGGGCCCGCGCACCGTGTGGCGCACTACCCAACGATTCCATCGCGATCGCGACCGGTCAGGCGCGCGAGCTCGGCCACCGGAACCTCGCCCTCGAGAATGGGCCGCCACGAAAACACTGCCCGCCCGATCTCGAACCCAACCAGGCGCGAGGCGGTCGCCCCATCCACCCTTTCAAGGTTTGGCCTCGCCTTCCTAACTGCCTATTATGTGGCCACAATATTCCGCTTCCCCGCCGGAATAGTTGCGACCGCTCGCTTCATAATTGCTCCGCCCTGGCCGGCCGGCAAGTCAATTCCCTGCGCCAACAGCAATTAGAAGACTCGGATTTCGGTCACCCCGACATTACGCAGCGGGCATCGGCTGCGTAATACGCACGCCTTTCCCCGGATGAGCCGAGCATTCCGAACGACCATGCGGCTCGCGCCCGCCGATCGCCCAGCGGCCCGCGCTCACTCCGCTCGCCGTCCCCCGCGCCGCAACCGCTCGGTGAGATGGCGCTTCACGTCGGGCCACTCTTCGGCCAGGATGCTGTACATCACGCTGTCGCGCACGGTGCCGTCGCGCCGCGCCTGGTGGTGCCGCAGCACGCCGTCGCGCTTGGCGCCCAGCGCCTCGATGGCGCGCTGCGAGCGAAAGTTGAAGGTGTCGGTGCGGAGCCCCACCACCTGACACCCGGCGGCCTCGAACGCGTGCGTCATCAGCAGCAGCTTGCACGCCGTGTTCACGTGGCTCCGCTGCCAGCGCGCGGCATACCACGTGTAGCCGATCTCCACCCGGTCGATGGGCGCGACGATGTCGTGATAGCGCGTGGTCCCGATCAGGTCGCCGGATGCCGGATCGCGCACCGCCCACGCGAGCATCCGGCCGGCGGCCTGGCCGGCGAGGGCGTCGGCGATGTAGCCGGCCACGCCGTCGGGCGTGGGCACCGACGTATACCAGAGTTCCCACAACCGGCCGTCGCTCGCCGCGGCAACGAGCCCCGCCTCGTGCGCCGCCGCAAGCGGCTCGAGGCGAACGCCGTGTCCTTCCAGGGTGACGGGAGCGAGCGAGAGCACCCTGAAAGATGCGGACGGCCCGGACCAACGGGAAGATGGCCGGGCCGCCCCGCGCTCAATGGGTCAATCCGCTGAGCGCGACGTGCCACACCGAGGTGGCGCCGATCCACTTCACGCGATAAGCCGTCGGGTAGTACCCGGCAATCGCCCGCTGCGTAGCGGTGGCCACGGACACCGAGTCGGCCGGATGCGTCAGCAGATAGGCCCGGGTCACCATCGGTTCATCGAAGATGAACTGCCCGTTCCACGACCCGAGGATGTAGGTCCGGGTGAACGGCTGCCCGTGGAACTCTGGCGCGTTCGAGTCGGTCCAGTGCAGCCCCATGTGCGGCACCGCGTTCGCCGGCGGATCATTCACGTACCCCGGCAGGCTGAACGCCGGCGTCGGCAGGGTGGCGGCCTGCGTGGCGAAGGCCGTGTCCGTCGTGGGATCGATGGTGTTCCGCTCGGCCTGCGACACCATGTAGAAGTGGAAGTCGAAGTGCGGCACCGTGTACACCATCGGCGGCGGATGCCCCGTGGGATTCCAGTTCAGCCCGATCACCTGATACTGCGTCTTGTTGCCGGCCGGCAGCGGCAGCGAATACTCGTAGCCGCCCATCTTCCCCACCGTCGGGAGGCTGTCCAGCGCCCCCTGCGTCAGCTCCACCCCGATCTCCGTCGGCACCCCGTTCACCATCACCTGGTACGACCGCGCGGTTCCGTTCCCCACCGCCACGTCCGCCCCGTACTCCGTCGTCGGCGCGCTCCCCGCCCCGATGCTGTCACTGGAGCACGCGCCGAACAACACCACCGCCCCCAACCCTCCGGCGACCAACACCCCTGCGATTCTCCCACTCCTGCGTCGAAACACGAGAGCCTCCCGGTGGCCTACCCCACCAAATGACACGTTTGTGCTATCATGGCACTAGTGTGCCACGACGCGATAATCTATCTTCTCCCCCATGCCTGTCAAGCAAGATTTGCCGGCGGCCGCGAAAGCCCCCCCCGACGACCCCTCCGACAACACCGCCGGACGCGGCGACAAGCAGAAGCGGCGCACCCGGGCCGCCCTGCTCGCGGCCGCCGCACGGCTCATCGCCCAGGGGCAGTCGCCGTCGGTCAGCGAAGTCGCCGACGAGGCCGACGTCTCGCGCCGCACCGCCTACCGGTACTTCCCGACGCAGGAGCAACTCCTCGTCGAAGCGTCGCTCGAGGCGGTGCGCCCCGAAGTGGAAGCGGCCATGGCGGCCGCCTTCCCCCAGGGATCGAGCACGCTCGACGACATCGAACAGGCCCGGGCGCGCCTCGACGCCGCGGTCACGGTCATCCAGCGGCTGGCCATCCCCAATGAAGCGCTGCTGCGCACCATGATCCGGCTCACCGCGGGCCGGACCGGCGAGGGACGCCCGGTGCGCGGCTACCGCCGAGTGGAGTGGCTCACCTCCGCGGTCCTTCCGGTGAAGGCGCGACTCGGCCGGCTGCGCTTCGAACGCCTGGTGTCGGCGCTGACGGCGTGCGTCGGCATGGACGCGCTCTTCCTGCTCCAGGACACGCGGGGGCTCTCCCCCTCCGCCGCCGAGCGGGTCACGCGTTGGACGGCACGCGCGCTGCTCGACGCCAGCATCCGGGAATCGGAGGAGGAGGGGGATGACGGAGCACGAACGAGAGATCCGCCGCATCGTCGCGGCGCAGGTGGACGGCTGGAACCGGGGCGACGCCGCGGCCTGGGGAGCGGACTGCGATCCCGCCGTGGAATTCACCAACATCCTCGGCATGCGCTGGGACACGCGCGACGGGAACGTCACGCGGCATGCCGAGATGTTTCGGGGTCCCTTTGCCGGGAGTACCCTTGCCGTGGAGATCGAGCGGCTGCACTTCCCGGCGCCCGACGCGGCCGTGGTCGCGCTGCTCACCACCCTCACCGGCTTCCGCGGTCTCCCCCCGGGGATTCGCGCCACCGCCGAGGGCCGTCTGGTGACCCGCATGCTCGAGGTCATGACGCTGCACGACGGCCACTGGCGATCGTGGCCTGCCACAACACGGCGGTGGCGCCTCAGGCTTAGACGCGCCACGCCGAGGTTTGCACGCGGTCGGTCATTTGCTGAACACCGCTGCGTTCCACGGCATAGTTGTCCCAAGTCGCGGGCGGCGCCCACTGCTTGCGCCGCTCCGGCGCCAACCCTATGCTGCACCCGCCCGCCCCCAACGCCTTCCAGCCCGCCGATGACCGATCAGACGACCGCCGCGGCACATGCCTGACTCGCCGGCGCGCCGCCTGCACGCGATCCGCGCCGACTTCGGCGCCGGCGACGAGAAGGCGGCGCTGATCGAGTGGCTCACCCGACATCCCCCGGCCGGCCTCGCCGGCGTCGTGCGCTTGCACGACGACCTGCTGTTTCTTCGCGCATTTCCCGACTCGCCCCAGGTGCTGGCCGCGGTGGAGTCGGCGCTCGCGCGTTTCGACCGCGTGGTCCGCGGGCTCGGTCGCGCCCGGCACGGCGCGGACGATTCGGGAATGACGGGCACCGTCAGCCGCGGCACGTACGCCTTCGCCACGGCGGAATGGCTGGAATCCACCTTCCCGGGCGAGGCGGAGATCGACTGGCCGGCGGTGTCCGACGAAGCGGCCATCGACGGTCTGCTGCGCCCCGCCCTGCAACGCGCCGAGGAAGACGCGTTCGACAGCGGCGAACTCTCCACCCGCGCGTGGATGGCGTTGCGCCGCGGCACGCGGTACGACACGGATCTCGCGTGGCTGCTCCGGACCGCCCCGGCGCGCGGCACGGCGCGACGAGACTTCGCGCTGGCGTTCGAGGCCGCGGAGATTCCCGTTCGCTGGCCGCTGGCCGGATCCCGCGGCTCGGCCACGCGCACCGCGCTCCCCACGGCGCAGCCCGTGTTCCGCCGCGCCATGCGCCGGACGCCGGCCGACGTCGCGCGGCACATCGCCGCGCCCACGCGTGCGGTGGAGCTGCTGAGCCCCGCTCGCGCGCGCGCCGTGATCGACGTGGCGCAGTCGGCGCTCGCCGCCCGGGGCCGCGAGGTATTCGCCCTCTACTCGGCGAATCCGGCCGAGGTGTACCTCGCCGATCTCGGCGAGGGCGTGTCGATCGCCGTGATCGGCGTGCTGCCGGAGCATCGAATGAGTCTCGAAGCGAACTACGGCTACGTGATGCTCGCCAACGGCGTGCCAATCGGATACGGTGGCGTGACACCGCTCTACCGGCAGGCGAACACGGGACTCAACATCTTCCCATCGTTCCGCGGCGGTGAAGCGGCGTACCTGTGGGTCGCCGCGCTGCGGGTGTTCCGGTCGCTGTTCCGCGTCCGGCGGTTCGTCGTCAACGCCAAGCAGGTGGGCGAAGGCAACGCCGAGGCGATCGCCAGCGGCGCATTCTGGTTCTACTATAGGCTCGGCTTCCGCCCCGCCGATCCGGCCACGCGGGCCCTCGCCGAACGGGAGTTCCGCCGCCTCGGCCGGAGCCGGCGGCGCACCGGCGCCGCCACCCTGCGCCGGTTGGCCCACGGCGACCTGCACCTGGACGTCGGCCGCATGCGGCCGGCGGACTTCTTCGACGAACGGTGGCTCGTGGAGTGCAGCCGCCGGGCGACGATGCAACTGGCGGCGGCCGGCCCGGCGTCACCCGCGGCCGCGGCGCGCGCCGTGGCCGATCGCGTGGCGCAGGCGCTGGGGCACGTCGATCGCCGCCGCTGGCCCGCCGAGGAGCGCGACGCGTTCCAGCGGTTGGCGCCCGTCTGCGCGCTGCTGCCGCGCACGTCGGGCTGGACCGGCGCCGCCCGCCGGGAGCTGGTGGCCCTGATGCGCGCCAAGGGCCGGCCGCAGGAGCGCGACTTCGTGCTCGCGGCACAGACCGATCGCCGATTCTATCCCGGCCTCATCCGGCTGGCCTCCGCGGGGCCGCGCTGAAGCGGGAAAGGACGCGATGCCGGGCGCACGCGCCGTGCGTGGACGAACCGGCTTGGCGGGCCGGCGCTACCCCTGCGGCTGGGGCACCGCCGGCGTGAGGCCGTGGCGGCGCATGATCTCCGCCATCTTCACCCGGTCCGGGGGGCCGCCGGCGGACTGGTTGATCACCTCGGCGGATTCACGGAAGTACGCCGGACCGATGGCCGCCGGCGTGATCACGCAGAGGGCCTTCACGTCGCGGCTTCCATTGTTGTCGAACCGGTGCACGGCGCCGCGCGGAATGCAGAGCGCCTGCCCCGGCCCCACGTCCACCGGCTTGCCGTCCACGGTCCAGGTCAGCACGCCGTCGATGCCATAGACCGTCTCCTCATAGTGGTCGTGGCTGTGCGCCGGCGCCGCGAGCCGCTGCGCCGCCGGAACCACGAGTTCGAACGCCGCGATGCTGCCATTGGCGTCGTTCCCGGTGATCAGGAACCGAACGCCGAGCGGCCCGAGCCGGATGGTCTCATCGGATGGATTGACGCGCATGTCGAGGGTCTGGTCTGGCACGGCCCGCCTCCTGTAGTAAATTCCGTGTACCGTTCGTGCTCCCCAGACAGTAAACTCCATTTACCATCCTGTCAATGCCCAGATCGCCGGCCAATGCGAAGCCCGAACCCGGGGAGATGCTCATCGGCGCCCTGCTGCGCGTACCTGCCCAGGCCATCCACCGCCGCATCATCGCGGAACTCAACGCCGCCGGGTTCGACGACCTGCGCATCCCGCACATGGCCGTGCTCCAGTTCCCCGGCCCGGACGGGGTGCGCCCCGGCGTGCTCGCCGAACGCGCGGGCACCAGCAAGCAGGCCATGAACCAGCTCCTCAAGAGCCTCGAGGGGCTGGGCTACATCGTCCGGTCGGACTCCCCCGCCGAGGGACGCGCGCGCATCGTCCGCTTCACCCGGCGCGGGCGCGCCGCCTTCGCCAAGGTCCACGACATCCTGCGCGCCATCGAACGCGAATGGAGCGACGAGTTGGGGCCCAGCCGGTTCGCCCAACTGAAGGCGTTGCTGCTCCGAGTCTGGGAGAGTCCGCTGGCGCGCTGACCGGCCGGGGGCGTCGACGCGCCGCCTGCGCCGTGGCGTGCCGGCCGCGCGCAACCCCGGACGCGGCTCCGTCGTCCTGGTCCGTAACCCCGCCGACCAGGAGACCCCCCATGTCCAAGCGGCTCTACCTCTCGCTGCTCTTCGTCGCCTTCGCCCTCGTCTGGCTGTGGGCCGCCATCCATCCGCTGTACCGCGCCGACTGGCTGCTCGAGAACTACCTCGTCTTCCTCTTCGTTCCGGTCATCCTGCTGCTCGGGCGCTGGCTGCGGCTCTCCCAGATCTCGTACACGCTGATCACGCTGTTCATGATCATGCACGTGATCGGGTCGCACTACACGTACGCCGAGGTGCCCTTCGGGTATACGCTGCAGCACTGGTTCGGCGCCGACCGCAACATGTACGACCGGCTCGTGCACTTCTCGTTCGGCTTCCTGCTCGCCTATCCGGTACGCGAGGTGTTCATCCGCGTGTCCAAGGCGCGCGGCTTCTGGAACTACTACTTCCCCGTCGAACTCACGCTCGCCTTCTCGGCCATCTACGAGATTCTCGAGTGGCTGGCCGCCGCCAACGTCAATGCCTCGGCGGGACTCGCCTTTCTCGGCGCGCAGGGCGACATCTGGGATGCGCAGAAGGACATGCTCATGGCCGGCATCGGCGCCGTGGTCGCGATGGTGGTCACCTTCATCATCGCCAACGTCGTGGACCGCGACACCTGGCGCGTGGTGCTCGACAGTCTGAAGATCCGGGACGACGAGGGGCCGATCGGCGAGGACCAGATCGCGGCGTGGTGGCGGCGGCGGAAGAACGCCGCGCACGCGTCGGACTAGCCGGTGACCCTCACTTCCCGCCGCCCGCGCCGCACGGCCGGGAGAGCTCCACGCGCCGGTTGTGGGCTCTCCCCTCGACGGTGGCGTTGGACTCCACCGGGCGGGTGAAGCCATAGCCCTTGGACGAGAGCTTGGCCGCGGACACGCCGTACCGCGCCACGAGCGCCGCGCGCACCGCTCCGGCGCGCCGCTCCGACAGGTCCTGGTTGTAGGCCGCCGAGCCGATGCTGTCGGTGTGCCCCTCCACGGTGAGCTTCCAATCGGGGTGCGCCTTGATGAGCGTGGCCACGGCGGCGAGCATCGGATCGGATTCGGGCATGATCTCGGCGCTTCCCGTGGCGAAGTAGACGCCATGCAGTTCGATCCGGCAGTTCTTCCCGCCCAGCGCCGTGCCCAGGGCCTGTGCCTCCTCGGCCGTGCTCGGCGGCGGGCTGTCGATACGGATGACCGTCGAGTAGTGGTCCCGGTAGGCCCACTTCAGCGTCAGGGGATATTGGGGCTCGTCGAGCCACCAGAATTCCATGTGAACGGGCGGCTCGGTCCCGAAATGGAAATCACCCGCCGCGTGCACGGCCGGAAGCATGGTGCGCACTCCGTCCAGGATCACGGGAAACGGTACGGTGCCGGGCTCGACCCGGTGGAGCGTGCCGCGGTAGTAGCGACGCTGTGACCCGAGCAGTGCGAACATGTACGAGAGGTTCTTGGGACTCACGGCGGCCGCGGCCTGGTTCTGCGGGTCGGGCGCGCTCGGGACCGAACCGAGCGCGCTCGCGATCGATCCGAACGTCTTGTCGACGGTGTTCGTGCCGAGCACCAGCGGAAGCTGTCCCGTGGAGTCCAGCATCCGGAGCGCCGCCTTCGAGATCTGTCCGAACGTCTGTCCGGGCAACACGGATGGGTCGTCGCTGCTCCAGAACAGCGAGAGACGCATGGCGGAGTCCAGGTCCACCTTGCGCGTCTTTCGTCTGATCTCGAATCGGCTGATCTTGTCGTTCGCCACCTGATCCGTGGGCGCGCCCAGGTGCAGGACGAGCGTGGTGCCGTCGGGACCGATGATCTGGGTTCGGAGGTGATTCTCCATGTCCAGCGCGTTGTAGTTGACGTCGGTGCCGATGAGGCCGTAGAAGTCGGAGGTGGTGACGACGAGGCCCTGCATGGGCCGGACGACGGGAGCCTGCGCCGTCGCGGTGCCGGCCCGGCCCACGCAGACCGCGCCGATCGCCGCGGCGGCGATCCACCGTCTCGCTACTCCGCATCGTACCGTGTTCATTTGATCTCGCAGGCCTTGATGGGTGGATCGAGCACTTCCTTCTCGTGATTGAAGATGTTCTTCTTGGTGCTGAGCTTGTCGTTGATCGCGTCCGACAGAAACGGAATCGGCAGTGGCAGGACGTTCGTCTCGACCCCAACGTGCCCGACCGTCAGGTACGTGATGCGCTTGCACGGCGGGGTCGCCAATCCAATGGCCACGGACGCCGAGTTGGTCATCGTCATCACGTTCACCACGTCGATGTAGGCCACCGACGACGTGCCCAGGAGTCCGATCCCGAAGCCGACGCGGGGGGCCTGGATTCCCAGTACGCCCCCGGAGACGCCGGGGCTCATCCCGGCGTAGTCGGTGATCGCAGGCTCTCCGCCCGACATCGTGCTGGTGGCCGTGGACGTCTTCTGATCGGCGGTGAACCCGCCACTGCCGTTGAACGAGTATTTGCCGTCGAACTTCATGGTGGCGTGCTTCCCCGCGAGGAAGAGCGTGAGGTTGAAGTCGGCCCCGAGCTGGACCATGAAGGGAATGCCCGCGATCGGGATCGGAAGGTTGAACGTGATCGGGACGTCGGCCAGCGGCAGTTTGATCACGCCGTCGCCGGCGTCGCCCATGCGGCCGATGAAATCCATCGTGACGGTGCCGTTCAGGTTCTTGAACTGCGCGCTGGCGTGGTCCAGGTCCCCGTTGGCGACCGACAGCACGCCGTCCACGGCGAAGTCGTCCAGATCGGCGTGGGCCTTGAAGCGGACGTCGAGGTTCTCGGACACCATCTCGAAGAGATGCTTCGCGACGCTCTTGATCGCGTCGGCCGCGGCCTTGGCTGCCTTGACTCGCTCCTCCGCTTCGTCGTGCAGCTTCTGCACTTCCTGCATCTTGGCGGTCTCGATCTCGTGCTCGTGATCGTACTGCTGCTTGAGCAGATCCCGTTCGGCCTTGTCGGAGAGGGGCATCCCGTTGGAATCCGTCTTCCGCGGCGGCGGCTTCGGCCCCTGGTAGCCCGGATCGTTCCGGTGCGCCTGATCGGACTCCAGCTTGGTCAGTTGCTTCTCGTACTGATCGTCGAGCGTTTCGAGGTCCTTCTTCTCGTCGTCCAGCTGCTGGGTGGTCTTCTCGATGTCTTGGTTGGCCTCCTCGAGTTGCTTGGCCGCCTCGTCGTACTTCTCCTTGTCCAACGCGCCGTTGCCCTCTCCCTCCTCCTTCTTCTTGGCCTCCAGCGTGATGCTCACGCCGTTCGGACGCGCATCGTAGGCAAGGGAATATTCGAAGCCCTTGATCTCCCCGTTGAATCCGTTGGTGGCCGGGGTTCCCACGCCCCAGTCGTCCTCGGATGCGCTGTCCTGCGGCACCGCGGCACTCTCCGGGGTCTCCCGGGCCGGTTCGTCCGGTCGCGTGCGCGCGCTGCGGGTGAGCGCGAAAAGCGCCCGGGCGCGTGAGTACGACGCGAACGAGATCTGCGGCGCGCGCGCGGAGGCAAACACCACGGCCCCCGGCGTCCCCGGAGCGAGGGAGACTTTGGTCGCGGGCGCCTTCGGCGGGTGATGGGGCCGGTACGACATATAGTAGTCGGGCAGGCTCACCGGAGCATGGAACTCGATGTCGGCATCGGTCCAGATCTGAGTGACGGGAACCATGCCGGTGTGGGCCACGATCACGTCCCCGTTCCTGGTCAGGCTGTCCACCCGGCGGATGGCGATGTCCCAGATCCACAGGATGCTGCCGGGCCGGAGCCCGGCGATCGCCGGCTCCGAGGCGGAGAACGTATAGTCGGAACCGTCCTTGCTGATGGCCTGCAGCGAGCGCATGGCCGCGTCGCGGCTCACCGCGACGGTGGCCGGGTTCCACTTCAACGTGAGCTTCGCCGGCTGGATTTCCTTGACCGACTGGAGATACCCCCGGATGGCGGACGGGTCGCTGCCGTCGAGGAACTCGCCGGCAACCGCGAGCGTTGCGCCGGGCGGACGGCCCGTCGCGGGAGGCGATGCGGCCGGAGGGTTTCCACCCCCGGCCGGCGCCTTTTCCCCGCCCTTTCTGCACCCGGCCGCCAACGACCCGGCCAGGCTCAGCAGGATCAGAGTCGCGAGATACCGCGACGGCCGCCTAGTCACGGCCCGGCCCACCCGGGCCCATCCCGCCCATCTGGTCCAGTGGCGACACCTCCTTGAACCCCTTCGGGATCTCGAACCTGTCGGCCGGGATCGACTGCTTCTCGATGCTGGTCACCGCTTCCTCGCTCATCGGCTTCCCGCCGCTGATCTGGCGCGTCACCACCGGGAACCCGTGCGGGTCGGAGAAGACCTTCATGCGGTCGTTCGCCATCTTGGCGAGCCCCGGAAGCGAGACCGAGGAGAACATGTCCTTCATCATCGCCGCCACCTGCTTCCAGGCAGCCTCGGCCTGTTCACCGCCGGGGACGGAGTTCCACGGCACCACGCAGTACTCCATCTCAGTCCGGTCTCCCACCCGCATCTCCCAGACGTGGCACCGGTACGAGCCGCTGGTCTCGTCCTTGCCCGCATCGACGAAGGCCGCTTTGGGCATGGCCGCGGCCCCGCCCGTTCCCTCGAAGCGGTCGATCATCGCCTGGACCATGGCACGGCGCTCGGGCGGCATGCTGGCCATCTGTGCCTTCATCCCCTGGAGCATGGTGTTCAGCTTTTCCGCCTCCTGCTGCATCGTCGCCTTGTCCATCTTCTCGTAGGTCCGCGCCTGCGTGTTGACCTCCCAGATGACCCCGTCCCGGATGATGGAGAAGTTGTCGATGTGCCCACGGCTATCGACGTGGTCCTGTCGCAGCATGCCGCCCTGGATGTAGATCGATCCGTTGGGGTTCGGCTTGCCCGACGGGAGGTCCTGGCGCGTCATCTGGATCACGACCCCCTCGGCGGTGGCGACCGTCCTGGCCTGCGTCTGTGCGGTGGCGCTCCCGCCGACGAATCCCAAGGCGAGTGTTGCGATGACAAGCGACTTCATGTCGACCTCCGGTTGAGTTCCCGATGCGCCCCGACGCTCATCGATGGGCGGGGCCCGACCCCAGTGTCCCGCTCCTTCACATCTTCGCGATCGCAGCCTCGACCAGTTTCCTGGCCTTGTCCCGGTCGACGGCCCGCAGATCCATCTTGACCAGCACGTCCCGCTTGACCGCGACGAAATCCATGCCGGCCACGCCGGCCCTCTCCCATCCGCCCGAGTCGGACACCGCATGGTTCAGGTCGAGCCTGATCACACGGCGGAACGCCGTGTCGTGCCGCACGGTGATCACCTTCCCCTTTGTGGCGTCTGCCGCGATGTCGGCGATGTGGGCGTCGGAGCGCCACTCGCCGTACCCGCCGCGCCAGCTGAACTGGAGGCCGTACACCTGCCGGATGCCCTTGGGCGGCAGTTCGTAGTCGCACTCGTCGGGTCCGTTGGCCACCGGGTCCGCGATCAGCTTGCCGATGAGCGCCTCTGCCTCCGCGCGCGAGAGAAGCGAGCACGGGTCCACCGGCCGCGGCCGGGTTTTTGAGAAAGCGGCAGCCGAGTCGACGTTCGCTCCGCCGTCGATCTTGAGCGGCTGGTCGATGCGCTTGAACGCGGCGTCGACGAGCTTCGCGGCCTGCGGCAGGGTGGCGTCGGTGGCCGTGAAGTCGATCTCGACCAGCTGGTCGCCCCGCAGGGCGGCGAAGTCGCAGCAGTTCATCGGCAACAGCGTGGCCTCGTCCCATTCCCCCGTGAGCTCGGTGCCGTCGTCGAGCTTGAGGGCCTGCTTGAGCTGGCCCGGCGCCCCGCTCAGGAGCTTCTTGCTGAAGTTCATCATCCCGTACGCCTGGGCCCCACCCGTGAACTCCACGCTCATCGAGATGAAGTGGAAGTTGGCGGTCTCATAGATGCAGTGGTCGCCGTCGGCGGCGGGCGTGTCCGGATCGCCGCCGGAGCGGAAGGGTGGCGTGGCGAGTCTGGCTCCGAGGACCGCCTCCACCTCCGACGGCTCGAGAAGCGAGCAGGGATCATCGTAGTCGTATTCGTCCGTGCTCGACTGGGCGATCGGCGCCCCTTTGGAGGCCGAGTTCGTCGCCGACGCTCCCGACGCCGGCGAGGGCGCCTTGCGGCTGCAGGCTGCGGCCAGAAGACACAGGAGAGTCAGCGCGACGGCGCCCTCGCGGATTCGTGTGTTTCGATCGGCCATGCCTCATCCTCCCGGGGTGCCGGGACGTCCCAGCCGTCACGTCGAGCGCGACCGGCTCGAACCACGGTTCGACGGTTGCCGGGTCGGGTCCCGGTGATTTCGAGGCAGAAGCTACGAGGCGAGCGTTACAGGCCCGTCACCGCGACGTGTTTGCCGGCTCGAAGCGGCGTACGCGGCGTCGGTGCCGGGCGCAGGGCTAGGGTGCCGGCTTGTCTTTCGCCACCGCCGCCGCGACCGCTTCGGACGCATGCTGGACCAGCGGCGTGAGCAGGTCCTCGCCATTGGACTTCGCCTTTTGCTTATCGCTCGCCTTCACCAACACGCGCCCGTCGCTCGCCTCCAGACGGTAGCTCAGCGTGATCTCGTCCTCGACGTGCACCGAGTTGGCGTAGGCCGACGCGGCGGCGCTCGCGGCTTCCGCGGCCGCGGTTGCGGCTATCCGGCTGGGCATGGAACCCGATGCGGCACCGGCGGCGGACCAGGCACCCTGCTGCGCGGCGCTGCCGATCATCCGGTGCAGCAACCCACCGCCGCTGGTCTTGCGCACGTGCTTCACCGTGCTGAGCAGCAGGTAGGGGCAACCGTCAGCCTTGGCTTCCTCGCGGACCTGCGATTCGAGCCGTGCGTTGAGCGGCTTGGCGCCGAGGCTCGGCCCCGCGAGAAAGCTCATGAAGCTTTCCCGCACGGCGGTCATCGCATCGGCGGCGTTGTCGACGTTGCTCTCGACGCCGGCAGGCGCCAGGCAGATCCGCGGCGCCGCCGTGGTGTCCTGGGCCAGAACGGGACCGAACGGGGCCAGCATCAGCAGGCAGAGCGTGGTACGCCCGATGTTCATGGAGCACCTCCATCGTGGATTTCCGGTGAGGGCCGCGACATTGAACGGGGACCCGCGCGCGGACCTCGGGGCAGGGAAGCTAGGAAGCGAGTGTTACAGGTCCGTCACCGCGTCGCGTCCACCCGCCCGAACCACCGCTGCCGGGTCAGTTCCGGGAGGCCAGGTGCTGTCGTTCCACCACGATGTGGGCGCGGGCGTTCGCAACCCTGGGACCGAGCCGCGGATCCGCCGCTCGCCAGGCCCGCAGGACGCGCCCGTAGTAGGCGGCCGCACTGTCCGGCTCGGCGGCCGCGTCATAGGCCCGCGCCAGCAGCTCCTGGAGCTCCGTCCGGGTCGCGTAGAAGTTGCCACCCTCCAGGGAGCCGCTGAGCGCGCTCCTGAGGAGGGGCACGGCCTCCATCGGCCGGTCGAGTTCCAGGAGGGTGTTCGCCAACTCGAGGTCCAGGCGCGAGAAGCCCTCGGTCGGCGACACCATCGCCCGGCGGAAGGCCACCACGGCGTCCGTCGGACGCCGGCGCGCGACGAAGAGAAGACCGCGCAGGTACTCGTACAGGTGCCGGTCGCGTCCCAGCCCGCTCTCCCGTCCCCACACCTGGACGGTGTCGGCCAGGGCGGCGAGCCGGTCGGTATCGCCGGCGGCGGCGAGCGCCGAGCCGGCCTGCGTCAGGAACCAGGCGCGCCGCCGGGCCAGGGCCCCCGAGCTGTCCGACGCCTCGCGTGCATCGGCGCGTGCATACGCTTCGAAGGTGGCCGCGGCCTCGCGGAAGCGACCGAGTTCGAATAGCAACTGCCCCTGCGCGACCGGTGCGGCGCCCGGCCCCAGGGTCGAGGCGATCTCCGCCGACTGCAGCGGCCCCCGTGCCAGAGCGAGCGCTTCCCGGAGCCGGCCCTGCTCCCGGAGACTGATGACCAGCCACCAGAACGCATCGACCCGGCTGTTGGCCTGGCCGGTGAGCGCCAGCGTCTTCAGCAGGTCGTCCGCCTCGGAGAAGTTCCCCGCCCGGATCTCGATCTGGGCCCGCCCAATCGGGTCGTCTCGCTGGCCGGCCGCGTAGGCGGTGCTGCTGTCCAGCGCGGCCCGGGCCTCGGCATAGCTGCCGGATCCGGCGAGCGCGTTCGCGAGTTCCAACCAGGCGCTTCGTGAACGCGGACTCGTGCGCACCCAGGCCCGCGCGGCGCGAACCGCCGCGGCCATCGAGTCGGCCGCCTTGTAGGCGTTCACCAGGAGAAACTCCGCCGTGCAAGCGGGACAGTCGCCGCTCGCTGCGGTGGTGCCGCGCGAGTCGGCGGAGATCGCGAGGCGCAGGTGCGGCGTCGCGTCCAGATACTGACCCTCCATCCAAAGGGCCTCGCCCACGGCGAGTTGCGCCTCCGGCCACGTCTCGTACCGCATCGCCAGGGAGTCGGCCACGGCGAGGCGGCTCGGACTGTTGGTGGCGTCGGCCCAACCGAAGCGTATGAGCATGCGCTCGGGCTGGGACACCGCGCGGGCACGGCGCATCGCCAGCCGGAGCATGTGCACGGAAGCGGTGTCGTCGAACTGTGCGTCGGCCAGGGAGGCGTAGTACGCGCACATCGCGCACGAGCCATCCTCCGCCACCGCGGCGTGGAGGAGCCTCGCCGCTTCGCGCTCGTCGCCTGCGTAGTAGCGGTCGAGGCCCTCTTCGTACAGCCGCCGCGCAACCGGGGAGGCGATCGTGACCGCCGGCGCCGAGGCGGCCATCAGACCGGTAATCGATCGCGCGGCACGCATGCCGCGGGGGGCGAGCGGCGCACCTCCCACCAGTGCCAGCAGCATGGCGAGCACGGCGGCGGCCGGCAACGCCGACCCGCGCATGGGCCACGGCCACCACTGCGGGCGACGGACCGGCAAGATCGCGGCTTCCCCCGCCCTGCTCTCGGGAGGGACGGGCGTTGCGAGGTCGGCCTGCGGATGGACCGGGGTCGCCGGCGGAACGACGGTCGGTGCGGACGAGCCCGCCGGCTCCGCCGCGTTGGAGACGCCGCTCTCGGCCCTGCGGTTCCGGATCGCGGCCACGACCGCCAGGGTCTCCGCCGACGGCTCGGAGCCGAACTCTTCCTCCATGCGGCGCGCGAGCTCGTCGGCGGCACGCAGAGCGCCGGCGCGATCCCCGCACCGGTCGAGCAGCTCGATGTAACGCCTGGCGGCTATCTCGTCGTCGGGCACCAGCGCCACGACGCGGCGGGCCCAGGTGGCCGCTGCACCCGCATCGTGACTTCGTTCGGCTTCCTCCGCGGCCGACCAACTGGCCTCGAACGCCCGGCGATTGAGCCGCGCCCGCTCGCCCTCGATCCACGCCTCGAGTTCCCTCGACATGCCGTCCACGTAGAACCCGGCGAGCAGTTCTCCTCGATAGAGCTCGAGCGCCGCGACGGGATTGCCCGCGGCGAGATGCCCTTCGAAGGCGATGACGTCGCACAACAGTGCACCCGGGGCCAGCGCCACGCTCCCCCGGTCGGCGCGCAACGCTCCCGGCCCCAGAATCCGGCGCACGCGGAACAGCACCTGCCGCAGCGCCGCGCGGGCGCGCACGTCGGGGAGTTCGGGCCAGAAGAGCGCGAGGAGGGTGTCGCGCCGCAGGGCGCGGCCATCGGCGCCGGCCACGGCGAGGTAGGCGAGGAGCGCCGTTGGTTTGGGCGGCATCGCGATGAGCCGCTCGCACCCGTTCTCCTGGGCCGATAGGTAGGCGCCACCAAGCAGGCGGAGGTGGATGATGGACATGGGGGACTCACCCTCACGATGCAGGCGACTCTATAGTCGGGCACCAGGCCTTCCGGCGCCAGAGTGCGCCAAAGGTTTCGGCGCCGCCCGCGCGTCGACCCCACGACCGCGGCAGCGCCGCGGCCGGCACCTACCGGGTCGTGACGAGCGCCGGCAGCCGCCGATGCCTGGTCGCCTGCTCATACGCAAACGCCCACGCCAGCAGGTCCCCGTCGCGCCAGCGCGTGGTCGAGAACTCGATCCCGAAGGGCAGCCCGCTGTCGTAGAACCCGCCGGGTACCACCACCGCCGGGATGCCGATGGGATTGGCCCATGCGGTCTCGCTGTGCGGCCCCTGGCTCTGATGCCCCTCGGCCAGATCCTGCAGTTCGTCGTTGGGCGGCATCTGGATGGCCGGATAGACGTAGCCGTCCAGGTTGAAGCGCTGCAGCGTCTGGTCGAAGGCGTCGAGTGCGATCTGCCGCGGATCGTAGTAGCGGGTCTTCGCCTCGGGATCGTGCTCCAGCATCGGAGGGGTCGTCGATACCGGCGCCGGATTCCCGTCCGGCCCCGACGGACGCGTGGGCATCCGCCCGCTGATGTACGCCGGGATCATCGTCCCCACCGCCTGCGCGTACTCGGCCGAGGAGTGGTAGTACGACGGACCGAACTCCTTCAGGAAGTTCTCCACGCCCTCCCCGCGATAGGCGCCGGTGTCGATCTTCCGCACGAGATCCATAAAGCTCATGGGGAGCAGCGCGTCGTCGAACACCACGGTCGCGCCGGCGTGCCGGATCTCCGCCACGCTCTTCAGGAACAGCGCGCGTGTGTCGGGATGCAGATACGCGAAGCGGCCGTTCGACTCGCCGGCCGGCGGCTCCAGCATGTTGAACGCCGGCACACCGAACCGCCGGCCTTCCAGCGCGCCGCGCTTGAGATAGTTCACGTACGGGCCGCGCTGGGCCCTGGTCTTCGACTCTTCAGTGCGCGGGTCGAGCGGGTCGGGGCCGGCCATCACGTCGAGCGCGGTGGCCGCGTCGGCCACGTCGCGCGCAATGGGCCCCGTGTTGTCGCGCAGCCAGTCGAGCGGCTGGATGCCGGCAATGCTCGTCAGGCCGCGCGTGGGCAGAACGCCCACCAGCGAGCTGGTGGCCGCCGGCATGCGAATGGAATTCCCGGTGTCGGTGCCCGTGCCGAGCACGCACAGGTTGGCCGCCACCGAGGTGACGGTTCCGCCCGAGGAGCCGCCGGGGCTGCAGCGCACGTTATACGCGTTCCCGGTGCGCCCGTACGCGGTGCTGAAGGTCGTGTCGCTGGCCGCGAAGTCGGGCATGTTGGTCTGCCCGAGGATGATCGCGCCCGCCGCGCGAAGCTTGGCGGCGACGAGCGCGTCCTTCGGCGCGACGAGTTCGAGCCCGGGAAGCACGTAGCCCCACCACCCGGCGCTGGTGACGTGTCCGCGCAGGCTGGTGTTCGCCTTGATGACGATGGGCACGCCCCACAACGGCATCCGCTCGAAGTCACGACGGCCGCGTCTGGCCTCGGCGTCCAGTTCGGCCGCGCGCGCCAGCGCGCCGTCGGCGTCCACGTGCGACAGCGCGCGATAGACGCCGTTGTAGCGCACGATGCGCGCCAGGTACCAGCGCGTCACCTGGGTTGCGGTGTACGCGCGTTTGGCGTACAGGCCGTGCAGCCTCGCGATGGTGACTTCCATCAGGTCGTCTTCGATGCCATGGGGGAGCGGGCCCGATTGCCGGGCCACCCGCCCCAATACGCGCTCGGCGGACGCCATGCGCGGCAGCAGGGGGATGGAGAGCGCCGCCGCGGCGGCCTCCACGAACGATCGGCGGGAAAGTGGATTGTCCATGCGCGGGACCGGTTGCCAGTGAACGGACCGCCGTCGGACCGACGGTGTGCCCTGGTTCGCTGTGTCTGCAGCGTTCCATCATACCGGCCCGGACACGGAGTGGCGAGCCGGCGCGACGTTCACCGCTGCATGCGCCCGCTGTCCGGCGCCGTGGACCGCGTGAGATCGGCCTCGGCCGCGGCGCGCCGCTTGCGGCACCGCTCCGGCTTTCCGGCCAGCGAATCCGCGTGGCAGAGCGAATCGAGCCGGGCGCGCGCAAAGGCCTCCAGCCGTTGGAGCCGCCGCACATAGTCGGCGTTCACGATGCTGTCCCGCTTGCGCTGCGCCTTGGACGGGCCGCGCGAGAAGAGCGGGAGCGGAATGCTGACGCCGGAAAGCGGGAGCGCCACCGGTCGATGGGCGTCCCACTGGGCCTTCTGCTGGCGGTCACGCTCGCGGAGCGCCGCGTCGGTCACCGATTGCGACAGCGGTCGGGTGAGTGCCTCTCGCACCACATCCTCACCCAGCGCGCGGCGCGCCGAGTCAGCGCCGATCTGGGTGAGGGGCCGCGGCTTCCCGGTGAGCGGCTGCGCCAGCACCGGGCCCACGCGCGCCGTGGTCGTCGGCATCAGCGGCTCGTAGGCATGATCGACGGTGAGCGGCAGCGCGCCGCCGGCCGCGCGCGCGGGCGCAGTTCCGTGGCGGGTGGAATCGGGCGGCCGTGGAACCTGCCCGGGGCGTACGACGCCGCTCACCGGAGTGCCGTTGGAAGGCGGCGACACCGGGACGGACGAGCGCCGCGTTCGCCTCGCCTGTGCGGGCGGCGGGCGCGGAGCCGGCGGCGGCGGCGCGGGCAGCGGAAGGACGACCGCCGGTTGGGGCTGCAGCCGAATCATCTCCGCGGGGCGCGGCGCCCGAAAGTGCAAACGCGACCTGGCCAGGGGCAACGAAACGACCACCACGCCGGCTATGGTCAGTGCCGTAGCGATTGCTCTCGCCCACGGGGGCGGGACATCGTGGGCTCGCTTCCACCAGTCGCCGTGCAATCGCCCTCTCCCACGCTCAGGGTGACTCGGGGGCCCGGCCCGCAGCAGCGCCCACTCTGGTAGTCACTCCATCGCGCCCGATGGTTCGCGCGGCGCGCCCACTCACGGCAGCGATCGCGTGGGGCAGTGTCCCTCACGCGATCGGGCGGTTCAGCGCATCAATCGTCCGCCGATGGCCCGTACATGCCGGGCACCGGAACGTCGAGCAGGCGATAGCAGTCGCCGAGCTGCGCCCGGTGATGGATCATATGGCTGATCATCAGGCGGCGCAGCAGGTCGCGCCGCTTCGCCTTGAGAATCACATGGTCGCCATGGGTCAGCGCCCACTCGCCGTTGAACGTCTCGTCCGACGTCGCATTGAAGGCTGCGGTCAGCCCCTTCGCCACTCCATCGAAGCCGGCCAGCAGTTCGGCCGAGGAATCCACCGCCTTCTGCGGTGGGCGGGACGCGAAGTCCAGCCGGTCGCTGGTGAGAATGGCGATGCCGAGGCCGGGAATGCCGGCCAGGTGGTTGGCGAGCTGCCCCAGGGTGCGCGACCTGGCGTGCGGGCGCCATTCGCCCTTGCCATCGGGATAGCGTTCGAGCATGCGGCGCGTGGAAGCCAATTCCTCTTCGAGATCGGAGTAGCAGGCAGTGATGGGCATTGGAGCTCCTGAGGGAACGCGGGTTCGCGCCCACGATGACGGGCACGTCCGGTGAAATCAGCGATTCGCGGTCAAAGTTCGCGCAAGGGCTCGCCCGATCGCTAGACCGCCGCGAAGGGCGCCAGCCAGGTTCGCACACGGCCACAGACTTCGGCGACATCGCCGCGCACACCCGCCGTGGCCAGCATGTACTCGGCCTGGAGGTGCTTGATCGCGTCGTCGATGTCGGCGGGAGTGGGCAGGAAGCGACGGAGCTGTCCGATGAGCGTGATGGTGTCGCGTTCGTTCCGGCGGCCGGTGTGCAGGTCGCGCGCCGCGACGGCGAGCAACTCGCGGGCCAGATCCGGCGGCTCGGGATCGTCGCACATCGGGTAGAGCGCGTGACGCAGCGCTGAGAGGTCGTCGGGCCCGGTCATCGCGACTTCCACCAGGTCCGGCGGCACCGGGGCATCGCCGGCAACGAGTCCCTCGGCCCACGCCACCACGTCGTCGCCCCGCTCGAGTCCGAGCAGCAGGGCGGCGCGATGGAAGGTTGCCTGGCGGCGAATGGACGACATGGGACGCTCTCGTGAGCGGAGCGTCCCAATCTAAGCGAACGCCGTCCCTACGACCCGAGGTGCAGTTTGGCCCGCGCGATGCGACGCGCGTATGCCGCCGGCGGGTTGTGCGCGCGCGCCAGATCGTACGCCTTCCGATACAGCGCGTCCGCCTTCGCCTGGTCGCCCATCTTCTCGTACGTCTCGGCGAGCAGGCAGTTCATGAACGGATCGTTCTGGTTGCCGCGCATGGCCAGCATCTTCTGGAACTCCGACTCGGCGGTCTTGAGATCGCCGGTGTAGAGCGCCACGTAGCCCACGAGATACGGGAAGAAGCGCTCCTGCTGCGCCGCCATCGCGCTGTCACCGTCCAGTGCCTTGCGCGCGTTGGCGATCTGCGCCCTGGCTTCGGCCGCGTCGCCGCGGCGTGCGGCAATGCGCCCCAGGGCGTGGGCGAGGCGGTAGTCCCAGAGACTCTTCGGGTGCGTGCGCGGCTCGGGCTCGCGGTTGCCGAGCGTATACCCCAGGCGGTACCACTTCTCGGCGGCAGCGAGATCGCCGGCGTCGATGCACACGCGCGCGCCCTCGTCGGCCATCTCGCCTTCCTGGTAGAAGGCGTTCTGCGGCTCGGCCTGCTCGCGCGTGGTCCAGTAGTCGATCACCATCTGCTCGTAGCGGATGGTGTGGGCGCAGTCGCCGTCGAACGCGTACGACATCGCAACGGCGCGATGCACGTTGGCCTTCGCGGCTGGATCGGTGATCGTATCGAGCACCGCGTCGTAGAGCGCGCGCGCCTCCACCGTCTTGCCCTGGAGATCGAGCTGCGCGGCCTGGCGCAGCACGGCCGGCTCGGCGCCGCGCCCCCCACGGCCGCGCTGGGCGGAAGCGGGGGACGCGGCGATCAGCGTGACCGCCGCGGCGAGCGCGACGATGCGCGCCGCGCCGGTGCGGCGGGAATGGTTCGTGGACATGGGGGTCTCCTTCCGTCTGGGGGGCAGTGGAATGGATGGCGACGGCGACCCGGTCCGGTCAAGCGGGGACTCCGGGACGAGCCGCCGCTACGATGCACTCCCGCGGAGCGTTCGCGCGAACAACGCGGTCATGTTCGCGTACGCCCGTTCGGCTTCGGCGCGATTGTAGGCGGCGCTGTCGGGCACGGTCCACCCGTGGCGCGCCTGGTCGTAGACCAGACTCTCGTAGCGTCCGCCCCACGCGGCCAGCGCCTTGTCGAATTTGGCGATCGCCTCGGCCGGCATGCTCCGGTCCTCGAACGCGTGGCCGAAGTGCAACTGCGCCTTCACGCGGGGCAGGTCGAGGTCGGGACTGGTCGGCGCGTCGGTGTGCAATCCGCCCCCATGGAACGACGCCGCGGCCGCGATCGCGTCCGGCCGGGCGGCCGCGATGCGCAGCGCCATCTGCCCCGTGAAGCAGTAGCCGACCACGCCCATGGCGCCGGGCGCGGTCTCCCTCTGCGCCCGCAGGAAGTCGACGTACGCCGTGGCGTCGCGTGCCATGGCCTCGGGCGTGAGCGGCTGCGTCAGTTCGGCAAAGCGCTGCTTGGTGCGCTCCTCCCCGAAGTTCACGGGGAAGTCGAACATCGGCGGCTTCCGCGTGCGGTAGAACACGTTGGGCAGCAGCACCGTGTAGCCCGACTCGGCCAGCCGCCGCGCCATGCCGCGCGAGGCCTCGCGCACACCGTGGATGTCGGTGAGGTGGATGATCCCGGGACGAGGCGGGCCGGATTCGGCGTGGTAGAGGTAGGCGTCGATGACGCCATCGGGGGTGGAGAGGGAGACAGGAAGCTCGAGCATGACTGAACCTACGAAAATAGAAGAAGCGGAACAGCAAACGGACGCAGGACCGATACTACGCAGGGCCGGTACGGCGCAAGGCCGGTACGACGCAGGGCACATACAGCGCAGGGCCGAGACGGCGAGGAATCGGAGTCGGGCCTTCGGCCCACAAACGGCGAATGGGTGACGACGGCGTGAAGGGGCCCAACGCGCCATCGTCGTTCAACACGCTGTTGTGGTCCAACCCGCTGTTTGCGTCCTACCGATTCCCCGCTGTATCGCCCCTGCGTGGTTTCGGCCCTGCGTAGTCTCGGCCCTGCGTAGTATCGGCCCTGCGTAGTATCGGCCCTGCGTAGTATCGGCCCTGCGTCGTATCGCGGTTGCGCAGTCTCGGCCCTGCGTCGTATCGCGGTTGCGCAGTTTCGCCCCTGCGCTGCTCTTCAGTTTTCGCTTAATGTGTGATGGCGATGAACCATGCTGCTACCATTGGCCCTCTGGATCCCCTTCCCCGCCCTCTCGCCGGCCGTTCCGCCCCGGCCGGGGCCGGTCCGTACTCGGGCTGGAACAGATATGCTGTATGCGTCATCGGATCGACCGCGATCGTCTTCGCGCCCGGCACCGTCGGCACCGTGGCGATCACGGTGTACTTGTCCGGCCCCTCCTGCCGCGCCACCGTCACCGTGCCCGAACCGGCGCCGCTCGGCACGTAGACCAGTTTCTCCATCTGGTCCCACCCCAGCGCGTCCACGCGGCCGCCGTTGTCGATCGTCGCCACCACCTTGTGCGTCTGCGCATCGGAGATCACCGTGTGCTCGCTGCACCCGGAGATGATGCGATCGGTGGCGATGTCGAACGCGATGCCCGTGGGACCCTCGCAGGGCGCCAGCGGCCACGACGCCGTCACCGCCCAGGTCTTCTCGTCGATGGCCTGGATGGTGCTCGTGCCCTCGTTGTTCACGTAGATCATCCCCATGCCGTCGCTCACGGCGCCCTCGGGGGACGTGCTCTCCAGGTTCACTGTGGCCACGATGTCGCCGGTTTCGGCGTTCAGTGCGACGACGGTGCCGACGGGACGGCTGTGGTTGGTGAGGATGATCGTGTTCGAGAAGTCGTCGTACATGATCCCGTCCTGCCCGCCCTGCGGGATCCTGACCCGCTTGAGTTCGGCCAGCGTCTTGAGGTCGAACATCACCACGGAGGAGTCGCCGCCCACGCTGATGAAGCCATGCCCCGTCCGCGCGGCGAGCGCGATGCCGTGCATGCGCGGCGTGTTCGGGATGTCGCCGATCACCTTCCCGGTGCGCCCGTCCACCACCATCACGTGGCTGCTGCGCGACACGAACACGCGGCCGGTGCCGGGCTCGGCGGTCAGGTAGTCGGTGCCGCCCTCCCCGCCGATGTTCCACTTCTGGACTTTGAACTGCTGGGCGTGCGCGCCGGCGGGCACGGCCAGGGCGGCAGCGAACAGCACGACCGCGGCGGACGGGAAGAGTCTGGGCATGGAAGTCCTCGGGGGGAAGATGAATACGGTCGGAGCACCAGAACTATAGGCTGCCTACCTGTTGCTCGCCTTACAGGAGGGACTGGCATCAAGAGCGGAGAATCTCGAGCGGGACGGGCATCAAGAACGGAGGATCTGGACAGGATGATCCGGATCCAGCGGATTCAACGAATTCGACTCGAGGGTCTTTGGGAGAAGACCTGCTCGGCACGGCGAGCCGGCCTTGCCCCTGAAGCCCCATGGTTCAGATCCGTTTCATCCGTTGGATCCGGATCATCTGCAGTTCATACACTCCGTTCTTGATGCCCGTCCGACGCTTGATGCCCACCCGACGCTTGCTGCCCGTCCGTCACCGTCCCGGGTGGTACACCCGCTCGGTGTGGCCCTTGAGCTGCGACGGGTAGTAGTACACCACGCGGAGATTCCCGGTGGCATACCGCTCGGCTTCGTCGTCGAAGTGCGGGCTGTGCGGATCGCCGCTCTCGCCGCCGGCCGTGACCGCGCGCGCCCGCACGCTGTCGCCGAACTCGACCGCCGCCACGAAGCTGTTGCCGCTCGTGCCGTACCACTTCTTGGTGTTCGCGTATGCGCGCGCGCCGAAGCTCGCCAGCGAGCCCCACCGCGACGACGTGAACGGCACCGGGATGCTCGGTTTGCTGTCGTCGAACCGCGGCTCGATGTCGTCGTTGAACCGTTGGAAGCGGTTGATGTCGCCCCACGGCGTCTGCCAGGTGCCGAAGTCGGCCGCGATCTTGTCCGACGCCTCGGCCAACGACTGCAGCAACTCCTGCGGCGTCGCCCGGTCGGCCACGTAGTCCTCGGCCGACATGTCCGCCGCCCGCGCCTCGCGCGCCACGCGCTGCTGCACGTTCTCACCCCAGAAGTTGGCCAGCGACGTGGCCACCGAGTTGACGCCGAACCGGTAGTCCCAGTTGCGGAGCACGGTGATCTGCTTCGCCAGCTTCGCCTTGAGCGGGTCGCCGTCCGGCGTCGCGTCGTACGCCTTGATGAGCGACGGCATCATGTGCGCGAAGCTCGGCAGGTAGCTGTCGAACATCGTCGCCGTGAGCGACTCGATGGTGTAGTGGTGGTGCTCGGGCAGCACGCGGAGCGCATGGTGGCCGCGCGGCGACTCCTCGGTGCCACGATCCACGTACACCGGATAGTCGCTCCGCTTGGGGCTGTCGCCCGGGCCCGCCGCCGACCAGGGCCAGTTGTTCGAGTTGTACAGCCAGCCGCTGGGCGGGTTGAGCAGGCCCGGCGTCTCGTCGATCGAGAGCAGCCCGTGGTAGTCCGTGGCCGGGTTGCTGCCATCCACCGGTTCCAGCCAGTTGAAGCTCGTGTCGCGCCGCGGGATGTAGTTCGAGTGGAAGTACGCGATGTTCCCCTGCGCGTCGGCGAAGATGGTGTTGTTGGACGAGTTGGTGTGCAGGTCGAAGTACTTCCGGAACTCGGCGTAGTTCTTCGCCTTGGTCCGGCCGTACGACTGGATCAGCGCGTGGATGTGGTCCTTCATCAGGCTGATCGTCACCCACTTGTCGCCGATCTTCCGCTCGACGGGACCGTGCATCGTGAAGTAGGCGGTGAAGGTCCGCCGCGCCATCCCCGTGGCCGTCTTGTACGGAATCACGATCTGCTCGGTGCGGACCGGCAGTTCCTGGTCACCGTGTTTGTAGTAGTAGCGGTCGCCCTTCTTGCTGATCGTCTCCAGGAACTCGTCGATGTTGTCCACGCCGCTGCTGGTGTGCATCCAGCCCGCCGTGGCATTGAACCCCTGATAGATGAAGAACTGCCCCCACGTCACGGCGCCGTACGCGTCGAGCCCCTCATCGCTCGTCATCTGCAGCTCCGAGCGGAAGTAGAACGAGGTGTGCGGATTGATGTAGAGCAGCGCGTGCCCGTCGAGCGTGTTCTTCGGCGCGATGGCGACGCCGTTCGATCCGGTCGGCTCGGTCCACACCGGCGGTGTATCGGCGCCCCGGCGGCCGCGGCGGGGCATCGACTCGCCGTAGAAGGCGGCGAGCTGGCCGAGGTTCACCCGCTCGATGTCGCCGCCGATGCTGCCCTCGGTGAAGCTGAGCGCCATCCACGGCTCGAAGTGCGTGATCACCTGCGGTTTCACCTTCGGGTGCGTGTACAGGTAGTAGTTGAGCCCGTCGGCAAAGCCGTCCATCAGCTTCTGCAGCCACACGGGGCTCGCCTTGTACTCGGCCTTCAGCGAGTCGGCGTTCACGAACAGCCGCTGGCGCAGGTCGCTCCAGATCCAGCGCTCGCCGCCGCCCTGGGCGTGCCAGCCGAGTGCGTCGAGGTAGTTGGTCTCCACGCGGTTGAAGTCGTCCTCGGCCTGCGCGTACTCCATGCCGAACACCGCTTCAGCGTCGGTGTGGCCCTTTACGTGGGCAATGCCCCAGTCGTCGCGCGTGATCGTGACGGCCTGCGCCTCCTGCTTCCAGCGGGCGATCTCCTGCTGGGTCTGCGCGGCGGCGGTACGGGGAAGCGCGACCGCCAGGAGGCCGGCAGCCGCGGTGACGACGAAGAACGTGGACTTCTGCATGATCCGATCCGGTGTGAGGCGGGAGACGCCAAAGTTGCCCTGTGGACCGGCGGTCGGCCAGTCGAGCGCGCCGGACGAGGTACTCGACCGGTCCGGCATCAACGCGATAGGGTACGGATTGAACGGATGACTGCAACGGATTCAACCGAGACAGTCTTGGAGGGCGCAACGAACCAAGGCTTCAATCGCTGGGCGGCGTTCCCCTCGGCGTGTATCCGTTCAGGTCCGTTCGATCCGTTCAGTCCGTATCCCGCTCATAGCCACTCCCCCTTGCAAGGGCCACGTATGCCACGCCGGTCAGGGGGCATCCCAGGTGAGTACGCTCCGGTCCAGGTACGGGAAGCTTCCGTCGGGATCGATCTGGACCTTGGTGATCCGGGGCGTAGTCGCCACCATCACGACGGTTTGCCGCTTCCCGCCCAGCCAGACGCTCGCCGGCACCTCGATGCGCTGCGTGCTCCCGTCGCTGCGGGTGACGACCAGCGGCACGGGCATCGGCGCCAGCCCCTGGTCGAGGACCGTGATCGCGGTGGAATCGCCCGCCGCGGTCGGTTCCACGCTCGCGATGGCCTGGTTCAGCGACCAGGCGTGATAGAACCAGGTCTGCCAGAACCACGACAGATCGCGTCCCGACACGCTGGACATGGTGTTGAAGAAGTCGTATGGCTGTGGGTGCTTTCCGATCCACCGCCTGCCGTACTCCACGAACGCGGTGTGGAAGGTTTCGGGCCCCAGCACCGCGCGCAGCGCGGCCAGCGCCTGCGCCGTCTTGTCGTAGTACATCACGAGATAGAGGTCCTGCGGAAACTCGTCGCCGGGAAGCATCAGCGACTCGTCCTGGCCGGCGCGAACGCTCTGCAGATACAGCGCACGCTGTCCGGCCTCGGAGTCGTTGGGCCGCCCGCCCGTGCGCGGCTCGCCGTACAGCCCGCGCATTCCCTGGGCCACGTCGAACTGCGTGAACCCCTCGTCCATCCACGGGTAGCGCGTCTCGTTGGACCCCACCTGCATCGGAAACCACATGTGCCCGGTCTCGTGCATCAGGTCGCCGGCCAGCGACAGCGTGTCGGCCCACGGCTGCATGAGCGTCATCATCGGGTACTCCATGCCGCCGCCGTCGAGCACGCCCTCCATGGACGTCATCTTGGGCCACGGATATGCCCACAGGTAGTTCGAGAGCTGCTGGATGGCGTCGCGCGTGAACCGCGCGCCACCCACGCGCCAGGCCGCCGCCGCGGGCGTGAGCCGGAAGAAGCTGTTGATGTCCACCGTGTCGCGGCCGCCGGCCACGAGTGCGCGCGTGGCGTCCCACGCGTACCGGTCGCTCGTGCCCCAGGCGAAGTCGCGCACGTTCGGGGCGACGAAGTGCCACGTCGTCGTGGCGCCGCCCTTCGTGAACACGCGCGCCGCGTCCGCGCCCGGCGTCAGCACCCGCACCACGCGTCCGGTGCGGCGCGCCTCGGCTAGGCTGGCGCGCGCCGCCGGCGTGAGCACCGCGGCCGCGTTCTGCAGCGTGCCCGTTCCGTCCACCACCCACCCGTGCGGCACGGTGATGCGCACGTCGTAGTCGGCGGGATCCATATAGAACTCGGCTTCCAGCAGGTAGGGATCGGTGACCCACCCATTCACGTCGTCGTACACCGCGATCTGCGGATACCAGTAGCCCATGAAGTAGACGTGCCCTTCGTGCCCCTCGCGTCCGTCGGCCGGCGCCGGCGGCGGCGTGTACGACCACGCGAACCCCAGCGTGATGCTGTCGCCGGGCAGGACCGCGCCGGCCAGCGGAATCCACATCACCGTGCCGTCCACCACGTACTGGCCCGGCGCCGGTGGGTTTCGCGGCGAGGCGGTGATCGGCATCGCCGGATTGAGCCCGGTCTGCGCCGTGATCCCGCGGCCGTTCACCGTCACCCGCGCCAGATGGACGCCGCCGGTGATCGGCACCGGCTGGCGACGCGGCGTGCCCGGTGCGAAGACGTTCTGCCGCAGGTACACCGGGATCATGCGCAGCGAGTCGGGCGACCGGTTCACGTACACCACCGTCTCGCGTCCCGAGACGCGGTTGCGCCCCACATCCAGTGCGACGTCGATGGAGTACCGCGGATGCTGCACCCAGTAGTTGGGCCCGGGATTCCCCGTGCGCGTGCGCGTTCCGCGCTGCACGGCCCGCGTGAACCCCGGCGACTCGAACACCGGACCCGGCACCGGACGCCCCACGGCCCGCGTTGCCGCCGGTTCGAGCGCCGGCGCGGCATGCGTCTGGGCGCCCGCCGGGGAGGCCGCGGCCAGGAAGAGCGCCGCCGAGAGAAGCCCCACAATGCCGACCCCATTGCTCCGCAATTGGTTGGCCATTCGCCGCCACCCGAAGTAGAATCCGCTCACCGTAGACTCGCTTTCATTTTGGTGGGAAATCCTCTGGTTCGCGGGCCTCTTCCGTACCCACGGTCCGACGACCATAGTAAGGCAAACAATCAGGTCAGGAGGTTTCATGCCGTCAACCTCACCACCGCTCGGACCTGACACCCCCGCGGGCGCGCCTCTGAAGGATGAACAGGCTTTGGAACGCCTGTTTCGTGAACGCTACACGAGTCTCGCCGAAATGGCGAAGACGCATCTGAAGGACGCGGCGTCCGCGGCACCGCGCATCGTCGAGGCATTGTTTCTGCGCGCCTGGGATCAACGGGCCGAGTTCAAGTCGGTGAAGGAGTTGGACGCCTTTTTCGCAGCGGAAGTTCCTCACGCGGCGGCACGTGAATTGGCGCGTCGCGCCAGCGCGCACCACTTCGGCGCCGGCGGCAAGCACGCCGCCGCGCACGCCGAGCCGACCGTGGACGTCGACCAGTCGTGGGATCGCGTCCATCGCACCCTGCATCCCGATCGCGAGGCGACCGCCGGCGCGATGAAGGAGGCGTCGCGCCACGAAGCCGCCTCGCACGTGAAGGGGCTGGCCAAGCGGCGCAACTACCTCATCCCGGCGATCATCATCATCGCCGCCATCGGCGCCGCGTTCGGCATTTCCAAGTACCTCAACCGGCTCGGCGAGGAGGGCGGCATCATCACCGCGCTCAAGGCCAACGAGACCAAAGCGCACCAGACCAGGGACAACCAGCTCGCCGGAGTTACCCTCACCGACGGCAGCACGGTGAAGATGGGTCCGGATTCGAAGGTGGTGGTGGCCGACGGATTCAGCGGCGACAAGATGCGCGTGATCCAGCTGGACGGCATCGCCCAGATCACCGTGGCCCCGGGACAGAAGGAACCGTTCCAGGTCCGCACGTTCAACACGGTGGTCAACGCCCCGAACGGCACGCTCCTCATCCGCACCTATGACGACGATTCGTCGCTCACGTTGATCGCCAAGGGCGACGCGGACTCGCTGCGCATCGGCAAGGTGTGGCGCGCGCTGGCGGCCGGCGCGGCGCTGCACATCGCGCACGACGGCACGGTAGGCGACGCGACCCCCGGTCAGTTTCTCGAGGCCAGCACCTGGGTGGACGACACGGTGTCCATCGCCAACCGCACGCTCAAGGACGCGGTGGACCAGCTCCGCGAGTGGTACGGCACCAAGATCGTGGTGCTCGATACCACGCTGCTCTCGCGCCCGGTCACGATGCAGGCGTCGATGTCGTCGGCGACGGACGCCATCAGCGCCATCGAGAAGAGCGCGAACGTGAAGTTCGGGTACGAGGGTCAGGGGATGGTGTTCCGCGACGCGGCCCGTAAGAAATAGCGGCGCGTCAGGGGGCGACCTGGCCGTGCGAGGGGGCGGCCGCCGGAAATCCGGTGGCCGCCCCCTCGACGTCCGGGGACGGGCCGAAGCCGCGACGCCCCTCCGTGAGTCCCCGGAGGATCGACAAGAGTCCCGGCGTCTGGTATTGTGTCCGCCGGCATTTCAACACGGGGGAAGCCGATGAGCGGAGTCCGGGTGTTGGTGGGCACGCGCAAGGGTGCGTTCATTCTGACCGCAGACGGCAAGCGCGACAAATGGAAGGTGAGCAAGCCGCATTTCGCGGGCTGGGAGATGTACCACCTGAAGGGGTCGCCGGTGGACCCCGACCGCATCTACGCCTCGCAGTCCAGCGGCTGGTTCGGACAGCAGATCCAGCGCTCCGACGACGGCGGCAAGACCTGGAATGCGGTGGACAACAAGTTCACCTACGACGGCGTGCCCGGTACGCACCAGTGGTACGACGGCACGCCGCACCCGTGGGAATTCAAGCGCGTCTGGCACCTCGAGCCCTCGCTCAGCGACCCCGACACGGTGTACGCCGGCGTCGAGGACGCGGCGATGTTCGAATCCAACGACGGCGGCAAGAGCTGGCACGAATTGTCCGGCCTCCGCGGCCACGGCACGGGCCCGCGCTGGGCGCCCGGCGCCGGCGGCATGTGCCTGCACACGATTCTCATCGACCCGACCAATCACGACCGGATGTACATCGCCATCTCGGCGGCCGGCGCCTTCCGCACCGACGACCGGGGCAAGTCGTGGAAGCCGATCACCAAGGGATTGGTGTCGAACTTCATGCCCGACCCCACCGCCGAGATCGGGCACTGCGTGCACCGCATCGCCTTCCACAAGTCCAAACCGAACACGCTGTACATGCAGAAGCACTGGGACGTGATGCGCAGCGACAACGCCGGCGATCAGTGGCACGAGATCAGCGGCAACCTGCCCACCGATTTCGGATTCGTGGTGGACGTGCACGCGCACGAGCCCGAGACGGTGTACGTGCTCCCCATCAAGAGCGACTCGGAGCACTTCGTGCCCAACGGCAAGCTGCGGGTCTATCGCAGCCGGACCGGCGGCAACGAGTGGGAACCACTCAGCAAGGGACTGCCGCAGCGGAACTGCTACGTGAACGTGCTGCGCGACGCGATGGCGGTGGATTCGCTCGACGACTGCGGTGTGTACTTCGGCACCACCGGCGGCCAGGTGTATGCGTCGGCCGACGGCGGCGACACGTGGAAGGCAATCGTCCGCGACCTGCCGGCCGTGCTGTCGGTCGAGGTGCAGACGCTGCAATGATCCGCGTCGTACTGCCGGCGGCGCTGTACCGGCTGGCCAAGATCGACCGCGCCGGCGAACTCACCTTCGACGTGTCGGGCCCGGTGACGCAGCGCACCGTGCTCGACGCCGTCGAGGCGCGCTATCCGATGCTGCGCGGCGCCATCCGCGACCACGACACGCAGAAGCGGCGGCCCTTCATCCGCTTCTATGCCTGTGAGGACGATCTGTCGTACGGGTCACCCGACGATCCGCTGCCGCAGGAAGTCGTGGACGGCAAGGAGCCGTATCTCGTGATCGGGGCGATCGCGGGGGGATAGGCGCCCGGTCTCCCCCTCCGGGATCGTGGACCGGGCGACACCCGGCGAGCTCGCTGCGCCGACCGTGCCGGTCTGCAAGGAAGGGCTCAAGGAGATTGGATACGGATCGAACGGACGAGAACGGACCGAACGGATTGCTTGGGAGGTCGCGGGGCCACCACTCGTGCACTGAGCCCTGCCCCTCGCGCATCGGCGCTCGGCGCCAAAACCCCACCAGAAATTCCGTTGCGGTCCGTGGCTGTTTCCGTTAAGTTCGTATCCCCTGCGTAGACACCCAACCGGCTGAGCCGAACGGGACGCGTCCCCCATCCCCCTCGTCGCGGCTAGCCGGGATCCGCGCCCACCCGGTCCACTTCCGCGATCCGGTGGCGGGTTCCAAGTTACCGTGTGCCCAATACTCCGATACTCCGGCGCAGTGTGCGTGTGTGTTCCGCCCTCGCCACCCTGATCGCGGCCGCGATGCTCTGCCCGGCCGCCCCCGCGTCGGCCCAGACGCCCACCCACATCCGCACCCGCTGGTTCCGGGACGTCACCGCCAAGCGCGTCTGGCCCGACTACCCGCGCCCACAGCTCGCGCGCGCCGTCTGGACCAACCTCAACGGCAAGTGGGACTACGCCATCACCGACAGCGGCGCCCCCACCCCCACGCACTGGGACGGGGAGATCCTCGTGCCGTTCGCGGTGCAGTCGCAACTCGGCGGAGTGGAGCGCGCGGTCACCGACTCGCAACGCCTCTGGTATCACCGCACCTTCACGCCGCCGGCCCTCCCGCGCAACGGCCGCCTGCTGTTGCACTTCGGCGCCGTGGACTGGGACGCCACCGTCTGGGTGAACGGGACGAAGGTCGGCGAACACCGCGGCGGCTACGACCCGTTCACCTTCGACGTCACCGACGCCGTGCACGGCGACGGCCCGCAGCAGCTCGTCGTCGGCGTCTGGGACCCCACCGACCGCGGCGAACAGCCGCGCGGCAAGCAGGTACTGCACCCTCACTCCATCTGGTACAGCGCCGTCACCGGCATCTGGCAGACGGTGTGGCTGGAACCGGTGCCTCAGGCGCACGTCACCAGCGTGCTCGCCACGCCCGACATCGACGCCGGTACGGTGACCGTGCAGTCGGACGTCGAGGGAGCCGCCGCCGGCACGACGGTCCGCGTGAGCGCGCTGGCCGGCCGCACCGTGGTCGCGTCGGGCTCGGCGCCCGTCGGCCGCCCGGTGGTCCTCCGGATCCGCAACGCACACCTCTGGTCGCCCGACGACCCCTACCTGTACCAGCTCCGCATCTCGCTCTCCAGCGGCGACGCCGTGGGCAGCTACTTCGGCATGCGGAAGATCTCGGTCGGCACCGCCCCCGACGGCTACCGGCGGCTCTTTCTCAACAACAAGCCGCTGTTCGAATACGGACCGCTCGACCAGGGGTGGTGGCCCGACGGGTTGTACACGCCGCCCACCGAGGCCGCGATGCGCAACGACATCGTCATGACCAAACGCCTCGGATTCAACATGATCCGCAAGCACGTGAAGGTGGAGCCGGCGCGCTGGTACCACCTGGCCGACAGCATCGGCGTGCTCGTGTGGCAGGACATGCCGAGCGGCGAGAACAAGACGCCGGCCGCGCAGGCCGAGTTCCAGACCGAGTTGCATCACATGATCGCCGCGCTCCGCGACCATCCGTCGATCGTGATGTGGGTGCCCTTCAACGAGGGGTGGGGACAGTTCGACACCCAGCGCATCGTAGCCTGGATCAAGCAGTACGATCCCACGCGGCTCGTGGACAACGCCACCGGCTGGACCGACAAGGGCGTGGGCGACGTGGTGGACGTGCATGTGTATCCCGGCCCCGGAATGCCGAAGACCGAGAAGGTCCGCGCCGCCGTGCTCGGCGAATTCGGCGGACTCGGACTCCCGCTCGAAGGGCACACCTGGCTGCCCAAGAACAACTGGGGCTATCGCACCTTCCCCGATACGATCGCCCTGCGCGCCGCATACGCCGGGCTGCTCGACCAACTGCGCCTGCTCGAAGCACAGGGCCTCGCCGCAGCGGTGTACACGCAGACCACCGACGTCGAGGTCGAGGTCAACGGACTGATGACGTACGACCGCGCCATCGTGAAGCAGTCGATTCCGCAGGCGTCGGCCGAAGCGGCGCGGCTGTTCGGACCCATGCCCACGGTGCGCGCGGCCGTCCCCACCTCCGTGGACTCGGCGCACGTGTGGCGCTACACCACCGCGCAGCCCGCCGCCGGTTGGATGCAGCCGGCGTTCGACGACGCCGCGTGGCCGCAGGGCCAGGCGGGCTTCGGCACCAAGGACACGCCGGGCGCCGTGGTGCGCACCACCTGGAACACGTCGGACATCTGGATGCGGCGGACGTTCGATCTGGCGTCGGCGTCGCTCGCGAACCCGCACTGGAACGTCAACCATGACGAGGACGCCGACATCTACCTGAACGGCGTGCTCGTGGCGCATCTTACCGGATACAGCTCGGGCTACGTTCGCCTTCCCTTCGACTCGGCGGCGGTGGCCGCGCTGCGCGCCGGCACCAACACGCTGGCCGTGCACGTGCACCAGACCAGGGGCGGGCAGTACGCCGACGTCGGGATCGACGAGGTGATCGAGCGCTAGCCCCCCGTGGGCGCCAGCAGCCGGTCGAGCTGGCGCCCGCGGTAGGCGAAGATCCGCTTCACCTGCAGCCGCACCACCGGATAGCCGATGTCGCCGAAGGGCGGCAGCGGCAGCCGGTAGCGCACCTCGTCGGTCATCTCGGTGCCGCCCTCCACCTCGCGAAACGTGTGGGTGTGCACCCACTTCCGGTACGGCCCCTTGAGCTGTTCGTCCACGAACTGATGCGGCGGGTCCCATCGCGCGATACGCGTGCGCCACCGGAACGCCAACCCGAACAGCCGCAGCCGGTAGTCGATGATCGTGCCCTCGGCGATCTCGATCGGTGCCGGCGTCAGGATCTCGAACCCCAACTCGGGCGGCGTGATGACCTCGAGATTCTCCGCCGCCGCGAAGAAGGGAAAGACCTCGTCGATGGACCGCGGGATGATCGTGGTCGCACGGAACACGTGGTCGCGACCGGCCACGTCAGAATCCCGCCGGCCGCTCGCCCATCACGTTCGCCTGCCGCTCCATGGCCAGCCCCACGCGCGCGATCGTGCCCTCGTCGAACAGGCGGCCGATGAGCGTGACGCCGTGCGGAACGCGCCGCGGCGGATTGAACTTGGGCAGCGGATGCGCCGGATCGGGTGCCCAATCGCTCCGCGCCTCCGACACCTCCACGAATCCCGTGCGCAGCGTGACCGACGGCTGCCCCGTGTTGTTGGTGATCACCAGCATCTCGTCGCGCAGCGATGGCACCAGCAGCAGATCGACCTTCGCCATCAGTTCCCGCATCATCCCGGCCACCTTGCGGCGCAGCCGGTCGGCCTGCACGAAATCCACCGCCGACAGGAAGCGTGACTCGCGGAACAGATTCGGCCAGGCGTCGGGCACCTGCACCCGCATCGTGTCGGCCTTGCCGCTGAGGGTGAGTTCCTCGAATGCCGCCGCCGCTTCGGCAAACAGCATCAGGTTGAGCGAGTCGTACGGCCAGTCGGGAATCTCCACAGGCGTCGGCACCATCCCGAGCTTGCCGATCATGTCGAGCGCCGCGCGGTCCACGTCGGTGGCCGGCTCCTCCTTCATCCACGCCGGGAAGTAGCCCACCTTGAGCCCCTTGATGCTCGCATTGGCATCGAAGTCCAGCTTGCTCGGCAGGCTCGCCACGTCGCCCGCGTCTGGCCCGGTGATGGCATGGAGCACGAGCATCGCGTCCTCCACGCTTCGCGTCATCGGCCCGAGCTTGTCGAGCGTCCAGCAGAGCGTCATGGCGCCGGTGCGTGGCACGCGGCCGTAGGTGGGCCGCAGCCCCGTCACGCCGCAGCGCATGCTCGGGCTGATGATGCTGCCGCCGGTCTCGCTGCCCACCGAGAAGCCGACGAATGCCGCCGCCGTGGCCGCGCCCGGTCCGGCGCTCGACCCCGAGGCGCCCTCCTGCAGCAGCCACGGGTTCATGGTCTGCCCGCCGAACCAGATGTCGTTGAGCGCCAGCGCACCCATGCTCAGCTTGGCCACCATCACGGCGCCCGCGTCGTTCAGGCGGCGCACCACCGCCGAGTCGTCGGTGGGCACGCGATCCTTGAACGGCTCGGCGCCGTAGGTGGTCTTGATGCCGGCCGTGTCCATCAGATCCTTCACCCCATACGGGATGCCGTGCAGGGGTCCGCGGTACTTGCCGGCGGCGATCTCGGCGTCGGCCTGCCTGGCTCGCGCGCGTGCGCGGTCTTCGGTGAGCGTGATGATCGCGTTGACCTTGGGGTTCAGCCGCTTGATGCGGTCCAGGTAGATGCCCGTGAGCCGTTCGGAGCTGAGCTTGCGCGACTGGATCCAGCGCGAGAGCTGGTGCGCCGGCGCGTAGGCGATGTCCTCGTCGTTCGTCGGCAGCGGTTCCGCATTGCCGGTGGTGCGCACGAACCGGTCGCGGGCCGGCCCCACCGTCTCGCCGGGCAGGATCGGATTCCACACCGTGGCCGGCGCGAGGGTCTCCTCGAGCGCGATCTTGCGCGGTCCCGTGCGCCGTTCGAGCAGTGCCGCCATGGAGGTACGCCAGCTCTTGGACGCCATCTCGCGCTGGGCGGCGGTCATCGTCACCTGTTCCAGCTTCTCCGCCTCGGCAAAGGTGGCGGGCGTGACCTCGGGGCCCACGGGCGGCGCCGTGTTGAACGCGGTCGGCGCGCCGGGCGTGGACTGGTTGGCCGTGGCGGACTGCGGCTCCTCGCCGCGGCAGGCGGCGAGCACGCCGAGCAGCCCGATGGGTGCCTGGATGAGGAACTGGCGACGGGTATTCATGGGACACCGGAAAAGGAGCGGCGTGCGGGGGGGAACCGCGATGAGCGCGGCGCGCGTGCGACCGGCATAACATGCAGCCGCCGGGACGCCAATTCCATACTACCGGTCAGGCGGCCGGCGACCCGCCTTCCACTCGCCGCTGCCAGGGCCAGCGCCCCTCCACTTCGAGTTGCAGCGTCATGCTCAGGAACGTGCGTACGAGCACGATCAGCCCGAGTACCGCCACGTTGGTGAAGTTCGGGGCCACGACCACGCTGCGGATGATGTCGCCGGCGATGAGGAACTCGAGGCCGAGCAGGATGGCGCGGCCCAGGTCCACGCGCAGGGCGCGGTAGCGGTCGGTGGCCTGGTTGGAGCTGGGTCGCAGGGCCCGGAGCAGCGCATAGACCGCCCCGAGCGCTACCAGCGCCACGCCCATGCTGTCGAGAACGAGCCCGATGATCGACATCACGTCGCCGAAGGTCGCCGTCATGCGCAGCTCCACGGTTGAGGGGACCGTATCTCAACATCGACGGAGGACCGACCGGCGTCCAGAGCCCGGTCGGCGGTTGGCAGTCAACCGTCGGCGTTCGGCAGTCGGCAGCTACCCGCCGAGCAGCGCCTCCAACTTCCGCACCGTGTTCCAGTTACGCGCCGTCCCGCGCGTGGCGAGCTTCGCGTCGATCACCGCCGCGGTGAGCTTGGACGTGCCGATCCCCGCCGGGTACACGATGTACGCGTGGCGGCCCACTGCCTCCATCCGCTCGGGGCCCCGAATGGCCGCGCGCAGCGCCTTCACCCGCGCCGGCGTGACGGCGTCCCTGAGACAGACGACCACGAGGTGCGCGGGATCGCGCTCCGCCTCCCGGGGAAACGGGTTCGCGGCCACGACGTCGCGCCATTCGCGGTCGGTGCGAACGTGGAAGTCGGTCGTGAGCCCGAGGCGTGCCGCCGCTTCGCGCTCCAGCGTTGCTTCCAGCCTGGCTGGAGAACGCTTGTCGTCGAACAGCACGTTGCCGGTCTGGAGCAGCGTCTTCACGCCCGTGAAGCCGAGCCCTTCGAAGAACGCGCGCAGGTCGGCCATCGCGATCTTGCGGTTGCCGCCGACGTTGATTCCGCGGAGCAGGGCGAGGCGGGTGCTCACGGATCGCGCGCCGTCAGCGGTTTGCTGTAAGTGTGCTGGGTCTTCACCCGCTCGTAGCCGATTCCCTCGTAGAACGGGTGGGATTCCGGCCGGGCCACGTTGCTCCGCACGACCATGCGGTCGAGGCCGCGCCCGGCAGCCCACTCTTCCACCGCGCGCACCAGCTGCCGTCCCACGCCCCGGCGACGGGCGCCGGCATCCACGACGAGTCCCAGCAGTTCGCACCGGGCGGGCGCTTCCAGCGATTCGCGTTGGACGGCATAGGCCCAACCAACGACGCGACCCGGGGGTACTTCCGCCACGAGCACCAACTCGCCGTCGCGCGGCAGCAGCCGCGACAGGCGCGCGGCAAGATCGGCCGCTTCGTTGGGATAACCCAGGGTTCCGCTCAGCTCCGCCATTCGCGCCGCGTCGGCGAGCGTCGCCGCTCGCAACGTCACCAAGTCCGTCATCCCGGAACCTCCCCGGTGCTCACGAACCCCGCCGCGCCGCCCGCGCACACGCCGCCACCTCGTCCTCCGCCGTGACGCACACGTCCAGGTCGTGCAGCAGACCATCCTGGAGCCCGTAGACCCAGCCGTGCACGGCCAGCGACTGCCCGCGCGCCCACGCGTCGCGCACCACCGTGGTCTGCGCCACGTTCACCACCTGCTCGATCACGTTCAGTTCGCACAGCCGGTCGTGCCGCGCCTTCTCGTCGGGCAGCGGGTCGAGCTGCGCCTGATGCTTGCGCCGCACGTCCTGCACGTGGCGCAGCCAGTTGTCCACCAGCCCGTGCTTCTCGTCGCGCAGCGCCGCCAGCACGCCGCCGCACCCGTAGTGCCCGCACACGATCACGTGCCCCACGCGCAGCACTTCCACTGCGAACTGGATTGTGGACAGGCAGTTGAGATCGGCATGCACCACCACGTTGGCCACGTTGCGGTGCACGAACATCTCGCCCGGCAGCAGCCCCACGATCTGGTTGGCGGGTACGCGGCTGTCGGAACAGCCGATCCACAGATACGGCGGCGACTGCTGGCTCGAGAGCCGTTCGAAGAATCGCGGGTCCTGCCGGGTCATGTCGGCGGCCCACGCGCGGTTGTTGTCGAAGAGATTCTTCAGGACGCGCATGTCGGGTCGGTTCGGGACGGCCGGCACTCCGCGCACGCCGCGGGCCGGTCGACGCAATCTGCCACCGCCGCGCGGGACGCGCCATCCGGCCCGCGCCCCCGTTCCCGCCCCCTTGGCGTATCCGCGCCCGCACTCACTTCACGCACACCGCCCGGATCTGGTGCCTGATCGGCAGCGCGAACGTCCGCATCACCATCGGCTGCACGTCGGTGCGGCTGAACCCCGCCGAGCGCAGCGACCTGCCCGTATCCCGGCAGACGTCGCACCCGTCGAACACCCGGAACCAGGGGCGGCGGATCCAATGCTGCAATCGGCGCGCGCGCGTGCCTTCCGGCGCCTCGACGTGTTCGATGCACACGAAGCGGCCCCCCGGCCTGAGCACGCGCTTCACCTCGGCGATCACCTGCGCCGGATCGCGCACCGAGCAGAGCACCAGCGAGCAGAACACGTAGTCCACCGAGTCGGACGCCAGGTCGATCTGCTCGGCCCACTCGGCGTGCAGTTCGAGTTCGATGCCCCGCCTGGCCGCGCGCCGGCGCAGCATGGGGTGGGTCTGTTCGTTGGGTTCCACCGCGACGAGTCGGAGCCCCCGCGGGAGATAGCGGAGGTTGGTTCCCGAGCCGGAGCCCAACTCGACGGCCACGGCCGGCGGGTCGCGGAACAGCTCGCGCTTGAGCGCGCCGAACTTCCAGTGCATGTACCCGTCGAGCGCCGCCAGCCCCCACGCATTCAGGCGGCCACGCACCCGCGGTCCCAGCACCGCGCGCTACCTCGGCCGTGCGGTGCGCGTGCTCCCGCCGGACGCCACGGAATGCTGACCCAGCAGCACGCCGTTGACCGTCTTGCCGTACATGGAATTGGCCGAGTCGTGGTACTTCGCGCGGGTCTGCTGTACGCTGCCGGCAAAGCGCGGGTCCTGCGGTCGTTCGTGGCTGTCCACGAACAGCGCCACGTCCCAGGCGTCCTGATCGCTCAGCGTGTTCCCGAGTCCGAGCGGCATGTTCGCCTTCACGAACCCCGCCGCCTTGTCCACGTCGCCCATCCCCGCGCCCCAGTTGAACGACTCCGGTCCCCACAGCGGCGGAAACACCTGCGCGCCCGCGGCCCGCTGCCCCTGTCCGTCGGCGCCGTGGCACACCGCGCAGTGCTGCGCGAACACCTGCTCGCCCCGCGCGTAGTCGGGCGCTTGCGCCGGCTTGGGCAGCTTGGGATAGCTGCGCCCCGCGATCGGCTCGTTCACCGGCGCGCCGGTGGCCAGCCAGTACGCATAGCTCTCCAGCGCCACGAGCACCGAATCGCCCAGCGGCGGCGCCTTGCCGTTCATGCTGAACCGGAAGCAGCCCTGCATGCGCTCCTCGAACGTATTCACGTGCTTGTTCTTGCTGCGGTACGCCGGATAGCTCACGTAGGCCGCCCAGAGCGGCGCGGAGTGCGCCAGGCGGCCGGCATCGATGTGGCAGTTGCTGCAGCTCAGCGCATTGCCCGTGTACTGCGGCGCGTACGTGCCCGTGCGCAGGAAGATCTGCTGCCCGAGGCGCACCATCTTGCCGAACTCGTCGTTCGGGATGGCCGAATCAGGCGGCGGCACGAATGCGCCGGTGGGGGCCGCCGACGAGACCGCTTCCGGCGCGGTCGTTCGCGCGAGCGCTGGATCGCGCGAACCGGTACGAGAGCCCGCCGGCGACGATGGCCGCGGCCGCGGCGAGTGTGATCGCGGTTCCCGTCTTCATGGCCGGCTCCTGCCCGATGCCATGGGCGTGGGCGGCTGCGCGGCGTAGTATGCCGCGGCCGCGGCGATGTCGGCATCGGTCATCCGCTTGGCGATGGCCGACATCAGGCCCAACGGGCCGCCGGGGCGGGTGCCCTGCTTCCAGGCGTCGAGCTGATTGGTGAGATAGAGCGACGATTGACCGGCCAGCGGGGGAAAGGCAGTGCCCACGCCCACGCCGCCCGGTGCGTGGCACTGATCGCAGCCGGGGAGCCCGCGCGACCACTCGCCGCGCGTGGCCAGCAGTTCACCCAGCTTCGCCAGCGCCGGGGTTGCCGGCGCGAGCGCGGCGCCGTCGGCCGCCGCGGGCAGCGACGCCGGCACCGGCAGCTTGCTCAGGTATTCGGCCAGGGCATGCCGCTCGGCAGCGGACAGCGACGATGCCACCGGCAGCATGATCGCGTTCTTCCGCGCGCCGCTCGCCAGCGCGTCCAGTTGCGCCTCGAGGTAGCCGGCGGCCACCCCGGCCACCCGCGGAATGCCGCCCACCGCGTTGCCGAGCATCTGCGCCCCGTGGCAGCTGATGCAGGCGGGCGCCCCGCGCCCGTTGCCCTGGGCGACGATCGTGGCCGCGTTCACCGGCTGCGCCGGCGTCGCCTGCGCGGCACCGGTCCGCGGCATCGATGCGATGATCGCGATCGCCGCGGCCAGCATGGTGCCGCGGCAACGCCAACCGTCCTTGACCATTCCTCGACCTCCGTTCGCTGCCGCCGACGCTCCGATGAACGCCGCTACTTCGCGTCGGCGGGCGCCGGCTTGAAGCCGTACCGTTCGAATATGGCGAGCGCCTGGGGCGAGCGCAGGAACGCGAGCCAGGCCTTGGCCGCCGCCGGATGCGGCGCGCCCTTGACCACGGCCGCCGCGTACACGGCCGTCGTGTTGTCGGCGGCGGGAATGTCCACGTGCGAGATCGGGTGCCCGGCCTCCTCCTGGAAGATCGCCTCCGATTTCCAGGTGATTCCCGCGTCCGCCCGCCCCTGCATCAGGAACAGCGGCGACTGCCGGTGATGAATCTGCGTCAGGATCGTGCTCCCGTCCCTGACCTTCGTCTCGTACACCAGCGTCTTGAGCGAATCGCCCCCCACCTTGACCAGCGTCGCCTGCACCTGGCGCGCGATGCCCTCCCACGCCGGGTTGGGCATCACCAGCCGGACGCCCGGCTTGGCGAAGTCGGCCACCGACGTGATGCCGGCCGGATTGCCCTTGGGCACCATGATCGTGAGGTCGTTGGTCACGTAGGGCATCGCGGGCCCCACGAGCTTCCCGGCGGCGATCTGCTCGTCCACCTTCTTCAGTCCCGCCGCGAACACGTCGGGCGCCACCGTCCACGTCATGTTGCCCACGGTGATCGTGTTGCCCGACTCCATCATCTTGATGAGCAGGCCCGGCGGGATCGTGATGGAGTAGATGCGCCCCTTCAGCTCGGCGTGCTGCGCCTCGAACGCCTTCACCAGCGGCGCCATCGCGAAGAAGTAGTTCCCGCCCACGAAGATCACGAGCTTCGGATCGTTCAGACTGCCGTGGAAGTCCGGCAGGTTGTCGACCTCGGGCACGGTGAAGTCGAGGCCCTTCTCGAGGGCGGGGTTGTTCTCGCCACCCGACCAGGGCGGATAGACGGCCTGGTCGCGGCTCGACGCCGGCGGCGCCGTCCTGGCGGTCTCGGCGGGCTGCCCGGTGCAGCCGCCCAGCGTGCCCAGCGCGCCACACAGCGCGGCCAGCTGGAAGATGCGGTGCCGGCTCATGATGACTCCTCGTTCGGACGATGACTGGAGGACGCGCGCCGGGGGGCCGCGCGATGCGGCCCCCGGCGCCCGCGCCGTCACCTACATGGTAAGCAGCGCGTAGCCCTGATCCTGCAGGATGATCAGCGTGGAGAGCGCCGACAGCGCCACCTTGATGTTGCCGTTCACCTGGGCCGGCGTGAACTGCATGTCGCCCAGCGCGTTCCCGCACACCATCACCTTGACGCCCGCCTTGGTGAGCGCCTCGATCACCCCGGTGTTGGGGTTCGGATGTCCGAACTTGGCCTCGTATTCCTTGTCGCTCAGCACGATCGGCGTCGCGGGGCCATGAATGATCACGGCGAATTGGAGGTGGCTGGTCGGAATGCCGGCGGCCGCGAATACGTTGACGGTGCGCGCGATGTGGTCGAGCCCCGGATTCATCTTGTCGTTGGACGGCGCCGGCTTGGTCACGTCGAACACCGCCTTGTACGTGGTGTTCGCGTCGGGACGGAGCACCGCCTGCGGCCAGACGTGCACGGGGCCGATGCCCTTGATGGCCGGTGTGGACCAGAACCCCGCCGGCTGCTGCGCTGCGGCGGTGGACGCGAGGCCGGCGGCGGCGGCCAGGGCGAGCAGGAACGGGCGCATCTTCATCACGATTTCCCCCACGGTGAACGAATCGGCAGTCGCGTTATGTAACTAGATGCTCATGTAACTACCTAAGCACGCAAGCTACGGTTCCAATTCGGGACCGCCATGGTCCTCATTGTAACGAATCGGCGACCGCCGGGCCGCACCGGCGGAACATCCGGCGCCGGCGGCGCCCCTCAGGTGAAGCGCTTGCGCACTTCCGCGCTCAGAAAGTCCATGGCCCACACCACCAGCACGATCGCCCAGATGGCCGTGCCCACTTTCCGGTACTCCAGCACGTTGAGCCGCTGGCTCAGGTAGTAGCCGATGCCGCCCCCGCCCACGAAACCCAGAATCGTGCTGATGCGGACGTTGATGTCCCAATGGTAGATGATGAACGACACGAAGTCGGGAATCACCTGCGGCACCACCGCGTAGCGCACCACTTCGATGGGACGCGCCCCGGTGGCGGCCAGCGCATCGAGCGGACCCTGGTCGATGCCCTCCACCGCCTCCGAGAACAGCTTGCCGAGCGACGCCACGGTCACCACGGTCAACGCCAGCATACCGGCAAATGGGCCGAACCCCACCCAGAGCGCGAACACCGTGGCCAGCACGAGCGAGTCGTACGACCGCGTCACGTTGAGCACGGCCCGCACCACCGCGTAGGTGACCCGCCCCGCGCGGCGGCGCCCCATGATGTTCCGCGCCGCCAGGAAGCTCACCGGCGCGGCGATCAACGTGCCCGCCGTGGTGGCCAGCAGCGCCATGAAGATCGTCACCACGATGTTGTTGATCACGTCCTTCAGCGCCTGGCTGGCACGCACCCCGCCCACCGGAATCGTCGCGATCGCCTCCAGCCGGCTCGGCACGCCGCCCTGCGTGACGTTGGCGGGACGCGCCTGCATCTTCGCCGTGAACGCCCCCTCCCCATTGGTGCTGGCCAGCGCCGAGAACAGCGCGCCGCCGTTGGGCAGCCGCCACTGCAACTTCACCTGGGCGTGCGCCTCCAGCCCCGTGCCGGTGACGGTGACCGTGTCGCCGGGATTGGCGCAGGCCACGTTGGTCGCGATCCGCGCGCCGGACCCGGCCGCCGGCGCCGGCGGCGCCGATCCGCAGGGCACCGGGAACGCGAGGTCGAACGTGGCCGTCTGCGTGCGGTGCGTGACCACGTCGGGATGCACCAGATCGCCGAGAATCTGCCGGCTCTTGGGCAGCGACCGGATGAGCTTGCCCGGATCGATCTCCGTTTCGCGGTAGCCCACCGTGTAGGCCGCCGCGGCGAGCACCACCAGAAAGCCGGTGACGAACCACCGCCGGATGCCGGGAACGCGTCCGGGCACGCTACACCAGCCGCGCGCGGATGCGCGCGCTCACGAAATCCAGCAGCACGACGATCACCGCGATCGCGATGAACGATGAACTCACGGCGCGAAAATCGCCCTTGATGATCCACTGGTAGAGGAAGAAGCCGATGCCGCCACCGCCCACGAAGCCGATGATCGTGGACGTGCGCACGTTGATGTCCCAGCGGAACAGCGTGAACGACGCGAATGCCGGCACCACCTGCGGGATCACCGCGTAGCGCACCATCTGCGCCCAGTTCCCGCCCGTCGCGCGGATCGCCTCGAGCGGCCCGGGGTCGATCCCCTCGATCACCTCGGAGTACAGCTTCCCCAGCGCGGCCACGGTGTGCATGGTGATCGCGATGACGCCGGCAAACGGCCCCAGCCCTACGATCACCACCGCCACGATGGCGATGATCATCGGCTCGATGGACCGCACGACGTTCAGCACCGTCCGCGTGGCCACGTACACGCCGAGCGTCCACCGCCGCGTGCCCATCAGGTTGCGCGCCGCCAGGAAGCTGACGGGAATGGCGAGCAGCGCGCCGATGGTCGTCGACATCAACGCCAGGAACAGCGTCTGGATGATGCCCTGCATCACGTAGCCGCCGTTCACCGACAGCCGGTACCCCGGCTCGGGCCGCGCCTGCGTCAGGTACACGCGGTGCTCGAGCGGGAGCGTGGGGTCGGGCGCCGCCGACAGCGCGTTCGGGGGAACCTGAATGGTGGCCGTCAGCGTGCCGGTGGAGTCGGTGGTCGCGTAGCGCGACGCGGCGAAGTCCTTGCCCAGCGCCAGCCGGTTGCCGATGGGCGTGGCCCACTGGATCTCGGTGCGCGCGCCGGGCCAGAGTCCCGTGGCGCGCACGGTGAGCGTGTCGTGCAGCCCGGCGCAGTCGGGGGTCACCGCCACATGCACGCCTTCCATCGTGTGGGTCGCGGCCGGCGGATGCGGACCGCACGGGACCTCCACCGGGGCCCAGACCACGCTCGTCACCTGCCGCCGGGCCAGGAAGTCGGGGTGCAGCATGGGCCGCAAGATGGACGCCGCGCGCCCCGAATTCCGGGTCAGGCTCGACGGATCCACCTTCGTCACCCGCCAGCCGATGCCGTACCCCATGAGCAGGAGCGCGCCCACCGGCAGCAGCGACGACCGCCGCCGTCCGTTGGCCAGGCTCACCGCGTCCCACACGTTCCACGCCCACACGAACAGTGGAACGGCGTACCACCCCGGTACGCGGTACCAGAGCACCGTGAGCGTGCCGAGCACCACGCCGAGCAGCACGGCCAGGCCGCGGACCTGCTTGCGCACGTAGAGCTGTCCGGCCCCCGGCAGCACCAGCGACAGCGCGCCGGCCACCAGCGGCGAACGGCCGGGCGCGCCGGCGCGGTGGTCGCGGCTCATATCGGCGTGGCGTGTACGGTCGAGGCGCGCACCTCCTGCGCCTCCTCCCCGTAGATCTCCTTGAACTTCGCCCGGTCGATTTCGGCCGGCAGCCCCTCGAACACCTTCACCCCGTCCTTGAGCGCGATCACGCGCGTGGCGTACCGGTGGACGAGATCCAGAAAGTGCAGGCTGCACAGCACCGTGATGCCTTCCTGGTTCAACTGCTCGAGATGGCGCAGGATGGAGTGCGACAGCACGGGATCGAGCGAGGCCACCGGCTCGTCGGCCAGGATCAGCTTCGGCTCCTGCATCAGCGTGCGCGCGATCCCCACCCGCTGTTGCTGTCCCCCCGACAGGGAGTCGGCGCGCCGGCCGGCCTTGTTGGCGAGTCCCATGCGCTCCAGCGCCCGCGCCGCGCGCTCGCGGTCGGCCCGCGACCAGAGGCCCAGCAGGCTGGCCCACGGGTTCACGTAGCCCAGCCGGCCGGCGAGCACGTTGGCCATCACGCTGCTGCGCTTCACCAGGTTGAAGTGCTGGAACACCATCCCGATATGCCGGCGCAGATGCCGCAGCTCCCGCGACGACGCCGCCGTCACGTCGTTCCCGTCCCACAGCACCCGCCCCTCGGTGGGATCGATCAGCCGGTTGATGCACCGCAGGAGGGTGGACTTTCCGGAGCCGGAGAGCCCGATGATGACCAGGAACTCGCCGTCCTCCACGGTGAAGCTCACGTCCCTGAGCGCCACCGTCCCGTTGGGATAGACCTTGGTCAGCTTTTCGACGCGGAGCATCGGCCGCTACTTCACGTACTGGCTGAGATCGACACCCGACGCCTGCAGATACGAGCGGAATTGGTCGTACACCGTGTCGTTGGCCTTCACCAGCCCGCCGATCTGGTAGAGATCGTTGAGCGCCTTCTTGCCCGCCTCGGTGTCGGCGATCTTCAGCATCGCCGCCGTGATCTTGTCGCGCAGCTCCGCCGGCAGGTCCGGCGCATACGACATGTTGTCGTTGGGAATGAGGGCCGGCGTCTCGAAGATCACCTGGACCTTGTTGTCCACGTCGGGATGCTCCGCCGCGATGTTCGACCGCGCGTCCACGAACACCGTGCCGTAGTCGCAGATTCCGCCGTCGTACAGCGCCTCCACCACCTGCGTGTGACCGCCCGCGTACACCGGGTTGGGAATGTCGGCGTCGGTGAGCCCCGCCTTCTTCAGGAAGATCAGCGGGATCACGTGCCCCGACGTGGACTGCTCGTCGGAGAAGCACACCCGCTTACCCTTGAATTGCAGGAGCGTGGGGAGCTCGGCGTCGGTGGCCGGGATGTGGGCGGCCGGCTTGAATCCCGACGCCACGTTGGCCAGGAACTCGGCGCCGTACTTCTCGGTGCCGAAGCGCTTGCTGATCAGCGCCACGTCGGCGTAGCCCTTCTGGTGCGCCAGGATGTAGTTGAACGTCGCCATCCACCCCACCTGCGCGTTCCCCGATCCCATCGCCTCGGTGAGCGCGGCATACGAGGTCGGCACCACACCCTTGAAGCTCAGCCCCGTCTCCTTGGTCAGTAGGTCCAGCAGGTCCTGTCCGCTGGCGGTGATCTGCTGCGAGGTACCCGCCGGCTCGAAGGCGACGACGATGGGGTTGGCGGGAGTGCCGAGCGCGCCGGTCTTCGCGCTGCAGGCGGAGAGGGTCAGCGAAAGAACCGCTGCCAGCACCGGCAGCGTGGCGATACGACGTTCGTGCATCAGCTCCTCGCGGTGCATTCCGTGGCCCGGCCCCCGCTCCGACGGCGGGCCCCGCCACGTGCGGGTCGCCGAGCCCAGAGCACGCTACACACCGGGCGGACGGCGAGCAAGCCACTCCCGGCCGTCGGCGCACGGCGGCACGATCGCGCCCGCAAAGGGGGCGGAAGACTCGCGCCTCGTCGTGTAACGGCTTCGTCACGCCCGCGCGCGGCGCGGGCGCGCCGGCCGGGACCGCGTCAGGCCGGCCGGCCCACGTAGAGGCCGCGCATCCGCAGCGCCTCGGGCAGCCGCTCCACCGTGAGCCCGGCGTTTCGGAACGCCGCCTCCATCTGCGCCTGCGTGAACAGCCCCAGTTCGTGCGCTTCGGACCGCCGCTCCATCCCGCCCGGCGTGCCGATCAGGTATTCGAATTCCAGCCGCGACACCGCGCCTTCGATCACCGTCCGCGACATGCGGCACACCTTCACGCCCTCATGCTCCCCGATCACGGTGCCGATCCATCCGTCGGTGAGTTGGCCGGGTTCGAACCACGGGTCCACGATCACGAGGCCATCGTCCTTCAGGTGGCGCCGCATGCCGTCGATGGCGGCGCGTAGCGCCGATTCGGTGCGCACGTACCCGATCGCCGAGAAGAGGCAGGCGACCACGTCGTACCGCCCCGGCACGTCGAGGAGCATCATGTCTCCGGTCTCGAACCGCCCCTCCGGACATTTCTTGCGCGCGATCTCGACGAATGCGGGTTCGAGATCGATCCCGTCCACCGCGAACCCGGCGTCGATGAGCGCCCGTGCGTGCGCCCCGGTGCCGCATCCGATGTCGAGAATGGACCTGGCACGCGGCTTCGCCTCGCGGATCAACGCGGCCAGCAGCGCGGCCTCCGCGGGATAGTCCTTCTGATCGCGGTACAGGAGGTCGTAGTACTCGGCGGCACGCGCGTAGTGCCCCACGCGCTACCTCCGGTGGGGTGCGCGACCGGGCGTTGCGGCCGTCATTTCAGTTCCTTCACGAATTGCAGGAACGCCCCGCGCGCGGCGGCCACGACCGAGTCGGGGCCGAAGAGCTGCAGGAACATCGTGCCGCGCGGGGTCTCGGCCACCACCGCCACGAGCGCCTGATTCGCGCGCACCGAGTCCGCCGAGCCGGCGCCGATTCCGCGCCGGTAGGTGCCCTGGTATTCCGCGATCGTGATCGGGAACCCGCCGGACGAGTCGCGACTCACCGACTCGCGGGGCGCGGGCGCACCGGGCGCGGAGAACTGCTCACGCCACCGCTGCATGTTCGCTTCGGGGGTTCCGCCCTCGTGGGGTCCGAAGAAGTAGACCACCACCTCGGCGTCGTTCGCCGAATCGGATCCGGGCACGGCGAACTGCGCCAGACGGAACCTCGATGACGGGGTCTGCGCGATCCAGGCCGCCGGCGCCGTGGCGTGATAGCCGAGGAGCGTGAGGTCGGCGCCCTGCGCTCGGACGGTGGACGCCAGGCCGGCGCATGCGAGGCCGATGAGCACGAGGGCGAACGGATGTCGATGCACGGAGGGACCTCGCAGTTGAAATTCCATGCGCGGACGGTGGGGCTTTACTCTCCGCGCTTTCGGATCGCCGCCGCGCGCGCCTGGTATCGTTCCGCCTCGGGAACGCGGTTCGTGGCCCGCAGCAGCTTCGCGTAGTCGGCGAGCACGTCGGCCACGTCCTTGGAGTCCGGCCCCAGCGCCGCCTCGCGAATCCGCAGCGCCTGTTGGTAGTGCGGCTCCGCCTCCTTCGGCCGGCCCTCGTCCCGCAGCACGTTGGCCAGATCGTACTCGGCGGTGCCGATACTGGGGTGGTTCGGCTGCACGTTCTTGTGCAGGATCTCCAGGGCGTGTCGCAGCCGGGCCTCCGCGTCGGCGTAGTGCCCGCGGTGCCAGTCGACCTCGCCGAGGTTGATGTCGATGGACGCGATGTCGCGATGGTCCGGGCCGAGATTGTGCGTGAGGTTCGCTTCGGCGCGCAGGTAGTACTGCTCGGCCTCGTCGTAGCGCTTCAGGTAGTAGTAGACGATCCCCAGGTTGTTGAGCGTGCGTCCCACCTCGGGGCTGTCCTTGCCGGACACCTGCTCGTACATCGCCAGGGCGCGCCGGAACACCGGCTCCGATTCCGCGTACTGCCCATCGGCGAGTTCGGCCGACGCCAGATTGCGCAGCAGCCCCGCGAAGGCCGCATCGTCGGGCGTGTGTTCCGCCGTCCGCAGGTCCACGGCGCGCGTGAGCAGGGACTCGGCCTCCGCGTACCGCCCCCGGGTCACGTACATCCCCCCAAGCCCGCTCAGCACCGGCGTGAGCGTGGGCGATGCCGCACCGGCGCTCCGCTCCCGTTCGGTCAGTGTTTCCTTATACAGGGATTCGGCCACCGCGAACCGCCCCTGGCGCTGCGCCAGTCGCGCCAGTTCGAGCATGCTGGCCTGGACCAGCGAGTCGCCGGCCGGCAGTACCCGCCGGCGGGTGGCCAGCGCCTGCTCGAGCAGCGGCTGCGCCTCCGCATACAAACCCAGTTCGCGGTACACCGTGCCCATGGTGCTCTGCATCTGCGCCTGCACCAGCGGCTGGCCGGCGAGCCCCGTGCGGATCTGCTCGGCGCCGCGATCCAGGATCTCGCGCGCCGTCACCGAGTTGCCGCGGGCCTCGCTGGGGTCGGACACCTGGAACAGGCCGGTGAGAAAGCCCGCCACCTGCTGCGACGTTTCCGCCTCGCGCCGGGCGAGCGCTTCGGCGCGCCGCGCCTGCACCAGCCCCATCGCCGCCACCGACAGCCCGACCACCAGCGCCACTGCCACCACCGCGCCGGCGATCACCGGGGTCCGGTGGCGCCGGGTGAATCGCGACACCCGATACCAGGTGGACGGGGGCCGCGCCGCGACCGGCTCGTTGTTCAGGTACCGCTCGATGTCCACCGCGAACGCATTCACCGTCTCGTAGCGGCGGGTGCGGTCGGGATCGAGCGCCTTCATGACGATCCAGTCCAGATCGCCGCGCAGTTCTCGGCGCAGCGCCCGCACCTCGGTGCGCCGGAAGTCCGACACGAGGCCCGCGGCGTTGCCCAGCGTGCCCAGTTTGGCGCTCGGCGTGCTGGGCGTGGTCTCGCGCAGCGCCAGCTTCATCATGAAGGCCTGCAATCCGATCTCCGTGGGATCGAGCGGCAGCCGGCCCACGAGCAGCTCGAACAGCATCACGCCCAGCGAATACACGTCGGTGCGGGTGTCCACGTCGAGCGCCGAGGCATCCGCCTGCTCCGGGCTCATGTAGGCGGGGGTGCCCACCGCCTGGCCCACCTGCGTCACCAGCGTGCGCTCGGTGAGCGACTGCGACAGCGCCTTGGCGATCCCGAAGTCGATGACCTTGGGCACCGGTTTGCCGTCCTGCAGCATCACGAGCACGTTGGACGGCTTCAGGTCGCGATGGATCACGCCCTTCTGGTGCGCGTGCTGCACCGCGTGGCAGACCTCGATGAACAGCGCCAGCCGCTCGCGGGTGGAGAGCTTGTGCGTGTCGCAGTACTCGGTGATGGGCACGCCCTTCACCAGTTCCATCACGAAATACGGGCGGCCGTCGGCGGTGACGCCGCCGTCGAGCACCTTGGCGATGTTGGGATGCTCCATCACGGCCAGCGCCTGGCGCTCGGCCTCGAAGCGCGCCACGACCTCGCGGGTGTCCATCCCCGCCTTGATCACCTTCAGCGCCACCCGGCGGCGCACGGGCTCCGTCTGTTCGGCCACGTAGACGACGCCCATTCCTCCCTGCGCCAACAACTGCAACACGCGGTACGGACCGACGCGCTCCGGATGGCCCGAGAGGCCGGCGGGACCGTCCGCCGGCCTCGCGGGAACGTCGCGTGCCGCCTTGTCGGACCCCACGCGCGGGCCCGGAGCCGTCGGGTCGCTCACTCGATGATGATGTCCGGATCGATGACCACGTGCCGCGTGCCGCCGCGCGGCAGCCGGCACTCCAGCGTCACGTTGTACCCGTACGTGCCCTTGGTCTCAGCGGCCGGTGCCGTGGCGGTGGTGTCGCCGCGCGGCGGCTCGCCGGCAAAGGGCCACGTCTGCGCGGTGTCCTTGAGCGAGATGACGAGCGAGTTCGACGTTGCCTGGCCGGTCATCCGCCACTGGACGCTGTCGCCCACGGCGATGTGGAGGCTCGGGGGGGTGACGAACGCCGCCCGGTTCCCTGCCGGGCAGTGGACCATCACCCGCGCCGTCTTGGGCGGCGGGGTGGTCGGTCCCGGCACGGCGAATGCGCCGAGCCCGATCATCGCGGTAACACCTGCGATCGCGAGCACGTGTTTCATGTCCGGCTCCTGACGGGGGAACGTGGCGTCTCCAGGGTGCGCACACCCCGAGTCCACACTCTCGATAATGCCCATCCACGCATGCCGTTGTCAAACCGATCGGCGGCCGGCTTCACGAAGGTTTCCATTGACGCGATCGGCCGCTCCTCGTATCGTCGCCCACCTCGGCGTGCCGCCGCCTTCCCCCGCGCCCTCCCAATCCCCCAGAGGTCCGACGATGACGTCGACCCATTCCCGGCTCCGGTGGTTCGCCCGGTGCTCCCTCCCCGCGATCGTCAGCCTCGCGTCCTGCGCCCGCCCCGCCTCCATCGGCGTCACGCGTACGTACTACGTGGCTGCCGACGAGGTGGACTGGAACTACACCCCCAGCGACAGCGACCTGACGATGGGCAAGTCGCTGCCGCCGGAGGTCTTCACGATCACCAATGCCCCGCCCGTGCAGACGCGCGTGTTCCACAAAGCGGTATACCACGAGTACACCGACAGCACCTTCACGACCATCAAGGCGCGCCCCGCCGAGTGGGCCCACCTGGGGCTGCTGGGCCCGGTGCTCCGCGGCGCCGTGGGCGACACCATCGTCGTCGTCTTCCGCAACAACGCCAGCTTCCCGGCCAGCATGCACCCGCACGGCGTCTTCTACGACAAGTCATCCGAGGGCGCCCTGTACAACGACGGCACCACGCAGCACGCCGACGACTCCGTGCCCACCGGCGGCACGCACCGCTACGTCTGGTCCATTCCCGAGCGTTCCGGACCCGGCCCCGACGACCCGAGTTCCATCATCTGGCCGTATCACTCCCACACCCACGAACTCGCGGACGTGTATTCCGGGCTCATCGGCGCCATCATCGTCACCCGCCGCGGCATGGCGCGACCCGACGGATCGCCCAAGGACGTGGATCGAGAATTCGTGACCCTGTTCGGAAGCTTCGACGAGAACCAGTCGCACTTCGTCAAGGCCAATCTCGAGCGTTACCTCGGCGACACGGCCACGGTCGGCCCCAAGGGGCCCCACCACTTTCACGAGACCCAATTTCACACCATCAACGGCTTGATGTTCGGCACCCTCCCGCTCAAGACATTGACGATGTATCAGGGGGAACACGTGCGCTGGTACGTGTTCACCAGCACCGGCTTCGACGACTTTCACACACCGCACTGGCACGGCAACACGCTGCTCGTACACGGTGATCGGCGGGACGTGCTCGACATGGGCGGTCCGCTGCTGATGCAGACGGCCGACATGACCGCCGACAACCCCGGCATCTGGCTCCTCCACTGCCACTTCGGCGAGCACATGATGGAGGGAATGTCGGCGCGGTACCAGGTGCTGCCGGGAGCGAAGACGGACTGACGGCTAGCTGCTGCTCGGGATGGTGGAGATCGAAAGCCGGAACCCGTCGGGATCGCGCAGGCTGAACACGCGCGCCCCCCAGGGCTTGTCGTCGGGCTCCGAGTCGAGCGTGCCCCCGCGCTCCTTGATGCGATTCGCAATCGCATCCACGTCCTGCACGGTGGCCAGGTGCAGCGAGAGCCCTTCGCCCTTCACGCGGCTCCAGCCCTTGGCGCCGTCGTCCTGATTGAGCCGGATGCGCACGTCGCCGGCCTTGAGCGACGCCGAGACGGCCTTGCCGTTCCGCTCGTGCATCAGGTCGAGGGTGAAGCCGACGATGTCGCGGTACCACGCGAGGCTCGCCTGCAGGTCCTTCACGGTCAACGAAACGGAAAGGGCGCGGGCGCGGAACGACGTCGGTTCTGCCCGCTTGCGTGCGTGCTCCGGAATCCGGGATTGATCGGCCATCATGGTCTCCTGGGCGACGTGCCAACGTCGGGATTCACCGCGCCCAGCGGCGCGGCACCTCGCCAGCGCGGTCCGGCGTCGGATCCGGTCGTGGCGTCCCAATCATAAGCGCAGCCGCGATCCGCGGCCAGACGGAGCGCCGCCAGGAAACGATGAGCAGCGCGATCAGTTCCGCGGCGGTCCGGCGCGTGCGACGCGAACGCTTACGTCGCCTCGCCGTACCGGTTGGGCGCGTATCGCGCGGCGAGGATGCCCGTGGCCCGGTCCGCGTCGATGGCCTGCACCAGCACGCCCTCCTCTCCGTACGGCAGATACGCCTGGCACCGCCCCAACGGATCGATGAGGCAGGTGGCGGACTCCTGGAAGGGCAGCGCGTAGTTGACGCTGGCAAAGTAGATCGTGTTCTCCAGGCTGCGCATCATCATCGCCTTCTCATAGTACGGCCCCTCGGCCGCGCCCCAGTGGGTCAGGCGCGCGCCGGCGGTATGCCCGCCCGTCAGGTGCGGATGGAACACGATCTTCGCGCCCCGCGCCGCAGCCCACCGCACCGTCTCGGGATAGCGAAATCCCTCATGGCAGATGGCGATGCCGAACTTCACGCCGTGCACCTCGAACATGCGGCGCGTATCGCCCGGCACGTAGTACGGACCTTCGGTGGGATCGAGCTGGTTCTTGGTCTGGTATCCGAGCAGGTCGCCGTCCTCGTCGAACACGAAGGCGGCAATCTGCCGGCCCGCCGGCGTCACCCGCTCCATGCCGACGATCGCGGCGATGCCGTGCTTCCGCGCCGACCGGGCCGCCGCCTCGACCGCCCGTTCCTGCACCGCCGCATCGAACGGCCACACCACGAAGTCCTGTCCGCGCAGTCCCGGCAGATAGGCTTCGGGAAAGCACACGAGCTCCGCGCCGCACGCCGAGGCCTCGGCCATCATGCGGTCGATCCGCGCGAGGCCGTCGTCGAGATCGCGCGCCACCGCCGGCGACGCCAGTGCGATGATCATCGGTGCGTATCCGCCGGCGGCGCCCACTCCATCCCGCTCATATGACGCCGCGTTGGTGAAGGAGTTCGCCCACCGCACGGTGACTGCCGGCGTACGCCTCCCACACCGAGGCACACCAGGTGTCGATGGCGCAGTCGCGCGCCGCACCCGCCGGCGCCGCCATCACGTCCCGTGCCGTCACCGGCCCGCGCGACGGCGGCAGCGTGAACCGCGGCCAATCGTGCTTCGTCCGGGCCATGGCCATGTGCGCCAACTGTACGGCGCGACCCGTGAACCCGCGCTCGAGGTGCAGGTACAGCCCCACCAGCGCGAACGTCAGCGTGATCGGCTTCCCCTGCGCGTCTGCGTGCTGCGCCGCCCACGCATCCACCACATGCTGGTGAATGAACGGGGCGTCCCGGAGTTCCAGTGTGTAGCATTGCAACTCGTCGTACGCGCGCCGTTCGGCTTCCCGCACTTCCGGATCCATCGCGTCGTGTGCGCTCGTCATCGCTCCGTTCCCGCCCGCGCTATCCGTTCCCGCCGAGCCGTTGGCGCAACCCCCTGATGCCCCGCTCCACCAACTCCCGGTAACCGTCCGCCGGCAGACCGGCCGTGCACTCGGCCGCCCGCGCCGCCGCCGCGGCCGCGGCGTCCTGCCGTCCCACCGCAAGATACGAGTCACCCACGTTCAGGTACAACGAGGCCATCAACTCGTCCGCCCGCCCGTCGGGCACGGCTTCGGCGTGCCGGAGCGCGACCTCGTTCCAGTGCAGCGTGTCGGCCGGCGTGGGCTGGTGCCGGGCCAGGAAATGCGCCGCCACGGCCGCCTCGTAATCGTCCCGGCGCACCTGCCACGCCCGCTCGAACAGCGCCCGGGCCTCGTCCGGGGTCCCCTCGCGCTCCATGCCCGCCACGCACAGGGCCACCACGGGGTTGGCGGGATCCATGGTCATGCGACGCCTCACTTCCCCTGGAGGGTGATGCCGCGCGTGGTCGGCGGCAGCCGGCAATCGTGCGCGTGCACGGCGGAGAGAAACTCCCCGATCGTCTGTACGGTCAGCCGCTCGGTGGGCGTGGACCGGCCGCGCCCGCCGAGATCCATGTGCGACGCGCCGTCCACCACGCCCAGCCACTTGCACCCGGGCGCCATGTCTTCGAACGGCTGCTCGCGCGTCTGCCAGGGAAGCCCGCCCAGCTCCTCGTCGCGCGTCCCCGTGATCGTGAGCACCGGCTTGTCGATGCCGTGCCAGGCGCCGGCGGGGAAAATCGTGCTCACACCCTGCGGCGAGAGCGCCACGTAGACGTCGAACGCCGTCGTGCCGGTAACGCCGAGCTTGTTCGCGGCGCCGGCTTCGATCATCACCGTGGCCGCGCCCATGGAGTGTCCGAGGAGCACGGCTTCCGGAGCCGGGCACCGCGCGGCGGCCCAGTGTCGCGCGGCCGCGATGTCCATGAACCGCGCCTCGTACGCCCTGGCGTCGGTGATGAGCGCGGCCAGGCCACCCTGCAGCCCGCGTCCGCGCATGTGCCGGCGGAGCGCTCGCAGCCCACTCTCCTGGTGCCCCACGACGACGGCCAGATAGCCCTGCGCCGCCATCCCGCGGCCCAGGTATGCGAGCCCCCGTTCCGATCCGCCCGCCCCCGGCGAGATGACCGCGATGCCGCGGCAGCTGTCGATCGACGGCCGATACACGCGAGCCGGCACCGTGGCGCCGTCCGCGCGGGGGAACGATGCGGACTGCTGCGCCCGGCCGGCGGCCGGGACCGTGAGCACCAGGAGCGCGGCGATGGCGGGAATCCAGCGAGTGCGCATGAAGGGCGAATCTAGCGTCCCGCCGGCGCCTCACGCGACTACTTTTCTATGCGCGCGAACGAAAGCGGAGGGGGGACACCATGGCAGGGCACACGAAGGTGGTCGTGACCGGGATCGGGGTGATCAGCTCCATCGGCTCGTCGCGGCAGGCGTTCTGGTCGGCGCTCGTCAACGGCCAGTCGGGCGTGCGGGAGATTGCGGCGTTCGACGCGTCGCCGTACACCACCCGCATCGCCTCGGAGGTCCCGGGCTTCGATCCCCTCGCCTACCTGCCGCGCAAGCTGGCCGGCCGCATGGCGCGCAATTCGCAGATGGCGGTGGGCGCGGCCATGGACGCCGTGAAGGACGCCGGCCTCGATCTGGAGCGCGAACCCTCGCACCGCATCGGCTGCTGCATCGGCACCGCGGCCGGCGACTACAACGAGCTCGAGGAACAGCACCGCGGATTCCTCGATCGCGGCCCGAAGGCGATCAGCCCGTTCTGCGTGCCCAAGGTCATCCCCAACATGCCCAGCGCCAACGTCGCCATCGCGCTGGCCGTGCACGGTCCGAACTTCGCGGCGGTGTCGGCGTGCGCCACCGGCGCGCACTCCATCGGCATGGCGCTCGCCGTGCTCCGGGCGGGTCAGGCGGACGTGATGCTCGCCGGCGGCGTGGAATCCACCATCACGCCGTTCGTGCTCAACGGCTACGCCGCCATGGGGGCGCTCTCCAAACGCAACGACGAGCCGGCGCGCGCCAGCCGGCCGTTCGACCGCGACCGCGACGGGTTCGTCATGGGCGAGGGCGCCGGCGTGCTCGTGCTGGAAACCGTGGACCACGCGCGCGCGCGGGGCGCCGAACCGATCGCCGAACTCGCCGGCTTCGGCATGACCAGCGACGCGTACAGCCTCGCGCAGCCCGACCCCGACGGCAAGTGGGCCGCGGCGGCCATGACGTCCGCGCTCGCGGACGCCGGGCTCGACGCCGCCGAGATCCGGTACGTCAACGCGCACGGAACGTCCACGAAGGCCAACGACCGCACCGAGTCGCGCGCCGTCCTCACCGTGTTCCCCGATCCGCCCGCGGTGAGTTCCATCAAGTCGATGGTCGGACACACACTCGGCGCCGCCGGCGCCATCGAGGCCGCCGCCACGGCGCTCGCCGTCAAGCACGGCGTCGTGCCGCCGACCATCAACTTCGAGACCCCGGATCCGGAGTGCCCGCTCGACGTGGTGCCCAACTCGGCGCGCGAGATGCGCGTGGACGCGGCGCTCTCGAACGCGTTCGGGTTCGGCGGCCAGAACGGCGTGCTCGCGTTCCGGCGCGTGTAGCGGCGCCCGGTCCCGGCGCGCCGCTCCACCCGCCGCCGCTACCGATCCACGGGAAGTCCGCTCGGCACCCTCCTCGGCGCCAGGCCGGTGAGATCGCGCGCGGCCGGATCGGTGAGCGCGCTCATGTAGTCCACGAGCTTGTTCACCAGGTCGTCGGTGAGCACCACGCCGACGATCAGCGTGTCCCGTTGCAGGTTCACGGCGGCTTCGTTGTGCAGCATCGTGCCTTGCAGCAGCGGCTCGAGTTGCGAGGGATCGTATGACAGCAGCTTGAGGTCCGATTGGCTGTAGTGCTCGATGAAGCCGCGAAGGTCCACGATGGCCCCATCGTGCCCGTACGGCCCGGTGAGTTCCACGTTCCGCAGCGGCGTGGTGCGGAAGCGGTACATGTCATCGGGATTTCCGGTCACCCGGAAGCGGCCGTAGTCGTCGCGCCCCCCATCCCGTCGCCCTCGCCCGGGCCGATCTGCGCCACCGCCACGTCATGGAACTGCTGGTCGGAGAAGGTGGGCCCGTTGTGGCACTGCGAACATTTGAGCGAGAGGAAGGTCTGCGCGCCCTCCAGCTGGCGCTGGCTGAGCGCATCGTCGCGCCCCGCCAGGAACTCGTCCCACGGCGAGTGATCGAACGTGAGCCGATCGACGAGAAAGGCACCGATGGCGTTCGACGCATACGCGAAGTTCATTCGGCGGAACGGCGTTCCGGGATACGCGGCCTCGAACATCCGGCGGTACGCCGGAATGCGACCCAGCCGCTTCATCAGGCCGTTCCACACGCCGGTATAGTCGTCCTCGCCCATGGCCGCCAGTTCGTTGCCGCTGTCCCCCCGCATCTCGGTGCGATTGACCACCGGGAACATGCCCAACGCCGACACCGGTCCGTAGGCGAGCACGCGCTCCATCTGCGGCGTGAGCTGCGCCCCCGCCGGCGTGTGGAAGTGGCCGCCGGCGTCCACCTCCACGCGGCCGTCCCAGAACAGGTGCTTCATGCCGAACAGGTTGAACAGCGACGGCACGTTGCGCGGCAGGAACACCCCGTCCGGGTGCGTGCGCGAGGGACCGATGCCCACGCCGCCCTGCCCCACGCCGAGACTCTTGGCGTCATCGCTCCCGTATTCCACGCTGTGGCACGTCATGCACGCGATGTCGCGATTGCCGCTCAGAATCCGGTCGAATGCCAACGCGCGCCCCAACCGCGCCAGTGCGGCGGGGATGTGCGGCGGCCGTGGCAGCGGCGTGATGCCGCGCGCCGCGGCCAGCATCCGGACGGAGCGTACGAGCGTGTCGGCCTCGTCGTCGCCGCGCCGCCGCGACGCGGCGAGCTCGGGTCCGGACGGCGGCGTTGCCGGCGCGGTGGGATGCGGCACGTCGCATGCCGCCAGTGCCGCGACCGCAGCCGCCACCAGCATCTTCCAGATTCTGCGTTCCATCGTGACCTCCCATCAGGTTCAGCCGGGCCTGCCGTGCCCGCGGAATTCGGCCACCACGGCCCGCGACACGTTCCCGTCATCTGGTAAATCGCAATCCAGTCCCGGAACCCGACACGCCGCCGTGATTCGCGTTTGCACATTGCAAAACGCCGGCGGCGGCCTATGCTAGAACGTCCTCTACGCCCCTGTTCCGATGCCCCTCGATCCCGACCGCTGGCGTGCGCTCTCCCCCCTGCTCGACCGCGCCCTCGATCTGTCGGACGCCGAACGCGACGCCTGGCTGGAGACGCTGCGCACGCAATCGCCGGATCTCGCGGCCGAGCTGAGCGCCGTACTCTCCGGCGAGGCGGCGGCCGACCGCCATGGGTTCCTCAGCACTCCGGTGGACGTCTCACTGGCGGGACTCGAACTGGGCGCATGGACGCTGGAACGCCCGCTCGGACACGGCGGCATGGGCACGGTGTGGCTCGCGCGGCGCACCGACGGACGGTTCGAGGGGCTGGCCGCGGTGAAGCTGTTGAACCTCGCGCTGCTCACCCTCGACGGACGCGAGCGCTTCCGCCGCGAAGGATCGGTGCTCGCGCGGCTCGCGCACCCGGGCATCGCCCGCCTCCTGGACGCCGGCGTCGCCCCCGGCGGCCAACCGTACCTCGTGCTCGAGCACGTGGACGGCCAGCCCATCGACGGCTGGGCCGACGCGCAGCACCTCACACGCGACCAGCGCATCCGGCTCGTACTCGAAGTGCTGGCGGCGGTGGGGCATGCGCACGCCAATCTCGTCGTGCACCGCGACCTCAAGCCATCCAACATCCTCGTCACGCGCGACGGCACGGTGAAGCTGCTCGACTTCGGGATCGCCAAGCTCCTCGACGCCGATGGCAGCGGCGCGCGCAGTGCGCTCACCGCCGACGGCGCGCGGGCGCTCACCCCGCAGTTCGCGGCGCCCGAACAGGTCCGCGGCGATCCCGTCACCACGGCCACCGACGTCTACGCCCTGGGCGTGCTCCTGTACCTCCTTCTCGCCGCCCGTCACCCCACCGCCGAGGATTGCCGCACGCCCGCCGATGCGATCCGCGCGCTGTTCGACGTCACACCCGCCCGCCTCGGGCTCGGCGACCTCGACACCGTCCTCGCCAAGGCGCTCCGCAAGGAGCCGGGTGCGCGCTATCAATCGGTGGCCGCGTTCGCCGACGACCTGACGCGCTACCTCCGCCGCGAGCCGGTGAGTGCTCGGGCCGACTCGCTGGCCTACCGGGCGCGCAAGTTCGCGCTGCGCCACCGCGTGGGGGTGTCCGCTGCCGTCGTCACCCTCGCCGCGCTGTCCGCCGCCACCCTGTTCGCGCTGCAGGCCTCGCGTACCGCCCGGCGCGAGCGCGACGCCGCCCGGTACGCGAGCGCCCGCGCCGATGCCCAGGTGGAGTTCCAGTCGCTGCTCATGTCGCAACTCGGCGACCGGCCGATGACCATGCGCGAAATCCTCGACCGGAGCCGCGAAGTGCTCGAGCGCGAATATGCGCAGAGCCCGCGCTTTCTCGCGACGCTGCTCGTGCAGCTCTCCGGGCGCTACGCCGAGTTGGGCGACTCCAGAACGCGCGCCGATATCCTGGCCCGGGCCGAGGCCGTCGCCGTTGCCACGCACGACACGGCGCAGATCATCGAGGCGCGCTGCGACCGGGCCGACAACCTGCGCACCGAGGGACGCTACGACGATGCGCAGCGCACCCTGGCCGCCGTGCAGCCGTTGCTGGCGACGGCGCGGGACCCCGAACAGGAGGCGGAGTGTCTTGCCATCCGCGCCGACCTCGAGGACGAACTCGGCCAGTGGCAACGCAGCGATCCCGACATCCGCCGCGCGATCGCCATCCGCGACGGCCTCGGCCGCACCGGCGACGCGTTCTACGCCGGGTTGCGCTCCACCCTCGCCTACACGCTCGATCAGCGGGGCAGGCCGCGCGAGGCCATCGGCGAGTTCCAACGGGCGCTGGCCGTGATGGACAGCACCGGACGCGGCGGCCTCGTGGCGCGAACCATCATGCTGCACAACATGGCGCTGGCGTACGTGGAGCTCGGCGAGAACGTCGAAGCGCGCCGGTTGCTCGCCGCCGTGATCCGCCGGATGGCCGGCGCCGACTCGTCGGGACGGCTGCCGGTGCAGGCGCTCATCCACTACGCCCGCGCCGCGCTGTTCGGCGCCGAACTCGACTCGGCCCGAAAGTACTTCGACGTGCTCGTCCGGCAGGCCACGGCCGACCGCAACCGCTACTGGCAGGGACGGGGACTGTTCGGACTCGCCGAGGCGGAGATCGCCGCGCGCAACCTCGACGCCGCGCGCCGCACCATCGCGCGCTTCCGGCCGCTCAGCACCGATCCGCAACTCCGGAGCAGCGACGACGAGATCGTGGACCTTCGGATGCTCCAGGCCTTAATGGCCCGCGCCGAAGGTGACACGTCCCTGGCACGGGCGCGCGTGGTGGCCATGCTGCGCGACAACGGGTACTTCCAGGGCCGTCGACGCCACGTCATGCACGCCGGACTCATCCTGGCGGCCGAGGTGAGCCCGCCCGACAGCGCGCTCGGCTACGCCCGCGCCGCACTCCGCCTGGCCACGCGCGACTCGCTCGCCGCAACCCACAGCGCATATGTGGGCGAGGCCCGGCTGGTGGAGGGGACGGCGCTGCTCGCCGCCGGCGACACCGCCAACGCCCGGTTCAGCTTCGCGCGGGCCGTCGCCGCGCTCACCGCCGGCGCCGGGCCCGACCACCCGCGCACCCGCGAGGCCCTCGCCCGTCTCCGCAGCCTGTATCGTTAACCCGCGTCTGCGGACGACTCGTCGTCCAGAAGCGCGTGGTGCAGGAGCAGCCGCGCCTTCCGCCAGTCGCGCTGTACCGTGCGCTCCGACACCCCGCGCAGCCCGGCGATTTCAGCGAACGCGAATCCTCCGAAGAAGTGCATGTCCACCAATTCGGCCAGCGCCGGATCCAGGGCGGCCAGTTCGTCGAGGGCGTCGCCCAGCCGCTCCAGCTCCTGCGCGTCGTGGGCGGCGGAGTTCGACCCCTCGCCGCCCTCCACCAGCGTGATCTCGAGGTCGCGTCCGCGCTTCCTCGCGCGCCGCCGCCGGGCATAGTCGATCACCAGCCCGCGCATGGCGCGCGACGCGTAGGCCAGGAAGCGTCCGCGATCGGGAAACTCCACACCCTCGCGCCCGACGATGTTGAGGTACGCCTCGTGCACCAGCGTCGTCGCGCCGAGCGTCACCGGTGCGCCGGCGCTCCGGAGGTTCCGCTCCGCCAACCGGTGCAGTTCGTGATACAGGACGGCGAACAGCTGATCGGCCGCGGCGCCGTCGGCGGCATCGGCGCGCTGGATGAGGGCGTCGAGCCGTACGACGCCGTCGGGACGCTCCGTCACGGGTGCCGTACTCCGGCATCCGTCATCGCGTCACGTCCGACGACCGACCGATGGGATATTCCTCGACGGGAGGCTCGCGCACGGCGGCAGGAAAGGAGGGACGGTGCCCGACCACTACGGGCGCCGCAGCGGCATCGTGTAGCACACGGCCGTGCCCACCAGCACCGGCGTGCCGTCGGCCAGGAGCACCCGCGTGTCGAGTTCCGTGATCGGCTTGTCCTCGCGCACCTTGGTCACCGTGACCTCGCCGGTGATCGTGTCGCCCGGACGCACCGGCGCCTTGAAGTTCCAGTTCACCTGCAGGAACACGGTTCCCGGCCCGGGCAGGTCCTCGGCCACCACCGCGTTGAGGATGGCGCTCGTCACCCCGCCCTGCACCACGATCCCGCCGAAGCGGGTCTGGCTGGCCGCCTGTTCGTCGTAGTGCAGTGGATTCCGGTCGCCGCTGATCTCCGTGAACAACGCGATGTCGCCGGCGGCCACGAGCCGCGAGCGGCGGGCCACCTGCCCGACGGCCGGGATGCCATTGGGCCAGACATCGGAGGTCGGGGTCATACGCGTTCTCTCCTGATCCGCGGAATACGCCGCCGGGCGAGGGCGTCAGTGCCCGCCATTTCCCGCCATCGTGCGCCGCACCGAGGCGAGTTGCCGGCGCAACGCGGGCACCGCACCCGCCGTCGCCGGGTTGGCCGCGAGCTTGCCCAGCGCGAGGTCCACGGCGTCGAGCCCCAGATTGGCGCCGAACCGCGTGGACACCTGACGGACCGCATTCTGGAAGCCGGGGTCGGACTCCAACTCGGTCTCGCCCAGCGCCTGCGCCTTGGTCATGATGTCGGTGAGCGCCGCAATCGCCCGCTGCGCGTTTGCCGGGGACGAGAGGTCCCGGCCGCCGGCGAACGACGCCACCTCGGGCAGGCTCGCCGCGAAGCGCTGCAGCGCCGCGGCCTGCTTGGCGTTGCGCGGATGGTCCTGGTGCATGATCGCCTGCGCGGCGCCCATGATCGCGAACGGCGCCATGGCGGCGTGGGTGAGCACCGGCGTGCCCGACACGACCCCGGTGAGCGGCAGCGCCACCAGCCCCAGCCCGCCCACCACGTGCACGAGGTGCAGTGTCTTGCCCTCCACGCGGAACGCCACGCGGATCAGGTCGCGCAGCGGCGCGAAGCCGAACCCGGCGGCCGCCACTAGACTCACGACGGCGGCGCGCGATTGGCCCTCGACGCTGAAGTGCTCGTATGCCGCCAGGCAGCCGACGGCGACGGCCAGGAAGGCGACGTGCATCAGGATCCGCAGCACCGTCGACCGGATCGATCGGCGTGTAGGGTCGGGAATTGCCTGCGGGTAGGGCTGCGAGGGAGCGGTCATGGGGTCGACCTCGGTAGGGCTTCCATCATAAGGCGGGCCGGCAATTCGAGCCAGTGGGCCGGCTGCCGACGGAATCCTCAGGGATGATCGCTCCGCTCACCGCCCACCGGCCACGGCCCGCATCGGCGCCCGCGCCGACAGGAGATCGACGACCACGCGCCGCACCTCCCGGTCGTTCAGCATGAACGTATGGTGCACCGGCACGATGATCGGCGAATCCGCGGGGGACACACGCGTTTCCCCCACGCTCACCGTGCCGTCGTTCGGTTCCGCCCCGAACGGGCTCCACCGTCCGCGGCGCCCGGCGGTGCCGGCAATGATCCGGTACGGCACGGTGACCGGGGGCAGCCCGGCGAAGAACGCCGGATCGGCGAGCAGCTGCCCCGCCTCACCACCGAGCACCCGATACGGCCACCACTGCCGGACGCGGGTGGCGCGCCTGGGCACGCGGTTCGGCGTACCGATCATGACGAGGAGTTGCGGTTCCGATGCGAGCGGCGGATCGACCCCGAGCGCGATCCGGAGAACCAGCCCGCCCAGCGAATGGCCCACCACCGCATACGGTTCGCCCGTGGCGGCGATGCGCGCCAGCCGGTCGTGCACCCGGTGGCACACCGTCGCGAAGTGCTCCGCGGCGGCAACGTAGCCCAGGGACGTGACGGAATGGCCGGCGCGCTTCAGGTCGCGCGACAGGTAGGCAAATGAGAAGCGCGTGCGCGCGAGACCGTGGACGACGAGAACGTGCATGCGGGGAGGGCTCGAATCGACGTCCTATCATACCGGTATCTCCGCCGGCCGCTACCCGTGGCTTGCCATGCGTTCCGGCCCGGCTGCACATTGGCCGGGAGCCCCCGACCGATCTCCTGCTCCCGCCATCCTGTTGCCCGACGCCATCGTGTTCCGGCTCAAGCTCTTCGGCAGCGCCTCCATCGACGGGCCGGACGGCCCGTTGGTCGGCCGCCCGGTGCAGCGGCGGCGGCTGGCCCTGCTCGCGCTCCTCGCCGTCGCCCGGCAGCGCGGCCTCACGCGCGACAAGCTGATCGGCTACCTGTGGCCCGACGCCGACGCCGAGCGCGGACGCCCCCTGCTCTCCGACTCCGTCTACCACGTGAACCACGCGGTGGACGGGGACGCGATCGTCGCCATCGGTGACGAACTCCGCCTCGATCCGGCGCGGCTGCAGAGCGACGTCTCGGAATTCCTGGAGGCCGTCGACCGGCGGGACTGGCAGCGGGCCGTCGAACTCCACGCCGCGCCCTTTCTTGACGGCTTCTTTCTTCCCGGCTGCGACGAACTGGAACGATGGGTGGACGCCGAGCGCGAGACGCTCTCCCGCGCTCGGGGCCGCGCGCTCGAGGCGCTGGCCGAGGACGCCGAGCAGGCCGGGAAGCCGGCCGACGCCGTGCGCTGGTGGCGGCTCCTCGCCGCGCAGGACCCGTACAGCTCACGCGTCGCCCTGCGCCTGATGCGGGCGTTGGACCGCAGCGGCGACGCGCCCGCCGCGCTCCGCCACGCCCAGGTGCATTCGGTGATGCTCCGCGAGGAGATGAACGTCGAGCCCGACGCGGAATTGCTCGCGTTCGTCGAGGAGCTGCGCGCCGGCCCGCGTACCGCCGCGCCGTCGCCGCGCGGGCGACCGTCCGCGGACGCCGGGTCGACATCCCCATCCTCGCCCGCGCCCGTGCCGGCCGCGAGCACTCCACGGCCGCCCGCCGACGGACCCGCAACGCACGCCGCGCGCGAGGCCGGTGGCGCGAAACCGCCCCGCGGCCGCCGCGCATTGCTCATCGCGTCCGTGTTCGCCGTCATCATGGTCGCTGCGTTCGCGGCCCGTGTGCTGTTCCGTCCGCGCACCGCGCCGCTCCAACTGGGACGGGTGCTCCCGGTGACGCACGACCCCGGACTCGAACTCCAGCCGGCGCTCTCTTCCGACGGCAAGTTCGTCGCCTACTCGGGGCCGCAAGGCGCGCTCATGGTACGCCAGGTGGATGGCCCGGAACCGATCCGCATCGTGCACGACGGCAACGGCGAAGGCAGCTGGCCGGCGTGGACGCCGGATGGCCAGAGCATCGTCTTCGTCGCGCCGGGCGGCATCGAGACGGTGGCGGCCCTCGGCGGGGTGCCGCGCCTCCTCGTCTCGGGCTCCGACTTCGACCGTGGTCTGGCCGTTGCGCCCGACGGGCGATCGTTCGCCTACGTCTCCCACGATACACTGTACGCCGCGCCGCTGTCCGGAGGGTCACCGCGCATCGTGACCGTCGGCTATGAAGTCTACGCCCCCGCCTGGTCGGCCAATGGCCGCTGGATTGCGTTCGTCTCCGGCAACGTGCAATACATCAGGACTACGGACCTGGGCAACGAGGCGGCCAGCAGCGTGTGGGTCGTGCCCGCGAAGGGCGGACGCGCGGCACGGGTGACCGACGAACGCTTCCTGAACGTCAGCCCTGCGTGGACCGCGTCCGGCGATCTGCTGTTCGTCTCCGACCGCCAGGGCAGTCGCGACGTCTATCAGCTCCACCTCTCGAACGCGGGCACGCCCGTCGGCGCACCGGTCCGGCTCACCACCGGCCTCGGGGTGCACGGCATCGGGATGTCGCGCGACGGCACGCGGCTCGCCTACACGAGTTTCACGGAAACGTCCAACATCTGGTTCCTCCCCATTCGCCCGCACACCGCCCAGTCGATTTCGCAGGCGCAGGCCGTGACCAGGGGCGATCAGACGATCGAGAACTTCGGGGTGTCGCACGACGGCCGCCGGGTCGCGTTCAACTCCGACCTGCGCGGCACGGTCCAGCTCTTCATCATGCCGCTGGATCGGCCGCGCGCCGAGCCCCGGCAGCTCACGGTTGATACCGTGGGATCGTACTGGGCCGACTGGTCCCCCGACGACCGGGAAATCGCCTTCCACCGATTCCGCGGCGAGCGGCGCCAGGTGTTCGTAATGTCCGTCGACGGCGGCGCGCCGGTGCAGGTGACGGACGGCTCCCAGGACGAGCGGTCTCCCGAGTGGGCACCCGATGGACGCCGGCTGATGCTGCTGGCGAACTGGGCCACGCGGCCGGCCATTCACATCGTGAGCCGGGGCGCGAACGGACGCTGGTCCGCGCCGAAACCGCTGCCCGTCGTAGTCGGTACCGACACCATCGTGCCACAGGGCATGTCGGCGTGGTCGCCCGACGGCCGCTTCCTCGCCTGCGGATGCGGCCCCGGCGGACTGGTTCTCGTGCCGGCAAACGGCGGTCCGGCACGCCGCCTCGCCTCGCCCTACTCCACCGCCGGCTGGGACTTTCCTCAGTGGTCGGCCGACGGCCGGACCGTGTACCACCTCTCGGAAGACGCATCCGGCGACGTCGTCTCGGTGGTCGCCGTGCCCGTCGACGGGACGCCACCATGGATCGCCGTGCGCTTCAACGACCCCACTCGGCCCTGGCACCGCTTCGGTTTCCGGGTGCGCAAGGGACGCTTCTACTTCACGCTCGGCGACCGCGAGAGCGACATCTGGGTGGCCGACGTGCGCTGACCCGTTCCCCGTTTACCGTGGTCCGCTGTTCTTGCCGGTGGACGCGGCCGCCGCGGCCGGGGCCGACGTACGGTCCGCGGGCGCCAATCCGTTCTCCTTGCCCGTCAGCACCTGCGCCGCCACCAGCGTCTGCACCACCCGCAGGATATCGTCGGAGCCGGTGGACACGGCCGAGCCGCCGCCGTTCCCGCCACCCGACCCGAAGTTGATGAACTGGCCGCCCGAGATCGCGTCGGCCACCTGCCGCGTGAGCTCCGGCGCGAGTTCCAGCCGCCGGAGGTCGAGATAGAAGTTGCCCGCGTCGCGAAGCGCCTCCGCCTTCTGGCGAATGGCCGCCGCCTCGGCTTCGGCCACGGCGCGGATCCGCGCCGCCTGCGCCCGCCCCTCGGCCTCGAAGGCGATCACGTTCTGCTCCGCGTCCGCCCGCGCCTGCGTGATCTGCGACGCGTTCAGCTCCGCCTCTCGCTGCTGGTGCACGGCCGCCTGCCGCTCCGCCTCGGCGCGCGCGATCGCCGCCCCGTTGGCCGCGATCTGCATCTTCAGCGCGCGCTCCTGGTCGTTGATCTTCTCCTCGGCTTCGAGCTGCGCGATGCGCGAGCGCTGCTCCTCCTGCGCCTGCACCACGTCGGCGCTCGCCTTGGCGCGCGCCGCCGCCTCACGCCGCCGCGCGTCGGCCACCTCGCTCAGCACCGCCTTGATGTTGAGGCTGTTGAACGACAGGCCCAGATCCAGGAGTTCGCGCGAGCATGCTTCCTTGATGATCACGGCCAGTTCGTCGTCCTCGCCGTGGTCCACCATGTCGGCGCGCTCCACCGCCATCGGTGGACGAGCCGCGACCGCCGTTGACGCCGGCGTCGCCGCACTCCGCGAATTGAACAGCTGGTCGTGCCGCAGGAGATTGATGGCGCGGCGCCCCGCCGACGAGAGTACGTCGGTGAGCGTGTTCAGTTGCTCGCCGGCCGGCTTGGAGAAGAACTTGTTGGCCGCCGTGTTCACCATCGCGTCGTCCTCGCCCACGCTCACGATGGCCGACGCGCGCACCGTGACCTTCACCGGCGCCGGCACGTTGTTCGCGTCGAGGTCCGCCGTCTGATCGGTGATCTCGATGTCCACGTTGATCGCCTGCGCCGGAATCACGCGGCTCACGGTGAGCAACGGCACCACCGTCGCCTTGCACGGACCGCGATAGATCCGGAGGTTGCCGTTCAGCCAGCTCACCAGGCGGATCTCGCCGGCCTCCACGTCGCGGAGAAAGGAGCCGACGATGATCGGCGTGAACACGACGACCGCGAGGACGGTACCCACGAGCACCAATAGCGATGAATTCACAACGGACTCCTTGCCAGTGAAATCGAGCGGCGGCTCAGCGCAGGGAGACCCGCACGCGCTCCCGGTCGGGATCGACCTCCTGGATCGTCATCCGGTCGCCGACGTGCACGGACAGGGTTCGCTCGTCGGGCACGAGCTCCGCGCTCAACTGTACGGTACGCCCGTCGAGCACGGCGCGCACGATACCTTTACCATTTCTAAATGCGGTGACGGCCTCGGCCTGGTCCAGCACCAGCGATGCCAGCGGCGAGGCCGGCGCGCCGGTGAACCGGAGCGCCAGACGCCACAGCCGGCCCACGATCAGCCACTCCAGCACCACGGCGATCGCCAGCGCGCCGAGCACCGACGTCCAGAAGGGCAGGTGCACGCCGCGCTGCAGCACGTTGCCGAAGGCGCCGAGCAGGGCGAGCACGCTGAAGATCACGCGCGGCTCCGGCAGGTAGTGCAACAGCCCGTCGGCGAGGCCGTGATTCGGCCCCTGCTTCGCCGCCGAGGGCGCGGCATGCGCGTGCGCCGGCGCGGCCTGAGTGCCCGCCCTGGCCTGCGCCGCTCCGCGGGCGTGCGCCTGTCCCCGCGCCGCACTGCGGGCGTGTGTGCGCACGTGCGCGCGGGTGCGGGCGTGTCCCACGTGTCCGTGCCGCCGCATCCCGGGCAGCGCCATCAGCAGCAGCCCGCCGAGACCGATCCCCAGCGTCGCCAGAAAGAACGACATACCGGCGAATCTACTGGGCGCACCTGCCGGCGGCGAATGGCCGGTGGCCCGCCTCGGCGCCTAAGGCGCCGGTCCGCGTGTGAACGCATACCCCAGCAGCGACGTGGCTGCCCAGCCGCCACTCCCACCCACCGCCCCCAGCACGATGAGCATCAGCCCCACCGATTCGATCAGCACGTAGCCGGTGAAGGCGCTCGAGTGGACCAGGCGCTCGGCGGCGGGACTCGGACGCCGCGCGGCCTGGGGGAACATGCGCGTCATCCAGGCCGGGGGTGGGACGTTGCGAGCCGTGGTGTCGCCGCGCGAGGCCTCGCGGAGTTCTTGGAGCCTGCCAGGTGGCGCGAGAAGGACCGCGACCGCCACCAGGAGCGCCAGGGCGAGCCACGACGCGGCCATCGCGCCCACCCACGACGTCACTCGCGTTGGAGTGCGTCCCCGGCGGCGCGAGACGAAGCGCGCCACGAACACGCCGGCCGGCGCCACCAGCGAACTGCCGAAGCTGAACAGCGCCGAGCACAGCAGCACGACCACACCGAGGATGGCGGCGGCGATGCGCGCGAGGGGGGAGCGCGGCGGCATCGTCGCTCCTACCGGCCGGCGTCCGGTGGCGCGCCCCGCGCGTCCCCGTTGTCAGGCGCTCGCGGCACGTCCACGCCGTACACGCGCTCGCTGCCCTCCTCGATCGCGAACAGGCTCACCACCGTGCCCGGAAATCCGAAGATGAACGACACCACGCGCCAGAAGGAACTGGGGTTCGCCTGCGCGCGCATGCCGGCGTAGCAGAAGTTGGCCAGAATCCAGAGGCCCGAGACGCCGGCCGTCCCGGCGCGATCGCCGGTGTCGGCGTACAGGCTGGCGGGCGCGGCGGCGACACCGAGCATGCCGACGAGGACTCCGATTCGCATGCTTCCCTCCGGTTGAGGATCCGGGTCCGGCGAACGTTGCATCCAACGGCAAACGATACGTTCCGGAACGTCAACCGTCCAACGCCGCACGGAAGTAGGGGCTCGGCGCCGCCGCCGGCGCTGCCGGCCCCGTTGGCGCCGCCCCGCCGTCAGCCGGTCGCCGGCCCCCACGCCTGAAGTTTGGCGTCGCGAATCCGCGCGCGGAGTTGGTCCGCATCCATCAGCCCCGCCTCCCGGTCGGCGTCGCTCATCGGCCCGTCGGAGCCCATGTAGACCAACTCGTTGAGTTGATCCAGCCACTGGACGTCGCGGTCGGAGAGGTCGGTCGCTGCGTCGATCCGGTCCACCGCCTCCAGCACCGTCCGGTAGAGCGGCCAGTAGCTCCCGCCCTCCATGAACCGCGCCAGCGCGGTCGATACCGCGCCGAGATTCGCCGCCATGTCTCGCTCCTGGAAAGATGCCGGGTCAGATGGTGCGACGCTTCAGAATACCGCCCGGTACCACTCGAACGCGTTGGAGCTCCCGTGGTGCGTCCAGCCGCTGATCACGGAATACTGGGCGCGATAATACCGCACCAGCTTGGTTCCGGGAGGCAGCGCGGGACTCGGGTTCAACTCCACGCGCACCACGGCCTTCTGCAGCGACCCGTGCACCGCGATCGACTTGATCGTCACCGCCGTCGCCTGCGTCAGCGCGCTGTCCTTCTGCGCCAGCGACGTGGTCGTGTCGGCGAGGATCGGCCGGATGACTTCGTCCTGAACCCACCGTTGCAGCGCGGCGCGACCCTGCGTGGGGATCGTGGCACGCGCCGTCACGAGGCGGAATCCCGCCACGCCCGCCAGGGCGACCAGCACGAGCACCGCCTTCCAGCCACTGATCTTCACGGTCTTTCCTGCCATCGCACCTCCTCGCGGGAGTTCGAGAATGGAACTCGCAGACACTCAGAGGTGCGACGCACACATCACGCGAAGGTCACATCACGTCGAACCGATCCAGGTTCATCACCTTGTTCCACGCCGCCACGAAGTCGCGCACGAATTTCTCCTGCCCATCTGCGCTTCCGTATACCTCGGACAGCGCGCGGAGCTGCGAGTTCGAACCGAACACCAGATCCACCCGCGTGCCGGTCCACTTGCGCTTGCCCGTTTTGCGGTCGTGTCCCTCGAACAGCTCTCCGTCCTTCGACACCGGCTTCCACTCCGTGCCCATGTCCAGCAGGTTCACGAAATAGTCGTTGGTCAGCGCCTCCGGCCGCGAGGTGAACACGCCGTGCGCCGCGCCGCCGGCGTTGGTGCCGAGCACGCGCAAGCCGCCCACGAGCACCGTCATCTCCGGCGCCGTCAGCGTGAGCAGCTGCGCCTTGTCGATGAGCAGCGTTTCCGCCGGCACGGTGTACGCGCCCTTCAGATAGTTGCGGAACCCGTCGGCAATCGGCTCCAGCACCGCGAACGAGTCCACGTCGGTCTGCCGGGCCGAGGCATCCATGCGACCCGGCGTGAACGGCACCGTCACCTTGTGGCCGGCGTTCCGGGCCGCCTGCTCGATGCCGGCGCACCCGCCAAGCACGATCACGTCGGCCAGCGAGACCTTCTTGTCGCCGGTCTGCGCCTTGTTGAACGCCTTCTGGATGCGCTCCAGCGTTTTCAGCACCTTGGCCAGTTGCGCGGGCTGGTTCACCTCCCAGTCCCTCTGCGGCTCCAACCGGATGCGCGCGCCGTTCGCCCCGCCCCGCTTGTCGGAACCGCGGAAGGTGGACGCCGACGCCCAGGCGGTCGAGACCAGCTCGCCCACGGACAATCCCGACGCCAGGATCTTCTTCTTCAGGTCGGCCACGTCCTTCGCGCCGATCAGCTTGTGATTCACCTTCGGGATCGGATCCTGCCAGATCAGCTCCTGCTTGGGCACCTCGGGACCGAGGTAGCGCGCGCGCGGCCCCATGTCGCGGTGCGTCAGCTTGAACCACGCGCGGGCGAACGCGTCGGCGAACTCCTTGGGATGCGCCATGAAGTGGCGCGAGATCTTCTCGTATGCCGGATCGAAGCGCAGCGAGAGGTCCGTGGTCAGCATCGTCGGCGGATGCTTCTTGTGCGGGTCGTGCGCGTCGGGCACCGTCGCCTTCGCTCCCTTCGCCACCCACTGGTGCGCGCCGGCCGGGCTCTTGGACAACTCCCACTCGAACCCGAACAGGTTCTCGAAGAAATCGTTGCCCCACTTCGTGGGCGTCGTGGTCCAGGTGACCTCAAGGCCGCTGGTGATCGCGTCACCGCCCTTGCCCGTGCGGAAGCTGCTCTTCCAGCCAAGCCCCTGCTCCTCGAGCGGCGCCGATTCGGGCTCCGGCCCCACGTTCGACACCGGCCCCGCCCCGTGCGTCTTGCCGAAGGTGTGCCCGCCGGCGATCAGCGCCACCGTCTCCTCGTCGTTCATCGCCATGCGGGCGAAGGTCTCGCGAATGTCCACCGCCGCGGCCACCGGATCCGGATTGCCGTTCGGCCCTTCCGGGTTCACGTAGATCAGCCCCATCTGCACCGCGGCCAGCGGATTCTCCAGATCGCGCTTGCCCGAGTAGCGCCTGTCGTCCAGCCAGGTCTTCTCCGCGCCCCAGTACACGTCCTGATCCGGCTCCCACACGTCCACGCGGCCGCCGCCGAAGCCGAACGTCTTGAAGCCCATGGTCTCGAGCGCCACGTTGCCGGCCAGGATCATCAGGTCGGCCCACGAGATCTTGCGGCCGTACTTCTGCTTGATGGGCCAGAGCAGCCGGCGCGCCTTGTCCAGGCTCACGTTGTCCGGCCAGCTGTTCACCGGCGCGAAACGCTGCTGCCCACGCCCGCCGCCCCCGCGTCCGTCGCCGGTGCGGTACGTGCCCGCACTGTGCCACGCCATGCGCACGAACAGCGGTCCGTAGTGCCCGAAGTCCGCCGGCCACCAATCCTGTGAGTCGGTCATCAGCGCGGCCAGGTCCTTCTTTACCGCCTTCAGGTCCAGCGTCTTGAACTCCTTCGCATAGTCGAACTCCTCTCCCATGGGATCGGACTTGGAGGAATGCTGGCGCAGCAGGTCGAGCTTCAGCTGGTCGGGCCACCAATCACGGTTGGAGGTGCCGCTTCCGGCGACGTGTGGAACGGGGCATTTGGCTTCGTTGCTCATGATGGTCTCTCGTAATGGTTGGAAGAGCCTGGTCAGGCGTCGGTCGCGGTCCGGGCGCGCGCCCGGCACTCGGGGCAGCGGCCCCAGTAGACGACCTCGGCCTCGTCGATCTCGTAGGCCATGTCCTGGGCCGGCGTGAGACAAGGGGAGGCCCCCACCGCACAGTCCACATCCACCACCGCGCCGCAGACGCGACAGATCAGGTGATGGTGATTGTCGCCCACCCGCGTCTCGTACAACGCCGGTGAACCACTGGGCTGAATGCGCCGGAGGAGCCGCTTGTCCACCAGGGCGCCGAGGGCATCGTAGACCGCCTGGCGCGAGATAGCGCCGATCTCGGCGTTGGCCACTTCGGCCACGCCGTCCGCCGTGATGTGCGGTTGACCCGACACCGCGCGCAAAACGGCCAGCCGTTGGGCAGTGACGTTGAGCCCGGATTGTCGAAGGAGGTCGGCCGCATTGTCCAGCATGCGGTGACCATACGCAGATATCTGGATCGTGTCAAGATACTGACGACGTCCAGTTTCCAGGACTCACCGGGCTTCGAGACCCGCGGGGTTCAGGAATACGTACACCGCCGGCGCCACGACGCGCGAGATGCTCACCGCCCCGCACACGCTAGCTGCCGCAGCCCACTCTCGTGCGCCCGCACCGCCTCCGTCGCTCGGCTCCGCGCGGCGTTCCACTGGGTCCAGCTCTCGCCAGCCCGCGCACGCTTCTCCCCGGTCCACCGGTCGAGCACGATCCTCGCCGCGGCACAGCGATCGGCGTGAGCGGCCGAATCGGCCGGACTCCCCGCCCCCGCCCGCGCCACCGTCAACGCGGACACCACCGCCGGAATCGCGTCTCCGCCCAACGATGCAACGTACCGGTAGTCCGCGCCGGCCGTCCCGATCTCTCCCGCCGCATCGCGCGCCAGGTTCGCCCGCGCCACCAGCGCGTCGGGGTTCAGCACGTTGAGCGTCAGGAGCACGGCGAACCCGCTGATCACCAGTCCCGCGGCGAAGGTCCGCGGACGCGACCGCAGCACCGTCAGCGCGAACCACACGAACACGATCGCCAGCCAGACCATGACGGCCGAGGCGTACAGCCGGTCCGTCGAGATGCCGTAGTAGTGCACGTACAGGTGCATCCGCGCGCCGGCCGAAAGCATGATGGCGCCGAGCAGCGCCACCAGCGGCATGGCGAGCCGCCGGTAGATGCGCCGCGTCCGCCGCTCCGAATCCGGAATGAGCGCCTGTGCGCCGAGGAGCATCGGCAGCAGCAGCCCGGCCACCCACATCAATTCGAAGAACCCGTGCCGCGCGTACTGCGCGTAGCTGAGACCCGTGGTCCGGCGCACGAGCGCCTCGCCGCCGAACAGCCACCCTATCTGCACCACGACGAACGACGCGAACAGCACGTTCAGCGCGCCGAGTGCGACCGCCACGTCCGTCGTGCCGAGCGTGAAGGCGAGCGTGGTGGCCGGAGTGCGCGCGGCGCCGGCAGGCGCGAGGAACGAGCGCCGCAGCCAGCCGGCCACCACCCAGGCAAAGAAGCCGGCGATGACGACGTGCGAGAGCAGCACGTCGACCCGGATGTCGGGCAGCGTGAAGAACGAGCCGAAGATCGGGTCGGCGTTGGCCAGCAGCAGCGTGAAGATCACGACGATCGGGGCCGTGATCAGCACCGCCCGGCCGATCCGCTTCGCCTTCCCGTCGGTGGACGGGCGGACCGCGGCGTGGAGTTCCGCGTCCCGCGCCACGAGAGGCAGGAGGCCCCTGGCAACGTCGAGCCCGGTTCCGAACGCGGCGTCGATCAGGTCGCGCACGCGAGCGGCAGAAAGGCCGGGCACGGGGACGGCGTCGAGACTCATGGCGAGCAGCGTGAGCGCCGTGAGCATTGCCAGCACGTCGAAGAAGGTGAGCAGGTCGGCGTCATGCCACGACAGGCCGGCGGCGAACAGTACGGCGGCTCCGAGCCAGACGGCGCTCTCGCTCGACAGGCGGCGCCCGTTCTGCCCGCTGAGTACCAGAACCGCGACGGCGAGCGCCGCCATCCAGACCAGCAGTCCCAGCCCCCACGGTCCATTGCGCAGCAGCGGGTCGGCCAGAACGCCGAGCAGTACGGCGGCTGTCAGCGCGCGTCGTGCAACGCCGGCGCGCGGGGACGGGGTGGCAAGCTCGGGCTTGCCCGGCTGGGCGGACGAGGCGTTCGAGGTGTGGGCAGCGGCGGAACCGGCCGCCGGATCAGAATCCGGGGAGTGCATGCGTGCTCGGCGTTGAATACGCAGAGGACTTTACATCATAAAGTCCTACGGCGCAAGAGCCCGCCCTCGGGTGGGGGGCCACCGGCGGCTCCACGCGAACGGCGTGAGCGCGATCAACGCACAACAATATGGAGGAGCCTGCACGCTGACGCGGGTCTGTGGCCGTGGCGCGGGGCATGAGGTCAACAGAATAGGGGGCGTGGACGTGAGGGGTGGATGTGCCGAAGCGTCCTGCACCATGAAGCCGGAAGCCACGAGCGGCCGCCACCCGCCGGGTGGTCCGGCCGCGCGCCGCCTGTTATGTGTTCGATTCGCCTGATTCGGAGACCCAGTTGATGAAACGCCTTCTGCCAGCCGCCGCCGCACTCATCATGATGGCCGCCCCCTCGCTCCTCCTGGCCCAGCGAGGCTCCGGAAGCATCGGGCACTACATCCCGCCGCGGACCTGGCCACAGGGCGTGCACGACTTCAACCTCGTCCACCAGAAGATTGCCGTCCGGTTCGACGAGGCCAAGCGGCTGGTGGCCGGCGTGGTCACCACGACCGTGATCCCCGACGTCGCCACCGATACGGTCCGGCTCAACGCCGAGAACATCACCATCGACAAGGCGACCGACGCACGCGGCCGGGCCATCCGGTTTGCCTCCGACTCCGACCACGTCACCGTCCATCTCGCGCGCCGCGTTCCGGCGGGTGACACCGTCGTCTTCACCCTTGCCTATCACACGCATCCGGAGCGCGGCATCTACTTCGTGCCGCGCCGCCACGTGATCTGGTCGCAGGGCGAGGCCACCGAGACGCGGGCCTGGGTGCCCACGTACGACTACGCCAACGACAAGACCACCTGGGAGTTCCTCGTCACCGCCGACTCGGGGCTCAAGGTGCTCTCCAACGGCACCCTCCTCTCGGTGACGCCGGTGGACGGCGGCAAGCAGAACGTCTGGCACTGGGCGCAGAACGAGAAGGCCTCCACCTACCTCTACAGTGTGGTGGTGGGGCCGTTCACCGTGCTGCACGACCAGTGGCGCGGGAAACCGGTGGACGAATACGTCTACCCCGACACCGTGGACGCGGGCTGGCGCGCCGCCGGCGAGACGCCGTCGATGATCGAGCTGTACTCCCGCCTCACCGGCGTCCCCTTTCCGTGGGACAAGTACGACCAGTCGTGGATCCCCGACTTCACCTACGGCGGCATGGAGAACGTCTCCGCCACCACGCAGACCGATCTCTCGCTTCCCGGCGCCGGCAACGACCCCATGCAGGGCTCGCGGAGTCTCGTCGCCCATGAACTGGCGCACCAGTGGTTCGGCGACTACGAGACCACGGCCAACTGGGCCAACGCCTGGCTCAACGAAGGACTCACGACGTACATGGAGTCGGTGCAGAACGAGAAGACCCGCGGATGGGACGTCGCGCAGCTCGAATGGTGGAGCCAGCAGCAGCAAGCCATGCAGGCCGACCTTCGCCAGGCCCGTCCCCTGGTCTGGGGACAGTACCGCGGCACCGATCCGATCGCGCTCTTCTTCAGCGGCCACGTCTATCCCAAAGGCGCGCAGCTCGCGCACCAGCTCCGACGGCTGCTCGGCGACAAGATGTTCTGGGCGGGCATGCATCGCTTCCTCGTGAACAACGCGCACAAGCCGGTCACCACCAAGGACTATGCCGACGCCTTCGAAGAAACCTGCCACTGCAACCTCGGCTGGTTCTTCAACCAGTGGGCATACGGCATCGGATATCCCCAGCTCGACGTGACGCGCCGGTGGGATCCGGCGGCGAAGATCCTCCACGTCACCGTGCGGCAGGTGCAGCCTACCGATTCCACGCGCCCGCTGTTCCGGTTCCCCACCACCATCCGCGTCATCACGGCCGACTCCGTGGTGCGCGATAGCGTGATGGTGCGCGCCGAGAAGTCACAGACATTCGCCATGCGCCTGCCGGGCGCACCGCTGTCCTTCCGCTTCGATGAAGGGGGCTGGCTGCTCGGCAGCGTGCACACCGACCAGACGCCCGCCGAGCTGGCGCACATGGCCGAGCACGACCTCGACACCTCGGCGCGCAACTGGGCACTTCGCGCCCTGGCGGCGTCGCAGGACACGGCGGCCGTAGACGCGCGCCGCTTCATGGTGCTCGACGAGCGGATGCCGCAGCTCCGTGTCGAGGCGCTGCGGCAAATGGCGCACGACTCCACCCCGCAGGCCGTCGCCATCGTCCGCTCGGCGCTGCGCGATCCGGACGCCTCGGTGCGGAGCGAGGCGCTCGTCCGGCTCGCCTCGCTCGACGCCACCGGGGTGGCCGACACCGCGCTCGCCATGTACCACGACGACATCGCCTCGTCCACCCGGGCCACGGCGCTCGGCGTGTACGGGCGGCTGGTTGGCGACCAGGCGTTGTCCACGGCCATCGCCGCCACCGGTCCGTCGCACGCCCTCGGCGTGCGCTTCACGGCGGCGGCCCTGCTCTCGCGCATCCATCAGCCGTCGGCGGTGCAGGCACTGCAGCGGCTCACCGATCCGGTGGAGGTACGCGAGCTGCGCATGGCCGCGCTGCGTGGACTCTTTGCCAGCGGCGACACCACCACGGCGATCGCCGAGGCGACGCGCGGACTCACGGACTACGACCCGCTCTACTCGCAGGCGGCGGTTCGAGAGTTGGGGCAGCTCGGCACACCGGCGGCGAAAGCCGCGCTCGAGACCGCGCTGAAAACCGAGACCCGCGTGCACGTGAAGGCGGCTATCGAGCGGGCGCTCGCGCAGAAGTAGCGAAGCGTTGAGCAGGCGGGGAGGAGGCCGACGGGCGCGCGTGCGCCCGTCGGCCTCCTCTACGCTTCCAGCTCCAGCACGTCCGAGAAGCCCTGGCTGTCCTGCTTCTTCCCGCAGCGATCGTCGTATGCCTGCGCCGCGGCGGCACTCAGGGTCCGGCCGCCGGCGCGATCAGCCACGGGCGCGGGAGACATTCTGCGCTACCGCCGCGCGGATGAGCGCCTTGAAGGCCTTCGCGTTCAGCTTCTCGCCTTCGTGCACGTCGATGGCGCGCCTGACGTTGCCGTCGAGGCTGGAATTGAACAGTCCTGCCGGATCCTTCAGCGACGCGCCTCTGGCGAAGGTCATCTTCACCACCTTCTTGTACGTCTCGCCGGTGCAGATGATGCCGTCGTGCTCCCACACCGGCGTCCCCATCCACTTCCACGTCTCCACCACTTCCGAGTCCGCTTCCCTGATCAGCGCGCGGATGCGGGCGAGGGTCTCGCCCCGCCAGTCGTCCAGTTCCGCGATTCTCGCGTCGATCAGTCTGGACGGCGACTCGGATCCTTTCGACGGGCTCTTCTTCATATGATGGGCCTCAGCGGCGCGCCTGGATCACCTTCCACCCGTTCCCCGACGGATCGCGGAAGCTGGCGTCGACGCTACCGTAGCGATCGACGGGCTCCTGCGTGAACTCCACGCCGCGCTCGAGCATCCGCTCGTACGCGGCGCGGCAGTCGTCCACCACGAGCACGAGCGGCGGCATGGCGCCTTTTGCCACCATGGCGCGCAGCATTTGTGCCGTGCCCTCGTCGTGCACCGGCGGGCCCGGCGCGAACAGGCCGAGCTGGAACGACGGCTGCTCCGGATGCTGCACCGTCAACCAGCGATAGTTCCCGTTCTTCACGTCCGTGTGCACGCGAAACCCGAGCTTCTCCACGTAGAACTTCAGCGCCTCGTCCTGGTCGTGCACGTACACCCCGACCACGTCGACTCCCTGGCTCATCACGCCTCCTTGCGTTGAGCCCGGACGATACCACGCGCCGTGCGCCGTCGCTTCTCCGAAACTGCGGTCGTGAGATGTGGGCGGCTCGCCGCGCTCAGAAAGCACGGCGGCACGCGGTCGAGCTGTTGCATCGTCGCCTTCGCGCGGGCGCGCACCGCGCCGGGGTTTGCGCCGGTGACGTCCCGAAAGGTTCGCCCGAAGGTGCCCAGGCTGCGCCAGCCCGTTTCGAAGGCGATCTCGGTGATCGAGAGGTCCGTGTCGCGCAGCAGGGCCGTCGCCCGTTCGATGCGCCGGGTGAGCAGGTAGCGGTGCGGCGGCAGCCCGAACGCATCCCGGAACGACCGCGCGAAGTGCGCCGCCGACACGCCGCTCACGCGCGCCAGCCGGCGCACGGGCCAGTCCTCGTGCGAGGCGGCGTCCATCCGGTCCCTGGCGCGCAGCAGGCGGCGCAGCAGGTCGGGGTCCTGGCTGGCGCTCATGCCGTCGTCGGATTCGTCACCGCCGGCATCCTGGCAGATGGCTTCGTGAAACTGGAAACGTCTGCGCTGGGCGCGGCACTATGCTCGGTGTCCATGCGAGTTGCGGGCATCGTTGCTCCGACGATACTCCATTTTGGACGAGCGCGCACTCCGCGAACGGGATTCGGGACCGGACGACCGGTTTGCCACCCCCGCCCCGCTCCCCGTACATTCGGCCGGTGGAATCCGCCCGCACCCGACTCTCCACCATCGTCGGCGCCGTCAACCTCAGCGACCCCGAGCAGGCGGCGCGGGTGATGCCGCTCGTATACGACGAGCTGCGACAGCTCGCGCGCCGCCGCCTCCGCGGCGAGCGCGCGGACCATACGCTGCGCCCCACAGCCCTGGTACATGAGGTGTACGTCCGCCTCGCCGACGCCGGCACCCTTTCCGTCACCGGCCGCCGTCACTTCCTGCAACTCGCCGCCCGGGCCATGCGCCAGATCCTGGTGGATGCCGCGCGAACGCGGAACGCCGAGAAGCGCGGCGGCGCCTGGCAGCGCGTGACGCTCGACGGCGACCTGGCCGGCGCGGAGCAGAACCCCTGGGACGTGATCGACCTGCACGACGCCCTCTCCCGGCTGGCCGAACTGGCCCCTGAGCTCGAGCGCCTCGTGGAACTGCGCTTCTTCACGGGACTTACGGTCGACGAGGCCGCCGAAACGCTCGGCATCTCCCCCCGAAAGGCCGCCAAGGACTGGGCCGCCGTCCGCCTCTGGCTTCGCCGGGAGTTGTCCGCCGGCTGAGCCGGGCCGTGCAGTCTCCTGCTCGTTTTTCCGCATCAGGTAGGTAGCGGCCTCCCGCCCGCCGCAGCACACCCGATGCAGAGGAGCAGACCATGTCCCCGCACACACCTCGTCACCACGCCACGCGCGCCGCCGCGCCCCGCACGAATCCCTTCACCGCACTGGCCGCCGCGCTCGCCGTGCTGCTCGTCGCGGCCTGCAGCAGCGCGACTTCGGAGCCGTCCACGTCCAAGACGCCGCCCCCGCCGCCGGTGATCAAGGCAGCGCCGTTCACCTGGTCCATGCCCGCCCGCTTCGGCCAGGACGCGAACCACGACGGTCTGATCGACTATCCCGACTCGGCGCAGATCCACCCCGCGTCGTGGACCGTGAACTTCGACGCCTGCAACACCACGGGCAGCAAGTACGAGTGGTACGTGGACAGCGCCTCGGTGGGGTCGACGAGCAACTGCAAGTTCTCGCACCAGTTCCCGGCCGAGGGGAGCTACGACGTGGCGGTCAACGTCACCGGCGTCGCCGATACGACCCTGCGCTCCGAGCAGAAGGTGGTGGTGCAGGACTTCCTCATCCTCTCCATCGGCGACTCTTATGGATCCGGCGAGGGGAATCCGGACGTCCCGGTGGAGACCGACGCAGCCATCGCCAAGGTCGAGGCGGCGATGACCCAGCTCGCGGCCGCGCAGCAGCAACTGCAGGCCGCGGAGCAGAGCCTGCAGAGTGCGCTGTCAGCCAAGGGACTGGCCCAGACGGCATACGACAACGCCGTCCAGACATACAACGAATTCCAGTCTGCGTGCAGCACGCTCATCTCGACGTCGTGCGTGACCTTCCTGGCAGCCAAGGCGCTGTCGTTTCTCAGCCTGGATGCGGCCCGCACCTACTTCAATCAGATCGTCGCCAACACGAAACAGCGCCTGACCGATGCTGAGACTGCCGTCACACATGCGCAGCAGGCCGTGAGCAGTGCGCAGGCCGCCGTGACCGACGGGCAGGCCGCCATCGCCACGCTGCAAGCCGGCCTCCCCGCCGCGCGGTGGCACGCCAAGTACCCCGTCGAGACGTACAATCAGGCCGATCTGTGCCACCGCTCGGCAAACGCGGCCTCGGCGCAGGCCGCGCTCGCGCTCGAGAACGCCGATCCGCACACGTCCGTGACGTTCGTGCATCTGGCCTGCTCCGGGGCCAAGATCGAGGGCGGCGGCCAGGCCATCGACCAGCAGATTCGCTGGGCAGACGCGCTCATCGGGCACCGGGAGATCGACGCGGTCATCGTCTCCATTGGGGGCAACGACCTCGGATTCTCCAAGCTGGCCACCGCGTGTGTCGAGCAGCAACCCTGCTACTCCCTCAAGCCGGTCATCGACCCCACGAACTGGGTGAAAGCGTGTGCGCTGCTCTCCCTCCTGCCCAACAGTGGCAGCAAGTGCACCGACTTCTTCCAGAAGAACACCATTGCGATTTCGGCCAAGCAGTTCGTGGACAGTACGACCGCGACGCTCCCCTCGCATTACGCAACGCTGGGTACCGCGGACCTTCCCAACCTCTGGGGACTCATCCGTCCGGGCACGACCACCGACACCGTTCGCGACAACCGGGTGTACATCACGGAGTACGGGAACCTCACCAAGGACGATGCCGGCAACTACTGCACCATCGACCCGACCGATCCGCTGGGCACCATGGCCGGCGTCTCCGTGAAGGAGATGGCGTGGCTTGACACGACGGCCGAGGCGGACCTCAACGGGGACATGCGGGCGGCGGCGAATACGTACGGGTGGAACTTCGTGAGCGGCATCTACGCGGGGTACACCGACCACGGCTACTGCGCCCACGACCACTGGATCACGCGGCTGGACGAGACGTTCCTGCGACAGGGCGACATGCAGGGCATGGCCCACCCCGACGCCGAGGGTCAGCAGTTCACCGGCGGAACCATCTACCAGGCGCTGATCAAGGATCTCTATCCCAACGGCATCCACGCGTTGCCGCGCGCGCCCGACCCGGCCGGCTCGCGCGCCGGAGGGTCATGATGGCCTGACACCCGGGCCCCCGCGCCCGGCGCGATTGCGGCACGAGAAGGGGAGGGATACGTTCGGGCAACGGGGCCGCGGCCCGCGACCGCGGCCCCGTTCCCCCTCCTCTTCTCGATCCACCCCGCATGGACCGTGACACGTTTCGGCGCCTCATCGACGCCGTGGGCCAGGCAATGGAACGGAGTCCGGACGACCGCGACGGCTTTCTCGCCGATGCGCTCGCCGACGATCCCGGGCTCCTGGCGGAAGCACGGGCGCTCGCCGCCGAGGCCGACGCGACCTCGCTCGACCTGGCGACGGCGCGCGTGGAGTCCATGGTGGACCGCGCGGCCGCGACTGCTCTGCCGGCGCCGATTCCGCCGCCCGCGCACATCGGCCCCTATGAGATCGTCCGCCAACTCGGCCACGGCGGCATGGGCGTGGTGTATCTCGGGCGGCAGAGCGCCCCTCTCCAGCGCGACGTCGCCATCAAGGTGATCCGGCCGGGCATGGCGGATCCGGAAACGCTCGCCCGCTTTTCCATCGAGCGGCAGGTGCTGGCGCGCATGGCGCACCCCGCCATCGCCCGCGTGTTCGACGCGGGAGCCACGGAGGCCGGCCTGCCCTACTTCGTCATGGAGCTGGCGCAGGGGCCCCCGATCACCGACTACTGCGACGAGGACCAACTGGATCTCGATGCGCGGCTCGAGCTCTTCCGAACCGTGTGCGAGGCGGTCCACCACGGCCATCAGCGCGGAATCATCCACCGAGACCTCAAGCCCTCCAACGTGCTCGTGACCCGGGTGGACGGGCGCGCGATGCCCAAGGTGATCGATTTCGGCATCGCCAAGGCGGTGAACGGCGCGCAGGACGGTGAGAGCGTCCACACCCGCGCCGGCGCCATCGTCGGCACGCTGGATTTCATGAGCCCCGAACAGATCCGCGGAGACGGCGACGCCGTGGACGTCCGCTCGGACGTCTACTCGCTCGGCGTGATCCTCTATCAACTGGTTTCCGGGCGGCATCCCTACGACGACTCGGGCATTCACCGCGTCGGGCTGCTCGAGGCGCAGCGCATCATTCTGGAAACGGATCCTCCGCGCCCGAGCCGCCACCCGCACAGCGATCCACGCCTCGCGTCGCCGGAACGCGGGTCCTGGATCGGGCGGCAGCGCCGGCGCCGGCAGGAGCTGGACTGGATCGTGATGAAGGCGCTGGAGAAGGACCCCCAGCGCCGCTACCAGTCCGCACTCGCCCTGGCCGAAGACCTGGACCGCTACGCGCACGATCGTCCGGTGCGCGCGGGACCGCCGGGATTGGCCTACCGCACCCGCAAGTTCGGCCGGCGCCACCGGCTCGGCATCACGGCCGGCGGCGTCGTGGCGCTCGCGCTCGCCGCCGGCACCGTGGCCGCCTCCACGGGCTTCGTGCGCGCCAGGGCCGAGGCGCGGCGCGCCCAAGCCACCAGCGATTTCCTCGCCAACCTCCTTGCCTCCGTGAGCCCCGACAAGCAGGGGCGCGCGGTGACCGTGCGCCAGGTGCTCGATTCCGCGCGGCGCCGCCTGCTGGCCGGCGAGTTCGCCACCGATCCCGAAACGGAGGCGTCGCTGGCGCTGGTCATCGGTCAGAGCTACGGCGGCCTGGGACAGTACCGCGAGGCGCGGCCCCTGATTCAGCGCTCGCTCGACCTCCGCCGCACCCTGTACGCGCCCGACGACCCGCGCGTCGTGGAATCCCTCTACGCGCTCGGCACCGTGGAATGGCATCAGGGCGACCTCACGCACGCCCTCGCCGTGCGCCAGGAACTCGCGCGACTCACGGCGCGCCATGCCGACACCGATCCCATCGACCACGCCGAATCGCTGAGCAATCTCGGCAACACCTACGCCGACCTGGGAGAGTCCGACCGCGCGCTGACGTATCTGCGCCAGGCGGTGGCGCTGGCGCGCCGTGCGCACGGCGACAGCGCGCAACTCGGCCTCGCCCGGTTCCTCAACAACCTGGGCTCGGTGTACTTCGACCAGCAGCGCTTCGACAGCGCCGCCCACGCGTTCGACGATGCGCGGCAGATCCGCGCACGGTTGCTTGGCGAGCACAGCGACGTCTATGCCATCACGCTCATGAACCTCGGCAACGCGACGCTGAATCTCGGCAAGCTCGCCGACGCCGAGCGGATCCTGCGCCACGACGTGAGCCTCGAGGAACAGATCTTCGGCAGCGACCACCCCACCACGGCGTACGCGTACGCCGGGCTCGCCGAGACGCTCCTGCGCGAGGGGCATCCGGACAGCGCCGAGGTGTACATTCGGCGCGCGCTCGCCATTCGGGTGGCGCATGCCACCGACCCGTACTGGCGGGTGGCGATCGCGCGCCGCCAGTTGGCCGATGTGCTCATCGCCCAGCACCGGCTGGCCGACGCGGAAACCCAGCTCCGCACCGCGTGGCAGGGGCTCGCCGCGGCCGGCGAGACGTCGATGCCGCAGGCCCGGGATGTCGCGCGCGACATGGCGCGGGTGCAACAGTTGCGCGGCGATTCGGCGCGGGCGACGACATGGGAGGAGCTGGCCGCCGGCGCGAAATGAGTGCCGGGGCGAATCAGCGCGTGCCTTTGGATTGGTTCAATGCCACGGCCGCGCGAACGGGCGCTTTGCGCGACCTCGCGTTCGCGTCTCGATAGTGGTGCTCGGTGAATCGATGCCATCCCTTCTTGTTCTTCGATTCGACCGCCCAGTGAAATCCGTCCTCTTCATCCGGCCAGTACACCATGCGCGCCAGGCCCGCCGGCATCTGCGCTTCGAATCCAACCGCCTCCGGGTGTACGTCGCTGACGTCCGCGATCACGCCCTCCGACCGCTTCCCGTCCGACGTGAATGACCAGAACCTCACGTCCTGCGCATCACCGATACCGATGATCGCCAGTTCCTCATACGCCCGGTTCTTCCCGAACTCCCAGCGCACGCGCATCTCGATGCGCGTCCCGCCGAGTGTCCTCGCAAGCGTTCGCAGACAACGAACGGGCCCCCGCGGGGTGACCGCCTCGGCAATCCACTCGCCGAGCAGCGGGTCCAGGACCCCCAGTTTCCCCCGACCCTTCTTCCACTGCTTCGGCATCGCGAGAGACCTCCCCGGATCGCCCTGCGGGCGATACCCGTTTGCCTGACGACGAGGTGCCATATGGCCGTCCAGACGGCTGCCGCCGCACTCGACCGCGGCATTCTATCATAATCGCGAGCCCGGCGTCTGTCCCTCTCTGCACGCCGCGAGGCGGAAGAACGGGGGCAACGCCTGGTTGGCCGACCGCCCCCATGTCACCTCGTCACATTGTAGGCGATCGACGTGATCTCGAAACGGCCGTACGTCCACTCCCCGGACGGTTCGATCCAGTTCGCATCGCCGTGGGAGCCGATTCGGATCCCATCGATCTGGCGATACCCGGAAATCGGCGTGGACCAGTCTGCGGCGCCGCCCTCTCGGTCGTGTGCCCGGTCGGCGGACACGAAGCCGACGAGGTCGCCCGCGCGGTCGAACGTCAGTACGGCCGATACCGTGAACTGGGCGTTGCGGAAGGTGGCCCGCAGCGATCGGTCACCGGTGGTCTCGAACGTAAATGGCAGGTCCAGGACCGCGGCCGGTGCCATCACCAGTACGTCATTCATGAGCGTGACCGTTTCGTCGTTCGTGAGCCCGTCCCCGTGCTTGTCCACCATCGAGATCAGGCCGGCAATCCGCACCTGGAACGTGGCTGCTCCGTCCACGTAGCGGTGGTAGATGTCGAAGGGTAGGCCCGCCCGGCTCGCATTCATGTGGAACAATCGTGCCGGGGGCTCGAAGAACTCGTACTGCGTCGCCGTGGCCTGCATCCACGGCGATGTCGCACTGCTGCGCATCTGCGCGTTGAACGTCACACGGACATTGCGCACGCGCGGGCGGCCGACCGCGCCCACCCGACGCAGGTACGTCTGCATCAGAAGCGGCAGTGGCGCCAGATCCGCCTCGGTCACCAGCGGCGCCGGAATCGTCGGGCGTGCCAGCAGGGCGTCGCGGTCGTGCGTGAAGCGTGATTGGAAACTGGACGCGCGCGCATCGAGCACGGTAATGAGCAAGGGGAGCGCGATGATCAGGTTGGCGAGGGTGCCGAACTTGGCGTCGCTCCATGCCGTCACGATCAATCCCTGCGAGACCAGCAGGCCGGGCAGCGTGGGATACCACCACCACGGCGCACCACGACCGAGGCCAAAGGCGCCGGCGATCAGCAGTATCGCCGCAAGGAGCCACAGCAGTCCGGCCGCGGGAGATATCGGTACCCGCAGCTGGCGGACCTCCATCCAACCGAAGGCCTTGGCTGGGCCGAGCAGGTGAATCAGGCCGTGCAACGCGATCAGGACCGCGAGTGCGATGCGCATGGCGAACCTCTCGCTCAGGGAGCGCCAACGTGGACGGACGGGCCGTCACCGCGCAGGCGCATCGCTCGTGAAGCTGATAGCCGCGATGTTCCAGACGCCGTCCGTCTTCTTCCACACCATAAGGTACTTGCCGTATTCGGAATCTTCGATCTTGTCGAGCACGTTGCAGCCTTCTTCTCGCAGCACTTTGACCAACGCGTGGAGATCGTCCACCCGGTAGTTGATCATGAAGGACGCGGTGCCGGGAGCAAAGGAGCCGCTCTCGGCCGGGGCGACGGACCAAATGGTTGTTCCGGCAGCCGGTTTGCCGTCGGCGTCCGTTCAGGGAAACGCCGTACCGCCCCACTCCTGGACGTCGATGCCCAGGTGACGTGTGTACCAAGCGCGTAGTGCCGGCGCGTTCTTCGCCTTGAAGAAGATGCCGCCAATGCCAGTGACTCGCTTCATAGGCATCCCGCCTCGTCGGGCCAGTCTGCGCGCAATGCGTGCATTGCATCCGGATCATCGGCCATCAACTGAAAATCGGCAAACTCGAATCCCGGGCCGACGGTGCAGCCCACGAGTGTATAGGGACCGAGCGATCGCGCCGCCTGCCAGCGCCCCGCGGCGATGACGCACGTGGGCCGGGCGTCATCGCCGGCCACGTTCGCAAGCCGATGCCGCTCGAGTCGGCGTGCGTCGAGATCGAGATCGAGCACCTCGAGCGGACCGCCCTCATACAGATGCCAGACCTCGTCCGAACGGACCCGATGCCAGCGACTCAGCGCGTCGCCCGTGAGCAGGAAGTAGATCGTGGTGAGCGCCGCGCGAGCACCCCGATCGTCACCCGGCATCACCGTTTTCGCCGAGCGAAATAGCTCCCGATAGAATCCACCCTCGGGATGCGGTTTGAGATCGAGCGTCCGGATCAGCTCGGCGGCGCGGGCATGCATCTGTCGGAAGTGAGGCGCGCTAGGGATCGGAGAGCAACTTCACCGCGTGCTCGGCAATCGCCTCCATTTGCCGCTCGCGCTCACGCGCCCAGCGCGGCAACCGGACCAGGTTGGCCCCGAACGCGGCGAGCGCCATTCCGGCGAACATGCCGGCCACCACCAGCGCCTTCCCAGGCTTGCCGGAGGCGGCGACCACGGCACCCATCAGGATCGACATCCCACCCATCACGACGCCCAGCGTGTTGAGGGCCATGGCGTCGTCCTTGCGCGTGCTGAGACGGAGCTGTTCGCCATGCTCGGTCGGCTCGACACCGATGTGCAGGTTGCCCTGCGACCATTCGCGGAGCCCACCGGCACTCGTCGCGTGTCCCTGCACCCCGAACGTCGTCCTGAATTCAGCAATCAGTTGCTCCCACTCCCGATCTGTTGGGGCTCGCGGCAGATCCACCATCCGCGACACGCCGATCGGCAGCCCGAACGATCGCCGGATGGGCGCCGGCCGCCCGCGGGCATCGAGACTCGCCGCGGCCTGCGCGACGCGCGCTGGCTCGATGCCCGCTTCCTGACCGATCTGCTGAAGTTCATCGAGGGTCAGGCCACCAGACTCGGCGGGGAGCGACCCATCGCGCGTGCCGCCCGTCGTCGCGAGGCTGAAGATCTCGCGTGCCTCGTCGTCCCCGTATCGACGTGTGGACATAGTGAGCGATAATACGGTGGCCGGTTCCCCCGCGCCACCGTGCAGGCACGTCGGGGGTTGCGAGCGGCCTCGCCCTGCTGTGTGCGGCGTGCGTCTCGCGGCCAGCATCCCACCGCGCCCACCGCACCTCCGCCACTGCGCCTGGCATACATGACGTTCGACACGCGCCTGCTCCACGTGGTGACCATCGATGGCACCGGCGACACCCTGGTGTCCCCCCGTCTCAGCACGTGGTATGCCTGGTCTACGACCACATCGCCGCCCTCATGGGCACCGGGTTGTTCGTCGTGAACCGCGACGGCACGGGATATCACCAGCTCGTCAACCAGCAGAACTTCGAGGCCCCGGTGCCGGAAATGTCGCCCGACGGACCGGCCATCGCGTACCTGTCCCCCTGGATCAATGGTGGTGGCGGCGGGATGATCAATGTCATCAACACCGACGGGACGGGGCAGCACCTGGTTCAGGTGCCGACGGGTGACGACCTGCTGCGGTGGGCCCGATGAAGCGCATGGGGCGGGCCCCCTCCCGCATGTTCGGCCCGCCTCGGCTGATGCGCGGCGGGGTCGTGTTGGCGACGGCCGCCCTCGCCATCGGCTGTTCCAGATCCGTTGCTCCCGTCGCAGCCTGCACCGACAACCCGCTCGACGTCGCCGTGGCGCTTGGCGTCGTCTACCAGAGCCCGTCGGACTCGACGATGACCGCCAAGTTCACGTGAACCCGAACTGTGGCGTGGCGAAGATCTCCGTCGTCGGGGGCCTGGAGGGCGAGCGGGCCGCGGCCCCCGGCGCACCGAATGAGAAACCGAAGAGGGGCGTGATCAATCGAGGCGCGCACACCTTCGGCTGGAAGTATCGCCCGTTAGCGCGTATCCAACCGTCCGAGGGTGCTGTCGAGGGAACGCTTCAACTTCTCGACCGCGCCCTCGACGGCCTGGTCCAGCGTCGCCGCCTCATCGCTCACCGCGATCGGCTGAAGGCCGGCGAGCCGGGCCTCCAGCAGGCAGCGCTTATCCTCGGCGCCGCCCTTCTTGTCGCTGTTCTCGTCGCTGAGGTGGACCTCCACCCGGGTGATCTGCGCGCTGAACCGATCCAACGCGTCCTTCACCGCCGCTTCCACCTGTTGAGCCAGCTGTTCGTTACCCTCGATATTGCTATCGGTGTTCACCTGAATATGCATGAGTCCGTCTTCCTGTGGCTGCGGGTACCCTCGAAGACCTCGATCCCCTTTCGGTTCAACCGGCACGATTCCACGACCCACGGCCGCCAACGGACGGAGCTCGCCGTGTAAGACCGGCACGAATAGCTCAGTGGAACCTACTACCGCGTGCGACCGGCCGCCGAGCCCGATCATGTGGGCACGGGGTCGCCAGGTCGTTCACTCGGCGAGCTGAAACCTGATGGGCTGCGCACCATCCCTGAGCAATCTGGTCCCGACCTCGGCGAGCCCGCCGCGTTCGTCGATGATCGTCAGAAAGTGGTTGCCCGCCAGTTGGCCGACGCGGCTGGAGAAGCACGTACCGCCGTACGGCACCAGCAGCTCGGCCTCGCTGAGTCCGGGGGGGTGCCAGAGCACCTGTCCCGGCGCGGGGTAGCTCGTGGCGTTCTCGTACTCGACACCGAGATCGTAGTCGGCGAGTGGTACCCATCCGGCCTCACCGCTCCAGCGCGCCTGGAAGAGTTGACCTTCAAAGGGAAGGCGCGCCAGAAACGCGGCCGTGGTGCGTGGGGCGCGTTCGGACTCGAGCGTCGCCGTGAACGACGTCGGACCGATGTGTACGGTCAGCAAGGTCATGGTGCGCCACATCTCATGGAGTTCCGCCTGGCCGCGATTGTCGAACGATATCTACTGAAATCTCCACCGCCACCGTGGTGCCTCTATTCTCGAGCCAGTGCGTGGTGTGCCTGTCCTCGGGCCAGCCCAGTCCCGGCCCATACTCCGTGGACACGCCGTTGCGATGGTCGGTGATCGTTCCCTGCAGTACGTAGACCATGCCCGGCCGGTCCTTGTGGTCGTGCACCGGACCGAACACGCCGCCCGGTTCGATGGTCACCATGCGCATCCGCCGGCGCGTGAGCCCGGCGAGCCGCCCCCGCCCGCCGGTCGGTACTCCTATGGTACGTCCCACGGTACCCCGCCGCGAACGCCCCGTACCGAGGAACGAGACCAGACCATGCACCAAGGCTTCCTTCTGCCCAGATGGGAAGCCGAAGGGCCGGGCACGAGATGGTATGACCGGAACCCGGAGCCCGGCGCGTGAGGCCGCGCGCACGCGCCGGGTCGACCGCCGCAACTCCGGCACCCCGCAATCGGTCTTGCGCAGGCGGAAAATCCGCGCAAGAGTTGGGAGTCGCCCGCAGCCTCCTATCCCCCCATCAGGAGTTGCCGGATGTCTACCCATCCTCTCGCTCGCGCCTCGCGCGTCCCGACCCTCCTCGCGCTCACGCTCCTCGCCGTATCGCCGGCCCCCGCCCAGCCCCAGGTGGGTGGATTGCTTCGCAGGGCCAAGCAGGCCCTCCAGAAACCGGCGGACTCGTCCAGCAACGTCAAGGGCAAGGCATTTACCGAGACGTCGATCACGGCCCTGCTCAAAGGACTCCGAGCCGCTTCGGCCAAGGCGAAGGAGCGCGACGCCCTCCGCGCGCAACAGGAGGCCAGGCAGACCCGTCTCTCCGCACTGCTCGAACAGCACCCCGAGCAGGAGGTGGACCACTACAATGACGTCTCCCAACGGGCCAGAAACTGCCAGGACGATTTTTTCGACAAGCGGGAAGAGGGACACGACGCCACGGCGAGGGCCGCCGGCATGTCGCTCATGGCCGATCCCGTGAAGCAGCAGAAGTATATCCAGATACAGTCCACGTATTCCCAGCAGATTCAGGCCGCGCAAGCCAGGGGCGACACGGCCGCCGCCGCCGCACTCACGCTCAAGCAGTTCAACGAGATCTCGAAGCTGCTCGGCGTCGACTTCCATGCGGATACCGTCGCGGCAATCAAGGAATGCGGACCGGTGCCCGAAAAGCCGGCCTGGCTCACCGAGCAAGAAGCGCTGCGCTCGGAGATCGACAAGCTGGGCGGCCAGATCCGTGATGCCGAATTCGGCATGCAGCAGGTCGGCGCCAAGGAGAGCGGCATGACGCCTCAGGATTACGCGCTGGCCCGCGAGCGCGTGCTCCAGTGGCTGACCGCGTCCGAGAACGGCGACACGCCGTCCGGCTTCAGCCCCGAAGAGCACAAGGCGCTCTCGGCGCATCGCAACGACTTCAACCAGGTCAAGAACGCGCTGTGACCCGCCGGCTGCGCGCCGCGCTGACGCTGCTCGTCGTCGGCAGCGGCGCCGCGGCCTGGGCACATTCGTCGGCGCCCGCCGATGCCCGCGAGCCGGTATCCGCCCGGCGGGCGCTCCCGACGTCCACGCTCGCGCTCCGGCACGGGAGCGGCTGGCGGGTGTGGTGGCGCTCGGACCGCGCTCCCACGCACTGGATGGATTCCGCCACGGTCCTGGCGCGCGCGATCACCTGGCACGCGGCGGGCGCGGGCCTGGAGTGGGGCGACCTGCTCCTGGCGGGATCCGGCGAGGCGTGGCGGACGCGGCTCGTCGTGGCACGCGTGGACCCGCGGCGATTTCGCGTTCGACTGGACACCGCATTCTCGCGCGACGGCTCCGCCGCGTGGCGCCTCGACCGGGCGCCGCCGGATGCTGCCGTCGCCCTGAATGCCGGACAGTTCCTGCAGTCCATGCCCTGGGGATGGGTGGTGCTCGACGGCCACCAGTTCCTGTCGCGCGGCAAGGGCCCGCTCACCACCGCCGTGGTGGTGGATTCCGACGGCGTGTTCCATTGGATTCATGGCGACGCCCAGGTTCCTGCGGGCATGGCCGTGGAGTTCGCGTTCCAATCGTACCCGACGCTGCTGCGTGGTGGCGACGTGCCGGCCGACCTTCAGGCAGCGGGCGGCATGCTCGACGTGGCACACCGGGACGCGCGGCTGGCACTCGGCGCCCTGCCCGACGGCCGCATCGTGGTGGCCATGACCCGTTTCGACGCATTCGGCGCCGGCCTCGGCTTCGTCCCCTTCGGCCTGACGACGCCCGAGATGGCGGCGGTGATGGGAGCACTGGGCGCGCACGACGCCGTGATGCTCGACGGAGGGATCTCGGCGCAACTGCTGTTGCGCAGCGGCGCCCCCGGCGGCGAGCAGCGCTGGCCCGGACTGCGGGACGTTCCCCTGGCCATGGTGCTCACGCGACGGTGACGGCGCACCGGGTCGAGGCCGGTCTCGGCCGGCACGGCGCGCACTACTGGGGCGAACACCGCCGGTGCGAAGCGGCCCACAACTCCGTCAGCCCGCGACCCGAAGGATCTCCGGCATTCGCTTCTGCGCGGCTTCGTAGCCCGCCGCCTCGATCGCCGCGGTGTGCTGCGAATCGAACAGGCCATACGCGTTGAGGCCGTCCGGTATGACGACCACGTCGCACTCGGCGAAGCGCTCGCGCGCATGCGCGAACATGCCGATGTCGAATGCCCGGGCGACCACCTTGAGCGACGAGTCCAGCTCCTCGGGCTGCACGCCGTGAATCGGACTCAGGTACGATCCGAGAATCGCGTCACACCGTTCGGCCAGCAGCCGCGCGGGAAAGTTGTCCACCACGCCGCCGTCCGTATACCAGCGCCCGCCGATGATCGTGGGGGAGTAGATCATCGGCAGCGACGCCGAGGCGAGCAGCGGCAGCACCAGCGGGCCGGAGTCGAACACCGTCGCCTGGCCGCTCAACAGGTCCGTCGCCACGACGTACAGTTTGCGGTGAAGCGCCTCGAACCGGTCGTCGGGCAGGTAGCGCCGGAAGAGCGGTTCGAACTTCATCGAGTCCAGCAGCCCCGGCTTCCGGAGCGTCAGTCGGCCCAGCCAGGCCGGATGAAGTTCCTTGAAGAACTCCACCATGCGCTCCGGTGTGTGCCCGGCCGCGTAGAGCGCCCCGACCAGGGCGCCGGCGCTCGCGCCCGCGACCACGGCCGGCTCGATCCCGTGCTCCAGGAGCGCACGCAACACGCCGATGTGCGCGGCGCCGCGCGAGCCGCCGCCCGACAGGGCGAGTCCGACGGTCTTGGGCGGGCGGCTCGATGGCATGCGGGAACGTTACACGCCGACCGTGGCGCGCGCCTGCCGAAACCGACTCCCCCTGATCACTGGCCCGCGGGCGGCTCCCAGAGTTCTACCTTGTTTCCTTCCGGATCGATGACCCAGCCGAATTTCCCGTACTCGGATTCGTCGGTCTTCTCGAGAACGCGGCAGCCTTCTTCGCGGAGGGCGTTGATCAAGGCGTGGAGATCATCCACCCGGTAGTTGACCATGAACGTCGACTTGCCGGGAGCAAATTGGTCGCTGTCCGCCGATGCGATGGACCAGGCGGTCGTTCCAGCCACGGGCTCCCCATCGGCGTCGGTCCACGGGAACGCTGCGCCGCCCCATTCCTGGACATCGATGCCGAGGTGCCGCTTGTACCAGGCCCGTAGCACGGGTGCGTCGTTGGCCTTGAAGAAGATGCCGCCAATGCCCGTGACTCGTTTCATATGGATTGCTCCGCGGAAGTGAGATCGGCCCGAACCCGGGAGGCGGCGCCGCCCCTCAGCCGTGCCGCGCCGCTCCGATTGTGGCGATGTCGATTTTCTTCATGACCCTACCCTGCGCGGCCGGCGGCACGCCAACGCCCCACCGCGTACGTCCCCGCGCCGCTTACCACCAGCAATGCGCTCAGCCCCACGACCTTGAGCACGTAGCGATCCGGATGCGGCTCGTCCGCCGGTGGAATCGCCGCCAGCACCACGGCCACCGCCGACGTGAAGAACCCCACCGCGCCGCAGACTATCGCCGCCGGCTTCCCACCGGGCACCCGGATCACCTCCGGGCCCGCCGGTTCGCGCTGCAGACGGATCATTGCCGGAAACATCACGAGATACGGCAGGAAGTACGCGATGATGCCCAGGCTCACCAGGATGTCGTACGCCTTCTTCGGCGTCTCGCCGGCCTGACCCAGCACCGCGCAGAGCGCCGCCACGCCCACCTGCAGTAGCAGAGCGACGTACGGGGTGCCGAAGCGCGGGTGCAGCTTCCCGAACGCGCGCGGCAGATAGTGATCGATGCCCGCCACGAACGGCAGCCGGGCCGGCGCCGCCAGCCACACCCCCACTCCCCCCATGGCGCTCAGCACGATCAGCGCCGCCGCGAACGGCCCGAGCCCCGGCACGCCCACGCGGTCGCCCGTGCGCACGATCGCATCCATGATCCCCTGCAGCCCGGTGGCCTGCCCCTGCGGCAGCGCCAGCAGAATGGCCAGGGTGCCCAGGATGTAGATCGCGGGGATGATCAACCCTGCGATCAGCACCGCGCGTGGCACGGTGCGCTGCGGGTCCTCGATCTCGTCGCCCATGAACGAGCCGGCCTCGAGTCCGCTGTACCCGAACGCCAGCGTGGCCCAGAAGATCATCTCCTTGAACCCCATGCCCGGCACCAGACTGTCCATCGTGATCGGCGTCGCCGCCCCGTATCTTGCTGCCGCCACGAACCCCATCACCACCAGCACCGCCATCGGAATCCAGGTGGCGTAGGCGCCGATGTTCGTGAGCCACTTTCCGAACTGCAGGCCCGCGATGTTGAGCGCCGCGGCCAGCAGCAGCCCGGCCAGAGAGAACGTGATGAAGTACGCGCCGCTGCTCTGCAGATGGGCGAAGCGCGACCCGAAGATGTAGAGCGCCGTGCTGGCCGCGAAGTAGAGCACACCCGGCAGGTACGAGAGATTCGAGCCCCAGTACGTCCAGCCGGTCATGAATCCCGCGAAGTCCCCGAACGCCTGCTTGGTCCAGACGTAAATGCCGCCCTCCTGCGGATACCGCGAGGAGAGTTCCAGCACCGTGAACGCCAGCGGAACGAACAGGCCCACGGCGCCGAGTACCCAGACGACGAGCGAACTCGGGCCCGCCGCCGCGGCCACCGCCACCCAGCGCATCCCCACCACGCCCACCACGTAGAACAACACCAGGTCGCGCACGCGGAGGACGCGGCGCAGTGCCGGGCTTGCCGTCGATTCGGTCACGGAGTCTCCAGTTCTGGGGCAGGCGGGTGGGGTGGGCTCAGACGCGGGCGGCGTCCACGGAGGCGTTGCCTTGCGGGGGAGCCTTGCGGCGCAAAAGCGCTGCGGAAATCAGGGTGATGAGCAGGCCAACCGGCAGCGGCTCCATGAACGTATAGGCCATGTTGACCAGGGGGTTCTGGTAAGACTCCTGAGCGTGCAGGATGGCGGCGACCTGCGCGGCGGTGGCTGCGGAGTCGAGGCCGGCGGCCTGCACCCGGCGGACCTCGGCGGCGAAGTAGCTGTCCATGAAGTGGGGCATGAAGTTGAAATAGAGCACTTCCCACGTGATGACGTAGCACACCGTGGTGACGAGCGTGATCAGGACGCCGCAGGCGAAGGCTCGGCCGAAGGAAATCTGGCCGCGGAGCGTGTCGTCGCGGTAGCTGCGGATGCCGAAGTAGATGAGCAGGAACGACGCCACCATGATCGTGTAGCCGAGCGCCATGCTGTGGCCGGAGCCGATCCTGTCGGCCAGGAGCAGCGAGCCGACCATGAGGACGGAGATGATGACGCCGGCAATGAGGCCGAAGGTGAGGACGGTCTTCGTCATGTGAGACTCCTTGGGGGTGGATGAGGATGGAGTCACGATGCGGTACTGCACGCCGCATGGCGTCATCCTTTCGGATGATTGTACGGCGCTGGCGCGAAAATCGTGCGTTCGGGTGACGCGATCAGGGCAGCAAGCCGAGTTCCTTGCCGCGCCGCACGGCCTGGGTGCGGCGCGCTGCGCCCAGCTTGTCGAACGCACGGGAGACGTGGGTCTTGACCGTGTTCTCGGAAACGAAGAGGTGGGTGGCGATCTCGCGATTGCTGAGGCCGCGGGCGACGAGAGCGAGGATCTCCAGTTCGCGGGCGGTGATGCCGAGTCGCTGCTGCTGGGCCGCGTCGACCGTGAACGCCGAAGCCGGCCCGGCGCCCGGGCTGGAGACGGGGACGAGGACTTCTTTCACCACGACCCGCTCCCGTCGGTGCGTGATCCCAAGGCCGAGCCAGATGCCGAAGCTGGCGAAGAGGATGGCGACGAGGGCGCCGTAGAGCTCGACAGAATGCTCGATGACGACGAAGCGGTACTGGGTGTACTGGAGGGCGGCGATCAGGAGACCGCCGACCAGGCCGAAGATGAGGACGTGGCGCTTCATGGGGGTCGTGACCACTCAGGGGTTCCGCCGACTATCGCAGGGCCGCCGCGTTCTCCGGCGGCATTCTATCATAATTCTGGCCGGCGAACGGAGCGAGGGCCGATCCCATCGACCAGCCGGGGCGTACGATCAGCCGGAGGAATGCCACTGGCTGGGGGCTCAACGCCGCCGACTCGTCACGGAGCCGCGGCGCTCTTGGGGCTCGTGTTCCAGATGTTCGCGTGGATCTTCCATGCTCCGTCCTCCTGCTTCCACACCTTCAGGTATTTGCCTCGCTCCACGGTGTTGTCAGATACTCCGCCGTGAATGCGTGGAGCGCCGCCCCCCGGTCACCACATCCGAGCCAGGGGGAAACGACTTGGCATCCCGCGTGAACATCGCGTCGATCGTGGCAATGTCGCCGGCCACATGAGCACTCGTGAACTCGGCATTCCGTCGCGCGACGACGGCGCACGCGGCGCGAACATCGAAGGCTCCGGTGTCCTCAGGCGGAGCGCCGGTGCGCCGGCTGTGGATGGGGAATCCAGGGATCGCCCGTTGGGGAAGCGCCAGCCAACTCTCGCGGCATCCATCGGTGGGTGGGGCCGGCCGCGCATTCTCTAGATCCCCGCGTACCACGCGTAACCGTACTTCAGGTCGGAGGAGCCTTTGTCCGGAAACTCGTCCAGGTTGTCGGCGACCACCAGACGCTCCAGGAACTTCACACTCTTGTAGCCGAGCTGTCGCGGCACTCGCAGGCGGAGCGGGCCGCCGAACGGCACCGGGAGCTCGCCGCCGTTCATCCCCCACGCCAGCAGAGTCTGGGGGTGCATGGCCTCGTCGATGTCGATGCTCTCGTACCACTCGGGATCCGTCGAGTAGTACACGAGATACTTCGCCTCGGGGCGCACCCCCGCCGCGTTCAATACCGCGGAGAGCGGCGTCCCCGTCCACTCGGCCACGTACGACCAACCCTCCTCGCACGTCACCTCCGTGATCTGCGACCGCCGCTCCATTGCCCGCAGCTCCGCAAGGGAGAACACGCCCGGTCGCGCGACGAGGCCCTCCACCCTCAGCCGCCACGTCGCGAAGTTCGCTGCCTGATGTCGTTTGAACGCCGCGGTGGGCGGGTCGATCTCGTTCGCGAACGGCTTCGCCGAGATCATGCTCGCCGGAAACTCGCGCGCCATGGCGTGCCGGCCGAAAATGCGGTGCGAGGCATAGGCGAGCGTTTCCCCGGCCCCGTACACGCCACCGGCGTCGGGCGGCACCAGGCCGAAGCGATGGCCAACGGCGTTCAGCGCGGCGCCGAGCGCGGCGCCCGCCGCCACCACGCCACCGGCCAGGAATCCACGACGGGTCAGGTTGTTCATGAGCGCGGCTCCGTCTTTCCGGTAACCATCGCCATCACCCGCGCCCGGAACCCCGCGAGGACGATCATCGCGACGTGCACCACGAGGAACCCGACGAGCACGATCGTGGTGATGAAATGCAGCGTTCGCGCCGACTGGCGCCCGCCGAGACCGTTCACCACCCACGGACACACGGCGTTGAAGGCCGGGGAGAGCGCGAACCCCGTGACGATCATGAGTGGCAGTACGAGAAATAGAATGCCGAGGTATGAGAGCCGCTGCAGCGCGTTGTACGAGGAGGCATCGGCGAACGCCGACGCCGAAAGCCGGAGGTGTTCACCAACGCTCGCCCGGAGCGCCGGCCACGACAGCGCCTCGCGGGAGGGGATGAGGTGCTCTTGGAAATGGCGCCTGCGCAGCCCGACCGCGACGTACACCGCCCCCACGAAGAGCAGCAGCCACGCGGCTTCGAAGTGCAGGTAGCGGCTCCAGCCATTCTCGTCGGGCAGCACCGTCTTGAAGCCCGTCGGTACCGTCGCGCGGGACGACGGCACCGGAATGGAGAACAGCGGCGTCGTGTTGACGTTGCCCACCTCTCCCCAATAGAAGCGGGGGTGCGACAGCACGAGCTCCACGCCGCTGAGCAGCAGCGCAAAGAATGCGAGCACCGCCAGCCAGTGGGTCACGCGCACGAACAGCGCGTGGCGGGGGGTCGCGGTCGTCATTTCGCTGCTGCCGCGGGCGCATTGGCGCACGCGCAGGCGAGGAGGCCGGCCGGCACGGCCCAGCGAGAGAGGACGGAGCGGGTCATCGAGAAGCTCCAGACGGCGGGAACCGCTGCGCCCCGTCACGCCCGATGCGGAGCGCGGTCCGGCGCCGCGGGAGGTGCTGCGGCGTCCTATGATAGCTTCGGCCGGCCGGCGCGGCGAGTCCGTGTTCGGATCCTCGCGCGAGTGTGCCGCCCGCCCTCAGTCGTCCGGCTCGATGCCGTCTTGTGTCGCCCGCGCGACCCTTTCCTTCATCGCCCGGACCACCTCCGGCGCATGGCCCGTCCAGGTCTCCAGTTCGCCGATCACGCGCAGCGCCGCGCGGGAGCGAAACGATTTGGTCGGATTGCCCCTGAACCGCATGTTCGTGAGGTTCGGATCTTCCTCCACCTCGCCCGTCGGTTCCACGAGGTAGATGCGTCCCGGCCGCTCGCCGGCCGCCAGCTCGGCACCCCAGATCGCGGCGTCCAGCGTTCGCGCGAAATAGACGAAGTTCGCCCGTCTCGGTCTGGCGCCGAAGTTCGCCGCATGGCCGGGCTCGATCAGGTCGCCCGGCCCGAAGTCGGCGCGCGTCCCGTGGTAATGGGTCCACGCGGTGACCTCGCCGAGAACCGTCACCGGTTCCCCGGAGCGCCACGACATGGCGGGATACGGCGGTGCGCGGTAGTCGGGCGAGTCCGCGACGTTCTCCGTCGCGCCCCGAGCCGCCACCCGATAGACACGGGGCGCGGCGTCACCCTCCGAGAGTTCGGCGGCCCAGATCGCCGCGTCCAGGTTCGGCGTGAAGTGGACGAACCCGTCGCGCCGCGGAATTTCGTCCCCGGGCTCGAACTGGACTCTGGCTCCGTGGTAGAGTGGTCTGGTCTGCTCGGTCAAGGCCTATGCGATCCCGTCGAACGTGACCACCTTCTGCACGTTTTCCAGCGGCGTCCGCACCTCGCCGGTGCCCGTCGGCGCCACGGCGGTACCGACGGCGAAGAACTCGATCGCGTTGGCGCCCCATCCCCAATTCGATTCCTCCACGCGCGCGCCCACCACGCCCACGCCGCCCCGCGCCAGCGCCTCGGCCTGCATCCGCTCCAGCGCCAGCTCCCGGGCAGCGTAGGTCGCCTCGGTGTAGACCACCATTTCCTGATTGCGCCCCATCTGCTTGAGCGCCTGCATGAAACTCAGATGCGCGATGTGGTACACGCACGCGCCCATCGCGAGGCTGACCGGGCGATAGCCGCCCTGCAACAGCTTCCACAGGTCCTGTCCGCTCAGGTCCGACGTGAAGGGACGGTTGTCCTTGGTGCGAAGCGAGCCGCTGTTCTCGCGGTGGCGGATCGCGGTGCCGATGGCCTGAAACTCCAGCACGCCCTCGTCCATGGCGTACTGCTTGAACACCAGTCGCACACCCACCACTCCGTCCGCGCCCAGCAGGTCCGCCTCCTCCTCCATCCGCGTCATTGCCAGCTCGCGCGCCTGGTACATCGCGTGCGTGAGTACCGGCAGCTCCTGGCTCACGCTCCACTTCTGCCACTGGAAGCCCACGTGGTAGATGGACGAGCCGAGCACGAGGCCCAGCGCCTCGAAGCCCGCCTGCTCGACGAGCAGGAACTCGTCAATCGAGAGATCGCTCGTGAAGAACGCGGGACGGGGGCCGGTTCCGCGCATGCCGCGAAGCCGTTCCGCGGCTCCGGGAGGCAGGTTGGCGGTTGACCCGGGGGCGTAGTTCGGCGTCATGAAGTCTCCTGGCAAGGGCATTGAAGAATGGATATTGCGGGCATCGACGGCGTCAGGCCGAGTCCATCGACGCGAGCCAGTCCCGCAGCGCCTGGCGTCCCCGCTCGGTGCGCTGCAGCTCCGCGTCGATGGCGGGCCCCAACTCGGCGAGGAACGCGTCGATCTCCATCGGCTCGGTCCGGATGACCACACCGCGCACCTCATGCTGCCGGCTCGCCTCGTAGCGCCCTCCGGCGCCGCGGCGAAGGACATACGCGGCACCCGTCAGCGGAATGCGCACCTCCGTGACGTGGCGGCGCAGGAGGGAACGCCGCACCTGCGCCGCGGGCATCACGCCGGGTAGCAGACCCACGAGCTCGCCGAGCAGATCGGTGAGATCGTCGCGACTGCGCCGGGCGAGAATGGCGGTGACGCTGGTGGATTCCCAGGACGCGGGTGGTTGGCTCATGACGGGAAAGTCTGCACCCGATTCCGGCGTTGCGCCACTCCGCCACACCCGGCTTACCAGCTCTTTAGTGCGGGCGGGGGGGGATCTCAGCGCAGCACGAACACGAGTTCGCGGCCTCGAGGGGTGCGCGCATGCTCATGCTACTAGTCTTCCGCAGGCATCGCGGGGTTGAAGACGATCTCCCACAGGTGCCCGTCAGGATCCGCGAAGTACCCCGAGTAGATCCCCCAATCCCGCTCGCGGGGCGCCTCGGTGACACGCGCATTCGCGGCAACCGCCTGTCGAATGATCTCGTCCACTTCCGCTCGACTCTTCGTCAGATAGCCCAGGCTGAACTCCACCTGGCTCGGCGGGGAGTCAGGGAGTCCAGCGTCTTTGGTCAGGTCGCGGCGCGGATAGAGCGCGAGTATGAGACCGCCCCGCAACTCGAAGAACGCGACGGCGCCCGACGCGCCGCTCACGGAATCCGTGTATTCCGTGCCGATGATTTTGCCGGGCAGGCCGAGTCCGTCTCGATAGAACCGCAGAGCGGCCTCCAGGTCGCGGACCGCGAGCGTGACGACGTTCAGGCGTGGGTGCATCGGTTCGGGCCCTCCAGCTTCAATGTGACGCTGATGATGGGGATGTCTGGGTGCCGGACGGTCCGCGGATCCCATCGCGTTCCTCGCTACCTGGTCGGGCCCATGACGAAGATGGTGTTGCCGAAGAGATCGCTCAGATCGCCGGACATGGGACAATCGATGGTCAGTGCAATCGTTCCGCGCTCGAGCCCGAGCAATCCGGTCTTTCCGTCTTCGGTCCCCTCGAACGATACGCGACATGCGACAGTGACCGGACGTCGCACACGGATCTGAGAAGCCCTGGAGCGCGGGCGAAGGCTGTCGTTTGGGCTCAGCGGGAGCCGATTCGAAACGCTTCGCCCGCCGCGTAGGTGTCGAAGAACTCCTGGAAGCGCACGATCTTGCTGCCGCGAAACGTGACGACGTGCACGAAGTCTGACTCGTAGACCCGTCCCGTCTGCTTCGCCCGGCACCGCATGTGACCGACGACGGCAACGGCACTCTCGTTGGAAAGGAACTGGGTCGGCTCGAGGACGTCGATATCTTCGGCCTCGCGACCGATCCGAACCCATTCCAGAAAGCCCTCGTGGCCGCGATGCACGCCGGCAGCCGGATTGAACGGATTGTCAGGCTCGCACCACACGACATCGGGAGCCAGGCATGCCAACATGCCTTGGATGTCGCGCCGCGCGAACGCGGCATACAATTCTCGCACCACGTCGAGACTCATCTTCGCCTCCGCCCTGCCGCTGACGACTGCCCGGCCCCACGCTGACCCTGCGTGTTCGGTGCGCCCCACGCCGTGCCATGGGGCGGCCGCGTACTATACTAGCCAAGGCCTCCGCCAACGCTAGCTTACCCGACCATGACCCCCCGTCTCTCCCACGCGAGCGGGAGCGCCGCATGACGCCCGCCCTCGCCGCGCTCCGCGCGCTCGACGACGGTAAGCACCGCGCCGAGTTCTACGAGATGTGGAGGACGATGTACTCCGCCGGCTTCCCGCATCCCAAGGCGTTCGAGACCATGGGGGTGCGGCAGTCGGCGCTCACCGAACAGATCCGGCTGTGGTTGCTGGCCGGGACCAAGCGCCGGCGCTCCGTCGCCGACATCGTCAAGGCCGGCGGCACGCGCTTCGAGGAGTTCGAGGCGGCGCTCCTCACGCTCGGCGAGGAGTCGGGACGCCTCGAGCAGTCCCTGCGGCTGCTCGGCGCCTTCTATACGAAGAAGCACCAGCTGATGCTCTGGGTGAAGAAGAAGATGGCGTATCCCTTCCTCACCGGGTTCTTCGCCTGCCTCATCGCGCCCTTCCCGCTGCTGTTCTTCGGGCACCCGCGCGCGTATTTCGCGGTCGCCGCCACCGGCATCGCGGCCGTGCTGCTGGGCGCCGGCGCGATCGTGGCCGCGGCGTCGGCGCACTACGGGCGGACACCGGCGCTGGTGCGCGCCCGGATGGCGCGGGCGCTCGCCACGGCCATCGAGGCCGGGCTCACACTGCCGCGCGCGCTGCGCCTTGCCGCCGACGCCTCCGCGAGCCCCGAGGTTCAGGCGTTCGTGTCGCGCCTCGGCGAGCGGCAACTGGCCACGCAGTCCATCGCGACCACGCTCGCGGGGTGCCCGAACATGACCCCCGAGTTCGCCGAGATCGTCTCGACGTCGGAGCGAACGGGCGACTTCAGCGGCCTGGCAAGACTGGCGGATCTCTACGAGGACGGGTTCCGGTAGGGCGCCGTCGGCGCCGCGCCTTCCGAACGGAACGCAGGGCCGCGGACGGCAACGAGGCGTGCTTGCCATGCGTCACCGCCCGCCCGTCAACTTTCCCTCTCGCAACCTGCGACGCTCACCGCCCTACCCTTCGCCTCCCAGCGCCGCCCGCACCGCATCATAGTCCCCCTCCTCCCGACGCCAGCTGTTCCGCTCGCCATGCTCAGCCCACCCGAGCGGCGTGCCGCCGAAGTGGCGCTCTTCGGCCGTGGGATCGGCACCGGCGGAGAGAAGCGCACGGACCAGCGCGGCGTTCCCGTGCCAGGCGGCCCAGTGCAGCGGCGTCGCTCCGGCATCGTCGCTGACGGTCGCCGGCCATCCCGCCTTCAGCATGAGCCGCACCGCCGCCGCATCATCCTGCGACGCCGCGGAGAGTATCCGCTGGCGCGTCTGGTCGGTGAGCGACGCCGCCGCAACGTCTCCCGCGGCGAGTTGACGCTCCACTTCCGCCCCGTCCCCGGCATCACAGGCCGCGGCGAGCCGCAAGTCGGCTGGGGAACGCTCCATCAACAGTTCGTACACGTCGTCGTGCCCGGCACGACGCGCCACGGCGTGCGCACTGCGGTAGTTGCCGAGCGTCCAGATGTAGATCGTTCCGCCGGCGCGCGGGTCCCGCATCGGGAACCAGCGCGCGGACACCATGGTGTAAACCGACGCGGGATCGCGGTCCAGGTGCTCGCGCACGAGCGCGACATCGCCCACCGCGCAGGCCAACAAGATGTCGGTGCGGCACCCCCGCGCAATCAGCATCCTCACGATCTCCGGATGGTCGCCCACCAGATACTGTGCCGGCGTTGATTCGTGATCTACGTCGAGGGCGTCGATATCGGCGCCGTGCGCGAGCAACAGTTCCGCGATCTCCACAGTCGACGCCACGTGCAGCGGCGTCTGGCCGTCGCCGTAGCGCGCCGTGACCACGGACGGATCGGCCTCGATCAGTTCCCGCAGGCGGTCGATCATGCCGAGCTGCGCGGCGTCGTGCGCATCGACCATCGCGCCACGAGCGATGAGATGGGCATTCACCTCGACGTGTGGCCCGAAGGCACTGAACCCGCCCGCCCACCAGTGCGACCGCTGATCGATGTTCGCGCCCGCCTCGAGCAATACGTCGATCATCGCGAGGTTGCGTTGTTTCGCTGCCGTGATCAGGGGTGTGGCCCCGAACGCGCCGCCGGGCAGCGCCTCGTCGAGCCGGCGCTTCACCGCCGGAAAGCGGGCGATCACATCGCGCACGCGTTGGGCGTCGTTGAGGAACACGGCCGCCTCGAGCGCGGCCGCCGGGTCCTCTCCCGCCAGCGAGAGCACGTGGTGCTTGAGCTGGGCCCAGTTGGGAAACCCGTACGAACGCGCGAGCGCATGCTGGGCATCGGCGAGCGTGGGAGCGGGCGCCCCGACGCGGCGCGAACCGAATGCCTCGACGGCTTCGGCTTTTCCGGCGGCGAAATCGCGAAGCAGCGCCTTGGCCTGCTTCTTCAGGTGTTCGAGGTTCGGCCGCTCGGGCAGTGCACGAGACATCTTGCCTCCTTCCATGAAGCCCGGTGTCCGCTGGTGTCGGGCAGAAGAGAGGTCGATGCTCGGAACCGCGAGAATCGCTCAGGTGGGATGATCCCTTTCCGCGGACGGGGGGCGACCTGCGGCGCCTTCCGGAATCTTCCACGGCGAGCGTCGGAGATCAAGGCCGTTGGGCCGGGCACGCCGCTGCCGCATCCCGATGGCAGTTCTCATTCGCAGTTGTCCAGCGTCACACCATCAGGACCTCGACGGCCGGCCGATCAAGCGGAGACGGATTTCCCACTGTAAGCCACGCCAAGTCTGAACACCGCCCACATCACGCCGGTCACGGCGGTCGCGATCATCGTCAGCGCCAGATCGGGCTGGAAGAGGCGCAACGTCCTCATGGATACGCCGGAGAGCGGCGGGATCACGAAGAAGAAGCTCCAGGCGATCGCGAGCGTCGTGAGGAGCGGAAACCACAGGCTGAACAGGCCGAATGGGCCCGTTTTCGCACGCAGGGCATCGCGATGAACCCATGCCCAGACCATGCTGAGTACGAACGCAATCGGCAGGAGCACCAACGCCACGAAGGTGGCCTTCTGTTGCCATCGGCTCCCTTCACCGGCATACGCCAGGCCGAGGGCTCTGGCCGTGATGCCGTTCCGGAGCGCGGCCGTTTCTCCAAACCCGATTCCACTCCCCGCGTTGACGAGGACCACCGCGCCCTTCCGTTCCGCCGGAACCATCGTGGCGAGCGTTTCGATTCCGGGGCTGGAGCCCGAGTGGAACACGGTTCCCTTGGCGGTGTCGACGAACCAGCCGAAGCCATAGAAGGGAGACGCCGCGCCGGCCGGGCGCATCATCTCGGCCTTGCTCTCGGCGCTGATCACGTCGTCCGCGCCATTCATCATGATCGCCAGGTATCTGGCCACGTCACGGGCGCTTGCGATGACCCCGCCGGCCGGAGCAGTCACTCGGTCGGTCCTCGTCGCTTCGAATGGACGCTTGCTGCCGAACCACGGCCGATGCCCCGTCGCCATCTCATCATGGCGCCCTCCGTCGGCGACGAAGCTGTCGTCCATGCCGATCGGCTCGAGGATCTTCGTCTCGATGTAGTTCGCGTACGTCTCACCGCTCACCGCCTCGATGAGGGCGCCGAGAATCTGGTAGTTGGCGTTCGAGTACTCCCACCTCGCACCAGGTTCATGGGCCGGCGTCCATTGCGCAATCTGTTCGACCTGGCGCGACAACTCGTCGCCGCTCCGGGTCGGGTCGGCGTGCCTGCTGTTGCCCTGGAGGGTGGAATACCCGCTCGTGTGACTGAGCAGTTGCCGGATCGTGATCGCACCCGACGGGCGGCCCGAGAATGCGGGCAGGTAGTGCGCAATCCCGCTGTCCAGTTCCACCTTGCCGGCCTCCACCAGTTGCATCACCGCCATTGCGGTGAAGCTCTTGGTAATGGAGCCGAGCAGGAACGGCGTTTCCGGCGTGACCTTCCGGCCGCTGCCGATCAGGACCTCTCCGCGTGCCTCCGCGTGAATCTCGCCACGATCGACGACCGCATAGGCCAGGCCCGGGGCTCCGGACTCCGGCATCTCGGCCGCAATGAAGCGATCAATCGATCCCGGCGGCATGTTCCCCTGGAATCCGGTGACCATTCCCAATGCGAGCCAGGCCAGGACACGCCCCATACCGTCGCCCCTCCGTTCAGTGTCGAGCCGTTCGAATTTCGCGACCACTCTTGTACGCGTGTTGGCCGAATCGCGGTTCGGCTAGCCACCATCCGAGACGAAGCAGCAAATGGTCACGGCATATCGGTTCTCAAGGATATACGCGGGATCTGAATCGTGCGGATGGTCCCACGTGCCTCGGTGGCGCTTATGTGGAGCTGCTGGAAGGGCGACGGCACGTGAATGCCTACGTCGCAGTCCGCCTTCGTCGCTTGCGCCAGCGCGATGCCGGGGATCGCCACAACGCTCGTGCCGACGGCGAGTGCGACGAGCAGGAGATTCGTAAGGCGTCGGGCTGACGCCGCGCCGCTATTCCACACGATTGGGCGTCTGCGCGAACCACTGGATGTTGCCGCATTCGGCGCACAGAAGCGTCGACGCCGACTTGTCGGCCCAGTCCAACCCGAAGAACGTCATGCCCGCCGTGTTCAGTTGCGCCCGCCCAATGCCAAAATGCTCACAGCCGCAGTGCGGGCAGCGCACCGGACGGCCGTCGATGCTGAACCGCGCCGGGCCTTCCCGGGCGTTGGCAGCGTGGACGCCATTCCGGAGTGCTTCGAAGAACCGTGCCATGCTCAATCTCCCATTGTGACCCGTTCGGCTCCCGAACGCCGACTATACGGTACCCTGCTCGCGGATGGCGCTCACCGCCGCGCGGTCGCTGACACGACGCGCACCCGAAGCACCAACGCGCGATCCTTCACGAACTCCTGCCGCTGGTCGCCGGGACGAACAAGCGCTCGTAATTGACCGGTGGATTCTTGCCGTAGGTTCCAGCGAAGTGTCGTTCGGCCATCTTCTACCCTCCTTCCACTGTACTACGAATACGGGGCAGCGGATCTGGTCGCCTGTCCGCCCTCCAGTGCGCCGGTTCCGCGGCGCGTCCGCGCGGCCGATCATCCGTTGCCAACGGTCGTTGGGTCGCCTTACTCGCGCACATATCGCAAGTGCGTCGCGGCAGATCCCTCGAGTACCGAGTCCAATCGAAAGCGAGGCACCGGTTCGCGCAAGTTCTCGAACAGGCGTCGCCCCGCACCGAACATCACCGGCGCGAGTGCGATCTCCAGCTCGTCGATCACACCCAGGTTCAGATATTGCTGGATGACGTTCGCGCCGCCCGAGATGCGAACGTCGCGATCGCCGGCAGCCTGTCTGGCCTGCTCGAGCGCGCGCTCCGGACCGTCGTTCACGAAGTGGAAGGTCGTCCCGCCCGGCCGGACCCAGGGTTCCCGCTTCTCGTGGGTGAGCACGAACACCGGCGTGTGGAACGGCGCCTCCTCGGGCCACGAGATCTCGCCCTGCTCGAACATCCGCTTGCCCATGATGCTGGCGCCGCTGCGCTCCATGGTGCGACGCACCAGGTCGTTCACCGGACCGGTCTCGCCGCCCGGCCCGAACGTCAGCATCTCGCGAAAATATTGCGTCTTCAGGATCCAGCCCATCATCGCGCCCCACTTCGCGCCCCAGTCCTTGTACTCGGGGCTGCCCCAGTGCTCGATGGTCATGCCTTCCGGCGCCATGTAGCCGTCGAGACTGAGCCCGATGTTCACGAATACCTTGCTCACGATTCTCCTCCCGCAGTTGTCTTGTCGGCAGTCACGACGTGCATGCTATCTGCGGGGGCGGGGAGTTCGCCAGTCATGCCGCTCAATCGTGGATCAGCAGCGACGACCGGTCGACGATCCTTCCCCCCTGAACGACGACTTCCAGCGTCCGCGTATTGCGGATATCCGCCAGCGGATCGCCTCCCAGAATGAGGAGGTCCGCGCGCTTTCCCGGCTCCACCGTGCCGAAGGTGTCCGCGGCACCAACCATCTCCGCGGCGCGGCGCGTGGCCGACACCAGCGCCTCCATCGGCGTGAGGCCTGCCTCGACCATCAGCGCCAGTTCCTCGTGCATGCTGTAGCCCGGGAAGACGAACGGATTCCCCGTGTCGGACCCGCCCACGATCGGCACGCCGGCGTCGTACGCCGACTTGAGCGCCCCGAGCAGACCGCGGCGCCACGCCCAGTCATCCGCCGACGGGGGCGTCTTCGGCGCGAGCGGCGATGCGACGAGGCTCTGGATGACCCGCGCCTCCACCCCGCTCCGCAGGAACGGGTCCGTCAGGACCTGCGACGGCGCGCCCCAGGTGCCGGTCCAGATGAAGAGCGACAGCGTCGGGACGCAGTACATCCCCTCCTGCGCCATGACCCCGAGCAGCTTCGCGCTGGGAGGCCGGGGATCGGCGACGAGGTGCATGACCCCGCGCACGTGGTGCGCGACCGCCTCCTCCAGTTCGTCGAGCGAGGTGGCGTGCGCGAACACCGGAAGCCCGTGCCGCGTCGCTTCCGTCACCGCCGCCGAGACCAGCGCCGGCGGCATCTGCGGATGATCGTCCCCGAACGCCGTCGGTCCCGACTCGATGACGATCTTGATCCCGTCCATCTTCGCCGCCGCCAGTCGGGCGACCGTCCGGCGGACGTCGTCCGGCGTCCGGACGACCCACACGCCGCGCCGCGACCAATCGAAGGTCGCGGAGTCCGCTCCGTCCGGGAGATGCATGATCGTCCCGATGGGATGGCTGCCCGGTACCGTCAGCAAGCCGCCCGTCGCGTAGATCCGGGGACCGGTCAGGCGCCCCTCGGCCCGCATCGCGCGCAGGCGAAGCACATCGTCGAGCCCGCCGCCCGTGGCCCCGACATTGAAGATCGTGGTCACGCCGTAGAAGAGGAATTGCCGCAGCACCCGGTCCACCGTGGCCGAATCGAAGGGCAGGAGTCCGCCCGTGCCGAAGTGAACGTGCATGTCGGCCAGGCCGGGGATGACGAACTTGCCGGTGGCGTCGATCAGGCGAACGCCTTCGGGAACGACGGCCGCGTCGGCGTCCATCACTCGCGCGATCGTGCCGTCGCGGATGAGGATGGTCACGTTCGCCCGGGCCGCGGCCCCCGTGCCGTCGATGAGCGTGGCATGGGCGATCGCGAGGTTCCCGTCCTGGGCCAGAACCGGCCGTACCTGAAGCATCGCCGTGATCGCGACAAGGACAGCCAACGATCGGATCGTGTCGCGGGTCATGGGGGTGTCTCCGCGGTATGGTGAACGGAACGGTGCCACGGCGTACCGCTGCGGAGTTCCATCATAATTGCGGGCGGCTGGCGGAGCGAGCCGGACGCATACCTGCGATTCTCGAGCCGGGCCGGTATGCCGGGGGTCAGGGTTCCCCCCCGAATGGTGTACACGAAGACTCCTCGGATGGTGGATTCGCATGAAGGCATCCCGCCACAGTTTGCCTTCGAACCATCCACAGGGGCCGAATCATGAGTCCGGAGTCTTCGCCACCCGCTGTCCGGGAGAGCGAGATGCGAGCGGAGCGCATGCTGACGCGTCGCGAGGTCGTACGCGTCGCTGCCGCCGCGACCGCCTCCCTGGCGCTTCCCGCCACCGCGTTCGCGGCTCTGAATGCCACGACCGCTTCGAATCCGCCGACACCCAACGCCGGAGAAACCGCGATGAACACGAGCGACACGGTCATGACGAAGGACGGAGTCCGGATCTTCTTCAAGGACTGGGGCAAGGGCCAACCGATCGTATTTCATCACGGGTGGCCGCTCAGCTCGGACGACTGGGACGCCCAGATGCTGTTCTTCGTGCAACGTGGGTACCGCGTCGTGGCGCACGATCGCCGCGGCCACGGCCGGTCCAGTCAGGTGTCGGACGGCCACGACATCGACCATTACGCCGCCGACGCGGCGGCAGTCGCGGACCATCTCGACCTCCGGAACGCCGTCCACATCGGGCACTCGACCGGCGGTGGCGAGGCCGCGCGCTACGTGGCGCGGTACGGCAAGGGCCGGGTCGCCAAGCTGGTGCTGATATCGGCGATCCCGCCGATCATGGTGAAGTCCGCCGCGAATCCCAACGGGACGCCGATCGAGGTGTTCGATGGCTATCGGAAGGCGCTCGCCGCCGATCGCGCCCAGTTCTACATCGACGTGGCGTCCGGTCCGTTCTACGGATTCAACCGGCCGGGTGTCACGCCGATTCCGGGCCTGATCCGCAACTGGTGGCGCCAGGGAATGATGGGCGGCGCCAAAGCCGCCTACGACGGCATCAAGGCCTTCTCGGAAACTGATCAGACGGACGACCTGAAGAACATCGAGGTACCCACGCTGGTGATGCACGGCGACGACGACCAGGTCGTTCCCTACAAGGATTCGGCCGTGCTCTCGGCCAAGCTGCTCAAGCGCGGGACCCTCAAGATCTACCCCGGGTTCCCCCACGGCATGCCGGCGACCCATGCCGACGTGATCAACCAGGACATCCTGGACTTCATCAAGTCCTGAGGTCGAGCGTGGTGGATGCGGCCCCGGGTGACTCTCAACCCGGGGTCGCACCCACGACGTACCGCGTTCAACTCCTCACGGCAGATGGATGATGCCGCGCGCCGGTCACTCCGAACTGCCCCTCCTTCCGGGCTTCCTCGGCATCATCGGCGGTGAATCCGCGGCCGTCGTCGCGCACTTCGACCTCTATCCCTCTCCGGCCAGCGTCACGAACGAACTCATGGCGCTCACCGTTCGATCCTCCGCACTCCCTGGGCGAAGTCTCCGAGTGCCACCTCCAGTGCGCGCCCGGTGGCAGGCGTGAATGAGACTTCTCGCCATTCCGGCGCGCCCTCGGCGACGAATTCGCCCCCGCCCTGGAACGACAACGGCCGTCGGTCGAAGACCTCGGCAGAGTCCGCACCGCCCGCGAATCGCATGATGAGGTCCACGCGCGGGCCGTCCGGTACGACGTCGAAGCGACCAGCGTTCAGCCGTGCGGGCGTGATCATCCGCTCGTAACTCGCCTTCGAAACGACCTTTCCGGCGGCGAGCGCCTCGCTCCACCGCGCGAGATCGAGGGCGGTGGTCCATGCCGATCCGAGATTCGGTTCCCAGGCCACTTCGGGCCCATCGCCCGCCAGGCGGTACCCGCCGGCCACGTCAGGGTCGTCCGCCGGCGGCCGGGGCGTCCACGCGGCATGGAACCGCTCCAGCCCCGCCGACTTCGCGACGTCGCCAATGGCCTCGTAGTACGTCTTGCCCGTCAGCGAGGCGAGGACGTAGCAGAGCAGGTCGTAGTTGGGCTGGCTATATGAGAATCGTTCGCCCGGCGGAAAGTAGAGCGCTCTTCCGTAGAGCCCGCCACTGTCCTCCGCCGAGCTGAACCCCTCTCCGACGGCCTCATCGGGAATCGGACCCCACTGAGCGACATTCGGGCGCGCCGCGGCTGCGGCCCCATCTTCGCTGATCACAGCCAGACCCGAGATGTCGAGCGAGAGTTTGCCCTGCTCGACCAGCCGCATCGTGGCGGCGGCGGTGAACTGCTTCTCGACCGAACCGATCGGAAACATCGTCCGCGGCGTGACCGGCGTCTGGCGATCCAGATCTGCCCGGCCGAACCCCCGAACCAACGCAACTCGCCCACCCTCGAGTACCGCCACCGATAGCCCGGGTATGTGGTGAGATACCCGGAAGGCATCCGCCTCGCGCTCGACGGCAGCCTGCACCTCGCGGTCCGCCGGACGGCGACTCGCCGCGGTGCAACCCTCACCTGCGACAAGCGCCAGAAACGACGTGATGCCGACCGCAGAGCACAGGCGGGGCTTCATCAATGTGTTCTCCAGGGTGGGCCGTACCGGGAACCCCGTGCAGGTTGATTCAGACCGCGGCCACCGGTCCCCAATCCTCGCTGCCTGGCCAGCCGCCCTGCCATTCGGAGGCGAGCATTCCGTAGACCGCCACGTCCTCGAACTTTCCCCACCGGAGGAAAGCGCCACGGTGAAGTCCCTCGAGGCGCATGCCGCACTTCTCGAGAACCCGGCCGGACGCCGGGTTCCGGACGAAGTGGCGACCTTCCACGCGGTTCAATCCGAGAACGGTGAAACCGTACTCGGTGACCGCCCTCGCGGCCTCGGTCGCGTAACCGTTCCCCCAGTGGTGTTGGCCGATCCAGTACCCGATCTCCCCCCGCCGGTGGTCCGGTGCGACGCGCAGGGAAATTGCACCGATCAGCACGTTGCCGGTCTCCCACATACAGATCGCGAGGGTCAATCGATCCCCTCCTTGCCAGGCGTCGGCGTGTCCAGCAATCCACTTGCCGGCGCTCCCGCGCGGATACGGGTGGGGTATGGTGAGGGTCGTATCGGCGACCGCACGTTCTCCGGCGAGGCGCTCAACCTCGTCGCCATCGGACGGGACGAATGGGCGGAGCAGGAGACGTTCGGTGGCCAGCCGGGGGATGTCTTTCATGAACGTGAAACGATGGTGGTCACCTCGCGTCGCGACGCCCAGCTGCGGACTTTCATGAGCGTGGCGGCCGGTGAGCGCGACGGGTCGGCCGCGTCAAACCACGACCGTTGAAGAAATGGTGAACCGGAACCCGTCCGGGTCCCGGAGCCGGAAAGCACGAACACCATGCGGCATCGTCACCGGCTCGCTGTCCAGGGGCCAGTCGTGACTCCTGACCCGCTCGGCCAGTGCGTCGGCGCTCTGCCCGGTCGTGATCTGAAGTGAGAGCCCGGCCCCCTTGGCCCGATCCCACCCCTTGGCGCCGTTGTCCTGCGTGAGCAGAATGCGCACTGCTCCGGCCCGCAGCGACACCGCGATCAATCGACCCTCGCGTTCATGCCTCCGATCCTCCGTGAACCCCAGCACGTTCACATACCAGGTGGCGCTCTGCTCGAGGTCGCGCACCGTCAGCGAAGCTCCCAGGCTTTCGCCCTGCAACTGCGTATCGAGATTGGTGGACACAAAAACGCCCTCACGTCCGAAAAGTTATGACGGGAGGGCGGACGACGCGGGCTGCGTCTCCGTCTACCTGATCTGCTCCCGCCGGTCGAATCGAGGGATGCTTGCCATGGGACCTCCATTTCAGAAGAACGCCGCCGCGATGCGCTCGTGCTTCGCCAAGCGCGCCGTACCGCGACACGGTATGACGCAAGGGCGGCGGTGTCAAGACGATCGGGCGGCTCGAGAGCGGTCGATGCCTCCGCGATATCAGCCGCTCGACTGTTCGATCCCGTCTCCAATCGCCGCTTCGAGAACCTCGATTTTGATGTTGCTCAGCGCCCGGAACTTGATGCAGTACCCCGTCACGCTCGCCTTGCCGAGTTCACCGGCGCCGCATCAGGCGGTACCCACCTCGTACTCGCTCTGCACGAGGCCGCCGCGGAAGGCCTTCGTGGCAATGTGGCGAAGCGGCACGTCTTGCGGCAGCGCGCCGAACAGAGGGATCCCGCTCCCAATGAGGACGGGGACCCGGCTGATGATGAGACGCTGAATCAGGCCGGCGCGAAGGAAGCCCTGGATCGTGACGCCGCCGTCCACGTAGACGTGTTCGGCCCCCTCGGCCTCCAGCATGGAAGCGATCTCGGGCAGGTGGCCCGCCCGCCTGCACGACTCGGCCTCCGCGGGCAGACGCGGCAGACAGGTCCAGCGGCCGGCTGCTCAGAATCACGACGCGCCGATCGCCGTACGGCCAGGAGTCGAAGCTCATCACGAACTCGAAAGTCTTTCGGCCGATAACGATCGTATCCACGGAAGAGATGAACTCCTCGTAGCCGTGGGCCTCGGATCCGGCTGCATCCAGGAAGTCGAGCATCACCGTTGGCGCGGGCAAGAAAGCCATCCACGCTCACGCCCACGAACACCGACGTCTTCATCGCGCTTCCTCCCATGTCGGCCTACGCCGCGCCGTGCTGCGGCGGCGTTCTGTCATCATCTCCTTCATCGCGCGGCGTTTCGGAGCCACCTATTCCCCAGCGCAAGACTACGCCGGAACATAGGTCAACCTGATCACGCTCTCGTCGATCCGGTCATTGGCGGTGAGGCGGAGCGGCGGTCGGGGTCCGGCAAAGTACGGCTTTCCGTGACCGAGGACCACGGGATGCAGGTAGATGCGATACTCGTCGATCAGGCCGAGCTGTGTCAGGCTGTGCGCCAGCTCCGGGCCGGCAACTTCGATCTCCCCTTCCCGCTCGGCCTTGAGTGCGCGGATCGCCCCCTCGAGGTCGTCGCCAACGAGTGTGGCGTTGGGGCCGACCTCCTTCAACGACCGCGACACCACCCATTTCGGCTGCTTCCGCCATGCCGCAGCGAATGCTCGTTCCGCGTCGTCCCATTCAGGATGCTCGTCGTCCCAGTAGCGCATGACCTCATACATCCGGCGGCCGTACACACTGCCCGCCTGCCCCTGCGCCTGCTCGACGAAGTGACGGAACAGCGTTGGGCCCGGCGCGAACCGCATGTGGTCGACGTACCCGTCGAGCGACTGATTCATTCCGAACACGAGCTTGGCCATACGCGCATCCTCGTCAACGCCGCTCCAGAAAACCTCGGCCCTCGAATATCGCGGGCATCGCCTTCTCGATTCGCGCCGTCCGCGTCGCCGACTGCTTGGCGGCTGCAAAGTGGTAGAGGTAGCTCCGCTGCCGCCCCGGCGTCAGCGCCTCGAAGGCGCGCTTGAACCGCGGGTCCCTCCGGAACCGCTCGCGCAGCTCCTCGGGCACCGGATAGTCCGAGGTCTTCTTCGGCTTCATCCGCCGCCCCGCCTTCTCGACGGCGATGGCCTCGCGCACGTAGGACTTGATGGTGGCGGCCTTGGCCGTGATCTCCTTCGCGCTCGCGAACTTCATCACGCGCGCCGCGTGCACCTGGCCGAGTTGCACCAGCACGTGCTTGGGATCCCTGAGCAGGGCGCCCTGGAAGAACCCCAGGGCGAAGTACTCCTTGAAGCCCTGCATGATGACGACGTTCTTCCCGTCGATCGTGTAGGTGGGCTTCCCCCACTTGCGCTCCTCCTTCAGCGGCAGGCCGGCGAGCACGTGCCGCATCGCCGCCATCTCCGCTTTCCACCGGTCTCGATACGCCATTTCCATACGAGAACGACCCTCCACGATCGGCTGACACGAATCCCTATTCCTTGGCGTCGCGCCCTACCCGCTCCTCCACTCGCCACGAGTTCCGCATGAAGTCGATCATGGGGCCGCCTGCCCACGGCTGGAGTGCGCCTGCATACACACCAGGCGAAACGTCACCGAACGCGACCTCAACCGCCGGACTGTTCGATCCCGTCTCGAATGGCCGCTTCGAGAACATCGATGTCGATGTTGCCGAGTGTCCTGAACTTGATGCAGTACCCCGTCACGCTCGCTTTGCCGAGTTGCTTGCCGTACGTCTCGGCCAGGTACTTCTTGTCCTCGAGACCCATGATGTAGACGGAAATGCCCGTGGTGTTTGCGCTCATGCCAATCTGATAGAACACTCTGGTACTGCCATCGGCGTACTTCTTCGTCTGGGATCCATACCCGATGTTCGGGTTGGAGACCGTTCGACCGCGCTCGTCCTTCCCGTCCAGGAACCACAGCCGGCAGTCCGGCATCAATCCCTGGATGATGCCATGCAGCGCTTCCATGTCACCGCGCTTGCGCTCTGGTTGAGCGGCAATGTAGCCGCCGATCTCCTTGCGCACGTTCATCTCGCGCTCCGTATCACGAATCAACGGAAATTCGCGGCATTCCGAAAGCTTGGCAATGTGGCCCAAGAGCCTTGACGGGTCTGCCCTGTCATTGTATATAACCTGTACTTTATACAACCTCACGGTTATGTACCCCTCCGATCGCCTCGACCTGACCTTCGCCGCTCTGGCAGACCCCACCCGCCGCGCCATCCTGGCGCGGCTGGCAACGGGGGAGGCCACGGTGACGGAACTGGCCGAACCGTTCGAGATGAGCCAGCCGGCCATTTCCAAACATCTGAAAGTGCTTGAGCGCGCCGGCCTCATCTCGATGGACGTCGATGCGCAACGGCGTCCCCGCAAACTGGAACCGAAGGCGTTGGAGGAGGCCGTGGATTGGATCGAACGTTACCGCGAGATCTTCGAACGGAACTACCAGCGCCTCGATGCGTTGCTCGCAGAACTCCAAGCCAAACCGTCCGGGCGCAGACGAACGAAGAAGTAGCGCGGACATGTCGGCGCGCCGTTCGCTCGTTCGTCCTCGAGGCAGCGCGCAATCACGATGCAGCACCAAGGAGAATCCAATGCCCAAGCCTGCCGAAGTCACGTTGCCGAGCGATCGCGAAGTGCGCGTCACCCGTACGTTCAATGCGCCCCGCCAATTGGTGTGGGATGCGCATACCAAGCCCGAACTCGTCCAGATATGGCAGTGCGGCTACGATGGCTGGGATATGCCGGTGTGCGAGATGGATGTCCGCGTCGGCGGCAAGTACAGGTGGCAGTGGAGAAGCCGCGAAGACGGCAAGCAGTTCGGCTTCTTCGGCACGTACACCGAAGTCGACGGCCCGTCGAAGCTTGTCACGAAGGAATACTTCGACCCGGGCGATGTCGGCGGCCCGGACGGTATCGGGGGCGCCATGCCGGTCGGCGATCCCTGCATCGGGTCACTCGAGTTCAGTGAGCAGAACGGCGTCACGACGCTCGTCTGCAATTTGACGTACGTGTCGAAGGAAGCGCGTGATGCCGCCGTCTCCACCGGGATGACCGAGGGCATGGAGTATAGCTTCGGCCGCCTCGACGACATGCTCTCGAGCCGCTAGATCGGCGCGACGCGAGGAAGAGATGCTCAGACGCGATTTCCTGAAGACTACCACAGCGACCGCCGTGCTGACCGCGATCGGATGCGATGCAGGCAGCACGTCGAGCAGGCGTTCGCTCCAAAGCGGCTCACAGCGAAAGCCGTCGACCCTTCCCGGTCAAGCCCGGGCGACTCCCGCCATGTCGAATGCGCATTTTGCCGACGTTAGTGGCCAGCACATCTATTACAGCGTGCATGGCGCCGGCAAGCCGCTCATGCTGCTTCACGGGGGCATCGACCCGGACAGCTTCGGGAACGATCTGGCCGAACTGGCCAGGGGCCGGCAGGTGATCGCCCCCCATCTCCAGGCACATGGACGCACGCCGGACACCGACCGGCCGCTACGCAGTGAAACGTTGGGTGACGACATCGCGGCGCTGATCCGCCATCTGAACCTCGGCAAGGCCGACGTCATGGGCTATTCGCTGGGCGCCAGCGTCGCGCTGCAGACCGCCATTCGCCATCCGGACGTGGTCGACCGGCTCGTGCTCGTGTCCGCGGCGATGCGGCAGGACGGCTTCTATCCGGCCGGGGTGAAGGCGTTCGAACAGTTGGAGGCCAACGCTGCCACGCTCGGCGCTGAGGTCAAGGCATCGCCGTTGGGGAAGGCGTATCCCGATGTCGATTGGACGAACCTCTTCCGGAAGGTTGGCGACATGACCAAACGCCCCTTTGACTGGAGCGCCGACGTCGCCAGGCTTCAGGCACGCACGCTGCTGGTCTTCGCCGACGCCGACGACATCCGGCCCGAACACATGGTCGAGTTCTGGAAGGCGCTGGGAGGCGGCCGCCGCGATGCCGGGCTCGATGGCTCCCAGCGGCCCGCAAACCAGCTCGCCGTCGTGCCGAACACCACCCACTACACGATCCCCGTCGACCCGATGCTGCCCGAGATCGTCGGGCGCCTGCTTGGAGGCAATCCGTCGGCCGCAAGCGCTGGTTAGGTGCTCGCGACTGAGGTCCGCGCCTCACATCAGGACCTTGATCTGCACTACCGAAACGAATCGCTTCGCGGCGGCGGCAACCTTTGCGTTGGTCGTGACGAGCGCGTCTGCCTGGAGCTGAGTCAACGCGATGTACTCGGGGGCGAAGGTGTCCGGCCACCCGAGTTCATCAGCCATCTGCCAGGCCTTCGCCTGAAGCACTCGGTCGCCAAGCAAGCGGATTCGCAGGCGGCGCACGTAATCAAGGTGCCTGCCCGCCTCGGCTTTCGAGATCTGCTTCGTACGTACCAACTGGAACAGCAGGTTCAGCAGCTCCGACCGCATGAGGGTCGGCGCGAGAAGCGTGACGTCCGAGCGGACCTTGGCGCCCTGCTTCGCGAGTCTTAGTGCCACGTCCGGCCCGATCACGTACTTGGTCATGGTTGCCATTCCGACTCCAGGGAGTGGGGCATCGTCGTCGCGCGAGACAGCGCTCCGGAATTCCTGCGCGTCGCGTCTTCGCAGAGGATGATCTCGCACTCTCCGCAATTGACTTGGCAGACCGTTCCGGCGCCGTCGCCGTCGTGCCAACCCTTCTCGAACCCGAGCAGCTGGACGTAGAAGCCAATCGTGCGGTTTACGTCGGCGACGAATACCACCGGACGTGTGTACCAGCGGTGCGCGCGCCGGCTTCTCACGGTTAGTCCCATCACGACGCCTCCTCGATCCGCCCACCGCGTCAGCGCACCACCCTCCCCATCCAGACCAGGATGCCCATGATCGCGGCGATAAGCATCAACGTGAGCACGAGCTTGGCCACGCCCTTGACGAGTTTCCACACACCGATGACGACAACCAGCGCTATAGCGGCGCCGATGGCCACCGGCACGGGATGCGCCGCGAACTGCGATAGAAGCACCTGCACCGGTCTCACCTCGCTCGCTTGTGGCAACGGCACCGCATCGCCTATCGCCCAAAGCCGTCGTGTCGACAACGCCGCGGCACACCGCCGCGGCCTTCAATCATGATTGCTTCCGGCGAGCGCAGCGAGTCGACCATTTCCAAAGCTCTGCCCGCCGGCATTAGCGCCCCGTTCGACAACGCCTCCGGCTGGGTCGCGCCGCCGCCTGTCTCATGAACGTCTCAGGAACCTGAAGTAGAAGGCCGCGAATACCAGAACGATTCCCACGTTCACCGTAAGCCGTTCCCAGAACCGGTTCTTGAAGAACAAGACGTCGGTTGCGACGATCACGGCTGCCATCAGGACAATGTAGAGTGCGGTCGTCGTCCGGCTTCCCATCTCAGTCTCCCTTCGAATGGCCGGCGCTTCAGCGGCTGCCTGACACCGCGGCGCGGTGCCGCGGCGTTCTATCATACTCGCGGCCCGCGATCGTAGCGCGCCGGCCGCCTCCGCTGACCTCGGCGCCAGCAGCAGGGCATCGTTAGACAGTGCGGGGCTCGAGCTCTTCCTTACCCACCCGCCGCTCGAGTTGCTCAACCCGCCGCAGCAACTCCCGCTGCCGCCGGTAGACCCCGGCGAGATCAGCCAGAGTAGCGTGCCGATCACGTAGGCGTAGAGCAGCCCGACCAAGGCGGACGTTCCCCAGTGGAATATTGAAGCCGTGTCCGATCCTCACGAAATGCAGGGTGTCTACCGAACGCCGCGGCGCTCTGCTACGGCGTTTCCCAATACTGGCGGCAGCCACCCGCAGAGCGCCAGCCGCCACCCCAGCCTACGCCGACGGCTGCAGCGTCTCATCAGACAGCGTTCGGCCCACCTGCCACAAAGGAAGGCTCCCCCACCCTCCCACCTTGAACCGCCATACGCCAATAGACCCAGCCCACGACAGCACCCGGCCACGCACCTCCGCCTAGCAGCCACGCGGCACCGGCGGCGGTTCCTGCCCAATGCAGCGCGACGATGACACCGAGGAGAGCGCCGCCAACTGCCCCGGCGCCGCTCACCCACGACGACGTGACAGGTCTCTGTCGCCGCGAGCGGTAATGGCTGGCCGCGATTACGAGGCGCACGATTGCGAACAGCGCGGGGGCACCGAGGACGGTCGTGATCTTCCACCCCGCCACCGCATGCGTAACGGCATCGACCGGGCGACCGCCGCCAAGCATGGCGGCCACGGCCACGTCGACGTTCAGCGCCGCCGCGCCGGCCAGGAACGACGTCAACCCGGCATACTTGAAACGTCGACGGTCGCCGGAGAAGTAGTGTTCGAGAATCCCGAACACACGGGCACCCACAACGACCAGGGCTCCTGCAAGGATGCCGTAAGCGCCGCCGAAGAACGTCGACATGCCGCACTGACCATCGATGTCGTGCGGACCGCAGTCGCCAATTAGGCCCCACATCGCCAGACCGAGGCAGACGAAAGCGGCGATCCCATACACTACCGCGCTTCGGCGCGCTGAGGCTGATCCAAGCTTTGACATTGGACTCTCGTAGCCATCTAACGCCGCGGCGCTCTGCCGCGTCGTCCTATGATAGTCGCGGCCGGCAAGCGCAGCGAGTCGGCCGCCTCCCTGCCACGCGCCGGCTGCAGCAACGCCTCGTTGGCTGTCACGGCCCCGGGACGAACGGCACAGGCCGCCCCCGCGTTGCCTGCTGGCGTGCGCGAGCAATCTGGTCGGGGGTGAGCGTGCTACCGACATCTGGCGACCAGCACGCGTTCGCCATGATATCGTGCGTGGAGTCGCAGGGCACGTGTGCCAACCCAAGCGAATGTCCCAACTCGTGTGCGAGCGTCGCTCCTCCGCGCCCCGCCGCGGGAAGCTGGAAGCCGAACCCGCGTTCCGCGAGCACGACGCCGGCCAGTTCCAGACGGAACATGCCCCCGGCGATATGGCCGAAGTCGCCGATGAGGAAGACGTTCCACCCAGGCTGCAGGAGGCGGTCACGCGGGACGAATGCCGTCAGATTGGCTTCCGTCCTCGGAATCTGCCCGGCCAATAAGGAGTCATATTGCGCCCCAGCCGGACTCTCCTCGCGAATGGTGCTTTCGATGTACCACTCGATACCAGCCTGCTTCCAGATGCTATTGGCCACGCTCACGAGCGTCCGGACATCCTGATCGTTCCGTGTGGTACTGAGCGCCGCGCTCGACCGCGACGCCAGCAGGTGAAACCGGATCGGCAACCGTAGCATCGGTTGAGGGGAGGGTCGTCCCGGTTTCAATACGCATCCACACAGTGCGACCAGAAGAAGAACGGAGACTTGTCGTCCAGGCACGATCGCAGATGCCCCCCGTGTGACGGCTAACGCCGCGGCGCTCCGCTGCGGCGTCCTATCATAATTGCGGCCGGCGAGCGCCGCGAGCCGGCCGCTTCGTCATTCCGCTCCGCCGGCAGTAGCGCCTCGTTGGGTGGCACGCACGCAGAACCCAGGGCTCTTGATGCGAACGGTGGCCACATGATCTACGTGGAATCCTCCCGAGGGAAGCTGCACGTCAACGGCGTAGCCGAGACCGGCCGGCAGGAGGATGCGGATTTCCATCGCGCCGATCCGCCGAACCCGGAGAAACGTCGGTTGCGTAGGGAGCGGGGACTTCCCACCAGGAGGTAAGATCAATCGGAAGCGACCCAGGCTATCGGTCATGACGCCGTGGGATGAGCTGTCGAGCGTGACAGAGGCCTGTGCCACCGGCTGTTGGCCAGCTTGATCGAGGACCCGTCCCCGGACCTCACCACAAATCACGGCTTCGCGCGCGATCCACGTCGTATCCGTGACGGTGCCCCCGACCGACGGTTCGCCAGCGGCAGGATGCCTCGTGCTCAGAGCGCACGCGGTGAGTAGGCCGAGCCCAAGCAGCTCTCGAAGACGCATCGAAGATTGGTTGCCACCCACGCCGACGGCAGGCGCGCCTCGTTGGGCGGCGCGACTAATGTTACGGCAACCGTCGCGCTCGAATCAAGCTTCCGTCGTGATACCCCTGAACATATGCAACGACGCGGCCGCGCGCGTCGCGTTCGAACTGAATGATAGCCCCGATACCGTCTGGGCTAAACGCGCTGCCCGACACCGGGATCAAGCGGGCACCGGCGGCTTGGCCGGAGGCGGTTGCCACGAGGTAGCCGCCTTCCCAGTGCACATTGTCGACGTAACCTGGCGCGATTTGATATCGACCGACAAAAGCCTCGAGCTTGCTTGAGTCGACCGCGATCCCGCGCACCGGTCGCGCCAGCCACGTTAGCGTAGGGCGCACAAGCTTCCACGCACCGAGCCGATGCACGTAGACCGCCAAGGCCCGCCATGAGGTGGTCAGACTGTGTCGCCGATGCGCCACGCGCAATGGCGTCGTATAGCGTGTGAAGCAACGCTCGCCCGTTGGGTGTTCCGGAAGCCTGAGCGCTCGCGCGGCCACCCATGATGGCGAGCGCCATCGCGGGAATCATGCGACGCAAAAGAAGAGCCATTTGCCCACGCATTCGAAAAGTGGTTGCCCGCCTCACGCCCGAGCTCACCCGCAAGGGACTCATATAAGAGCACCCGGCGCAGCCGAGTGCAATCCATAGCTCCCCTGTCAGGTGCAGCGTTCGTCAACCTGCAGGCGACATGGGCCCGGCCCAACGCCGCCCCCGGACAGCGGATGCCTGGCGGAGTTCCCCGATCCCTTTGTCTTCGCGTTCTAGGGTCGGCGCCGCCAGACCGGAAGCGCCGCTTCCTCCTCCAGCTCGTGCGCATGGTGCATACCACGCGGCGCGATCGCACGAACCGCTGCTTTCCGACCAATTTGCTGGCAAGCTCCAATCACGGCCTTCCCGCTCGAGTCGAATACCACGACATAGGAGCGGAAGCGAGTCGAGTCAGCCACGCGGTAGGCCACCATCCGCGCTCCGACAGGTTCCGCATGCGGATCGGCGGTCACGGAGGACGCACTTACCCAGGCCGTGTCACCGACACGCGAAGCACCCGTGATCGTTAGCCCGAGCGATGCGTACGCCTGCCGAAAGCGCGAGGCGACCGTATCCACCGACGCGTCGGTCCGGGAAGCGGTCCACCAACAGGGCTGCTCACTCGGAGTACTCGGCGCGGCCGCCGTTGCCGGTGTCGCTCGATGACAACTGGTGACGAGCGCGGTCAGCACCAGTATCGTCGCGCTACATCGTATCGGAGTGGCCATCACGATCTCTCGCACGACAACGGTTGCGGGCCAACGCCGCGGCCCATGAGATGCATACTGCGCGACTTGCCGAAGGCTTCCCAGGCATGCCGGTCACGGGCAATGGGGCATCGACTCGATCCAGGCGGCCAATTGTTCCGGTGTGAAGTGGCGCGGTACGTCCCTCAAGCTATCCAAGTTTACGCGAGGGGGCAGCGGGTGCCGCATCGACCCCCCGTCGAGCGTAAACTCAAATGCCGTGATGACAAGGCACGAGAAGCCACATGCGGTGCCCAGTTGAATTCCGCCCTCCGTAAGAACGCGCAAACCGATTCCGTGAAGCCCGGCTCAGAAGCGCGCTTCACAATGCTGATCGTCGGGTACTCCACGTGGCCCTGCGTGTCCATAACGAAGGCAGCGACAATCCGATCTTCGATTCCGGCGTCTCGGGCCGCAGTTGGATAGTGAGGACCTTCCATCAGGCCCCCGCCGGCTGGTTGCGGCCACCGCGCGCCGGGAGGCGGCAGAATCAGATCTTCCGGATGGACCAGCCGCGCGCGTCCGGGAGCAGGCGATACGTTGGGAATGGAAGGCCCACACCCTGTTACCGCGAGCGCTAATAGAATTGCACAAAGGGGCGCGATCTTCATAACAGGGATCAAGAGTCGCCTAACGCCTTGCGCTTTCGCGGCGGGGCGGCTGAGGCGTTCGGCGCAGTCGCCAGCAAGCGCGCGTTAGACAGCGCCCCGAGGCGATCGTCAGGACAACTCATAGTTCAGGGCGAAAGGATGCTCCATGCCATGCCCAACGGCGGAGCTGCCGTCGCCCACCAGGCCCGCCAGGTCTCCAGTGGCGGAGTCGGGGATGACGGAATAGGACTCCTTCGCCTGTCCGCTCTCGAATACGCCTGTTCGCTGGAGCACGAAAGTGCCGGCCTTGCCGCTGATTCGTCCCACGAAACGCTCGAGCCCCACGAAGCTAGCCGAACCATCACTGCGGTACATCATGAGGTACTCGACCTGACCCTCGCCCTCGAGATCACCGGTGTAGGTCTTGCTGACGCTGGCCCGAGTGAGTTTCGGCTGGCCTTCGCCCTCGCTATAGGGCTTTTCATCCCAGCGCTTGATGGCGAACCGACCGTTCGAGGTCTTCCTCATGTGCCCCTTCCAGATGCCAGATGATCGAAAGCTGCTGCGCCGCTCGCAAGTGGCCCGCGATTCCGTTGCGTCGTCCAGCCCCGCGGCGCGCTGCTGCGGCGTCCTATCATGGTCGCGGCCCGCGAGAGCAGCGAGCCGGCCGCTTCCCTACTCACGCCGGCAGTCGCAGCGGCTCGTCAGGCGGCCGGCCCGGCGGAGTACGGCAGGCCGGCACCCCTGCGGTCATGATCATGCCGACCACCAACGTAAGCGCGGCCGGGTTCTGGACCATTTCCAGGTAATTGCCACAGGCGTGCCGACCAAGGCTCCACAGACCACCGCTATCCCAATGGCGACGCCCACCCCTGTTCCTGGGTCACCGCTCAGACGATCCATGATAGCCGTAGCGGGCATGAGCGCCCCGTATGCAATAGCGCCGCCGAGCGTGCCGGCGGCCATAACGCCGAGTGGAGAGGCCAGCATCGGCCCGGATTCCAGAGAATCCCAACGACCAGAGCCCCACCAAATAGCCGCCCAGTGACCGCCACTGCCCGCGCAGAACGCCCATTGAGAGGGAGCGAAGATTGCGCCACCGATGAACGCCACGCCGGCGATCCCCGAGGTGATGCGCGCGATTCTCATGGCGAACCGAACGGCGGCCTTCACTCTTGTTGGAAGCGGATCGTGCGCCCCGGGGACGATGGAGTACCGATTCGTGGCCCAGATGCCTTCGGCGATCCATGCGCCCAGGACGGCGTCCGCCCCCGCGAGCATGCTCATCGGCGGCCTGAGGGCGAGCGGTAGGATGAAGGCGACGAATGACCCGAAGGAAATACCGATGATCGCTATGTGGTCCTTGACGTTGCTCGCAGGATTGACGCTCGCGATAGTCAAGACGGGGAAGACCACCGCACCCGCGACGAGAAGCGAGATGGTTCCTCGACGAGCGATCACCGCCAGGACCGCGTACGTACACAGCAACAGGACGAGCACGGCCCACTGCGTCCAGTACCCGAGCCCCGCACGCCGCGGCCTATGGCCCATCGATTTCGGTACTGCTCCGGAATGCTGAGGGTGGTGGCTGTGGCGCATCACAATACACGCACGCCCACTGGCGTTCGTTGCATTCTTGCCAGATGTCCGAGGCACGGACCCGGGGCCCGTTGGGGCCGAGGGCAGTCTGCCCGTCGAGCTCGGTTCCCACTCACTCGGCCAACGCTCGGTGACAGCGACCGCCGGTACCCATCCGATGATGCCCGAAGAATGCTGGATACATTCCCAAACCACACGGTGGCGTCTAACGCCGCGGCGCTCTGCTGCGGCGTCCTATCATAATCGCGGCCCACGAGCGCAGCGAGCCGGCCGCTTCCCTACCCCAGCCGCCAGCCGCAGCGCCTCGTTAGCCAGCGGTGCCGCGAGACCTACGAATCCAGAGACCCGATACCAATCCAACCAGGAACCCACCCATCATGATCCAACTCATCAAGTCCCGCTGTCCGCTCATTAGCTGAAACGCAGCGGCCAGCAACCCAACGACATTGCTTCCAAGCCACACATTGAGCGCTACGACCTGAGCGTCTGGCTTCATTGCATGCCCCCGTGCTATGTCGTCTGGGTAACGCCGCGGCGCTCGGCCGCGGCATTCTATCATAATCGCGGCCCGCGAGCGCGGCGAGCCGCCTGCTTCCCTACCCCACGGCGCAAGCAGCAGCGCCTCGTTAGGGCGCCGGCCTGCGTGACTCAGTTTGGGCGGCCCTGGCGATTCCACGGCATGCCGCCCGCCGGAGCAGTCAGGTCAGCGATACCGCTATCGAGGACCACATGCATCACGCACCCGTTCACTGTGGCCGTGGGCCTCCTGACCTCGCTCGTCTTCGCCCGGAGATAGATCACGCGCAACTCAGCGGGGCTCACCCAGCGTAGGTCCACCCCATAGGCGCTGTCGGACCGCGGTGCTCCGTAGAGGCACACCACCGGCTGGCTACCGGGCGGGATCGTTCGGCCGGGGCGCACCAGGAAGAGCCCGAGCTGTCACCACCCTGTCCGTCCTCGATGTACGGTGCGCCGTGACGCTCCGGTTCAGCGGCGGCCCGCCCAACGGACCGTCCGCCGCAACGGGTTGTGAGCCTCAGCCTTCCCGACCATGGCCTTGCTGCTCGGCACGGCGGTCCCGGTACCAGGAGATCGTGCGATCCATGGCGACCGGTATCGGCGTGGCAGACAGGCTGAACTGGCGCTCGAATCGCGACGAATCGACCACGAACGGCGCGGTGAACTCGTACATCATCTCAACGCTGGCGCGCACGACGGGGATGAACAGCCCGACCACGCGCATCATGAGCGGTGACACCGTGCGTATCCCGGGTTCGACGCCAAGGACTCGACAGGCTTCCTCGACCATTTGGCCCTGCGTTCTGGCGGGGGCATGCGGTGGAATCCACACCTGACCGAGGGCCTCATCGTGCGTGCCCAAGGTGGCCGCCCCGAGGCCGACGTCCTCGATATACGCGAAGGAATGCGGCATCGTCGACGACCCACTCAGTTCCGCCTTCTTGCCGGCGACCAGATTACCGAACACCCTGTCGCCTAGAGCCGACGCGGTCACACCAGGTCCGTAGTAGTCGCTCGAACGCAGGGCAGTCGCGCGGACGTCGCCGCGCGCGTGAGCCGCCATGACCTCCTCCGCCATCTTCTGGCGCAGCGCCCCCTTCCTTGACACTGGTGCTACTCGCGAGGCCTCGGTCATCGGCATTGCGGAGTCATACATGTAGAGATTTTCAATCGACACGTACCTGGCGTTCGCGGTCTTTGCGGCGGAGAGCGCGGCGGTCTGCAGGGCAGGGAAGAACTCGTGCCAGCGGTGATACGGGGGATTGAGTGCTTGGTAGACTACAGTCGCTCCGGTGGCCGCCGCCACAGCCTGAGCAGGGTCTGCGACGTCGGCCTTGGTCACCTCGACATCGGTCGGCATCAGGTCTGGCCGAAGTCCGCTTCGATTCACGGCGCGCACGGCGCGCCCCTGGCCCCGCAATGCCCGCGCGGTCCAACACCCCACCGGGCCGGTTCCGAAAATCACGTGCAACTCGGCAGACATGATTCGTTCTTCTCCAATCCGGGTTCGAGGCTAACGACCTGCAATTCAGCGGCGGGGGTGCCGCACGAGCTAGCGTTGCGATTCTTCACGAATCCCCTGCGGTACCTCCGTCCGCTGCAATGGCGGGTTAGCCCGCCATCGAAAGAGGCCGTCCGACCTGAGTACGCACTCGCACGATCCGATACCAGTCTACGACGCGGTCACGGCGCGTAGGAAGGACCTGACCACGGCCTCAAGTCGCTCAGGCTGATCATAGGGAAGACCATGGCCAGCTTCTTGGATTTGTTCGACCTGAAGTCGCGGGTTGAGAGTCTGCAGCTTTCGTGCTGTCTCAAGGGAAACGATTGCGCCGGCGTCCCCAATGACAAGCAGGATCGGCACCTGAATCGTACGCACCAACTCGTGATACTCGGGGTTGGGCGGCGTGAGAACATCAAACGCACCCATTCGCGTCTGCAGTCTCGCCTCGGCCAGGATCTCGACGATCTCGGACGAGCGATGCGCATGTCGAGCCCGTGCCTGAGCCAACACCTGGGCCCTGTCGAGACCGAGGACTCGGCGGTGTTGCTCGGCGACGTCGCTGTCGCGAACCTCGCGCTGCCACTGTGGGCTTATGAACGTCGGGTCCACCAGGATGACCCCGCGAGCGACTTCGGTGAACTGACTCGCTACCACGGCCGCTGTCATGCCTCCCATCGAGTGCCCCAGCAGGATCGGAGCGGTAAGTCCGAGCCCCCGGATGAGTCCGACGACGTCGCTCGCGTGGTCCTCGTAACGATACCCGTGGAGCGGCGCGCTCGAACTGCCGTGCCCCCTGGCATCTGGCATCACCACGTCGTATTCACGCTCGAGAGCGCGGGCCAACGGAGTCCAGCACGCGCCGCCCCCCATCAATCCGTGAAGCAGAACAACCGGTGGCTTGGATCCTCCGGTTCTCAGATAGTGGATGTTGATACCATTTACTTGGCAATGTCCGGTCGTCATCGAAATCGATCTGGCCGAAGTCGGGCTAACGCCGCGGCGGCCTGCCGCGGTGGTTCACAATCATCGCGGCGGGCGGCAACCGGCCGCCAGCCGCTTCCTCTGGCCCCGCCGCGAGCAGCAGCGCCTCGTTAGATGACCGGCGGCAAGACATGCGGTCGCGATTCGCTGGCACTCCGCACGGCTGACACGCTTGAGCGTTGCGCAAGACGTAGCGACCAGCGAGCCGATCCCCACGCAAGCCCGCTTCCCAAAGGAATGACCAGAACTCCGAACGTGAACGCCCCGGGATGAGCAGCCCAGAAGGTCCCGAGCAGAACAATGGGAAGTACCGCCCCACCGAGGGCGCCCCAGCGCGCTGTTCGATCCACCTTGAGTTCATCGACCGATGCGACGCGCCGTTCCGCGAACGCGAGGATAGCGGCAAACCCCGCTCCGGCGGCGGCGCCGAGCCCAGCCCAGCGTACGACAACGCCAGCCAAGGCCGCAGGTCCAAACCCCGGAATCGCTCCCGTGAGCCACGCCAAGGCGCCGAGGGCAAGGCCGACAACCGACCAGCCGGCACTCCACGCGAGGGCGGTCCCAAACAAGCCACGAAGCCGCCTTAGGATGCCCATGCTTCCTCCACACATCGTGCCCATCTAACGCCACGGCGCTCTGCTGCGGCGTCCTATCATAATTGCGGCCTGCGAGCGCAGCGAGCCGGCCGCCTCCTTCCCCCACGCCGGCAGCGGCAGCGCCCCGTTCGGCCGTGGGATCTCAAGACGTCCAACCGGCGAGATACATCGCCAGAGCTAGGACTCCCCCGACCAGCACGACTCCTCCCACGAATGCCCAGTTGGTTTGGTTGCTCATCTTCGGGCTGTCTGGCACACTGCTCAATGCGACCCCGCCGAAGAGCCCGATGATCCCAGCGATGACCAAGTTCGGTAGCACATCCCCGCGTTGAGGTAGAGCAATCCCCGAAGGTGAGCCTAGTGGGACAACTGCGAACTCCAGGACCAAGGCGTAGAGAAAGCCTGCCGCGACGTATTGCAACACGCGCCCAACACGCCCGATTCGCCGTGCGACTGGCGACAGCGAGGAATACGCGAGGCCACCCAAGAACCCGCCAGCCGGGGCGATGATCAAGACGCATATCAGGAGGCGCAATGCCCAGGTGAGACGCCAGAAGACCGCCGCGACCAAGAGCAGGGGAAGGACCACCAAGCCACCCCGCGCAAGAGCAAACGCGTAGATGATACTGGCTCCGACAAGAGCTGGCCGTAGCCATGCCGGTTGGCCCTCCACCCAGTCGAACACACCGGTCAAGGTCCGCTCCAAGCCTTCGCCGACCCCTCGCCACCTCAACGACATACGGTCACCCGCCTAACGCCGCAGCGCTCTGCTGCGGCGTTCTATCATGTTTGCGGCCCGCGGGGGCAGCGAGCCGGCCGTTTCCGAAGTCCACGCCGACGGCAGTAGCGCCTCGTTAGGCGGCGGCCGGTAGACCCTCACCGTTCGATCCCCGGGCCACGGGGCCTGCCTTCTGCTCCTCGGCGCAGAAGGAACAATGCGCTATTGAAAGCCTCGCACGATATCGGGGTCGCAGCCACACTGTAGTGGATCGGCTCAACGTAGTCGGAGCCCACCCACTCCGTACCGAGCCACTCGTCACGCAATCCGTGTGCAACGAGGTAGATGTCCCATCCCTGGGGCGGCAAGACATTCGAGATGATCCGTGTGGTATCACCGCCGCGCCGCCACACACTGGCATCGCCTTGCCCGATCTTCCACAAGGCTCTCGCATCCCCGGTCGCAATCGGCAGCCAGCGTACCCGCATCGCAGTGTCCGCGGCGAAGCTGACTGCCGCGGGCAAATACGACTCGATCGGTCCCCGCGACGCCGCCAGTCGGATGCTGTCTTGCGCCCCCCCGGTAAACGCCACGGCGTAGCATCGGCCGCGCACATTTCTGTTCCATTCCCGAGGGGCTTGGGCAGTGGCCGTGCTCGCAAAGCCGTACGACAGAACTGCCATCATCGCGAGCGCTCTATTCATTCAGTCTCCCCCGCCATGCGGCATACGCACGCAACAACTGGAGCTGGTCCCCGCACACGATAGGGCCATTATACGTCGCACACGCGAATTCTCCACGGCGTCGCCCACCTAACGCCGCGGCGATCTGCCGCGGCGGTTCACAATTATTGCGGCAGGCGGCAACCGGCCGCCAGCCGCCGGCCGCTTCCGCAGCCCCCGCCGACGGCAGCTGCGCCTCGTTAGGCTGGCGGGGCAAGCAACAACGCCCACGCCTATACCTCGCCGCCATGGCTCCGAAATTCATTCAAGGGGCGCCACCCCCGTGCAAGATTGATCACCAGAAACTCGGGAAGAGCATCGCTCTGCAAACTGGGAAGCGCCTTTAGCTCCTCGCTCAACGGGCTGGTGAAGCGCTCGTCTTCCTCGGCGCCGCCGGTCCAGGTGCCCCACGCGTTCCGATCATTCCGCGTCTTGCCAAGGTGGAACAGGAACCGGGGGAACTTCGCCGCATGCGAAGGAATGGGCAGATTGGCGACCGTGCGAATCTTCAGGCCCGGGTACATGGCCGGGTCGTGCTTCAGGACATACAGGTGACTGCGGATGTCGAAGATTGAGAAGTACACCTCGGGCCTGGCGACGAGTTTCTTCACGGCAGCCGCCGTCAGCGGTCGAGCCGAGAGAGAGTCGAACACTCGCACGATCGGGCCTTGAGTCTCGTGATAGAAGTGCTCGTGGGTGACCTGCACATATGCGAAGCGCCTCTCCGCGAACACTTCGATGACGTCTCCAATCGCCGGGAATGGGCCGTGATCAGGGAGTTTCCCTTCTTGCTCGAGCTTGAGTGCCAACTCTCGGAGGCGCGCGAAGCGACGTAACACGTTACTGTCCCTGACGACGATCTCACTCGGATCTTGGTGAGGCGTCTGCCGCGCCGCATGCTTGGACTCCGCTTTGATTTCTGCGACGTGGGCCGCCACGTAGTCACGCAGCTTGCGCGGCATTTCATCGAGCACCGCGTCTTGGTACTTCCGGTCGAGTACGCTGAGGGCACCATCGTGCTCGAAACGATCGTCCTCCGACAGCGCGCGCTCCCGCTGCTCAAGGTCGACGGGCACGACTCCGCCGGGATACAGACGCGCAAGTGCCTTGAGATACGCCGCTCCTTTCTTCGCCTCGATGCGGCGAAGCCAGCGCTCGAGGTCGACGCAATGATCCCCGACGGTTCGGTCAACAAAGTACAGCGACCCACCCGACGAGAGTTCCGCGTACATCACATAGAGCCACTTAAGCATCCGCGCGGCCTCAGGCCACTCGGCGTCTGGAGTGGCCGACCGACCGGGGACCGCATTGGCCCATTCCATGAGGGAGCGCAGGAACTCGTAGTCCTCGATCGCGCCCTTTGCGTGCGATGACAGGATGCGCGAGAGGTGCGGCTGCTTTGGGCGAGCGGACTTCGGGGTGGGGGCTCTAGCCATGATGGGATTGGGCTTTGAAGACCAAGCAGGTTGGCAGCCTAACGCCGCGGCGCTCTGCTGCGGCGTTCTATCATAGTTGCGGCCAGCGAGCGCAGCGAGCCGGCCGCTTCCCTACCCTACGCCGCCAGCAGCAGCGCCTCGTTAGGCGGCCGGTTGGCGTTACTCACCGCCGCGCCCGAAGTCGTAACGGCTTCGTAATTCGGGAGGTACGAGCGCCGCGAGAGCGGGAAAGACGTTCGCTATTTCGTCCCATCCCTCGGGCGGGGCCATCCACCACTCGAAGGTGAGTCTCGTGCCGCCCAGTTCAATCGCGACTTCGCTTCCGGTTCCCCCCACCCCCAACGCACCCGAGCGAACTGGAAGATTGACAACCTGGAGGGCCCTCCATACGTCCTGACGCGGTCCCGGCTCGACTGTAAAGGGACCGAACCGCTCGTCGCTAATTGCTACATACAAGGACGACTCATTCAAGGTCAGAGTGGTGGTACCTCGGCGCGCTCGGATACTTACCATGTGTCAGCCTGTCGGTCGAGACCTCTGATGGCCGCCTAACGCCGTGGCGTTCTGCTGCGGCGTTTCGTAATAGTGGCGGCAGGCGGCCGCAGGCCGCCAGCCGCTACCTCAGCCAACGCCGACGGCAGCAGCGCCTCGTTATGCGGCGGGCGGCACGGGATGGACAACTCAGCGCCAACTCATCCAGAACCACACGCCCTGCAAGACGAGTAGAACGCCGAGAGGGGCCCACGCAAGCGTCGCGCGTCGACGTTCGCGCGGGAGGCTCCGGCGGTAGATCGCCCATCCTGCGACGGCAAGCACGCTTTCGATGGCGAGATCGATACCAGGACGTGAGTATAGGCCCGCGCCCCACACTGGACCGTGAGGCCACAAAGCGAGGCGGCTGGTTACCCAATCGGCGGGCAGATGACTTACCACCAAGACGACCACCCAGAGTGCATCGCGAGAGGCCGGCAAGTAGATCCGCGCGCCCCCCCAACCTATGAAGGCGAGAACCGCCACGGCGGCCAGGGAATGCGAATATGCGTCCGCAGGTGCGCCCCCCGTGGCGATGCCCACAACAGCCATCATGAGGTCAGGCGCCATCGCCGCGATTAAGCATGCCACGAGGGGCAGACTAGGTCGGCGGCCCTTTGCGGCGAGGGCGATCGCGAAGTGACCGACGTACATAAGCCTTCAGCGCGCGCTGTCGCCGTCGGGCGGCTCGCGTCGTAGCCGTCGATCCAGCCAAGTCAAAATGACAATGGGGACCGCGAATCCGAAGAAGAGAACGATGGGACTCATTTGTGTTCCCTCAGAGGGATTGAGCGCCGTATAACGCCAAAGCTCAGCTGCGGGCGATCGCCCGGCCAAGCGGCTCACCAATCTGCGGGTCTGAGCAGCGTCCAGCCACTCAACCCAACGACTCCACATCGCGCCCGTCGGCTGCAGCGCTCCGTTAGGCGGCACGGCGTCCCCTGCCTCCCGGCGACTAATCACAATGGCGCGCCGCATTGAGCCGCGCCACGAGTTCCGTCCTCGGAAGTGCGCGGAGTTGCCGCGCCAACTCCCGGAGATCGGGGCGCGGCGGTAGCCCCCGCCCGCCTTCAACTGTGAATTCAATCGGGACGATGACCAGCACGCGCTGCGCTAGGCGGGAGGACCAGTCGTATCGAGACGCCTCGACGTAGCCGCAGACCGCGCGATCGAGGGCGGGATTCGGTGGGGTGAGCAGGGTGATCGTCCGGGGTTCCGGGGTGCCCGTGGTGTCGATGACGAAGAGGGCAATCACCCGGCCCTCTTCCCCGGCCATCCTAGCCTCCATCGGGTATACTGGCGCCACCCCGCGGCGCGATCGGGGCACCTGCGTGGAGTCCACGGACACCACGATGTGCTCAGGGTCGGCGAACCGCTCCGGGCTGGGCGCCGCGGCCACTCCGCCCCCGGTAGCGTGGCACGCGGCGCCTAAGGCAGCCGCCACGAAGGCGCAGCGTAAATGCGATCGTCGGTTCATAATGCGTGGTGTCCGCCTAACGCCGCGGCGCTCTGCTGCGGCGTACTATAATAGTTGCGGCCCGCGAGCGCAGCGAGC
>CAWFCT010000007.1:0-13484 GCA_963814345.1 uncultured Gemmatimonadaceae bacterium | reverse complement strand
CACCTACACTGCGGATACCCCGGCTGCGGCCCGGTAATCGCCGGCCGATTCTTCCGGTCCGCGATCGCCGTCATCACCTGGTGCAGGAAGTTCCCGATCTTCGCCATGTGATCGTAGTCCGCGTACTCGGGCTCGTCGGTCTGCTGGTGGTAGTCCTCGGAATACCCGGTCGAGAAGTACGCCACCGGCACGTCGTGGTGCACGTAGTTCACCTGGTCGCTGCGGCAGAAGCGGTTGAGCGGATTGGCCGGTACGTCCCAGGTGTGGTCGATGGCCATCACCACCGGGCGCACGGCGTTCACCGAATCGATGATGTCGCCGAACTCGAACGACAGCCGCCGCGACCCGAGAATCTGAATGGACGTCGGCCCGCCGAACTTCACCTGGCCCACGTGCCCCTTGGCCTCCATGTTCCCGTTGAGCGCGGCGGCGATGGAGTCGAGATGGATGGTCGGGTGGTCGGTGAAGTACTTGGAGCCGACAGCCCCGCCTCCTCGCCCTCGTGTGATACTGCAAGCAGATCATGGAAAACGCGCCGGGTGCTCGTCTTTCCAACTTCTGCGCGATCTCGAGCACGACGGCATCGGCGCCCGAGGCCGTCGTCATCGGCCCCGTTCATGATCGAGTCCTTCCGCGGCGGGCGGATGCTGCGCGCCCGCGCGATCTAGTCGACCGATTCCGGCGCCGCTGTCCGGCGACGGGCGGCACATGGGATCGTTGGCGCCCTGCGGCCGTGTCCCACCGATGTCGACCGCGCCGCAGCGCAGTCGTGGTCCACCACCTGGCCGGTCCCATGCCCACGCTGTCGTCCCGCGGTGTTCACCAGCACGCACCCTCCGCCGGCGCGCGCCGGATCGGACCCGGGCAGGACGGCGATCACGTTCCTGCCGGACGATCGCGACATGTGGAACTCGTAGTTCCAGTGTCGGTCTGACACGGGCTCGCCCACGGCGCCCGTCGCGGTGAACTGGCTCCATCTGCTGGCTCGAACAAGCGGCCGTCCTCGGCGGCTGGAGTGCAGGTTCGGCGCGCGGCGGGGCCGTTCGCGCCCGCTTTCCTCACTGCGCTCTGCGCATGGCGACCGCCGCCGCGGAACCTTGCGGGTACCTGATCGAGTTCGATGCACACCACCGCGGCCGCGCCGAGCGGCCAGGCGATGCCATGCTTGCCGTGACCATGCGGACCGGGCGAACGCCGCGCGCCGCCGCCTGGGCTGCAGCCCGCGCGGCTCGGCGGCGTCCGCCGCTTCGGCCCCGAACCGGTCGGGCAGGAATCGCAGCCGCCGTCCGGGACCGCTGCTGCTGCCGCCGGCCGGCGGGGGGTCCGCCCAGGAACACCGCCACCTTGCCGCGGAAGGCGGCGGGATCGAGCGCCGTGGTGCTGTCGCCGAACCGCCCCGCGAACACGGCGGGCACCTGGTCCAGCGACGCCGTCTCGCCAACGCCCGTGCTCGCCGACGGCGCCAGGGGAATCCAGTCGCTGCCCGCGTCGAGCGCGGCACCGCCGGCGCTCAGGTGCGAGTCGCCGCGCGCGTAGCCCTGCGGCCCGTACGGCATGTCCTGGAAGTACGTGCCGTTCTCGCCGGCGGGCCTGAGCCCGAGCTGCTTGAACACGCTCGCGATGTACGCCGTGCCCTTGTAGTTGCCCAGCGTGCCGATGAGCCGGCCCTGCATCGAGTCGTCGGCGAACCCGTACAGCCGCGTGCGCAGATCGTTGGCCGTGATGGCCGCGGTGGTGGCGCGGGGCGCCCAGACGGCCGGGCCCTCGTCGGGCCACACGGGCTCCTGGTTGGCGCGCGCGGCGGAACCGCCCTGGGCGAGCATCGGCGCGGCGGTGGCGGCGGCCAGGACGAGGGCAGACAGGGAGCGGGAGAGTTGGCGGGGCACGACGATCCTCCGGGGTGGGAACAGCGGGTCCGGAAATGTGAGCGCGGGGCGCGCTATCGGCAACGTACGGCCGGCGCGGAGTGCGGCCATCGCGAAGGGCGCGCCGGGCGGAATTAGATTGGTCCCATGCACCCCGCCGACCTCGAGGGCATTCTCGATTTCCTCCGCGCCGCCGAGCGCCTCAAGGCGACGCATCGCAGCGCGTACACCTCCACGGGTGAGCGGGAGAGCACGGCGGAGCACAGCTGGCGGCTCTGCCTCATGGCCATGGTGCTGGCGCCGGAATTCCCCGACGTCGACTTCGCGCGTCTCGTCAGGATCTGCATCGTGCACGACCTGGGGGAGGCAGTGCACGGCGACATTCCCGCGCCCGAGCAGGCGCGCCGCCTGGCCGACGATCCCGCCGCCACCAAGGCGGCCGACGAGCGCAACGATCTGCTCACGCTCACCGCGTCGCTTCCCGATGCGACGCGCGGCGAGATCGTCGCGCTGTGGGACGAGTACGAAGCCGCGGCCACGCCGGAGGCGCGGCTGGCCAAGGCACTCGACAAGCTGGAGACGATCCTCCAGCACACCCAGGGCGACAACCCCGCGGATTTCGACTACCGGTTCAACCTCGGCTACGGCCGCCGGTTCACGGTGGGGCATCCGGTGATCGAGGCGATGCGCGAGATCCTGGACCGCGAGACCGAACGCCGCGCAGCGGAATCGGAGTCCGGCGGATGAGCGAGCCGACGATCCGCCTGAGCGGCGTCCGGCCGACGCGGCGGCGCTGGCCGAATTCTGCGCGCGCACCTTCCGCGAGACGTACGAGGCGTTCAACACCGAACGGGACATGGCCCTCCACCTGCGCACGCACTTCACCGAGGAGATCCAGCGCGACGAGATCGCCGATGGCGATGCGGCGATGCTGGTGGCGGAGCACGAGGGGGCGCTGGCGGCATACGTGAAGGTGCGCCGTGGGGAAGCGCCCGCGTGCGTGCGCGCGGCGCGGCCGGTGGAGGTACAGCGTTTCTACGTGGACCGGCCGTGGCAGGGGCGAGGGCTGGCCTATCGGATGATGGAGGCGGCCCGGCAGGCGGGCGTATCGTTGGGCGCCGACGCGCTCTGGCTGGGTGTGTGGGAGCAGAATCCGCGCGCCATCGCCTTCTATAGGAAGTGCGGCTTTGCCGACGTCGGCGCCTGGACCTTCACCCTGGGCACCGATGTGCAGCGTGACCGCGTGCTGCAGCGCCCCGCCGCCGGCGTGATCGCCGTGCCCGTTCCCTAGATCGCCCGGACCGCATCCGCGCGGCCAACCCAACCACCAGACACCGGGGCCCGCACCGTGTACATCCCCAAGTCGTTCGAACAGGCCGACACCGCGCAGTTGCACGAACTGATGCGGACGCATCCGTTCGCCTCGCTGGTCGTGTCCACCCCTTCAGGGCTCGAGGTCAACCACCTGCCGTTGGTGCTCGACCCGGATGCGGCGCCGCTCGGCGTGCTCCGCGCGCACGTGGCACGGAGCAATCCGGTGTGGCTCACCTACACTGCGGATACCCCGGCTGCGGCCCGGTAATCGCCGGCCGATTCTTCCGGTCCGCGATCGCCGTCATCACCTGGTGCAGGAAGTTCCCGATCTTCGCCATGTGATCGTAGTCCGCGTACTCGGGCTCGTCGGTCTGCTGGTGGTAGTCCTCGGAATACCCGGTCGAGAAGTACGCCACCGGCACGTCGTGGTGCACGTAGTTCACCTGGTCGCTGCGGCAGAAGCGGTTGAGCGGATTGGCCGGTACGTCCCAGGTGTGGTCGATGGCCATCACCACCGGGCGCACGGCGTTCACCGAATCGATGATGTCGCCGAACTCGAACGACAGCCGCCGCGACCCGAGAATCTGAATGGACGTCGGCCCGCCGAACTTCACCTGGCCCACGTGCCCCTTGGCCTCCATGTCCATGTTGAGCGCGGCGGCGATGGAGTCGAGATGGATGGTCGGGTGGTCGGTGAAGTACTTGGAGCCGAGCAGTCCCGCCTCCTCGCCCTCGTGCGACACGAAGATGATGGAACGCGCCGGGTGCTCGCTGGCGAACTTCTGCGCGATCTCGAGCATGATGACGGTGCCCGAGCCGTCGTCGTCGGCCCCGTTCATGATCGAGTCCTTCCGCGGCGGGCGGATGCTGCGCGCCCGCGCGATGAGCGAATCGATCTCGTGCTGCTGCGCCGGCGACGGGCGGCACATGGGATCGTTGGCGCCCTGCGGCCGTGTCACCATGTTCACCGCGCGCAGCGAGTCGTGGTCCACCACCTGGCGGTTGATGCCCACGTGGTCGTTGTGCGCGCTCACCAGCACGTACTCGCCGGCGCGCGCCGGATCGGACCCGGGCAGGACGGCGATCACGTTCCGCGCCGGCCACTGCGACATGTGGAACTCGTAGTTCCAGTGCGCCGACACGGGCTCGCCCACGGCGCCCGCGGCCAACTGGTCCACCGGCCGGCCGAAGATGCGCTCGGCGGCGGCAGCGGAAATCGACGCGCCGGCGGGGCCGTTCGCGCCCTCGGGCCTCATGGCGCTGCGCATGGTGAACGCCGCCTCGCGCAGCTCTGCGGGTACCTGATCGAGGTCGACGTACAGCACCGCGGCCGCGCCGAGTGAGGCGATGCGGTCGTCGTGCGTGACGATGCGGACCGGGCGAACGCCGCGCGCCGCCGCCTGGGCCGCAGCCGCGCGGTCGGCCAGCACCGCCGCTTCGGCCCCGAACCGGTCGGGCAGGGAATCGCAGCGCTGTTCGGGACCGCTGCTGCGCCGCCGGAAGCGGCCGGCGGGCGGTCCGCCCAGGAACACCGCCACCTTGCCGCGGAAGGCGGCGGGATCGAGCGCCGTGGTGCTGTCGCCGAACCGCCCCGCGAACACGGCGGGCACCTGGTCCAGCGACGCCGTCTCGCCAACGCCCGTGCTCGCCGACGGCGCCAGGGGAATCCAGTCGCTGCCCGCGTCGAGCGCGGCACCGCCGGCGCTCAGGTGCGAGTCGCCGCGCGCGTAGCCCTGCGGCCCGTACGGCATGTCCTGGAAGTACGTGCCGTTCTCGCCGGCGGGCCTGAGCCCGAGCTGCTTGAACACGCTCGCGATGTACGCCGTGCCCTTGTAGTTGCCCAGCGTGCCGATGAGCCGGCCCTGCATCGAGTCGTCGGCGAACCCGTAGAGCCGCGTGCGCAGATCGTTGGCCGTGATGGCCGCGGTGGTGGGGCGGGGCGCCCAGACGGCCGGGCCCTCGTCGGGCCACACGGGCTTCTGGTTGGCGCGCGCGGCGGAACCGCCCTGGGCGAGCATCGGCGCGGCGGTGGCGGCGGCCAGGACGAGGGCGGACAGGGAGCGGGAGAGTTGGCGGGGCACGACGATCCTCCGGGGTGGGAACTGCGGGTCCGGAAATGTGAGCGCGGGGCGCGCTATCGGCAACGTACGGCCGGCGCGGAGTGCGGCCATGCGAAGGGCGCGCCGGGCGGAATTAGATTGGTCCCATGCACCCCGCCGACCTCGAGGGCATTCTCGATTTCCTCCGCGCCGCCGAGCGCCTCAAGGCGACGCATCGCAGCGCGTACACCTCCACGGGTGAGCGGGAGAGCACGGCGGAGCACAGCTGGCGGCTCTGCCTCATGGCCATGGTGCTGGCGCCGGAATTCCCCGACGTCGACTTCGCGCGTCTCGTCAGGATCTGCATCGTGCACGATCTGGGGGAGGCAGTGCACGGCGACATTCCCGCGCCCGAGCAGGCGCGCCGCCTGGCCGACGATCCCGCCGCCACCAAGGCGGCCGACGAGCGCAACGATCTGCTCACGCTCACCGCGTCGCTTCCCGATGCGACGCGCGGCGAGATCGTCGCGCTGTGGGACGAGTACGAAGCCGCGGCCACGCCGGAGGCGCGGCTGGCCAAGGCGCTCGACAAGCTGGAGACGATCCTCCAGCACACCCAGGGCGACAACCCCGCGGATTTCGACTACCGGTTCAACCTCGGCTACGGCCGCCGGTTCACGGTGGGGCATCCGGTGATCGAGGCGATGCGCGAGATCCTGGACCGCGAGACCGAACGCCGCGCGGTGGAATCGGAGTCCGGCGGATGAGCGAGCCGACGATCCGCCGAGCGGCGCCCGCCGACGCGGCGGCGCTGGCCGAATTCTGCGCGCGCACCTTCCGCGAGACGTACGAGGCGTTCAACACCGAACGGGACATGGCCCTCCACCTGCGCACGCACTTTGCCGAGGAGATCCAGCGCGACGAGATCGCCGATGGCGATGCGGCGATGCTGGTGGCGGAGCACGAGGGGGCGCTGGCGGCATACGTGAAGGTGCGCCGTGGGGAAGCGCCCGCGTGCGTGCGCGCGGCGCGGCCGGTGGAGGTACAGCGTTTCTACGTGGACCGGCCGTGGCAGGGGCGAGGGCTGGCCTATCGGATGATGGAGGCGGCCCGGCAGGCGGGCGTATCGTTGGGCGCCGACGCGCTCTGGCTGGGTGTGTGGGAGCAGAATCCGCGCGCCATCGCCTTCTATAGGAAGTGCGGCTTTGCCGACGTCGGCGCCTGGACCTTCACCCTGGGCACCGATGTGCAGCGTGACCGCGTGCTGCAGCGCCCCGCCGCCGGCGTGATCGCCGTGCCCGTTCCCTAGATCGCCCGGACCGCATCCGCGCGGCCAACCCAACCACCAGACACCGGGGCCCGCACCGTGTACATCCCCAAGTCGTTCGAACAGGCCGACACCGCGCAGTTGCACGAACTGATGCGGACGCATCCGTTCGCCTCGCTGGTCGTGTCCACCCCTTCGGGCTCGAGGTCAACCACCTGCCGTTGGTGCTCGACCCGGATGCGGCGCCGCTCGGCGTGCTCCGCGCGCACGTGGCACGGAGCAATCCGGTGTGGCGCTCGCTCACCGGAGACACCGACGCGGTGGTCATCTTCCAGGGCCCGCACCACTACATCTCGCCGTCGTGGTACCCGAGCAGGGTGGAGAACGGGGGCAAGGTGGTACCCACCTGGAACTATGCGGTGGTGCACGCGCACGGGCCGGCGGTCGCGATGGACGACCGCGCGTGGCTGGAACGCCATCTGGCCGAGCTGGTGCGCGTGAACGAGGCGGGACGCAATCCCGAGTGGCACGTGACCGACGCGCCGGCCGACTTCATGGAAAAGATGGTGGGCGCCGTGGTCGGCATCGAGATCCCCGTGCGCCGGCTGATCGGCAAGTGGAAGCTCAACCAGAACCGGCCGGAGTCCGACCGGGAGAGTGTGGTCGTGGCGCTGCAAGCCGACGGCTCGCCGGCCGCGCTGTCCGTGGCGGGCGCCATGCGCCGGACGCTCCCGGGCGCCGGCCGGGGGCCGCAGACGGATTCCTGACTTTTCGAGTCTTGATTCCGTGTTCCGGCGGGCGCATACTCTCCGCGCCCCCCTCCCACCTTCCTCGAGGACCCGCATGCGTAGAACTCCCCTCGTCCTGGCCCTGCTTGGACTCGCCGTTACTCTGCCCGCCCAGGATCCCGGTATGACGCTGCCCCACTTCGCGCAGAAGCGTGGCGGCAGCAAGTCGGTGGAACTGGTGGCCCACGTGGTGAACAACCCGGGCGCCTGGAAGGCCTCGGACATCGAAATGGAGCAGGATCCCGGCCGCCCGTACGTGTACATCTCCGGCTTCACGAACTTCAACGTGCAGGCGTACGACACGCGCAACGAGAAGCACCCCAAGGAAGTGTGGAGCTGGACGATCGAGAATCCCGACCTGCACCGCGGCATCGGCGCGATGGACGGGAAGTACTTCAAGATCGGGGACCACTACTACTTCGCGCAGTCGTACCAGTTCATGCAGGGCAGCCCCGACGCCGACCTGGGCGCGGTGATCTTCGACGTCACCGGGCTTCCCGACTCGGCCAAGGTGAAGGTCGTGGCGCGCATCCGGTATCCGAAGGCGCCCGGCGGCTTCCACAACACCTACGCCTACAAGCACTCCGACGGGCACGTGTACTACGTCGCCACGGCCAATGAAGGCGACGCGCTGGTGTACGACATGGACAAGCTCGTGAAGGGCGTGCCCGACAGCGAGTGCCTGGTGAGCCGCATCCCCAATCCGACGCCCTTCAAGCAGATGGGCACGGGCAGCTACCACGACTTCTACATCGGGTACGACCCGGGCACGCACGAGGACAAGTTCTACGGCGCCGGACTGGGCGGCTACTCGGTGTGGAACATCACCGACATCAAGAACCCCAAGCTGGTGTTCACGATCACGGGCCTCGGCCTCGACATCGCGCACACCTTCACGCCGTCGCCCGACGGGCACTACGCCGTGACGGAAACGGAGTACGAGTACACGCCGCTGCGCATCTGGGACCTCGAGCCCGGGCAGACCGGCAAGACCAAGAACATCGACGTGCCGATTGCCGGCTGGACCGCCGACTGGCGCGACCTGTCGCACAACCATGAAGTGCGCTGGCCGTACGTGTTCGTGTCGGCGTACGAGGACGGCTTCCAGGTGTTCGACCTCCGGAACCCGAACAAGCCGCACACCGACGGCTGGTACTACACCTGCATCGTGAAGTGCGAGCACATGCACGGGTTCGGCGGCACGCCCAACAACGGATACGAAGCGACGAACAGCGTGGAGCAGGGCGCGTTCGGCGTCGACGTGCGCAACCGCGACGGCCTGATCGCGCTGTCCGACATGCGCACCGGTCTCTGGCTGTTCCGGCTCAAGGGCTTCACGGGATGGAACGGCGCCAAGTACGGCGTGGCGAACATCTCGAGTGTGCAGGACTACGATCACGGGCCCACGGGCTCCAAGTGATCGCTGGTTTCATCGTTCGTGGTTCGGGCGGGCGCCGGCCGTTGGGCCGCGCGCTCGTCCGGGCGGCCGGATGTCTCGCTCTGCTGGGGCTTCCGGCGGCGGCGCGGGCGCAGGAGCAGGCCCCGCCGCACCGCGAGGGGCCGTACGACGTGCCCCTGTTCAACACGCCGCGCACGCAGAAGACCACCGGTGTGGCGCGCCTGTTCTACGCGTCGTCGCCGTTCGGGATCGCGGTCACGGTGGACGGCGTCGACCGCTACGACGTGCGCCTGAACATCAAGGGGCTGCCCGCCCCGGCTTCCCTCGGCCCGTACAAGGCGTTCGTCGCGTGGCAGGTGACGACCGATCTCTCCAAGTGGACCCGGCTGGGCGAGGTCCACGACGGCACGACCACCGTCGGTACGACGGCGCTGAACAAGTTCCTCCTCGTGGTCACCGCCGAAGCGAGTGCGACCCCCGGCGCCCACCATGGCCCGATCGTGCTGCACGGCACGTCGCCCACCGGCTGGCTGGAGAACTTCCTGACGCACGACGCGTTCTTCCGAGGGGTGTACTGAGACCATGAAGATGTCGCTGGTCCTGGCGGTGCCGTTCGCGGTGGCCGCCGCCGCTGCGCCTCTCGCGGCGCAGCAGAAGCCGCCGATGAAGAAGATGGGCGCCGACACCGGCATGGCCGGGATGAAGATGGGGGCCGACACGGGGCAGGGCGGCATGCACATGCCGATGCCCATTCCGATGCCGGCCGGCATCCCGATGTTCGGCGCGCTCAAGGGGCTCACGCCGCCCATCACGCCGTTCCTGCCCGGCGCGGGGGTCGACCCGTCCACGCTGCCGATGGCCAAGCGCTCGCAGGTGGTGCGCATGACACGACGGCGACACGCTCGACCTCACGGCCATGCTCCTGCGCCGCACGATCGAGGGGCGCACCTACGTGATGTACGGGTACAACGGCGAATCGCCCGGGCCGCTCATCCGCGTGCCGCAGAACGCGACGATCGTCGTCCGCTTCCACAACCGCATCGACTTGCCGAGCACCGTGCACTGGCACGGGCTGCGCCTGGACAATCACTACGACGGCGTGCCGGGCGTGACGCAGCAGCCGGTGGCGTCCGGCGACAGCTTCCTCTACAAGGTCCACTTCCCCGACGCGGGTGTGTACTGGTACCACCCGCACGTCAGCACGTACATCGAGCAGGCGATGGGACTGTTCGGCAACATGATCGTCGACTCGCCGGATCCCGAACTACTACTCGCCGGCCAACGACGAGCAGGCGCTGATGTTCGACGACCTGCTGATCAACGCCGACACGCTGATTCCCTTCGGCAAGAACACGCCCGACTTCGCGCTCATGGGGCGGTTGGGGAACGTGCTGCTCACCAACGGGGAGACGCGCTACACGCTGAACGTGCATCAGGGCGCGGTGGTGCGGTTCGCCTTCACCAACTCGTCCAGCTCGCGCACCTACAACCTCTCGTTCAGCGGGGCTCCGATCAAACTGCTGGCGGGCGATCTGAGCCGGTTCGAGCACGAGCAGATGGTGCCGAGCGTGGTGCTCGGCGTGGCCCAGCGCTACGTGGTGGAGGTGCGATTCCCGAAGCCGGGGCGCTACGCGCTTGGTCAACGCCGTGCAGGCGATGTACCACTCACAGGGCGAGTTCTTCACCCAGGTGGACACGCTGGGCATCGTCACCGTGGATTCGACGCCCGCGTCGCCCGACTACTGGCGCCCAGTTCGCGACGCTGCGTACGAACCGGCGGTGGTCAACGACATCGCGCACTACCGGAAGTACTTCGACCGCCCGCCCGACAAGAAGTTCACGCTCACCATCCGGCCCGGCGACCTGCCGTTGGGCACGATCCAGTTCATGAACGTGGACACTGCATACTTCCAGCCGGTGGAATGGATGGACGGCATGCCGATGATGAACTGGCTGTCCACGGGCAAGCAGCTCAAGTGGATCATTCGCGACGACGCGACGGGCAGGGAAGACATGGACATCAACTGGCACGTGAAGCAGGGGGATGTGGTCAAGCTCCGGATCTACAACGATCCGTTCTCCTTTCACCCCATGCAGCACCCCATCCATCTGCATGGGCAGCGCATGCTCGTGGTGGACCGCGACGGGGTGCCGACGCAGAACATGAGTTGGGAAGACACCGTGATCATCCCCGTGGGGTCCACCGTGGACCTGCTCATCGACGCGTCGAACCCGGGTAACTGGCTGATGCACTGCCATATCGCGGAGCATATCGCGTCGGGGATGGAGACGGTATTCCACGTCGATCCCCGCTAGCAGCCAGCGCCCGCACGCCCAGCCAGAGCTTTCGCGGCAGCGACGTGCGGGCCCGCCGGCGCAGCGTGTCGTAGCCGGCGCGCCGGATCTCGTCGTGGATTCCGCGGTACACCTGCGCCGCCACCGCCACGGGGCGGGCGAAGAACGCCGGTAGCGCGGGCAGCGCCGCGAACGCATCGCGGTAGTCCGCCTCGGCCACGCCCATCAATTCCTCCACCAGTCGCGCGGAAGCGGTCGTCCACCGGCGCCAGGCCGGCGCGCATGGCGCCAAGATCGTGCGCCTCGAGCCCGTGCGCCTGCAGCCGGTCGAGCGGCAGATACACGCGCCCGCGTGCCCAGTCCTCCCCCACGTCGCGCAGGATGTTGGTGAGCTGCAGCGCGTGGCCCAGCGCCGCGGCGTGGTGCAGCACCCGCTGGTCGTGCACGCCGTAGAGCTCGGTGAGCCAGAGGCCGATCACGCCGGCCACGCGGTACGTGTACACGCGCAGCTCGCGCAGGTTGGCGTACGGTTTATGGTGGAGATCCATGCGCATGCCGGCCACCAGCTCGCGCGCGTAGTCGAAGGGCACGCGCGCCGACGCCATCTCGGGCATCACGCGATCGAGCAGCGCGACGCCCGTGCGGTGGCCCGCATACGCGCGCTCCGAGAGCCGGAGCCAGGTGGCGAGCCGCGCCTCGATGGCGCCGCGCGACGGATCGGCCGCGACGTCCACCAGGTCGTCGGTGTACCGGCACCAGGCGTACACGCGCGCCAACTGGTCGCGCTCCGGCGCCGGCATGAAGCGCGCCGCAAAGCGGAACGAGCGGCTGTGATGCGCGAAGTAGCGCATCCACTCGTCGGGACCCGGCGGCGCGGGCGACAGCCAGGCATCGCCGCGCTCGGGGACGTCCCGAAATCGAAGCGCGGTCATCGGGCCGCCACGCGTCGCGCCGCTGGTTGGCCCCCGCGGGGGGCGCCGGCCGCCACGCGGCGCACCGCACCGCTGCGTCCCAGCACGCCGCACACCGCCAGCGCGCCCGCCGTCGCCGCCAGCGCGCCCCACGCGCCGGTGGCCAGAATGAGCCCCAGCGGCAGCGCCAGATTGAGTATGTAGAACAGGGAGAGCCAGGCGATGGAGAGCTGGCCGACCCACGCATCGGTGCGCGCGGCGACGAGCGCGAGCATCAGCACCAGCCCGGTCACGTACCAGCCGGCCAGGTTGAGCCAGGGCATGCCGTAGTACGGGCCCGACGAGCCCCACACCCAGTAGCTCGTGAACTGGCTCATGGCCGGATCGAGCGCGAGATCCCAGCTCAACAGAATGAGCGACCCCAGCAGCACCCGGCGTGCCGCCGACGCTCCCTCGCCGAGCAGCCGGCGCGCGATGGCGTAGCTGGGCAGCGCCATGAGGAACCAACTCAGCGGAATCAGCACCGGCACGTGCGCGAACCACTTGAGCCCGAGTCCGTCGGTGTAGTGGTACGGGCCGAAGGGCAGCCCCACCGTGGTGCCGAGGAGTTCGCTGGTGAGGCTGAGCGCGTACACCGACACGAACGCCGGCAGCCATCGCCACCCCGCGCGGCTCACGAGCAGCACGGCGAGCGCCAGCGCGCCGATCACGATGTGGGCGCGCGGAAAGAAGGTGAACGACACCGCGTACACGCGCATGGCCGCGGGCCGACCGGCCAGCAGTTCCGGGTGGCGCGCGAAGACGGCGAACCCCGCGATCGCCAGCGCGGTGAACACGCCGAACACCTGCAGCGCCGCATTCGCCCACGGGCCGGCCGAGGGGCGGGGGTCGCCGCCGCCGGCGGCGGATGGGGTGACTGGGCGGGACTTCAGGGCGGTGGGCAACGGGCCTCCAGGCGGCAGTGTGTCAGGGGTGTCGACCCCATAACTGTCGCTTACTGTCCATGTATTGTCAAGATTATACACCGGAGATAGCTTGACAATCAATGGACGAATGGCGATAATTCAGCCAGTTCCTGGATGCACTTTCCGCCGGTCAGAGGCCCATTGCAGGGTCCCACGGCGCCGACTCTGGTGAGGTGACTGCTGTGACAAAGGGGACCAGGGCGCGCGCCGTGGTGATCGGGGCGGGATTCGGCGGGCTGGCCGCGGCCGTCCGGCTTCGCGCGATGGGGTACGAGGTGACGGTGCTGGAGGCGCTGGACCAGGCCGGGGGACGGGCGCGGGTGTTCAGGCGCGACGGCTTCACCTTCGACGCCGGCCCGACGGTGATCACGGCGCCCTACCTGCTCGACGAGCTGTTCACGCTCGTGGGCCGCAACGCGCGCGACTACTTCGATCTGATGCCGGTGGATCCCTTCTACCGGATCCTCTTCCACGACGGCTCGACGTTCGACTACGTGGGCGACGACGACCGGTTGCTGGCACAGATCGCGGCGCTCTCACCGCGCGACGTTGACGGCTACCGGAAGCTGGCCGCGCACGCGCGGCGCATCTTCGACGTGGGCTACACCCAGCTCGCCGACCAGCCCTTCGACCGTCTGTCC
>CAWFCT010000006.1:0-9256 GCA_963814345.1 uncultured Gemmatimonadaceae bacterium | reverse complement strand
CTACGCGTTCAAGGAGTGGGAGGGAATGTTCACCTCGTACTTCCTGCCGCGGTGGGAGGCGTTCTTCAAGGATCTGAACGCGTCGCTGGACAGCGGCAAGCCGTTCGACCGGAAGCCGTTCGCTACCGCGTCGTGCGAATGGGAGAAGCGCTGGTCGCACGACACCACGCCGGTGTTCCGCACCGAACCGGTGGGCGATCCGGTGGCGACGGCCCGGCGGTTGGTGAGGAAGTGGCGGGCTTCGATTCGCGCTGACGCACGCTGAGGGCGTCGTCGGGCCGGCGGGCCCGCGGCCCCGGAGGCAGTCAGCCCCCGGGATTCCCCTTCACGGGTGGCAGCCCCCAACGCTCCAGCATCGGCCCGATGTCGGGGTCCTTGCCGTAGAAGCTCCGGAACATCGTCCCGTAGTCCTCGGTGTGGCCCCGCGAGAGGATGAGGTTCCGGAACCGCTGCCCGTTGGCCCGGGTCAGCCCGCCGTGGTGCGTGAACCAGGAGAACGCGTCTTCGTCCAGCATGACGGTCCACTGATACGCGTAGTAGCCGGCGGCGTAGCCGTTGGCCCAGATGTGCAGGAAGTAGCTGGACCGGTAGCGCGGCGGCACGTTCGGGAAGTCGGTGTGGGTGTCGTGCAGCGCCTTCGTCTCGAAGGCGTCGACGTTTCCGACCGTGTCCCCCGCCGGCAGCGTGTGCCACTGCATGTCGAGCTCGGAAGCCGCGAGCAACTCGCCCAGCGAGTATCCCTGATTCCAGGTCTGCGACTTCTTGATCTTGTCCACCAGCGCCTGCGACATCGGCTGGCCGGTCTTGTAGTTCACGGCGTAGTGCTTGAGCACCTCCGGGTAGAGCGCCCAGTGCTCGTTGAACTGCGACGGAAACTCCACGAAGTCCCGTGCCACGTTGGTGCCCGAGAGCCGCTCGTACTCCTGGCTCGCGAACAGCCCGTGCAGCGCGTGGCCGAATTCGTGGAACATCGTGGTCACGTCGTCGAACGTGAGCAGCGCGGGTTCGCCGGGCGCCGGCTTGGTGAAGTTGGCCACGTTGTAGATCACCGGCTTCGTGCCCAGCAGCTTCGACTGCTGCACGAAGTTGTCCATCCACGCGCCACCCGCCTTGTTGTCGCGCTTGAAGTAGTCGAAGTAGACGAGCCCGAGCGGCGAGCCGTCGTGGTCGAACACCTCGAACACGCGCACGTCCTTCTGGTACACCGGGATGTCGTGCCGCTCCTTGAAGGTGATGCCGTACAGCTTGTTGGCGGCGTAGAACACGCCGTCCTGCAGCACCCGGTTCAGTTCGAAGTAGGGCTTCAGCTGGTTCTGGTCCAGATCGTACTTCTCCTTCCGCACCTGCTCCGAGTACATCTCCCAGTCCCACGGTTCGAGCGTGAACGACTTCCCGTCCTTGTCGATGGCGGCCTGGATCTGCTTCGCCTCGTCCGCCGCCTTGGCCGCCGTAGGCCCGATGAGCTGGCCGAGGAACTTGTGGACGGCCTGCGGGGTCTTGGCCATCTGGTCGGCCAGGACGTAGGCCGCGTAGTTCGGATAGCCCAGCAGCCTGGCCTTCTCGGCGCGCAGCTCGGCCAGGCGGGCGATCGTGGCCCGGGTATCGTTGGCGTCGCCCCGTTCCGTGCGCGTCCACGAATTCTCGAAGATCTGTTTGCGCACCGCGCGGTCGGTGAGCGACGCGAGCAGCGGCTGCTGCGTGGTGTTCTGCAGCGGGATCAGGTACTGGCCCTGAAGCCCGCGACCCTTGGCGTCGTTCGAGGCGGCGGCCACCTCGGCGTCGGTCAGCCCCGCCAGGTCCGAGCGCTTGTCGGTGACGAACGCACCGGCCTTGGTGCCGGCGATGAGCTTCTGCTCGAACGCCGTCTCGAGCGTCGCGTCCTCCTTGTTGATGGCGCGCAACCGCGCCTGATCGGCGTCGGAGAGGGCGGCGCCGGCACGCACGAAGTCGTCGTGGTAGACCTCGAGCAGCATCCGCGATTCCGGGTCGAGTTTGAGCTTGTCGCGTTCGGCGTAGATCGCCTTGACCCGGGCAAACAGCTTCGGGTTCATGTAGATGGCGTCGTGATGCGCGGCGAGCTTCGGCGTCTCCTCGGCCTGGACGCGGTCGAGCACGTCGTCGGTGTTGGCCTGGACCACCGCGTTGAAGGCCTCCGAGACCCGGTCGAGCATGCGCCCCGACTTCTCCATGGCGACGATCGTATTCTCGAACGTGGCCGGAGCGGGATTGTCGGCGATCGCCCGGATCTCCGCCAACTGTTCCCGCATGCCCTGCTCGAAGGCCGGCTGATAGTCGCTGTCCTTGATCTTGTCGAACGGCGGCGCCTGGAAGGGCAACGTGCTGGGCTTGGCGAACGGATTGCCCTGGCCGGCGGCGACCGCGGGAATGCCGGCGAGGAGCGCGATGGTGGCGGCGCTGAGGACCATTAGGTGCGTGCGTGGCATGGGAAGCCTTCTCTGGAGAACTCGTGAGATAGATATTGTTGCACACGATACCCAGCATTGTCCACCCTCGCCCGTGTGCCCCCATGGACCTCTTCGACGCCATCCGCAGCCGCCGTTCCATCAAGCAGTTCTCCGACCGGCCGATTGCGCGGGCGGAGATCGAGCAGCTGCTCGACGGCGCGGTGCTCGCCCCCAACCACCGCATGACCCAGCCCTGGCGCTTCCACGTGCTCGGGCCCGAGGCTCGGCGCGCTTACGGGGCCGCGCTCGGCGCGCGCAAGGCGAAGAGGGTGGAGGACCCCGAGGCCGCGCGCGCGGTGGCCGAGAAGGTGGCGGCCGCCGAGGCGGCGCTCCCCGCCGAGATCGCCGTGAGCATGACGCTCGACGCGAATCCGGAGATCCGCGAGGAGGACTACGCGGCGACGATGATGGCCGTGCAGAACATGATGATCGCCGCACGGGCGATGGGACTCGGCACGCACCTCAAAACGGGCGCCGTGATGGACGATCCGCGCGCGCGTGCGGCCGTTGGTGTGCCGGAGGGCGAGCGGATCGTGGCCCTGATCCAGCTCGGTGAGCCGGCCGCTGTGCCGGACGCGAAACCCCGCCGGGCGGCGGCCGACGTCACTACCTGGGTGCCGTAGCGGTCCGTCGGGCCGCGGCACCCGCCGGTGCCGGCGCCGCCGGGGCCATCCCGACGGCGCCGTTCCGGTGCTACTTCGACAGCGCGACGTACACCTCTGTCGTGCTCGACGGATTGGTCCAGACGATGTCGGCCTTGCCGTCCCCGTTCACGTCGCCCACGTAGACCTGGCCGTACACCGCCCACCCTTCGGGCGGGGTGTTGGGCGCCGTCACCACGCCGGACGGGAAGGTGAACTTCCCACTGTCGGTGCCGAATCCCACCAGCACCTCGTTGGTGGAATTGTCCAGATGGTTCAGGAGAATGTCTTCCTTGCCGTCGTTGTTGAAGTCGGCGAGGTACGGAACGGTCGGGTTCGCGCGTAGGGGCGCGTGCTGCGGCGGCTGGATGGTGAACGTGCCGTTGCCGTTGTTCAGAGCGCGGTGGATCCATCCGTCGTTGGCGGCCGTGGGATCGGTGCTGCGGACGAAGACCAGGTCGGCGCCGTTCCGCCCATCGATGTCCCCAACGCGCGTGGTGTAGACGGGGCTCCACCCGCTGATGTTGTAGCTGGTGGCCGCCTGGAGGTTCAGGGTGCCGGTACTGTCCGAGGTCGGCGTGAACAGGTCGGTGTGCGTCGAGTTGTTGGAGGCGCTCAGATCGTTGAACACGAGGTCCGCGCCGTTCACGCCGTCGAACTGTGCCGCGGCCACGGTCTCGTACCCGGAGAAGTTCCCCGACTGGTCCACGTAGTTGGGGATCATCTCGAAGCTGGAATCGGGACGGGCGAGACCGAAGTACGTGCGGAGGGTCGTGGTCGAGCTGCTCCCGGCATTGGTCCACACGAGATCGCCCCGACCGTCGTTGTTCATATCCGCCGTGATCAGCCGGTAGGTGTTCCAGCCGCCGGCGGGCAACTCCTGCCGCGGCCGCCAGGTGAACGTGCCGTCGCCGTTGGAGATCGCGGCATACACGACGTTGTCGGTGGTGGTCAGGGCGTTCCACACCAGGTCGGCCTTGCCGTCGCCGTTCATATCCACCGCCGAGAGGGTGAAGTTCTCCCATCCTTCGGCCGGCGCATCGGGACTCGTGACCGGCGCCTTCACGGTGAACGTGCCATCGCCATTGGCCAGCACCACGTGCACCACGTTCTGCGACGGCGAGGTCTGCAGTTCATCGAATACGAGATCCATCTTCCCGTCGCCGTTCACGTCGGCCTGCAGGGTGCGGCGCTGCGTCCCCGCGGCAAAGGGAATGTTCAGGGTCTGTTCCGGCAGGAAGTCGAAGCTCCCGGGCAGTTTCGGCACGCAGGTGGTCTGCGTGTATGTCCCCGGTTCCGACACCTGGGCCACCTGTCCGGTGAGCGTCTTCAACTCGAACCAGAGCGGCGCCGCACTGGTGAGCGGCGGGGAGCTGGTGAAGTAGTCCGCGAGGTTTCCGGAGTGGATGGCGGCCAGGGCGTTCGAGTCGGCACCGCCGATCTGGCTGAACCGGATCTCGGAGCGGGCCAACACGGCGCTGTCCTGCGCGCTGAGTGTGGCGCTCACGCCGCCCGCGATCCCCTTGTACGCGGCATTCAGCGCCGCTTCGATCTCCGACGACTTCGCCTCGGCGCTCATCTCGAACACCATCATGCGCCCGTACCCGATGCGCGAGACGTACAGCGGCGGATTGTCGACGCCGATGCGCCCCAGATTGGCCTGCGTCTGGTACTCGGCGGAGGTAAAGGCGTCGCTGAAGAAGTCGGCGGGAGTGGCCGGCTGTGTGACGCCGGCGATGTACATCTGCTGTTGGAACTGCGCCACCACCACGTGGCGGCTCACCGATTGTTTGACCGAGCCCTTGGCCGTGGCCTGGAAGCCCAGGTAGCGGCCGGAGACCCCGAACGCCTCCGCCGCCTGCTGCTCCGAGCTGAAGCTCTTTTCGTCGAAGGTGATGTTGCTGGGCGTGACCAGCCCGCCGGCCTGCGCCTTGCCCACCATATCCTGCACCGCCTGGTTCACCGATCCCTGATCGGGATTGTCAATGGTTCGCGTGTTGTCGGCGCTGTTGAAGTTCATCGTCACCGTCACCGGCGTGCGTTGCCGAATCGGCAGTTCCAGCAGGTCGCTCATGGTCTTGGCGTCGCGATGGCTCTTCCCCTGAATGAGCGCACCTGGCCAGACGACCGTCTGATCGAGGTTGAACGAGAGCGCCTTTTCCGGATTGTCGACGAAGCTGAAGGTCGAATCGGTGCACTCGAAGGTCACGTTGCCCAGCGAAACCAACGCGCCGGTGCTGTCGATCTGCTTCAGGGTGTCGTTCTTCTCGGTCGTCGTCGGTGTTCCGGTTGGCGTGGGGCTCTTTGAAGCCTTGGGTGGCGAGAACTGACTCCAACTCGGCAGGCAGGTGGTGAGATCCTTGGCGCTGCTGCACCCGCTCGTGTTGGTCGACGAGCCGTTGTTCTTCGGCGCGGTCGAATCGCTGCAGCGAGCCGTGGCGAATACCAGCAGCGTCGCCGAGGCCCAGATCGCCAGGGGCCGTACAGGGGAACCACGCATGGTGAACCTCCTCTCGAAGTCGTGGCGGGCGGGGCCTGGCGGCGAAGAGCCGAAAGCCCGCACGCAGTGCCGTTATCTGGGAGGCGGAATTCAGCCCCGGATTCCCTCACGGCCCGCTGGACGGACCGGGGGCAACCGCGCTACGTTGGCCCCTGACTTGGAGTTCCGACCCGCCATGCCTGCATCGCCCCCGCCCCCGCCGTCAGCGCCCACCCCCCCGGCGGCCGACGGCCCCCGTTCCGAGATCACCGGACTCCTGCTTTCCTGGAGGGACGGCAATCTGGACGCGCGCGACCGAGCGATGGCGATCCTCTATCCCACGCTCGAGGAGATCGCGCGCCGGCAGCTAAGGGGAGAGCGCCCCGGGCACACGCTGCAGACCGGCGGTCTGATCAATGAGGCCTACCTGCGGCTGGTCGGTGCCGACGTCACCTGGCAGGGGCGACGGCACTTCCTGGCGGCCGCCGCCACCACGATGCGGCGCGTGCTGGTGGATTACGCGCGGGCGCGGCGTGGATCGCGGCGCGGCGGTTCGGCCCAGCCCGTGACGCTCGAGGAGGGGATGGCGGAAGCGCCGGGACGTGCCGAGGAGATTCTGGCGCTCGATGAGGCGATGGAGCGGCTGGCTACGCTTAACAAGAGGCAGGCGGAGATTCTCGAACTCGCGTACTTCGGCGGCTACACGTACGACGAGATGGCCGAGATCGAGGGCATCTCGCCGGCGACGGTGGATCGCGAGTTGCGCGTCGCCAAGCGATTGCTCGGACGGCTGCTACAGGAACCCGAATAGGACCGCGGGGGGCCAGGCGGGATGGACACGGAGCGCATGCGCCGGATCGCGGCGCTGGTGGACGAGTTGATCGACGCACCGCCTGCGGAACGCGAGCGGCGGCTGGCCGAGGCGTGCGGCGACGACGCCGGGTTGCGCGCCGAAGTGGTCGCGTTGCTGCGCGACGATTTCGCCTCGGCCGCCGACGCGTGGGCCGACCCCGTCATCGCGGCGGCGACCGCCGCCGTCGCTGCGGTCGCCTTCCCCACCCGTGCCGGACATCGCGTGGGCGCCTGGGTGCTGGACGAGGAGATCGGGCACGGCGGGATGGGCGCCGTGTATCGCGCGCATCGGGCCGACGGCCTGTACGAGGCCACGGCGGCCATCAAGTTCCTGCGGCGCGGGCTGGCGCATCCCGGCAGCACCAGGCGCTTCCTCGCCGAGCGCCAGATCCTGGCCAGCCTGACACACCCTGGAATCGCACGGCTCCTGGATGGCGGCACTGCAGACGACGGGTCGCCCTTCATCGTGATGGAGTTGATCGACGGGCGGTCCATCGACCGTTACTGCGACGAAGAGTCGCTGGGCCTCGACGCGCGCATCCAACTCTTCCTCGAAGTGATGGGCGCGGTACAACACGCCCATCAGTCGCTCATCGTCCACCGCGACCTCAAACCGTCGAACATTCTGGTGCCCGCCACCGGCCATCCCAAGCTGCTCGACTTCGGCGTGGCCAAGCTGTTGGGCGGCGGCGACGAGACGGAGACCACGGGCCTCGGTCCGTTGACACCGGCGTTCGCCAGCCCGGAGCAGTTGAAGGGGCTCCGCCCCACGGTCGCCACCGATGTCTATGCACTCGGCCTGGTGCTGTTCCGGCTGCTCACGGGACGGTTGGCCTTCGATGTCGAAGGGTCGACGCCGGCGGAACTCGAACGCCGGATCACGACCGAGGAGCCGCCGCGGCCGAGCGCGGCGGCCCGCACCGGCCGTGCGGCGTTCAGCGCCGATCTGGAGGGGGATCTCGACAACATTCTGTTGACGGCGTTGCGGAAGGAGCCGGAGCGCCGGTATCCCTCGGTGGAAGCGTTCGCCGCCGATCTGCAACGCTACCTCGACGGCCGTCCGGTCTCGGCGCGGCCGGCCACGCTCCGCTACCGCGCGGGCAAATTCGTCCGCCGCCACCGCGCGGCCGTTGCCGCCGTGACGGTGACGACCGTGGCCATCATCGGGCTCTCCGCGTTCTACGTCCAGCGCCTGGCCGAAGAACGCAACACCGCCCGGCAGGAGGCGCAACGCGCCGAGGCGGTGACGACGTTTCTTCAGAACGTCTTCACGGGAGCCGACCCGACGCGAACACACGGGGACACGCTGACCGTGGCCGCGGTGGTGGATGAGGCACGGGCGCGACTGGACACGGCGCTCGCCGACGCGCCGCGCGCGAAGAGCCAACTGCTCGCCACGCTCGGCGCGGTGTACCAGAACATCGGCCGGCTGGACGCAGCGGACACGATGTTCCGCGCCGCGCTTGCGCTCAGCGACTCGTTGGACGGCCCCGACGCGCCGCTCCGCGCGAGGATCCTGGTGGACCTCGCCACCAGTGCCAACATCCGCGGGAGTCCCGACAGCGCGATGGCCGCGCTGACGGAGGCGGTCCGGATTCGCGAACTCGCCGGCGACTCGCTCGGCGTTTCCGGTGGACTCTATCCGCTGTTCGGCCTGCTGCTCAATACGTATCACCTTGATTCGGCCCGCACCGTGCTCAATCGGCTGTTCGCCCTCTACGCGTTGCAGCCTCGCGCCGATTCGGTCCGGTATGCGTACCTGGTTGGAGCCCGAGGGAACCTGGAGATACTGGGCGGACACTTTCCCGAGGGCATCCGCGATGCGCGAGAGGCACTGGCACTCGACCAGCGCTTCCTGAAGCCGGACGATCCGCGGATTGCCGATGCGATGTCCGATCTCGGCAACGGGTACGACCGCGCCGGACAGGCGGACTCGGCCGCTGCATTCAACCGCCGCGCCGCGGAGTTCACGCTGCGTGTCTTCGGGCCGAATCATCCGAAGACGGCGAGCCGGCTCATGAACGCCGGGGTGGACCTCGCATCGATCGGGCACGGCGCCGAGGGGCTGGCCATGTACAAGCGGGGCTTGGCCATCACGGAGCGGTTGTCCGGGCCCGACAGCCTGAAGCTCGCCCACGACGAACTCGAACTCGCGAATCTCTACCAGTACATGGATTCCATCGCGAGTTCGGTGCCGCACTACCGCCGCTCCATCGCACTGTACACACGTGGCAAGGGTCCGCCGGCGGCGGGCGTGTACTACAGCTACTACAATCTTGCGGTAGGGTTGAACAAGATCCATCGCTACCGCGAGGCCGCAGCGGATCAACGCCTCGCGCTGACGTTCGCGCTCCGCAACAAGGTGCCGGCCCAGATCGCCCTCGCGCACGAGGCCCTGGGAGAGAATCTGGTCGCCATGGATTCCCTGGCCGACGCCGAGCGGCACTTCCGGCGTTCGGTGGCGGTTCTCGATTCGGCCACCGGTCCGAACAACCCGTATGCGACGTACGCGCTTCAGGAATTGGCGGATCTCTACATGAAGCAGCGCCGGTTCGTCGACGCCGTGCCCGTGTACCGGCGCCTCGTACCGCTGCTCAAGGCGACGCGATTCAAGAAGGACTCCGCGCAGCTCCGGCCCGATCTCGAGGCATTCGCGCACGCGCTGCGGATGGTGCACGATACCGCGGCAGCCGACTCCGTTGCCGCCCGCGCCGAGGCGTTGCGGTGAACGTGGGTGCCGCGATTACTCACGGCATCCCCCATTTCCGGAACCAGGCCAGCGTGTACAGCGTCTTCTCGATCATGTTGCTGGGCTTGAG
>CAWFCT010000005.1:0-18241 GCA_963814345.1 uncultured Gemmatimonadaceae bacterium | reverse complement strand
TGCGGCTCGTGCTCGCCGCCGCCCTCGCCGCGCCCCTGACGCCCACCGCGCTCCGGGCGCAGCTCGGGGCGCCGATCACCTACGCCGTCACCTTCCCCAATCGCGCGGCGCACTTCACGCACGTGGCGGCCCAGGTACCCACCGACGGCCAGCCCAGCGTGGAGCTGATGATGGCCGTCTGGTCGCCGGGCTACTACAAGGTGGAGAACTACGCCACGAACGTGGACAGCGTGCGCGCGTGGGCGCCCGACGGCAGCGCGCTCGCGGTGCAGCAGACGCGGCAGAACCGGTGGCTGGTGGAAACGGGGGGCGCGCCATCGGTGACCGTGAGCTACCGCGTGAAGGCCGACCGGAAGTTCGTGACCGCCGACTGGGTGGGCGACAGCATCGTGGTGCTCAACGGCGCGCCCACCTTCATGACGCTCGTCAACGGGCAGTCGCGCCCCGCCGTGGTGGACCTCACGCTCCCCCCCGGCTGGATGTCGGCGACCTCGCTCGACACGGCGTCGGACGGCGTGCCCAACCACTATCAGGCCGAGAACTACGACGAACTGGTCGATTCGCCGATCGTCGCGTCGGGCAACTTGCAGTGGGTGCAGTTCGACGTGGCGGGCAAGACGCACATGCTGGTGAACGCCGGCGCGGTGGACGACTTCAACGGCGAGCAGGCGGGACGCGCGCTGCTGCGCGTGGTGGGCGAGAGCTACCGGTTCTGGGGCTTTCTGCCGTACAAACGGTACCTCTTCCTGAACGTCTTCCGCCCCGGGGCCGGCGGGCTGGAGCACGAGAACTCGACGCTGCTCACCGTGCAGGCCAAGGGCACCGAGACGCCGGCGGGATTCGAGAAGTGGCTGACGTTCGTGACGCACGAGTACGTTCACGCCTTCAACGTGAAGCGGCTGCGCCCGGTTGCGCTCGGTCCCTTCGACTACGAGAACCCGCCGAGCACACCGAGCCTGTGGATCGCCGAGGGGCTCACGACGTACTACGCCGATCTGATGGACGCGCGCGCCGGGCTCATCCGGCAGGCCGACTGGCTGGACCTGATGTCCAAGCTCATCGCCGACCTGCAGAACACGCCGGGACGCCGCGTGCAGACGCTGACGGAGTCGTCGCTCGACGTGTGGAAGAGCCAGGCGTCGGGCGTGAAGATGGATCAGGAACGGACGGTGAGCTACTACACCAAGGGACCGGTGGTGGGGCTGCTGCTCGACGCGCACATCCGCGCGCTCACCGGCGACTCGGCGAGCCTGGACGATGTGATGCGCGCCGCGTACGCCAAGTATTCGGGCGCCGAGGGGTACACGCCCGAACAGTTCCAGCAGGTGGCCGACAGCGTGGCGCACACGGATCTGGCCGACTGGTTCCACAAGGCGCTCGACAGCACCGACGAGCTGGACTACCAGGAGATGCTCGACTGGTTCGGGTTGAAGTTCGCGGGCGTGGGGAACCGCACGGAGCGCTGGGATCTGCGGGCGGTGGACAAGCCGACGCCCGATCAGGTGGCCCACCTGAAGTCCATCCTGCTGCCCGACGCGCAGCGGAACGCACCCACGGTTCCCGTAGTCCCCAAGGCGAAACCGGATTCGGGGCGCTAGGCAGCCGGCGGCGAACCGCTAACAGGTGGTGGGGCCGATGTTCGCGAAGCTGGACGGATTGGGCGGGGGGCCGAAGGTGGGCCCCACCTGGGCAGCGGCCTGCAACTGCACCAGTTCCCGCACCGGATGGCCGTCGCGGACGGCCGGCTGGTAGCGCCAGCGGACGATGGACTGGGTGAGCACGCGCGCGAAGTCGAGCGAGTTGGTCTTCACGACCTTCATGGGCTCGGGCAGCGGCAGTCCGTTGGTGCCGATCACGAAGTCGATCACCGCCGAGAGGCACGACTGGGCGGGCGAGGCGAGCCCGCGCGCGACGAACGTGGTGTCGATGGCCAGCGCCGGCCGGTCCACGTCGCAGGTGCGATAGACCGGGCCCACCGCGGCGAACGCGCTGTCGATGGTGGCGGGCACGCAGCCGGACGTGTTCGCGGTGCGTGTCGAGACGGCGGCCGGCCCGGCGCCCGGGTTCGCCCCGGACCCGGCGGATGCGCAGGCGCCCAGCGCGACGAGCGCGGCCGCCGCGACGCCGAGGAACGGATTGCCTTCGCGCACGCTATCGGGTCCCCCGATACTTCCAGTTGTACGGCTTGCCCTGGGCGAGCCATTCGACCGTCGTCGCCAGCCGCTTCTGCCGGGTGGGGTCGGTCTTGGCCTGTGTCACCCACTCGATGTATTCGCGGCGGCCGCTGGGCGGCAGCGCCTTCCAGGTGGCGAGGGCCCTGGCGTTCTTCTTCACCGCCGCGGAGAGATAGGGGGGCGTCTTGAGCGCGGGGCGCTTCTTGCGGTTCACGAACTGCGGCGCCTTGACGCCGTCCTCGTTGAGCTTGGCCGCCTGTTTGAGGTAGGCGGCGAGCGTGCGCGCCGGCGGCAGATCCTTTACCGACGTCAGTTCACCGAAGGCGTTGATCCCGCTCGCGTTCTCCACGCGCATGCCGGCAGGGATGACCAGCGAGCCCTTCCAGAAGCCGAACTTCACGTGCGCCTTGAACGCCGCCATGGCGCACATGTTGCCCTTGTACTGGAAATGGGGCATGCCCCATTTGATGGTCTCCTCGACGCCGGGCACGGCGGCGTGAACGGCCTTGCGCAGGTGCGTGAGGATGGGTTTGGCGAAGTCGGCGGACTTCGCGATGTAGTCGTCGATGCGGCGATCTCGGCTCATGCGTCTCCCAGGCGGCGCTCGGCCGCCTTCGGCGGGTGGTCGGATTGCAGGAACGCCACGATCTCGGCGGCCGGCTGCTCCACCGGCACGAGCTGGCCCTTGTCGTGGAAGCCCTTGAACATCGTGACCGCCGGGAACTCGTCGGCCGACTGCGAGCGCGCCTCCACCTGCATGGGCGTACTCACCGTGCCGGGCGAGTAGCTGAGCAGGGCCACGTCGTGCGTCATGCGGGCCTGCATGACGCGCGACTCGAAGTCGGCGGCGGCGTTGAAGGTGGCCATGCGCAGCGCCGCCTTGGTGCCCACGTAGGCGCCGAGCCCGGGGGTGGGGCGCTGCGCGGCACCCGACGAGATGTTGACGATGCGCAGCGCGCTCGTGCGCGGCGCGTGCCGCGCCATGAACCCCATGAGCCACGAGGGCGCCACGACGTTCACGGCGTACGCGGCCAGCATCTGCGCCGGATCGGTCTTGTCGACGGTCGTGAGTTGTCCGATGACGGCGGCGTTGTTCACCAATCCCAGCCGCTTGCGGCGGTCGTCGGAAACGAGGGCGGCGATCTCGCGCTCGAAGGTGGCGGTGACGGCGGCGAGGTCGCCCAGGTCGAGCTTCACGTGCCGGTAGGCGGCATTCGGAATGAACGCGTCGCGACGCGCGACGCCGATCACGTCCCAGCCGGCGTCCAGCAGGCCGAGGGCGACGGCGTGTCCGATACCGGAACTGGAGCCGGTGACGATGGCGAGTCGGGCGTTGGATGGCATGTCGTTTGGATTCCAGATGAAATGTCGTTTGTATTGTAAGACTGATCAACGGGTGGCGCTGATGCCACCCCCCGCGCGTTCCCACTCGAGTACGCCATGATTTCTCGTTCGCTGGGCAGTACCGGGCCGCGCGTGTCGGCCATCGGCCTCGGCTGCATGGGCATGTCCGCCGTCTACGGCCCCGCCGACCGCGGCGAGTCCATCGCGACGATTCACGCCGCACTGGACGCCGGCGTCACGCTGCTCGACACGGGGGATTTCTACGGCAGCGGGGACAACGAGTTGCTCATTCGCGACGCGTTGCGGGGCGGCGACCGCGACCGGGTGCTGCTGAGCGTCAAGTGCGGCGGGATGCGCGACCCGGGCGGCGGCCTGGTGGGGTTCGACGGCCGGCCGGAGGCGATCAAGAACTTCCTGGCCTACTCGCTCACACGGCTCCATACCGATCACGTGGACGTGTATCGACTGGCGCGCGTGGATCCGCGGGTGCCGATCGAGGATTCGGTGGGCGCGATGGCGGACATGGTGCGGGCGGGCTACGTGCGGCACATCGGCCTGTCGGAGGCCGGCGCCGAGACGGTCCGTCGTGCCTGCGCCGTGCATCCGATCGTCGACCTGCAAATCGAGTACTCGCTGTTCACGCGCGGCCTCGAAGCGGAAATCCTGCCCACGTGCCGCGAACTCGGGGTGGGGATCACCGCCTACGGGGTGCTGTCGCGGGGACTGTTGAGCGGACACTGGTCGCCGGACCGCGCGCGCACGCCCGGCGACTTCCGGGGCCGCACCCCCCGGTTCGCGACCGGCAACGTGGAGCACAACCTGGCGCTGGTGGAGGCGCTGCGGACGGTGGCCGGCGAGATGGAGGCGACGGTGGCCCAGGTGGCGGTGGCATGGGTGCTCTCACGCGGCAACGACATCGTGGCGCTGGTGGGCTCGCGCACGCGCGGGCAACTCACCGAGGCGCTGGGGGCGTTGGACCTCCGGATGAACGCCGACGACCTGGCACGCATCGAGCGGGCCGTGCCCGCGCACGCCGTGCGCGGCGACCGGTACAACGCCAGCGGCATGCAGGCGTTGGACAGCGAACGCCGGGCGCCCCGGCACGGGTGAGCGCTATGCCGCCGAGGGCCGCACGTCGGGCTCGGCGCGAGACAGCGGGCTGCCCGGCTGCACGGGCCACCAGAGCACGGCGCCGGTAACGAGCACCAGCAGGATGGCCACGTCGATGGGCGGCTGACCCAGCGTCAGCACCTGGAAGACGATGGCCGCGGTGACGGTGCCGGTGAGCTTGCGCCGCCACACGGGCCCGACGAACACCGACCCCAGGCCGACGACGAACATCGCGAAGGTGACGAACCAGAGGCCGACCTGGATGTGGTTGACGTACCGGTGCCGTGCTTGGCCCTCGGCGAGATCCTCGATGCCGAGCATCATCCGCTTCTCCATGGCGAAGTGCATGGGCTCGAAGATCGAGCGGTCGAAGGCGAGGCCGAGCAGCGAGCGGCCGGGGGCGCCGCGTCCGCGGACGAGGAGGCGCGTGGTGGAGTCGCTCATCGGCTGGAGGACGAACGACCAGCTCCCGTCCGCCGGTCCGGTGGGCGTTGTGCCGGCGAACCAGGTACCGAACCCGAGCGCGCGCCCGGGGATGTAGACGCGGAGCACCGCGTAGCCGGCGCCGCCGGCCTTGGTGGACGGATACATCCAGAGCCGGTCGCCCACCGCCCACTGCTGCCTGTCGGGGCGCAGGCGGTCGACGGTGGGCATCTCGCAGCCGACGAGATTCTCCAGCAGGTCGTAGCTATAGAAGCCGCCGCGGTCCTGCCCGATCTGGGCCACCCAGGGCCAGACGCTGTCCACGGGAGCCTTGATGGTGACGGCGCGTGTTTCCTGGGTGCCGGCATTCGGGACGATCTCGTCGCCGGGGAGCGGCGCCGTGCGTTCGGCCACCGTGGTGCCCCAGTGGAGGTACCAGGGTCGGACGGCGAACGCAAAGACGAGGCCGAGCGCCGCAAGGGCGGCAAGAGTCCACATCAGCCGGACGAATCGGGAAGTCGTCATATCGAGGCTCGGCAGTTGGCTGTTGGGAGTCGGCAGTGCGCGGTTCACGGGCGACCGCCGACTGTCGACTGATCACTCTCAGCTTGTAGTTAACGTGAACCACCGAAACTTGCTGTCCGTAATTGCCGTGCGGGCCCGTCAGCGCGACCCTGACTTTCTACGAGTTGAACGACAATCGAACGGACTGAACGAACTGAACGGATAACCACCAAAGCTTTTGGTTGTTATCGGTTCCAGTCCGTTCCGATCCGTTGAATCCGTATCCTGTTCGTAGAAACCACCCCTATCGAGTTGCACGTTGCCGCGCGGCCGGCCGGAGGGCGCCCGCTTGACGGATCGGCCGTGGCACCCCACTTTACCTAGCCAGCTATACCTAGCTACATAGGTACTATGATGCCGAAAGCGAAGAACGACATTCTCCAGGGCACCCTCGCCCTGCTCGTGCTGCGCACGCTCGCCACACGCGGCGCGCTGCACGGCTACGCCATCACCCAGCACATCCAGCAGGGGTCCAACGACCTGCTCCGCGTGGAGGAGGGGTCGCTCTACCCCGCCCTGCACCGCATGGAGCAGGACGGATGGATCCGGGGCAAGTGGGGCACCACCGACAAGAACCGGCAGGCCAAGTTCTATGCGATCACCGCCGCCGGCCGCAGACAGCTCGCGGAAGAGGAGGCGAGCTGGAGCCGGCTGACGGACGGCGTCGCCCGCGTGCTGCGATACGTCTAACGAGGGACACCCGATGGCCTGGTACAATCGCATCGCCAACATGCTTCGCTCCAACCGCCACTCCGCCGAACTCGACCGGGAGATGGAGTTCCATCTGCACGAACGCGCCGAGGAGTTGCGGGCCGCGGGCATGGGCGACGAAGAGGCCGCGCGGGAGGCCAGGCGGCGGTTCGGGAACCGCACCGTGCAGAAGGAACGGTCGCACGATGCCGGCGTCTTCACATGGGTGGAGTCGGTAGTCGGCGACGTGCGCTACGCCGTGCGCGCCCTGTTGCACAGTCCGGGCTTCGCCCTGGTGGCGATTCTCTCGCTGGCACTCGGCATCGGAGCCAACACGGCAATCTTCAGCCTCACCAATGCCCTCGTGTTCAAGGCGCTGCCGGTGAGCCACCCCGAGCAGCTCGTTGCCATCGACATGGGGAGCGACGACCAAAGCGAATTCACCAATCCCCTCTGGGAGCAGATCCGCGACAACGTCACCGCGTTCTCCGGCGCGTTCGCGTACGCCGACAAGCGGTACAACCTGTCGCCCACCGGCGAGGTCCGCTACGTGAACGGCGCCGCGGTGAGCGGCGACGCGTTTCGCACGCTCGGCATTCACGCCGCGCAGGGCCGCTTGATCCAGCCGTCCGACGACATTCGCGGATGTCCTGGCGTGGCGGTGGTGAGTACCGGGTTCGCGCAGCGCCAGTTCGGCAGCGCCGCCAACGCCGTCGGCAGGACGCTGTCGCTGAACGGGCACCCCTTCCCGGTGGCCGGCGTGGTGCCGGCCGGATTCGACGGCATGGAAGTCGGACGGAACGCGGAGATCTACACCCCGCTGTGCGCCGAAGCGATCTTCGACGGGCCGAACGTGCTCGACATCCGCGCGCGGTGGTTTCTGTCGTTGTTCGGACGTCCGAAACCGGGGCTGTCCATAGCGCAAGTGAGCGCGGCGCTCGCCGCTGCCGCGCCGGGCATCTTCAGGGCGACGCTGCCGCCGCACTGGGGGGCCGACAGCAAGGCCGGGTATCTCAAGCGCACGCTCGCCGCTGCGCCTTCGCCCACCGGAATCTCCGACGCGCGCACCAACTTCCAGGCCGCGCTCTACTTCCTGCTCGCCGCCGTCGGCGTGGTGCTGCTCATCGCCTGCGCCAACATCGCCAACCTGCTGATGGCGCGGGGCGCCGCCCGGCAGCGCGAGATCTCCATTCGGCTGGCCATCGGCGCCGGACGGCGGCGCGTGGTGCGGCAGCTACTCACCGAGAGCGCCATCCTCGCCCTCATCGGCGCGTCGCTCGGCGTCCTGTTCGCCCGCTGGGCGGCGCAGAGCCTGGTGGGCGTGATTTCGGTGCGCGGCCAGGCGCTAGCGCTGGACGTGGGGCTCGACGGACGGGTGCTCGCCTTCACGGCCGGCGTCGCGGTGCTCACTGCGTTGCTGTTCGGCCTGCTGCCCGCCTGGCGCGCCACCCGCGTCGATCCGCAGGTGGCCATGAAGTCGGGGGGCCGCGGGATCGTGAGCGGCGACAGCCGGTACCGGGCCGGCCGGGCGCTGGTGGTGGGCCAGGTGGCGCTGTCTCTCGGACTGGTGAGCGTGGCGGCGCTGCTCATGAACAGTTTCCGCAAGCTGGTGACGCAGGACCCAGGATTCGACAGCCGAGGGGTGCTGCTGGTGGACATGAACTTCTCGAAACTCACCGCCGGCAAGGACAGCGCATCGCTGCTGCTGGTGAACGACCAGAACCAGATGGTGCGGGACCTGCGGCAGACGCCGGGGGTGACGGCGGCCGCCGCAACGTTCATCACGCCGATGAGCGGGATCGGGTGGAACGACTTCGTGGTGATCCCGGGGTACGGCTCCCCCAGTGGCAAGCTGCCGATGTCGTTCTTCAACCAGGTGAGCGACGGCTACTTCTCCACGATGCGCACGACGCTACTGATGGGGCGGGTGTTCACCGAAGCGGACATGCGGCCGGGGGCACCGACCGTGGCCGTGCTGAACGAGGCGGCCGTGGACCAACTGTTCCATGGCGAGAACCCGGTTGGCCACACTTATCACACGAAGTTCGGCGACACGAACGGGCCGTCGACGGAGATCATCGGCGTGGTGGCCACCGAGAAGTACGCGTCGTTGAGCGAAAAGCCGCGCTCCACTATCTACCTGCCGCTGGGACAGGGCGGCGAGGCGCCGGCGTCGATCAGCTACGTCGTGCGGGGTGCCGGCGCGGCGTCGCTGGTGCCGGCCATCAAGGCCACCGCGGCGCGTATGAGTCCGAGCATCTCGCTGGAGTTCCATGCGCTGGACGACCAGATCTCGAACTCGCTCACGCGTCAGCGGCTGTTGGCCACGCTGTCGGGATTCTTCGGGGCCATCGCGCTGTTGCTGGCGGTGATCGGCCTCTACGGCACGATGGCGTACACGGTCACGCGCCGCCGCAACGAGATCGGCATCCGCATGGCGCTGGGCGCCGCGGGCCCGCGGGTGGTGCAGATGATCGTGGGCGAGGCGGGCAAGCTGGTGGCGATCGGGTTGGCAGGCGGTCTGCTGCTGGCCCTCGGCACCACGCGATACATCTCGGCCTTCCTCTACGACCTCAAACCCACCGATCCGATCACGCTCACGCTCTCGGTGCTCGTGCTGGGAGCCGTGGCGATGGGAGCGGCGATGTTGCCCGCCTGGCGTGCGGCGCGTGTCGATCCGATGGACGCCCTGCGCGAAGAGTGAGCGGCGTGTTGGCCGTTGTGTGGCGGTCCGTGCATTCTCGACGGCCCGAGCATCAACGATTGGATACGGACTGAACGGATCGGAACGGATTCGAACGGATAACTACCAAAGCTGTTGGTTGTTATCCGTTCAGTCCGTTGTCATCCGTTGAATCCGTATCCAGTTCGTAGAAACCACCCCTATAGAGTTGCACGTTGCCGCGCGCCTGCCGCGCGCGCCTCGGCGCGCCCTACTTTCCCGGCGCGACCGTGAGCACCACCACCCGATCCGGCCCAGCGCCGGGTGCATCCGGCAGCGTGAGCGTGATCGACCCGGCCGTCTGTGCCACACCAACGGGCGCCCCGCCGTCGAGCATCGCCGCCTTCAGCACGCGCCGCCCGAACGCCGGGATGGCCAACGCGCGGTCGGTCCAGTGCAGCACGTGCACGAACACCGTGTCGCCACGGTAGGTGGTCACACCCCACTCGCGCGGCGGAATCGGGCCGCCGCGCGTGTCGTAGATCGACGTGCCGTACGTCTTCATCCACTCTCCGATGTCGTGCAGCCGCTCGAGCGCCTCGGGTTGGATGGTGCCGTCGGGGCGCGGGCCGATGTTGAGCAGCAGATTTGCGTCGCGGCCTGCGGCGCCCACCAGCTTCTGGATCAACTCGTCCGCCGACTTGAAGTGGTGGTCGGTGATGTTGAACCCCCACGAGTCGTTCATCGTCATCGACGTCTCGAGCGGGAGCCCGCCGATGGTGGTCGTGTTGAAGCCGGCGGTGTTGGCGCCCGGCAGATCCTGCTCGAAGGTCTGCACGTCCTCGCCCGGTTTGGGCGCCTGGTGGTGGTTGGGGATGATCAGCGCCGCCGGCTGCAGCCGGTGGATGAGCGCGTAGGTCTTCGGGAGTTGCCAGTCGGCGTCGGGCTTGTCCCACATGCCGTCGAACCAGATGCCGCCGATGGGGCCGTAGTTGGTGAGCAGCTCGGTGAGCTGCGTGTCCATGAACGCGAGGTAGCGGTTCCAGTCGCCGCCGTCGGGACGGCCGCTGTACTGCCCCGTCTGCCCGCGCGGCCAGTAGTCGGGGTTGTGCCAGTCGAGCTGGGAGTAATAGAAGAACAGCTTGATCCCCTGCTTGTGGCACTCCTCGGCGAGTTCCTTCATGGGATCGCGGCCGAAGCGCGTCCAGTCGACGATGTTGTAGCGCGTCGCCTTGGTGGCGAACATGCTGAAGCCGTCGTGGTGGCGCGACGTGATCGTGATGTATCTGGCCCCGGACGCCTTGATGGCCGACACCCAGGCGTGGGCGTCGAACTTCACCGGATCGAAGGTGGAGGCGAGCCACTCGTAGGTGCCCACCGGGATCTTCTGGTTCTGCATCACCCACTCGGCGCGGCCCAGCAGGCTGTACACGCCCCAGTGGATGAAGATGCCGAACCGGTCGGCGCGATACGCGGCACGCGCCGCGAGGCGGACGGCGGGCACGGAGTCGAGCGGCGTGCGGCCGCGCGTCGTGTCGTTGTAGACCAGCAGGAAGCGACCGTCGCGCTGCGTCGCCGCATCGATGCCCGAATTCGGGTTGGGCAGCGTCGTGAGCGCCAGCGGCGTCCACGTGCGGCCCTCGTCGCTCGCGCCCTCGCGCGTTCCGCCAAACCAGGCGGCCACGAGCGCGCCGTGAGATTGCGCGATGGTGGAGGCGTGTGCGCTGGGGAACGATGCCGAGCGGTAGATGAACCCGGAGCTGACGATGGCGGGCTGCGTGTTCGCGGTCTGCCCGTTGGCGGGGAGGCCTCCACCAAGCAGCGCGACCGCGATGGAAGCGAGAAGTACCGTGTTCATGTCGTTCTCCGTGGCGTCTCGTCAGCGCCGCCGACCATGCGGGCCGTGGGGGCCACGGCGGCCCTCGCGAAGAGCGCCGCCGGCAGTCCGACCCCGACCATATGGATGGCCAGTTCGTCGATCACGTTCGGGGTGCGCATCGCCTCGGCGCCATGCGCCGAGAGCGGCAGCACCACGAAGTACATCACGACCCAGACGGCGACGCCATACACGGGGCCCCACACCCACGGTCGCTCGGCGAGTGTGCGCAGCCGCCGGCTCGCGGCCAGATACACCAGCGCGATCGTGAACGAGTTGAAGCAATGCAGGAACCCGCCGAGCAGTTCGACACCGAGTCCGCCACTGAACGCGGCGCGGCCGAGCACGCCCGACGCGATGCTCTGGAAGATGAGATGCGGCGCCACGCCGCGAAGGCCGTAGTAGATGAGCGCGTCGGCGATGTCGAGCGCGGCGATGGTGAGGCCCGCGTAGACCCACGCCCGCAGGAAGGACAGCCCCGGCGCCGGCATCAGTCCAGAAAGCGGCTCTCCGACTCGGGTGCTGGAATTGGGCATCGCTCCGCTCCGGGAATCAGTCGGTGACGGTGGCGCGCGACGAAGTCGTAGGCGGCGTCGCGCCATGCACGCGGTAGCATACGTCCGGCGAGAGCGAGGCGCCACGGCCCGCCCAGGTAGCGTGCCAGGCTGAGCACGGCATCGGAACGCACGACCGTCCGTTCGGCATCGTCGCCGGCGCCGGCGCGTTCGACCCATACGATCGAGTCGATGCCGTCGAGTTCCGGATGCCGGACGATCACGAGCGCGCGCGAACTCGCCGTCGAGCGCGGCAAAGCGGAGCGTGTGCCGGCGTTCGTGCCGCAGTACGAAGCGCACCGTGCGACTGCACAATCCGCACCGGCCATCGTAGAGAAGCACGGCGCCCTGGTTCATTCGGGCTCGGTGGCCAGCAACCGTACGAACTCGGGGTACATGAGGATGGCCGTACCGGGCGGCGAGTGGTGCTCGGCGTCGATGCGCATGGCACGCGCCAGCTCCTCGACGCGGATCTGGTGGTAGCGCGCCGGCAGCAGCGGCGCGACGAGCGGCACGAACGCCTGCGTGAGCCGGTCCTGGAGCCCGTACCGGAGCTGTCGCGTGACCAGCAGACTGGGCCGGAAGAGACTCACCTGCTCGAACCCCGGCGCCGAGACGGCCGCCTCCGCCTCGCCCTTCACGCGCAGGTACCGGTTGCGAGAGCCGGCATTGGCGCCCACCGACGAGAGCAGCGTGATGCGGCGAGCGCCGGCGCCCCTCGCCCCGCGGGCGAAGGCGCCGGCGTATTCCACATCCACGCGATGGAACTCGGCGAACGGAACCTTGCGCGGCTGTCCGATGCCCATGGTACAGAAGGCGGCGTCGCAGTCGGCGGCGAGCTCCGCAGTGGAGCGTTCGAGGTGGTCGAAGTCCACGACCTCGAGCCGGAGCTTCTCGCACCCGTAGGCGTGCGAGAATTGAGTGGTCGTGCGGCGGACGAGCGCGACGATGCCGGTGCAGCGCGGCGAGGCGAGGAGTTCGCGCACCAGCGCCGACCCCACGGCTCCGGTGGCGCCGACGACGACCGCTCTATAGGAAGGGCCTGGCATACGGGGAAGCTACCACGCCCGGCGGGGCGGGCAGAAACCCGCACTTGACGAAAGGGGGCGAGGGTGCAATTATCTATTACAAAGCTAATAGGAGACTGTGTGGCCGCACCGCTCACCCGCCGAGAACTCGACGTCATGTCCGTGCTCTGGAAGCACGGCTCGGCCACCGTGGCCGAAGCCCGCGACGGCATTGCCGACGACCTGGCCTACCCCACCGTGCTCACCATCCTGCGCACGCTGGAGGCCAAGGGGCACGTGCGGCACGAGCAGGAGGGCAAGGGTTTCCGCTACTACGCCCTCACGCAGCAGGACGACGCCGGCACGAGCGCGCTGGGCCGGCTGCTCGACAAGGTGTACCACGGCTCGCGCGAACTGCTGGTGGCCGGGCTGCTCTCGGATGAATCGATAGACGAGGAAGAGCTGCGCCGGCTGAAGAAGCTGGTGAACGAGCGACTGAAGGAGGCCAAGCAATGATCGCCGCCTGGATGATCGAGGCGAGCGTGGCGGCGCTGCTGTTCGCCGCCGGCGCCGCGGCCGCGCAGCGCGTGTTTGCGCTCTACCGCGGTGTGCCGTTGCGGTGGATCTGGGCGGGGGCGCTCGCCGCCACGTTCGTCGTGTCCGCGGTCTGGCTGGTGCCCGGAGCGCCGGCGGTGGCCGGCGTGGCCGCTCGCACCGGCGTAGCCGCGCCGACGGTGCGCCCCGCCCCGCCGGCGGCTCCCGCCTTCACGCTCCCGCCGGTTTCCCCCGCCGTGGAGCGCGGGCTGCTGGTGGCGTGGGCGACGGCTTCGGCGGCGCTCGCAGGGCTACTGCTGTTCGCGTTCGCACGGCTGGCGCGCGAGCACCGTCGACTGGAAGACGGCGTGGTGAGCGGCGCCGCGGTGGGGCTGTCCGAATCGTTGGGGCCGGCCGCGGTGGGCGTGCTCCGTCCCCGCGTGGTGATTCCGCGCTGGGTGCTTGGATTGGACGAGGCGGCGCAGCAGGCCATCGTGGCGCACGAGCGCGAGCACCAGCGCACGCGGGATCCGGCGCTGCTCGTGGCCGGCCTGCTGGCGGTGGTGGCGATGCCGTGGAACGCGGGCGTGTGGCTGGCGTGGCGCGGGCTGCGGTTGGCGGTGGAGTTCGACTGTGACGAACGCGTATTGGCGCGCGGCGTGGATCGCGGCGGGTACGCACGGGTTCTGCTCGGCGCGTGGAGCGAGGCGCGCGCCCGTTGGCTGCCCTCTGCGGCGCTGCTCGGGACGTCGGGGTTGGGATCGAGAGTTCAACATCTGATGCGGCCGGAGCCGCGGAGGCGTGGTATGAAAGCATTCATCGGAGCGGCCGCAGTGGTGGTGCTCGTGTTCGCGGCGTGCGAGACGCCGGCACCGCAGCGGGTGGCCGGGCCGCCGGCGCCGAGTGCGTCGCACGAACTGGCGGCGCCCAGTCGGACCACCACCGACCCGCTGGTCATCATCGACGGGGTGGTGCAGGAGGGAAGCGGCGCCGACCTGCGGACCACGCAGGAGGTGGCGCTGACGAAATCCGCGGCCGGCAGCGACCGGGCCGTCGCGGGCTCCGTCGCAAGCGCCGCTGCCACGATGGGTTCCGAAGCCACCACGGTCAGGCTGCGGGCGTCCCGTTCAGACGCAGTCTCCGCCAACACGACGCGGATTCTCTCGCGGGTGCGGCCCGATTCCATTGCCAGCGTCGAGATACTGAAAGGCAACGCGGCGACGGCGAAGTACGGAGCGCGGGCGCTGAACGGCGTCATCATCATCACCACCAAGGGCGCGGCGCGCGACACGCTGCACATGTAGCCGCCCCGTCCTCCGCATGACGAGAGCCGGGCGCCCCTCGCGGAGCGCCCGGCTCTTTCGTCACCACTGCCGGCCGCGGCGGTGCGCTACTTGGGCCAGAGCCAGCCGAAGGTGCCGGCCATCAGGCACGCATAGATGAGCGCATCCACGTTCGACTTGAACGTGGTCATCCAGCTCCGCTCGTACCAGATGGAGTACTGCCAGAGCGCCATGCCGTAGGCCAGGAACGCCGTGGCGCCGACGAAGCGGAACACCTGCAGGTAGTTGGCGCCGGGCCCCAACGCGTGCCCCGTGATGTACCCGGCGAAGATGGCGATCACGATGCCGTAGACGAACCATTGGAGGAGGTTCGAACCCATGCCCGGCGAACCGTTGGGCAGCACCGTCATCACGAGCTTGGGCCCGCGCGCCATCTTCTGCTTGAACGCCTCACTCCGCATGTCCGCCATGTCGCCGGGCCGCGGAACCATGTAGTCGCCGGGCGGAATGTTGAACGGACGCACCGCATCCATGAGCTTGTCCTCGTCGGGCACCTGCGCGTAGTCGCCCTTGTGCCAGGGCAAGGCCATGTGAATGATGGAGCTCACCACGAACACGATCACCGCGGACAGCACGATGGGGAGCCAGAGCTGAGCAAGTGCGACCATGGGGGGCCTCCGTGGGGGTGGGACGGGGGATGGAGGGGCAGTCAGACAGTCAGACAGTCGGACAGTCGGACAGTCGGACAGTCGGACAGCGGAAACGGCGAAACGGCGAAATGCGGGACAGGCGAAGGCACTGCGTCCGTGGGCGGACGCCTCTACCATTGGATACCTTCTGAACGGCGTCAAGCCTTTTCGGAGTCACGATGACCAAGGAACGTCTCGAAGCGTTCACGGATGGGGTGATCGCCATCCTGATCACGATCATGGTGCTGGAACTCCGGCCGCCGGAGGGCACCACGCTCTCGGCGCTGCGCCCCCTGATCCCACTCTTCCTGGCCTACGTGCTCAGCTTCACCTACCTCGGCATCTACTGGACCAACCACCATCACATGCTGCGCGCGGTGGACCGCGTGAACGGCAGGGTGCTGTGGGCCAATCTGCTGCTGCTCTTCTGGCTGTCCCTCGTGCCCTTCGCCACCTGGTGGATGGGCGGCAACCACTTTGCGAGTTGGCCGACCGCCGTATACGGGGTGGTGCTGCTGATGGCGGCGGTGTCATACCACCTGCTGCTGGGCAGCCTCGTGTCGCTGCATGGCCCCGACTCGCTCCTCGCGCAGGCGACGACGCGCAGCCTCAAGGAGCGCGCGTCCGAGGTGTTCTACGTCGCGGCGATCCCGCTCGCGTTCGTACGGCCGTGGATCTCGGATGCCCTGTTCGTGGCGGTGGCGCTGATCTGGATCGTACCGGACCGGCGGATCGAGTCGCGGCTGGAAGCTCGCGACTGATTGCTGGCCGCTGACCGCCTTCCGTTCCCGTCTACCGGCGCGCCCGAACGACCGTGGTCAACTCGGCGGATAAGACGGTGACCCCGGCGACGCTCGCCACCCCGCGGGTGCGACAGATGCCGCGGCGCCACTTGATCAGCGTGACGTCCAGGGTCAACTCGCCGCCCACGGCGGCGGGGGCCCGCAGGCGCACCCGGTCGGCGCCCATGAAGTAGGCCAGCGCACTGCCGGCGCCGTCGAGCAGATCTCGGACCAACGCGCCGCTGGTCTGCGCCAGGGCCTCCAGCACCAGCGTGTGCGGCATCGCCGGAGCGGGGTCCCGGCCCGGCACCACGCCGTCCATCCACCATTCGCCCGCCGTGATGCGCTTGTAGCCGATCACGTGACGCGCCGGCTCGACCACGTCGATCCGGTCGACCAGCAGAAAGGGATAGCGATGCGGCAGCAGCTCCTGCAGCGCATCGACGCCGAGTGTCTCCATCAATGCGGCGTGATCACGCGTTCGGGAATCGACGCCGCCGGCGCCTTGCGCTCGGCCAGGAGTTTGGTGACGAAGCGCTGGGCTTCGGACACGCGCTCCACTTCGATGGCAATGGCGTCGATGCCCTGCTCCATGCGGCCCAGGCGTTCGGTGAGGTCGGCGGGAAGCTGGGCGCGTACTTCCTGCCGTCGCTTGCTGCGGATGATGGCGGCGGCAATGGAGACGACGACCACACCGGTGGTGATCAGCGCCGTCATAAGAAACACAAACACCTGATCGGCGTTCATCGTGGACTCCGGGAAGGTGGACGGGATGCCTGCAATCTATAGTTATCGTACGGTCGTGCCTGACGGCGTGTTTCCCGGGCCGGTCCAACGTGGCGCGACGGCTGCCGGCTGCCGGAACCCTCGCCGGTCGGACGGGGTTCATGAGCAGCAGACATTTCCGTTCACCAAACCAACATCCGATGTCCAATTCGTTCACCTCCCGTTGGTCCCCGCGCCTGCTGAGCGTGCTGCGCATCATGGCCGCCTTCGTCTTCATTGCCCACGGCACGCAGAAGCTGTTCGGCCTGCCGGGCGCCGGCCAGGCCCCGCCCTTCCATCTGGTCTCGTGGTTCGGGGTCGCCGGCATTCTCGAGACCTTCGGTGGGTCGTTGCTCTTTCTGGGGCTGTTCACGCGTCCCGTCGCGTTCGTGCTGTCGGGCGAGATGGCAGTGGCGTATTTCAAGATGCACGCGAAGGCCGGCTTCTGGCCCATTCTCAACCACGGTGAACTGGCGGTGCTGTTCTGCTTCCTCTGGCTGTACATCTCCGTCACCGGCGGCGGCCCGTGGAGCGTGGACGCCTGGTGGCATTCGCGGCGGACGGCCAGCGCCTGAGCGGCGCCGCGCGTATGGTACGACGGGAGCCCCACCCCCTTCGCTCCCGATGGCACGTCCGCCCGTCATGCGATACGTTGGTCCCCCACCGCCTCACCGGAGTCCCGTTGATGAGATCAGTCGCCCGCGCCTGTTGCCTCGCCCTTGCTGCCCTCGCCACCGCCGCCGCCGGCGTCCGAGCCCAGGACAACTACGAGATCCAGGTGTACGGCGCGCCGACCGTCGAACCGCACAGCACGATGTTCGAGTTGCACAGCAACTTCACCTTCGACGGCCGCAAGAGCGTTCTGGACGGCATGTATCCCACCGAACACGCCGAGCACGAGACCATCGAGATCACGCAGGGAATCAACGACTGGGCCGAGGTCGGTTTCTACATCTTCACAAGCGCGCGCAACGGGCAGGGCGTGCAGTGGGTGGGCGATCACATTCGTCCGCGCGTGCGCGTGCCCGATTCGTGGCACTGGCCGGTGGGCGTGAGCCTGTCCACCGAATTCGGCTACCAGCGCACGCAGTTCTCGGAAGACAGTTGGAACTGGGAGATCCGCCCGATCATCGACCAGACCATCGGCCCCTGGTACTGGGCCATCAACCCGGCGTTCGAGCGCACGTGGAAGGGCCCGGGCGTGACCGAGGGCGTGGGCTTCGCGCCGAGCGCCAAGGTGGCCTACACCATCACGCCCAAGGTGGCCGGCGGCTTCGAGTACTACGGATCGTACGGCTCGCTGAACGGCTTCGCGCCGATGCGCGACCAGCAGCACCAGTTCTTCGGCGCCCTCGATCTCAACGTGAGTCCGGTGTGGGAGATCAACTTCGGTCTCGGCGTGGGCACCACGCCGGCCACCGACCACCTGATCGCCAAGCTGATTCTGGGACGGCATGTGTTCTGGGGGAACCAGAAGGCCGGGCGGTAGCCCGGTTCCCTATCGTCAGCAGTGATATCGGACGCCGGCGTTGAAGCGGCCGGCGCGCATCGCGTCGGCCCTCACTCCTCGGCCAGAGCCACCACCGGCGCCACGCGTGCGGCGCGTCGCCCGGGCACCAGGCACGCCGCGGCCGCGATGGCCGTGAGGATTACGGCGGCGCCCGCCAGGCTCACCGGATCGGTTGCGCCCACGCCGTAGAGCAGCCCGCGCGCCAGATGCGCCAGGTACACGGCGGCCACCAACCCAACGGCGACGCCGGCGAGCGCCGGTGCCATCCCGCGAC
>CAWFCT010000004.1:0-22788 GCA_963814345.1 uncultured Gemmatimonadaceae bacterium | reverse complement strand
TTCAGCGCGTCCATCCGCCGGGAGCACTGCGCGCTCCGCGTGCCCTGATCCCACCGCCGTTCTGCGGCGCCCGCGCCGTGGAACAGATACGGCGCCTGCTGCAGGAACGCGGCCTCCAGCCGCCGCTCGTCGCGCAGCAGCACCGCGCCCGCCGCCAGCGGCATCAGCATCATCTTGTGCGGATCCCAGGCGATGGATTGCGCGCGCTCGATTCCCTTCGCCAGGTGCCGGTGCGCCGCGGACAACAGCGCCGACGCGCCGTGCGCGCCGTCCACGTGCAGCCAGATGCCGCGCTCCTCGCACATTCGGCCGATCGTTTCCAGGTCGTCGAACGACCCGGTGGCCGTGGAGCCCGCGGTGGCCACCACCGCCATCACCGCGCGCCCCTCGGCGGCCAGCGTGTTCAATGCCTCATGCAGCGCGGTCACGTCCATGCGATGGTCCCGCGACGGCACCTTCACGGCGTTGTTCACACCGAGTCCGAGCGCGCCAACGGCACGCGACACCGCGTAGTGCGCATGCTCGCCGTACACCACCACCGGCGGATTCGCGCCCACGCCCTCGGCCCACGCATTGGGCATCGCCGCCGCGCGCGCCGCCAGCAGCGCCGTCTGTGTCGCCTCCGTTCCTCCCGACGTGAGCGTTCCCCCGGCACCAGGTCCGAAGCCCACCAGGTCGCACATCCACCGGATCACCTGCGTCTCGATCACCGTGCCCGCCGGCGACATCTCCCACACCGCCACCGACTGGTTGAGCGCGCCGATCACCGACTCCGTCCAGATGGCTGCCGGCAGCGGCGCCGACATCTGGTGTCCCATGTAGCGCGGATGGCTGAGGTGGTTGCTCTCGGCGATCACGTCGGTGCGCAGCCTCGCCACGATGTCCGCCACGCTGCGCCCCGCGCGCGGTAGCGGTTCGGCGAAGCGCGCCGCCAGCTCCGCTGGCGTGTGTCGCGTGGTCACCCGCTGCGACGCGTCGCGCGTCTGCGCCAGGTACTCCACGGCCAGGTGCGTGAACGCCGCCGCCACCTCCGGCGACATGTCGCGCTCCAGTTCCTCCACGATCGTCGGTTTCATGGGTGCCTCAATCGGGAACGGCCCCGGTCAGTTCCAGCTCCACCAGCAGCCGGGTATGCGTCAGGTCGAGCGTCTCGTGACACTGGATGCGCCGCACCACCACCGGTTCCTCGATCCGCACGGCCATCATGGCGCGCAGATTCTCCGGTGTCGGCTCCGGAAAGAAGTTCAGCGTCACGTGCGGGGTGAAGGTGAATCGCGGGCGTTCGTACAGCAATCCGCTGGCCTTGATGCGGTCATGCAGTTCGCGAATCGGCCCATGCGGGTCGAACGGAAGCACCACGACGTTGGTCTGCATGAACCGCACCGGCGGCTCGAACCGCAGTGACATCGGCGCCGAGGTGCGGGCGATCGGCTCCAGCGCCGCCCGCAATTCGTCCACCGTGGTCTTCGTCGAGATCGGTCCCATGCCCGACGACCCGGTCACCGTGAGGTGCGGCGGCTGCGACGCCGCGAGCTTGGGATCGAACTGCCGCTGCAATTCGAGGATGCGCTCGCGCAGCGGCGGCTCCAGCGGCGCGATGATGATGATGCCCGATTTCATGCCGGCGCGGCCTTCACCACGCCGCGTGGTACCCCACGTCCATCCCACCGCCGACCGCCGGCATCGCCGAGACATGCAGCAACGTCCGGTCGAACCAGTTGTCCGGGTGCAGTTCGTTCCACCGCACGGCCATGATTCCCGACAGCGTCCCGATGCCGGCGCCGAGCACGACGTCGCTCGCCCAGTGTGCGTTGTTGTACATGCGCGAGAGCCCCGACAGCGTGGCGCCGCCGTAGGTGAGCACGCCGATCGCCACCTGCTGGCGCGGCCAGAACTTGCCGGCCTCCGCCGTCACGGCGCTGGCCAGCGAGAACGCCGCCAGCGCGTGTCCCGACGGGAACGATTGGTAGTCGCCCGAGGCCCCGAAGCCGCGGCCGAGTTTGAAGTCGTGCGGGCGGTTGATGTCCACGCGCGGCCGCGCGCGCCCGGCCAGGGATTTGATCACGTATCCCACGATCCCCGACGCCCCGATCGCTTCGCTCGAGCGCAGCCCGATCTCGGCCATCGTCCGGTCGTTCGTCAGCCGGCCGGCGCCCCACAGGCCCACGCTGATGATCACCGTTCCCGGGTCGGCCAGGTTCCGGAACACCGTCGCCGTGTTCTTCAGCGTCGCGTTGCTCTGGTTGCTCGGCAGTTGCGAACGTCTGGCCAGGCTCTCGTCCATGGGCCACGCCACCACCGTGCCCACCGCAAACGCGCCGGTAAGCCATGCGTCGGTGGTCGTGAACAGCGGCCCCCGCGCCTTCACGCTGTCTCGCGATTGCGCAGTCTGCTGCGCGCCCGCCGTCCCACCCACCAATGCCCATCCCATCACCACGCCCACCACCCATCGCGATATCCGCATGAAATGCAGTTCCCCTGTAGTTGTAGTTTCCGCGCTATCCGCGCTCGACCGACCTACCGTCCTACCGTCCTACCGTCTTCACGGCACCACCAGCTTCGACTTCAACGTGATCTCCTGACTCTGCCGCAGATCGTCCAGGAACATCATCTGCGCCTCGTAGGCCAGCGCATGATCCTGCACCACCGCGTCGAGTTCGTAGTTCACCGCCACGCTCAGAAAGTTCACATCCGTGGAGCCCACCCGCACCCAGCTCCCGTCGATCACGCTCGTCTTGGCGTGCATCATCTCCCCCTGCCACTCCCAGATGCGCACCCCGTTGGTGAGCAGGCGCCGGTAGTAGCGCCGGCTCAGCATCGTCACCCACGGCTGGTCGTTGCGGCTGGGCACCAACACCCGCACGTCCACCCCATCGCGCGCGGCCCCGATCAACGCTTCGCGCTCCGACCAGGTGGGTACGAAATACGCGCTCGCCAGCCAGATGGTGCGCTCGGCACTGATCGCCTGCATCTGCAGGGCGCGGGCCGCGCGCAGTCGCAACGGTTCGCCCTCGATGATCCCCACCAGCGCGCTCTCGTGCGTGGCCGGATCGAGATTCGCGCCGCGCGCCATGGCCCGCAGGTGTCTCACCCGCTTCACCCGCTCTCCCGTCACTCGGCGCCACATCGTGTCGAACGCGTCGCCCATGTCCAGTGCCGCCGGCCCCTCGATGCGGAGTGCCGTGTCCCGCCACCGGGAACGTCCATGCCGCTGCACCCCGGTCATCCATTCCCGCCCGATCCCCACGCCCCCCGTCACCCCCGCCGCGTCGTCCACCACCAGCAGCTTCCGGTGATCGCGGGGGATGAGTCCCAGCCAGAGTCTGAGCCCCGGCCGGTTGAACACCCGCACGTCCACCCCGTGCTGGCGCAGGTCGCGGACGTAGCTGTGCGCAATGCCCAGCATGCCGATACCGTCCATGATCACCCGCACGTTCACGCCCCGCGCCGCCGCCTCTTTGAGCGCGGTCGCGAACCGCACACCCACCTCGTCCGACCGGAAGATGTAGCTCTCCAGCGCCACCGATTCCTTCGCCTGGTCGATCAGCCGGATCATCGCATCGAAGGTCTCCGGCCCGTCGTGCAGCAGGTGCAGCCGGTTGCCGCTGGACACGTTCGCCGAGGCTACCCGCCAGAGTCCGCGCGAGAATAGGGGCACGCCCACCGGTCCGGTAGTCTGAACCCGTGTGCGTGGCTCCCCGTCGTCCTCTTGTCCCGATGTACCCAGTGCCGTATCTAGTGTCATGCTGAATATCGATCTCACCGGCCGTCGTGCGCTCGTCGCCGGCGTTGCCGACGATGGCGGCTTCGGATTCGCCATCGCCAAGAGTCTGGCCGAGGCCGGCGCCTCGGTGTGCGTGGGAACGTGGCCGCCCGCCCTCAACATCCTCCTCAATCTGCTCGAACGGGGGAAGATGGACGAGGCCCGCCGCCTGTCGAATGGAGAGCTGTTTTCCTTCGAGAAGATCTACCCGCTGGACGCCGCCTTCGATACCAACGACGAGATTCCCGACGACCTCCGCACCTCGCGGCGCTACAAGGACGCCGGCGACTGTTCGGTGGACGGGCTGGCGCGGAAGCTGGTGGCCGACTTCGGCCCCCAGCCGCTCGATATCGTGGTCCACTCGCTGGCCAACGGCCCGGAGGTCAAGAAGCCGCTGCTCGAAACGAGCCGGGCCGGCTACCTGGCCGCCATCAGCGTGAGTGCCTATTCCCTGGTCGCGATGCTGCAACGATTGGGCCCCCTCATGCGTCCCGGCGGCTCCGCGGTCTCGCTCACCTACATGGCCAGCGAGCGCGCCGTGCCCGGCTACGGGGGCGGCATGTCGTCGGCCAAGGCCGCGCTGGAGAGCGACACCCGAACGCTGGCCTACGAGGCCGGCCGGAAGTGGGGCCTCCGCGTGAACACCATCAGCGCCGGCCCCTACGCCTCCCGCGCCGCCAGCGCCATCGGCATCATCGAGAAGATGGTGGAGTACGTCTCGCGCAACGCGCCGCTCACCGACAGGCTCGAAGCCATGGAGGTCGGACACGCGGCCGCCTTCCTGTCCTCACCGCTGGCCTCCGGCATCACCGGCGCCACGGTCTACGTGGACAAGGGCTACCATGCGATGGGCATGGCGGTGGACGTGGAACAGCAGTAGAGCGGCGGGCCGTCGGCTGAACCACCAACACCGCGGACTTTCCGTCGGCGTGGTGGGTTCCCGGTAGCGCCGGGTTCAAACCGATTGGACCGCAGATGACGTGGATCCACACGGAAGAACGCGGATAACTACAACAAGAAGGAGAACGGCACACCCGTCGAGATCTCGATGGGTGTGCCGTTCCCCTTTGTCGTGCTGTTGCAGTTATCTGTGTTCTTCGGTGTCTGTTTCTGCGTGCTCTGTGTTCCAATCGGTCCGGACTCTACCCTGTCGGTCATTTGCGCACGGGGCCCGAACCAGGCCCCGTGCTCGGTGACTCAGTTTCCGTCCGGATCGAACCCTCCTTCCTCGCCCTGGGCCTTGCCGCTGCCCGGCACCTCCTTGGCCGCCACGTCGATTGCCGGCATGCCGGCCTGCTTGAGCACCCCGTTCACGCGGGTGACGCCCGCCATCGCGGCCTTCATCCGTCCCATCTGGATGTCGATCAGCCCGTTCAGCAGGTCGTACACCTCGTAGCTCTGCTTCGTGGGCCGGCCCCAGGCGCTCGACACCACGCCCATCAGCGCGCCGATGCGGTTGTTCAGCCGGATCGGATAGTTGAGCGGATCCTCGCCCGCGTGGCTCTGCGACTGGTACAGCGAGTCCTCCACCGACTGCAGCGAATCGCGCAGCGGCGTCGCCGCCGCGTCGAACGCGCTCTTCTGCGCCGCCGGCAGATCCTTCTCCCGCTGGTCGAGCTGGTACATCACGTACCGGATCGTCTTCACGGCGTCGTTGGTGGCCGAGAACTTGTCGCGGATCTTCATGAGCAGCGCAAACTGCGCGTCGTAGTCCTCCTGCGTCACGCCCTTGAGCCGCGGATCGGGCAGCAGCTTGAACGACTGCGTGCCCACCTGCTTGCCGTCCACGCTGAGCCGCACCGTGTAACTACCCGGCGGGGCCATCGGGCCCGTGGTGCCGGCGGCCCAGAGCACCATGCCGTTGAAGCTGTGCGCATCGGGGTACCGCATGTTCCAGCCGGTGAACGTGTTCACGCCGGCCGCGTTCTCCGGCCGCTGCACCCGCCCGCCGCCGAACCGGCCGCGGCCGCTCGGCGCTTCGGCCGGCTGCAGCGCCGGCGACGTCGAGTAGCGGTGGATCAGCTTGCCCTTGGCATCCAGGAAGTCGAGCGTCACCGTCTTGGCCGGCGCCTTGAGCCAGTACTGCACCGCGATCCCGCTGGGTGGATTCTCGCCCGTGGGATGCACGGCGATCGTCGGATTGCCGCCGCGGCCGCCGCGCCCGAAGCCGCCGAACCCACCGCGGCCACCGGCTTCGCGGTACTGGTTCTCCGGCTTGAACAGGTACGCGTCGCTGGCCACCACCTTGTCGGAGAGCTGCTCCAGCGACGAGATGTTGTCCATGATGTAGAAGCCGCGTCCGTTCGTGGCCGCGATCAGGTCGCCGTCCTTGAACGTCAGATCGCGCACCGGCACCAGCGGCAGGTCGAGTGCCAGCGACTGCCAGCTGTGGCCGTCGTTGTTGGAGAAGTACACCGACCGCTCCGTGCCCACGAACAGCAGCCCGCGCTTGCCCGGATCCTCGCGCAGCACGCGTGCCGGCTCGGTGTCGGGGAGCGTGGCCTGGATCTGGACCCAGTGCGCGCCGAAGTCCGACGTCTTCCACAGGTACGGGTGGTTGTCGTCCAGCTTGATCCGGTTGGCGGCCACGTAGGCCACCCCGTCCACGTGCGGACTGGGATCGATGCTCGAGATCTTCGTGAACTTGGCCAGCCCCTTGGGCGTGACGTCGTTCCACGTCTTACCGCCGTCGCGCGTCAGGTAGATCTTGCCGTCGTCCGACCCGGTCCACAGCTCGCCGGCCTTCAGCGGCGACTCGGCGATCACGAAGATCGTGCCGTAGTACTCCACCGACGTCTGGTCCTTGGTGAGCGGACCGCCGGCGTCGCCCAGCGTCGCCGGATCATGGTAGGTGAGATCGGGCGAGATCACCGTCCAGCTGTGACCCCGGTCGGTGGACTTGAACACGCTCTGCGCGCCCGCGTACACCGCGTTCACGTTGTGCATCGACGTGATGATCGGGAACGTCCACTGGAAGCGGTACTTGAGGTCCCTGGCCGGGTGACCCATCGGGTTGTCCGGCCACGGGTTCACGTTCTCCTCGAGTCCCGTGCGCATGTCGCGCCGCGTGAGCATGTTGCCGTAGCTGCCGGCGTAGATCGTCCACGGCTCGTCCACCCGCGGTGCGATCCATCCCGACTCGCCGCCGCCGGCGTCCTCCCAGTTCGACATGTCCAGCGTGCCGCGATTGGCGCCGCACAGCGTGCCCGAGTCCTGCTGCGCGCCGCACACCTTGTACGGGTAGTCGTTGGTGGTGATCACGTGGTAGAACTGGCCGGTGGCGTAGTCCTGTTCGCTCCACGTCTTGCCGCCGTCCTTCGTCACCCGCGCGCCGCCGTCGTCGGTCTCGATCATCCGCTTGGGGTCGTTGGGCGCGATCCACAGGTGGTGCGAGTCGCCGTGCCCGCCGCCGCGCATGGCGCTGAACGTCTTGCCGCCGTCCGTGGACTTCATGAACGACACGTTGTTGATGTACACCGTCTGCGTGTCCTGCGGATCGGCCGTGATCTTCATGTAGTACCAGGCGCGCTGCTTGATCTCGTTGTCGCCGTTCACGAAGCGCCAGGTGGCGCCGGCGTCGCTCGACTTGTACAGCCCACCGTCCTTGGCCTCGATCAGCGCCCACACGATGTTCGGGTTGGCCGCCGAGATGGCGAGCCCGCTGTTGCCCCAGATGCCCGCGGGCAGCCCGGGATTGTTCTTGAGTTCCGTCCAGTGGTCGCCGCCGTCCGTCGTCTTGTACAGCGTGCTCCCCGCGCCGCCGCTGCTGAACGTCCACGGCAGCCGGTACGCCTGCCAGAAGCTCGCGTACAGGGTGTTCGGGTCGGCCGGGTCCATGATCAGGTCGGCCACGCCGGTGGAGTCGTTCCGGAACAGGATCTTCTTCCACGACTTGCCGCCGTCGGTGGTCTTGAACACGCCGCGTTCGGCGTTGGGTCCGAAGATGTGCCCGAACGCCCCGACGTAGACGATGTCGGGATCCGTCGGATTCACGATCACCTTCTCGATCTGGCGCGTGTCGCCGAGTCCCGTGTAGTGCCAGGTTTTGCCGGCGTCGGTGCTCTTCCACACCCCGTCGCCGTACGACACGTTGCCGCGGATCGGATACTCGCCCCCGCCCACGTACACGATGTCGGGGTTGGACGGCGCCGTGGCGATCGCGCCGATGGTGCCGCCGAAGAAGCCGTCGGTGGTGGGGAACCAACTCTGGCCGCCGTCCTCGGTCTTGAAGACGCCGCCCCCCGTGGTGCCCATGTAGTACTCATCGGGCCGGGCCGCCGAGCCCGTGGCGGCCACCGACCGGCCTCCGCGGAAGGGCCCGATTTCACGCCACCGGAGCCCGGTGAACGCCAGACTGTCAAAGGGCACCGAAACCATCGCATTGGCGGTGGTGACGGGGTGGGGGCGGCCGCCCTGCGCCGCGACGGCAACCGGCATGGCGGCGATCAGCCCGCCGAGGGCGATCGACCATCGAGAACGAATTCCAATCACTTCAGCCTCCTACGGAGTCCAGGCGAGACGCGACGAGTGCAACAATGCAAAATGCGCTAGCGTGAAGCCGATTGGGAAGGTACGCCCGATGACCAATCCATGTGCCGTCCGAACGGGCGGCCAGGCCTGGCTGGGGAGAGGGAGGCGGAGAGGCAGTAGGGCGGTCACGTGCGCGGGGCTGATGGATGCAGTCGACGGTCAGCGGACCGCCGTCTGCAATCAGCAGTTCGCGGTTCGCAGTTCACGGTTCTCAGTTGGCAGTCCCCGGTAGGGCATTAGCCGTTTGTTAATCCCCGTTGACTCCCCCCGCTCGCAGGCGAACTTTCGCCGCATATTCATTTCCGACCTACCGACCTACCGGCCTACCGGCCTCCCGACCTACCGAATTTGCGCCGCCCCTGGACCCTGCTCCAACGCCGCTGGTTTCTGACCGCCGTTTCCTTCGCGGCGGTGATCGGCGTATCGGTCTACACCATCGCCGGCTGGTCCACCAAGGGCATCGAATTCTCCATTCCCTGGCAGGCACACGCGCTCGCCATCCTCGCCGTGGTGGTCGAGGTCGCCGCGCGCACGGTCAAGCTCAGCTGGAGCGCGCGCTCCGTGGGCGTGCGCCTGCCGCTGCGCGCGTCGCTGCGCACCTGCCTGGCCGGCGACCTCGCCGCCAACATCACGCCGGGGCGCTCCGGCGCCGAGCCCGCCCGCTACTTCGTGCTCGCGCAGAGCGGCATCGAAACGCCGAAGGCCCTCGTCATCCTGTTCGCCGATCTCTTTCTGGAGATGCTCTCACTGGCCGCCGTGGTCGCCGTCTGCACCGTGGTGTTCCGGCACGCCGGCATCGTGCTCGGCGCCCTGGTCGGCGTGCTCGGCGGCTACGCCGTGTTCGTCATCGGCATCGGCGCCGTGGGCGTCGTGCTCTCGCGGCGCCAGGTCGGCGACCAGCCGCCCGCCTGGGCGCTGCGCATCGGACTCCACGAGGGCCGCTGGCGCGTCGTGCGGCGCTGGTTCGACCGCGTCCGCACCACTGTCGACAATGTCAAGGACGTCGATGCCCGCTGGGCCGTCGGCGCCTTCTTCATGTCGTTCATCCATGTGGCCACGCGGCTGTTCATGCTGCCGGCGCTGGTACTGACCTCGGTCAGCACCGTTCCGCTGGCGCCCCTCGCCCTCTGGCCATTGGGATTGTTGTATGGTGCGTCGGTCGTGCCCGCGCCGGGCGGCGGCGGGGCGGTGGAACTCGGCTTCCGCGCCGCTCTGGGCGGCGTGATCCCCGGCGGCCTCTTCGTCGCCGCCCTCGTCTGGTGGCGGTTCTATACGTTCTACATCTACATCGTCCTCGGCGGCCTGGCCGCGGGCCGCACCGCCCTCAAGGCGGTGGAGAAGACGGAAGAACTGGAAGAGGAACTGGAACGCGCATGACGTGAGCCGCCGGTTCGCAGTTCACAACTACCAGTTTGCAGCTTTCGGTTGACTGTCGACTGTCGACTGTCAACACTCAGCTTGTAGTCCCGCTTGTTTCACCCCCACCGGGAGCGTCATGAAATTCGACCCCGGCCTCGCCACTCGCGTCGCCGACGCCCTCGAGCAGATCGGCGAGCGCGCCATCCGTCAGAAGAACGTCTTCGGCGGGCGCGGCTTCATGTCGGGCAAGCATGCCTTCGTGATCGTCGGCGAGGAGGCGATCATCGCCAAACTCACGCCCGACGACTACCCGCGTGCGTTGGAGGAATCGGGCGTCACGCCGTTCGCGCCCGGCGGCGAGCGCCCCATGGGCACCTGGGTCGTGGTGGACGCCGAGGTGATCGCGGACGACCCGGAACTCACGGATTGGGTGCGTCGGGCGCTCCGCGCCGTCCGCCTGTAACCGTCGCCCGTTGCATCCTTCGCCCTTCATGCTGCGCGCTTCATCCTCCCCCACACCGCACCCGCACCATCACGCGCCCCTCCGCCTTCAACCCTTCCAGCGTCAACTCCGCGCGCAGTACTCGCCCCGCCGGCCGTACGAACCGGAGAACTACCGAATCACTCCCCGTCGCGCCGTTTGCATTCAGCCGCTGCCATTCGCCCGCCACACCGCCCGCGTCGAACATCATCCGTGGCGCCTGCGCCCCCGCAACATTCGGTGACACCGGCGTGGAGTCGAGCATCAACACGTTCGGCGCCAACTGTACCCGCATCTGATTCGCGCCTGCGGGTGCTGCAGCACTGACACCCGTCCGCATCGCGCCCGCCGCAGCCTTGGCCGCTCCACGCGCCGCATCAGCCGGCACCGGCGCCATTGGGGGAGCTGCCGGCGCTTCCGCAAAGCACATCGGCTCACCTCCCACCACCGCCGACGCCTGCTGCGGTTCCGCCATCCCCGTCACCACCGCGTCCTGCAACTTCAACGCCTTGACGGCGGCCTTCGCGCGAGGCACTTCCGTCGCCCGCATCGTCCGCATCGCCGAGTCGGGCGCGACCGCCATGTTCGACGCCACGCTCGGGCGCGCCATTCCACCCGCGACCCCGGAAACCGCCGACGCTGCCGGAGCAACCGGGGCTGCCTTGGCCGTCTTCGGCGTCTTCGGTGCCTCGACTGGTCCGGGCGCAGTCTTCGCCGCCGGTTCTCGAGTCTTGTGCTGTCCGACTGTCCGACTGTCCGACTGCTCCCCTGTCCGACCGTCCAACCGTCCGACCGTTCTGACTGCTCCCGTGTCCGGCCGCGCCACCTTGCTGCCGATCAGACTATCCGGAATCGTCACCGGCGACGCGTCGATCGACACCCCACCCATCGGCGTCATCTCGGGCCCCATCTTGGCGCGCGTCTCGAGCCCCACCGCCAGCAGCAGTCCCGCCGCCGCCAACCAGCCCACCACGCGCGTCAGGCTGGGACGCGTCCGCCTGCGCGTCACCTCCGCCGCGCGCGCGGGAACGATCTCCGCGCCGACGTCGTCCAGCGCCGACAGAATGCGCGACGCGCCGGCGATCAGCCCCCGCGCTTCGGCCACCCGCGCCGCGCACTCGTCGCACGTGGCGGCGTGACGCTCCACCTCCGCCGCGTCGTCCGCGCCGAGCGCTCCGTCCAGCCACGCGTGAATGGTTCCTTCATCGAGATGCTTCATCGTCCCTCGCCATTTCCCGCTGTATCTCGCCGTATCCCGCCGTTTATCTGTCTGACTGTCCGACTGTCCGACTGTCCGACTCCTCAAACATCTCCACCAACCGCCGCCTCGCCCGCGCCAGCGTCGTCCCCACCGACCCCACCGACAGCCCCAGCGCCTCGGCGATCTCCTCGTAGTTCAATCCTTCCTCACGCATCAGCAGCGCCTCCCGATCGCGCTCGGGCAGTTGCTCCAGCGCCCGCCGTGCCTGCGCACGCTCTTCCGCGCGCACCATCGCGGAGTCCGGCGACTCCACCATCCGCCCCGCTTCTTCAGCTCGTAGCAGTTCCAGATGACGCCTCCGCCGGGATTCCTGCCGCGCCGCGTCGCGCACCAGGTTCGTGGCCACCGTGAACAGCCAGGCCCGTTCGTTCGACAGGTCGGGCTGGCGGAGGGCGCGCAGGAACGTCTCCTGCGCGACCTCCTCGGCCCAGTCGCGATCACCCAACCGCCGCGTCAGGTACCGCACCAACGGCGCGTGGTACTCGCGGAACAACCGGTCGGTGTCGTCCATGCGTGCGAACGCCCGGGCCTACCAGGCGCTCACCACCCGGTCGAGTTCGGCGCCGGTCAGTTCCGCCGCCTGCGGCACGACCTCGATCGCCACGGCGCGGCCGGCCATCACCACGCGGGGGCCCAGCGCCACCATGCCGCGCAGCGCCGGAATCCGATCGAGCAGTGCGAAGTAGCTCTTCGAGAATGCCTGCACCTGTACCGTCCGCGTTGAGTCCGTGAGCCCACCGTCCACCCAGCGGCCGTCGCGCAGCGTGAACGTGTGTCCGTCCACCACTCGCACGCCGCCCGCGCCACCGCCGGCCGCCGCCGACAGCGAGTCCAGCATCGCGGTGGAGTTCGCCGCGCGCTGCGCCGACGCCATCTTGGCCGCTTCGAAGCTCGCCTGCGGCGCCGAGGCATACCCCCCCGCGATCCCCGACGTCACCACACCGTGCACGTCCAGCGCCCTGGGCTGCGCGGTGCCGCGCACACCCGTTCGCACATCCATCGGAGCGTTGGCGGCCCGCGCCGCCATCTGCGGTTCCTGCACCAGATATGAAGTGAACTCCGTGGGAATGCCATAGCGCTCGCCCAGCGTGCGGATCTCGTCGTCCACTTCGGGGTTCGGTCTGTGACGCCGGCGCTCGGCGCTCAGATACCCGATGCGCTGCGCCGCCCACAGCCGCGGGATGAATCCGTTGGCGCGCGACCCGTCATCGAACGTCGCGCTCGACGTCCAGCGCACCGTGCGCCCGTGCGACCTTCCCTCCACCGTCACCCGCGCCGAGCCGTGCCCCGTGTACCGCGCCATCACCACCAGGTCCTCGCCGCCGAACAGGTCCATCGGCATCGAGGGCACCACGTCGCGCAGCTCCACGTCGTGTCCGTCCACGCGCACCCGCAGGTCCGTGGCCACCGGATCGGTGAGACGGCTGGCCACCACGCCCACCATCCGTTCCACGTCCTCATCCGGACGCACGAACTGCGCCGTGCCCCGTCCATCCATCGCCAGCCGTTCCAGCAGCGCCGAATTGACGTCGGCGCCCAGCCCGAACGTGAACAGCCGCGCGTTGCCCCGCTCGTTCTCCGCCAGCTCCGCGATGCGGTTCGGATCCGTCACCCCCACCGTCGGCATCCCGTCGGTGAGAAAGAGCACGAGACTGAGGCGACCGCTGGTGGGTAGTTCGCAGTTGGCAGCTGCCCCCCCGCAGTTTGCGGTTCCCCCATTCCGTTCGCCGTTTGCAGTTGCAGTACCCGTTCCCATCCGGCTGTGTCCGTCAGATTGCCGTTCATCTTCTTGATGCTGGCCCAGCGCATCATCCAGAGCGGCCGCGATGTTCGTCCCGCCACCCGCCGAGAGCGCGGCCAGGTACCGCCGCGCGGCCGCGATGTTCGCCGGCGTCGCGTAGCTGAACCCGTCGCGGAAGTCCCGCACGTCGTTCGAGAAGTCGATCAACCGGAAGCGGTCCGTGGGCCGCAGCGTGGACAGCAGCTGCATCCCCGCCGAGCGCGCCTGTTCGATCTTCCGTCCCGACATCGACCCCGACACGTCCACCACGAACGTCACGTCGCGCGCGCTCGGCGCCTCGTGCGTTTCGGGCGGCGACACGGTGATCATCGCGAATCCGCTGTCGCCGCGCTGCGCGTGCGTGAGCACCGAGATCGCCGCCCGGTTTCCCAGGTGCAGCGGCAGCAGCAGTGTCACGCTGCCCGCATCGCCGAGCACGCGCACCACGCGCATCCGCCCGTCGTCGCGCACCTTGATGCTGTTGGTGGGCGAGTACGGCGTACCCAGCGCCTCGCTCCGCGCGTACGCGAACTCGAAGCTGTCGGGCTCACGAATCCTCAGCTCGCTGTTCGGTCCGACTGTCCGACTGTCTGACTGTCCGACCGGCCGGCCATCCTGCAGCCGGACGAACGGCGGTCTGACCGACGGCGTTTGCACCGCCGCCCCCCGCTGATACTCGACGCGCAGCGCGTCCCCTTCACGCGGCACCACCGCTTCGTACGACACGACCACCTTCTTCCGCTCGCCCGGCTGAATGGGGAAGATCCGCGTGCGCAGCAGCCCCGACCCCATCCATTCCACCAGCGCGGGGTCGCGCAGCTTGCGCACGATCTCTTCGTAGATGCCGCGCGCATGCTGGGCGTCCATCGTCTCGCCGCTCACCATCTGGCCGTCGATCGACAGCTTGAGGTCGCGGAACGCGGCGCCCGGCGGCAGCGGGAACAGATAGTCCGCCTCGCCCAGCCGTCCGCCGCGATTCACGAACTCCTCGCTCACCGTGTACCGCACCACGCGGCCCGTGAGCACGCCGCGCACGTCGCTCCGCGTGCGCACGATCTGCGCCTGGCACGGGATCACCGCCCGCGGGCCGTCCGCGGGGATGTTGCACATCGGGATCATTCGGCCCTGCGCCGCCAACGCGGCGGGCGCCAGAAGGGCTGCGGCTATCAATGAGAAACGCATGGTGTCTCCGGGTTGCGTACACCCATGAGACGCCATGCGTCGAAAAACTTGCACACTCATCTCGGTAAGTTGGTATGTCGATAGGTCGGCATGTCGGAGAACCCGCGCTCCCACAACGACTTACCGTCCCGCCGTCTTACCGTCCCGCCGTCTTACCGACCTACCGACCTACCGTTCTACCGGGTTTGGTGGTTCGTCCAGCCCCGTCGCCCGAACCACTTGCCCCTCCAGGGCCCGCATCATCTCCACGAAGGGCAGCGCCACGTCGGGATCGAACTCGCTCCCCGCCTTCTCCTCCAGGTATCCGAGCACGCGGGTCGTTTCCCACGCGTCGCGGTAGGGGCGCTTGGTGCGCAGCGCGTCGAACACGTCGCACACGTGCACCAGCTTGCTCGCCTTGTGCGTGTCGCGCTCGAAGTGCCGCTTCGGATAGCCGCCGCCGTTCAGCATGATGTGGTGTTCGTAGGCCACGGCGGCCGCCAGATCCAGTTCGCGGTCGCTCGTGATGATGATCTTGGCGCCCTCCACCGTGTGGCTCTGGATCACCACCCGCTCCTCGTCCGTCAGCTTGCCCGGCTTGTTCAGGATCTCCAGCGGCACGCGCACCTTGCCCAGATCGTGGAGCAGCCCGGCCACGCCGAAGGTGCGCACGTCGGCGCTCGACACGCCCAGATGCTCCGCCAGCGCCATCGTGAGAATCGAGACGTTCAGACAGTGCGTCGTCGTGTACTCGTCGAACTGCCGCAGCTCGAGCAGCGGCAGCACCATCTCGCTCTCGCCGTGCATCGCCACGCTCAGTGAGCGGACCACGCTCTCGGCTTCCAGCAGGGGCAGCGCGGCGCGATCGCCCACTTCGGTGTGCATCCAGCGCACCGCCTCCACCTCCTCGCCCAGCGAGTACCCGATGGTCGCCGTCTCGATCGGTTCGGTGAACGCGTCCTGCAGCGCCTTCGTCTCGCCGCGGATGCCGATGGCGCCGAACTTGATGGACGACGGACGCGTCTGCCGCGCCTCCGACGTGTCGATCGCCGACATCGTGAGGCGGGCCAGCACCTGTTCCAGAAAGTCCTCGAACTCCTCGCGCCCCACCGCGCTCTCGAACTCCAGCCGCTGCACCCCGGCGTTGGCCAACCGGCCCGCCCACTCCCAGTCGCGCATCTCCCGCATCGCGATGTTGCGGTACACCGTCTCCTCGCCCAGGAAGCTGAATTCCGGCTGCGGATCCGACGCCTGCAGCTCGCGGAGCAGGTCGTAGGTCCGGTCGATGGCGCGCTCCCGCGCCGGATGACCGTCGGCATACAGCGCCATCGTCGACAGCGCCTGCGCGAACGCGGTCAGAAATTTGGCCGGCTCGCTCATCCGCGCACCGCCCGCATCGGCCCGGTCACCCGTGGCTGCGCCACCGCCTGCCGGACGTCCGCATCCCGGCTTCGCCGCGCCATGTTCACCGCGTCGCCGGCCTCCGGGTCTTCCGCCCAGAACGCCGCCAGCGCGCTCGCCGCCGCCAGCATTTCCGGAGTGCTGTGCAGCAGTTTCTTCCGGCGCAGCCACTTGGTGCGTCCCACCACGCGGCGCAGCAGCCATTCGCGAGTCGCCTCGTCGCGGCGGCTCCCGCCCACGGTGCGGATACCCAGCGCCCGCAGCGACGCGTCCAATTCCTCGTCGTCCACCCGCTGCCGGATGATCGCCGCGCCCTCGTCCGAGCACCCGTCCTGCGCCGCCGAGAGCGCCTGGAACACCGTGCGGTCGTCGGGATCCGACAGCGCCGCGAGCATCGTCTGTTCCCGCGTCTCCGGGACCTTGAGAAACAGCCGCACGGCCTCGCGCCGCACGATCGGTTCCGGGTGCGTCAGATATGCCCCGGGAACCATCCCCGCCGGCAGCCGGTCCAGCCGCCCCAACGCCACCAGAAAGTCGCGCTGCAGCGCTGCCGGCGCCGTGCGAATGCGCGTGGCGATGTACGGTCCCACGTCGGCGCCGATCGACACCAGCAGATCCATCAGCCGGTCGCGGGCCTTGCCCTCGTCGTGGCTCTCCACGGCGTCCAGCAGCGGCATGATCGCCGCCATCCGCATCCGCTTCACCAGCCGCGCCGCCAGCACGTGGTCCACGCGCTCCTCCTCGAGCACCGTGCGCAGCACGTCGCGATCCTCGATTTCCTTCCACACCTGGCCGGCCACGGCGGGGTCCGGTGCCCGGTCCACGAGGTCGAGCAGGGCCGTCACCTGGTGCGTCTCCACCATCGTCATCACCGCGCGTTCCACCCGCGCACCCACCACTCCCACCTCCAGCCCCATCTTCACGATGCGGTCGGGTTCACACTCCAGCGAGAACGGCGACGGCGCCACCTCCGCCGGCCCGCGGCGCGAGATCTCCTCCAGCACCAGCCGGTACGATTCCGGATTCGGATCGTCCAGCGACCACTCGCGGATCAGCCGCACCACCTGCTCCCGCAGCGAGTGGTCGGCCAGCGTACGCCGCGTCGTGTCGGCGTCGCCGGCATGCTTGGCCAGCTTGGAGAACATCCGCACCAGCGAGTGCGAGATGGTCTGCTGCTCGGCGTCCGCCGCCGCCTTCACCAGCTCGACCACGGCCTCCACCGTCATCCCCTGCGACGCGTCGAGCACGAACCTGCGGCGCTGCCGGTTGTCGCCGCTCATGTCGAGCAGCCGCTGCAGCGTCTCCGGCTGAAGCGCGCCCACCATGCCCGAGATGCGGCGCTGCAGCGCCGCCGTCTCGGACCCCCTGGCCGTCTTCAGTTCGTCGGCAATCTGCAGCAGGTAGCCCACGATCACCTGGTCGTACGCCACCTCGTGCTGATGCGTATCGATCGCCTTCGCCACGGCCACCGGTTCGAGTGCCTGCTCGTGGACGTCGGCCTCCACCGTCGCGTCGGCGGCCAGCGCGGCCCGCGCCAGCCCCACCCAGAGCTGCGCCGCCCTTCCCGACTTCATCGGTCCATCCGCCGGCGCCTGCTCGGGCACCGCTTCTTCCTCGTCCAGGAGTTCCAACTTCTCGTAGGTGAGCGGGAAGATCTTCAGGTGCGCCCACCGCGCCGACACCTCGGCGGCGTCCAGCCCCAGCGGACGCTCCATGCGGGCCGCATCCACCGCCATCGTCGCCAGCGCGTCGGCCAGTTCGTCGCGCGTGATGCCCGCCGTCATCCGCACCGCGCCCAGATGGTGCCGGTGCAGCTTCGACGCCAGTTCCTGCAGCAACGGATGATTGGCGTCGGTGGCCACGCCCTCGATGATCAGCTGGCGGCGGGCCACGCCGATCGACAGCGTAGACCGATTGGCCAGCAGTCCCCACAACTTCGTGACCACCGAGTCCACCGCCGCGCGGAGCAGGGGATGTCCCGGCGGATAGATCGCGTGCTTGTGGAAGGCGATCGACAGCTCGACCAGGAAATCGCCCAGTTCGCGGGAGAGCGTCGCGGTGGCCGGGGCCGCACGCATGGGCCCCGGGGGCGTCATCCGTGCGCCCGCCTTCGGCGGCGTCGGACGCCCTCCGGCGGCAGCATCTGTCGGCGGCGTCGGACGCCCTCCGGCAGCAGCATCGATCGGCGGCGTCACGCCGCGCGGCGGGGTGTTCGGATCAGCCACCGATGCCCGGACCCGTCGTGTGGTTAAGAATTCTGTGTAGTGGGGGGGTGTCCACGCCTCGGATTATGTGGCCCGCGCACCGATGGGGCAACGGGCACGCCGCGCGCCGCATGCCTTTCCATCATCGCCGCACCCGTCCACCTTTCAACAAGTGGTCCACCATTCCCATTGTGAACTCATCGGAGCACGCTCAGCATGCCAACTCCTTCGGATCTCGAAGACCGGGTAAAGAACCTCCAGCGCGCCGTCTACTACCTCATCTGGCGCCGCACCGGATTCGGCGAACAGTGCATTCACTGCGGGCATTCCTACCCGGGGCACGAAACCACCTGCAAGGCCGCGGATATCGAGGAACTCGTGCGGTAGCAACCGTGGTATCCGGCCCGCAGGCGCGCCGCCCCCCGATCGCCGGCCCCGCCCCTGTTAACTTCCGTTGGTACACGTAGTTATCTGTCCGACTGTCCGACGTACCGGCCTACCGGCTCACCGACCTACCGACCTACCACGATGTCCACTCCCGATCTCGATCTCCTCTGCATCAACACCATCCGGACCCTTTCCATGGATGCCGTCCAGGCGGCCAACTCCGGCCACCCCGGCACCCCCATGGCCCTCGCGCCGCTCGGGTACAAGCTCTTCACCGAGTACCTGAACCACGACCCGGCCGACCCGGACTGGCCCGATCGCGATCGGTTCGTGCTGTCCTGCGGGCACGCGTCCATGCTGCTCTACAGCTGCCTCTACCTCACCGGCTACGACCTCTCGCTCGACGACATCAAGAACTTCCGCCAGTGGGGCTCCAAGACCCCCGGCCACCCGGAGCATGGCCACACCCCCGGCGTCGAGACCACCACCGGCCCCCTGGGCCAGGGCATGGCCAACGCCGTCGGCATGGCGCTCGCCGAGTCGCACCTCGCCGCGCGCTTCAACAAGCCCGGCCACGAGATCGTCGACCACCACACCTACTTCATCTGCAGCGACGGCGACCTCATGGAGGGCATCTCGCACGAGGCCGCCTCCTTCGCCGGCCACTTCCGGCTCGGCAAGCTCATCGGATTTTATGATGATAATCATATAACCATCGACGGCGCCACCGAACTCACCTTCACCGACGACACCGCCCGCCGCTTCGAGGCCTACGGCTGGCAGGTGCTCCGCATCGGCGACGTGAACCACCTGTCCCAGATCGACGCCGCCATCGACCAGGCCCGCGCCGACACCGAACGCCCCACCCTCATCATCACCCGCACCCACATCGGCTTCGGCAGCCCCAACAAGCAGGACACCTCCAAGGCCCACGGCGAGGCCCTGGGCGTCGAGGAGGTGAAGCTCACCAAACAGAACCTCGGCTGGCTCTCCCTCGAACCCTTCTTCGTTCCCCAGCCGGCGCTCGAGCGCTGCCGCCAGGCCCGCGCCCGCGGCGCCGCGGCCCACGCCGAGTGGAACACCCGCTTCGACGCCTACGCCAAGGCGTTTCCGGATGACGCAAAGGAGCTGAAGCGCCGCCTCGCCCGCCAACTCCCCGCGGGGTGGGAAGCCAAGGTGCCCACGTTCACCAAGGACGGCGGATCCGTGGCCAGCCGAAAAGCCTCGCAGGACGTGCTCAACGCGCTCGCGCCCGTGCTCCCCGAACTGTTCGGCGGATCGGCCGACCTCACCCCGTCCAACGGCACCGCCATCAAGAGCGAGCACAACTATACCTGGGAGAACCCCGCGGCCCGCTACATCCATTCGGGCATCCGCGAGCACGCCATGGCCTCCATCATGAACGGCATGGCGCTCCACCGCGGGCTGATCCCCTTCGGCGGCACCTTCCTGATCTTCTCCGACTACATGCGCCCCGCCGTCCGCCTCGCGGCGCTCATGAAACAGCACGTTCTCTTCATCTATACCCACGACTCCATCGGACTCGGCGAGGACGGCCCCACCCACCAGCCCATCGAGCAGCTCTCCTCGCTGCGTGCCATCCCGCAGCTCACCCTGCTGCGGCCCGCCGACGCCGGCGAGACCGCCGAGGCCTGGAAGGTGGCCCTCGCGCACACCGACGGACCCGTGGCCCTCGTATTCTCGCGGCAGACCCTCCCCTTCATCGAGCGGCCGCCCTACGCCCCGGCTTCCAACGTTGCCCGCGGCGGCTACGTGCTGGCCGACCCCGACCAGGGCAAGCCGCAGGTGGTGCTCATGTCCGCCGGCTCCGAGGTCCAACTCGTACTTGCCGCCCGCGGCGAACTCGCGGGGCAGGGCATCGCGGCCCGCGTGGTGAGCATGCCCAGCCACGAACTGTTCGCGCAGCAGGACGCCGCCTACCGCGACCAGGTGCTCCCCCCGGGCGTGCCCCGCGTGGCCATCGAGGCCGCCCAGCCCATGAGTTGGTACCGTTGGGTCGGCACCGACGGCATCGCCATCGGGCTCGACCACTTCGGCGCCTCGTCGCCGTACGAGAAGATCTACGCCGAGTTCGGGATCACCGCCGACGCTGTGGTCCGGGCGGCGAAGTCGCTGGTGAAGTAGAGCAGCCGCGGTTCGTCTCCACACCCCACCACGTTCCACTCCGCCCCGCCACCGCCCCCGGTGGCGGGGCGCTTCGCATCCTTCTTGCGGTAGTTACCGCCCCGTGACCCTCCGACGGTCCGACGGTCCGACTTTCCAACCTTCTCACAGTTCTTTCGTGCCCTCCGTCACAAGACTGTCCGCTTTTTATACAGTCCGGTCACACTATCTCTTTACTCCATAGATACTTCGGGGCATCGTTCCTCCTGTCGACGACGACACTCTTATGAACGAAAACCTCTTTGCCAGCTACCTCCTTCAGGCTTCTGGCGCCCTGATCGCCGCCGCCATCTTTGGCGGATTCTACCGCGAGTACCGGCGGACCTTCCTGCGCGATTGGGCGCTGGTTGGTCCGCTCTCTTCGTGACACTCCTCGGCGCTGCCGCGGGAGTCGGCTTCTCGCACAGCCTGCCCGTCGAGAGCGCACTCCGCCTCGGCACGGCGGTGGTCACCGGCGCCGCGGGCTACCTCGGCGTCGTGTGGCTCCTGGTCGGATCGGGCGACCTCATGGGCATGCGCCCGCTCAGCCGCGCCGAGCGCAACGCCTTCCTCCTCGTCGCCGCCATCGGCGGCGCCGGGCTCGCCCTGGTCCACTCTTCCGACCCGTCGGGCGATTCCGTCCGCTTCATGTTCCGGGCCGGTGTGCGCGGCGTGGTGGTCGGCTTCGCCTTCCTCGTCGCCGCCGTCCACGTCTGGCGCGGCCCCGGCGTCCACGGCATCGGCCGCCGGATCGTTGCCGGCGCGTTCACTCTGTTCGGCATCACGCAGTTCCTGCACCTCGCCCTCCAGGCCCTGGCCGGCCCCGCGCCCATCGAACAGCCTTCGTGCTCCGCTGGGGTTCGCGGAGTTCGTGCTCCTGTTCGCCATGGGGCTGGGCGTCGTCATCTGGCTGCTCGAGGAGCAGCACGCCGCGGCCACCGCAAACGCCGCCCAGGTGCAGCGCCTGGCCCTGCACGATCCGCTCACCGGGCTGCCCAACCGCAAGCTCTTTCTCGACCACCTGAACATGGCCATCCCCAGCGCGCGGCGTTCCAAGCACAAGCTCGCCGTGCTCTTCGTGGACCTCGACCGGTTCAAGCTGGTCAACGACTCACTGGGCCACGCCGCGGGCGACAAGCTGCTGCAGATCGTCGCCAGCCGGCTCCGCACCGCCCTTCGCGAGACCGACACCGTGGCCCGCATGGGAGGCGACGAATTCACCGTCCTCGCCCCCACCGCGAACACCGTGGAGGACGCCATCGGCGTGGCCCGCAAGGTGCGCGACGCGGTCAAGGAAGTCATCGCCATCGAGGGACGCGAGCTGTTCGTCACCGCCAGCATCGGCATCGGCCTCTATCCCGACGACGGCGCCGACGCCGGCAACCTGCTCCGGAACGCGGACGCCGCCATGTACCGGGCCAAGGCCCAGGGGTCCGATCTGTTCCAGCTCTACACCGCCGAGATGAACTCCCACGCCATCGAGCAGTTGGCGCTGGAGAGCGCCCTGCGGCGCGGCGTGGAGAATCTCGAATTCCTGATGCACTACCAGCCCATCGTGCGCACCGCCGACGGCGGCGTCTGCTGCATGGAGGCCATGCTCCGCTGGCGGCACCCCGTGCTGGGGCTCGTGCGGCCCGAGCAGTTCATCAGGCTGGCCGAGTCCACCGGCATGATCGTGCCCATCGGCGAATGGGCGCTGCGCACGGCGTGCAAGCAGTTGGCCGAGTGGCGCGCCGAGGGGTTCGCCAATCTGCGCGTGGCCGTGAACCTGAGCACGCGGCAGCTCAGCAGGGCGGTCTGGTGGACGTGGTGCGCGGGACGCTGGACCAGTTCAACCTGCCTGCCGCGGCGCTGGAGCTGGAACTCAACGAGACCAGCGCCACCGAGAGCGGCGCCGACGCCGTCCGCAGCTTGCCGAGCTCAAGGCGCTGGGCGTGGGCATCTCCATTGACGACTTCGGCACCGGCTATTCGTCGCTGTAGTCGCTGCGGCAGTTCCCCGTGGACGCGCTCAAGATCGACACCAGCTTCACGCGCAACCTCGTGCGCGACGCCAACGACACCGCCATCGCCGTTGCCGTCATCGCGCTTGCGTCCCTGGGCCTCCACGTGATTGCCGAGGCGTGGAGCACCGGACGCAGCTCGACTTCCTGTACTCGCAGCAGTGCGAGTTGTGGAGGGGCTACCCCTGCTGCGCGCCCCTCGACCCGGCGGGCGGCGAAGAAACGCGCCGCGCGAATTACCACGGCGGGGCGCGCGCCCGTCCGCCATCGACGATGAGCGCGATCCAGCGGGCGGT
>CAWFCT010000003.1:0-19283 GCA_963814345.1 uncultured Gemmatimonadaceae bacterium | reverse complement strand
ACCGGAACGTCGTCGCCATCGTCGCCTCGCAGGCGGTGCCGGGTGATCTGTCCGCGCTGTTCGCGGGAGCGGCCGAGGATGCGCAGGCCCGGCTCGATTTCGCCGGCGCGAAGACGCGCGTGATGCACCAGTTCCAGCGGGCGATCGACGCCTTCCAGATCGCGACGAGCTATCGGTGGAAGCTGCTGATGCAGGTGCTCTCGTTGTTGCTGTGCGGGGTGCTCACCTTCGTGGCCATGCAGATGCAGTTCCACGTCGGCACCAGCTACGTGGGCGCCTGGGGGGCGGTGCTCGTGGGGGCGATCCTGGCCGGGTTCCTCGCGCCCGTGGCGCGCGACCTCACGGCGGCGCTGCAGGGCCTGCGGAAGTAGCGGTGGGCGCCTTCCTTCCCGAGATCAGCGTTCGCGCGCCGGACCGCGACTCCGGCGGCCCTGTGGTGGACGTGCACGGCGCGCCTCCCGCCGGGAATTCCGTGTTGCTGCTCGTGCACGGCTACGCGAATTCGGCCGCGGCCGCGCGCGCATCGTGGAAGGCCTTTCTCGACGGCCTCGCCCGCGTGAGGATCGGTGGATGGCTGCCGCAGAACCTCACGGGGGTGCAGTGGCCGGGCGACGAACCGATCGTCGTCGTGAATCAGGCGGCCTATCCGCAGAAGATCGGCGTGTCGCGCGACTCGGCGCGCAAGATCGATGAGTACCTGCGGGACCTCGGCGGCGGGCCGGTGGGGCCGCCGATCGTGCTCTCCATCGTGGCGCACTCGCTCGGCTGCCGGTTGGTGGCCGAACTGCTGGAGCGGCTGAGCCTGCCGCCGGCGCATCGCGTGATCGTGGACCGCGTGGTGCTGATGGCGGCGGCGGTGCCCACGGCCAAGGTGGACCGCGAAGAGCCGTTGCGGCCCGGGGTCGAGTGGGCGGGCGGCATCCAGGCGCTGCACTCCGAGGGAGACAACGTGCTGAAGCTCGCCTTTCCCATCGGCGAGACGGTGGGCGCTGACGGCTTTTTCCCCACGGCCGTGGGGCGCCACGGGGGACCCGGGTCCACCTGGCTCGCGACGGCGCAGATGGCGCACGCCGGCCGTCTGTACGGGCACAGCGACTACTGGCCGGGCGAGGAATCGGCGGCGGCCGCGGCCGCGTTCCTGCGCATTCCCGTGGCGGGGTCGATCCCCACGCGCGCGACCGCGCGCAACACGCCCGCCGGACCCAACGCGATCGAATCGCGCGAGCTCGGCGGGCGGCTCCTGGAACGCCGGGCGCTGCCGGCGTAGCCGATCGGAGCGGCGGGCTAGCGGTAGTCGGCCTGCAACTCCTGCAGCGCGGCGTTACCGGGACAGAGCGCGCTGTACGGAAGCTCCACCAACGGCGTCATGGTCGTACGGTTGACGTCGTGCATGTCCCGGGTCCGCTCGTCGATGTAGAGCAGCCCGGTGACCACCTCGCCGCGTTCCTGGTGCCGGCGCACGTGGGCGTACGCCGCGTCGCGGTCCGTGGGGTCGTAATCGTCGCCGGTCTTGCGGAAGCGCACCACGCTGCCGTCGTGCATGGTGACCGACATCGTGGCGTCGGCGCCTTCCGGCGCCCTGATCTCGCGCTGCAGGGGAACGAAGTCCACGGGCGCCAGCTCCTCGTAGTGCTCGCGGGTGTAGCGATAGCTCTTCGTGGAGCCGACGTGATCGTTGAAGCTCACGCAGGGCGAGATGATGTCGATGAGGGCGAATCCGCTGTGCCGCAGGCCGGCCTTGATGATCGGCACCAGCTGCGCCTTGTCGCCCGAGAAGCCGCGGGCCACGAACGTGGCGCCGAGGCTGAGCGCCAGCAGCACGGGGTCGATGGGCCGCTGTTCGTTGGCCTCCCCCTTCTTCGAGGTGGAACCGACGTCGGCGGACGCCGAGAACTGCCCCTTGGTGAGCCCGTACACGCCGTTGTTCTCGAGCATGTACAGCAGATTCACGTTGCGGCGGATGGCGTGGCTGAGCTGGCCGAGGCCGATCGACAGCGAATCGCCGTCGCCCGAGATCCCGATGAACGCCAGTCCCCGGTTGGCGGCATTGGCGCCGGTGGCCAGGGCGGGCATGCGTCCGTGCACGCCGTTGAATCCGTGCGACTGGCGCATGAAGTACGCCGTGGTTTTGGACGAGCACCCGATGCCGCTCATCTTGGCCGCGCGATGCGGCGGCACGTCCAGTTCCCAGAAGGCGTGGACGATGGCGGCGGTCACCGAGTCGTGGCCGCAGCCGGCGCACAGCGTCGACATCGCGCCCTCGTAATCGCGACGGGTGAGCCCGAGCGCGTTCTTGGGGAGCGACGGGTGCCGGACCGGAGGTTTGGCGATGGACGTCATGCGACCGCTCTCTGAAGGTGGGCCGCCACGGCAGTCACCACGCGTTGCGCCGTGAGTGGCAGTCCGCCGTAGTCGAGAATGGGGATCATGTGATCGCGTGGCACTCCGGTCTCGATGGCGAGCATCGATCGGAGCTGCGCGTCGCGGTTCTGTTCGACGACGAAGACGAGATCGTGTTCGTTGAGGAAGTCGGCGACCGGCGTATCGAACGGGAATCCGCGAATGCGCATGTAGTCCGCCGCCATCCCCTGGGCCTTGAGCCGGTCGACGGCTTCAAGCATTGCCGCGTGGCATCCGCCAATGGACACGAGTCCGATCTCGGCGCCGGCCTGGCGCCGGATTTCGGGTGCCGGGACGGCCGCCGCGGCGCCCGCGATCTTGCGGGCAATGCGGTCCACGACTTCCTGGTAGGCGTCCGCGTCCTCGGTGTAGGCGGCGTTCCGGTCGTGTCCCGATCCCCGCGTGAAGTACGCGCCCTTGGGATGCACCCCGGGGAGCGACCGGGCGGCGATGCCGTCCCCGTCGACGTCGGTGTAGCGGGCGAACTTCTGGATCTTCTCCAGGTCGTCGGCGCTCAGCACCTTGCCGCGGTCCGGCACGTAGGCGTCGTCCCAGGCGAGCCGGGGCACCATCCAGTCGTTCATGCCGATGTCGAGGTCGGAGACGACGAACACCGGGGTCTGGAATCGCTCGGCCAGGTCGAACGCATCGCGGGCCATGTAGAAACACTCGGCCGGATTGCTCGGATAGAGCGCGATGTGCTTGGTGTCGCCATGCGAGGCGTAGGCCACCGCCATCAGGTCGCCCTGCTGGGTGCGCGTGGGCATGCCGGTCGAGGGCCCGGTGCGCTGAACGTCGAAGAACACCGAGGGAACCTCGGCGTAGTAGGCGAGGCCGATGAATTCCTCCATCAGCGAGATGCCCGGGCCCGCGGTGGACGTGAACGCGCGGGCACCCGCCCAACCGGCGCCGATCACCATGCCCGCGGCAGCCAGTTCGTCCTCGGCCTGGATCATGGCGTAGTTCCGCTCGCCGGTCTCCTTGTTCACGCGGAACCGCTCGCAGAACATCTTGTAGCCTTCCATCAGCGACGTGGACGGTGTGATCGGATACCAGGCCCCCACCGTGGCGCCCGCGAACACGGCCCCGAGCGCCGCCGCCGTGTTGCCGTCGATGACGATGGCGTCCGCGGTGGCGTTCATCCGCTCGAGGTGGAAGGAGAGCGGGCACTCGAAGTTGCGCACGGCGTACTCGTGCCCCAGCGCGATGGCGCGGAAGTTGGCATCGAGCAGCGACTTCTTCTTGGAGAACTTCTCGCGGAGCATCTCGCCGATGATGTCCATGTCGATGCCGAGCAGCGCGGCGAGCGTGCCCGTGTACACGATGTTGCGGAGCAGCGTGCGGGTCCGGTCGCCCTCGAAGTTCTCCACGCACAGATGTCCGAACGGCACGCCCAGCAGCGTGATGTCGTCGCGGATGAGATCGGCGTCGAGCGGCCACGACGAATCGTACACCAGATAGCCGCCGGGCCGGACCGCCGCGACGTCCCGGTCGTACGTGGACGTGTTGAGGGCGACGACGAGATCGATGGCTTCGGGCCGGGCCGTGTACCCGTCCCCGCTCACGCGGATCTCGTACCAGGTGGGCAGACCCTGGATGTTGGACGGGAAGATGTTCTTGCCCGTGACCGGGATGCCCATTCGGAAGATGGCCTGCATGAGCAGGCCGTTCGCGCTGGCCGAGCCGGTGCCGTTCACCGTGGCCATCTTGAATGCGAAGTCGTTCACGCCGCTCATGAAGCACTCCGGCCCGCGTAGGCCCGTATCAGATCGAACTTCTGCATGTCCCAGGCGGCGGTCGGACACCGCTCGGCGCAGAGGCCGCAGTGGAGGCACACGTCCTCGTCCTTCACCATGAGCCGTCCCGTCTGCGGCAGCGGCGCGGAGGCGTATACCGCCTGCTCCAGGTTGAGCGCCGGCGCCGACAGGTGGGTGCGGAGATCGGCCTCGCTGCCGCCGTCGTGGGTGATCGTGAGGCAGTTCACCGGACAGACGTCGACGCAGGCGTCGCACTCGATGCACAGTTTGCTCGTGAACGCCGTCTCGATGTCGCAGTTCAGGCAGCGCTGCACCTCGTGCGCCGTCTGCTCGGGCGAGAAGCCGAGCTCCACCTCCACCGCCACGTCGGAGAAGCGCTTGACCAGTTCCTCGTGCTGCATCTGGGCGCGGGGCGACGGATTGTAATCGTTGTGGTAGCTCCACGCGTGCATGCCCATCTTCGCGCTCACCAGATTCATCCCGTCGGCCGGTCGCTCGGTGACGGGGACGCCATGGCAGTAGTTGTGGATGGAGATCGCGGCCTGGTGTCCGTGCTCCACCGCCCAGATGATGTTCTCCGGTCCCCAGGCCGCGTCGCCGCCGAAGAACACGCCGTCGCGTGTGCTCTGGAACGTCGTCTTGTCGACGATCGGCATGTCCCACTTGGGGTCGAACTCGAGCCCGATGTCGCGCTCGATCCACGGGAACGCGTTGTCCTGTCCGATGGCGAGGATCACCGTATCGCAGGGAATGACGACGGTGTCGAGCACCTTGCTCTTCTGCCGGCCGTTCACCTCGCTCCACTCGAGTCGTTCGAACTCCATCCCCACCAGCTTGCCGTTCTCGACGACGAAGCGCTTGGGCGAATGGTTCTCGATGATCTCGATGCCCTCCTCCTCGGCGTCCTCCAGCTCCCAGGGCGAGGCCTTGAAGTAGGGGCGCGAGCGGCGCGCGATGACCTTCACGTCGGTGCCGCCCAGGCGCTTGGACGTGCGGCAGCAGTCCATGGCCGTGTTGCCCACGCCGATGATGAGCACGCGAGGTTCGATCTTCTCGATGTGGCCGAAGTGCACGGACCCGAGCCACTCGATGCCGATGTGCACCTGCTCGGTGTCCCAGCGGCCGGGGATGTCGAGTTCCTTGCCCTTGGGGGCGCCGCTGCCCACGAACACTGCATCGTAGCCCTCGCCGAGCAGCGCCTTGAGGCTCTCCACCGGCGTCTCGTAGCGGATGTCCACGCCCATGTTGAGGATGTTGTCCACTTCCTCATCGAGCACGGAGGCCGGGAGCCGGAAGGCGGGGATGTTGTAGCGCATGAGACCGCCGCCCTGCGGGAGCTTCTCGTAGATCACGCACTCGTAGCCGAGCGGCATGAGATCGTTGGCGACCGTCAGCGAAGCGGGCCCGGCGCCGATGAGCGCCACGCGCTTGCCGTTCTTCTTGTCGGGAATGGCGGGCAGCCGGTCCTGGATGTCGTCGCGAAGATCCGACGCGACGCGCTTGAGCCGGCAGATGGCGACCGGCTTGCCGTCCACGCGACCGCGGCGGCAGGCGGGCTCGCAGGGGCGGTCGCAGGTGCGGCCGAGGATGCCGGGAAACACGTTCGACACGCGATTCAGCATGTACGAATCGGTGTACCGGCCCTGCGCGATTAATCGAATGTATTCGGGGACGTTGGTGTGGGCGGGGCACCCCCACTGGCAGTCGACGACTTTATGGTAGTATCGCGGATCGGATACGTTACTCGGCTCCATGCTACGCATTTCCCTCGCAAGGCGTTGCGTGGAGTTTCGCGGGAGCCGGGGGTTATTTCAAGGCGGGGTGGGCGGAAGTCGGATTGCCTTTTCCGGTGCCGGTCCGTAGCTTTGGTTCGAGTAGCCGTCTGGCCCGTAGGTCCAAGCGCGCTTGGGAGTTAGCCCGTCCCGCTTCATGCCCTTCGTCGGTGTGTGGCCGGAATCGGTGCACCGCGCGCTCCCTTCGGGTCGTGGTTCTCCCCGTTTCCGCGGACCGCATCCCGCGGTGGAGCATAGATTCCAGATGAACGTCACCGCGATCTTCGCCGCGCTCGGCGCATTGGTTGTTGCGTCGCCGGCGTTTTTCATATTCGGGCGGCGCGCCGGACGGGCCGCCGAACTCCGCCGCCAGGCGGAGGCCAAGTCTACCGCGCAGGAGGTGGCCAAGCGAGTGGTCGCCGATGCCGAGCGCGAGGCGGAGACGCTGCGCAAGAGTGCGATCGTTTCCGGCAAGGAAGAGCTGATCAAGCTCCGCGAGACGTTCGAGCAGGAAGCCCGCGGCCGGCGCGAAGAGGTGGAGCGCGAGGAGCGCCGGCTCGAGGAACGCGAAACGCAACTCGACCGGAAGGTCGATGCGCTCGATCAGCGCGACAAGGACGTCAGCCGCCGGCTGAGCGACTTCGGACGCCGCGAGAAGGCGGTGGCCGACCGCGAGCTGGAACTCGAGAAGATCGTGAGCGAGGAGCGCCGCCGGCTGGAACAGCTGGCCGGCATGTCGGCGCAGGATGCCAAAGCCGAACTCATCCGACGGATGGAGGAGGAGGCGCAAGCCGACGCCGCCAATCGCATTCGCGAGATTCGCGAGGGCGCGCGCCGCAACGCCGAGCGCGAGGCCAAGAAGATCGTGGCCCTGGCCATCCAGCGCATCGCCGCCGAACACACGGCCGAGAGCACGGTCTCGGCGGTGTCGCTCCCCAACGACGAGATGAAGGGGCGGATCATCGGCCGCGAGGGGCGGAACATCCGGGCCTTCGAACTCGCCACCGGCGTGGACGTGATCATCGACGATACGCCCGACACGGTGGTCGTCTCCTGCTTCGATCCGATTCGCCGCGAAACGGCGCGTCTGGCGCTCGAGAAGCTCGTCACCGACGGGCGCATCCACCCGGGGCGCATCGAAGAGGTGGTCAACAAGTCGCGCAAAGAGGTGGAAACGCAGATCGTCGAGTTCGGCGAGGAGGGGGCCTACGAAGCCGGTGTCCACGGGCTGCACCCCGAGCTGATCAAGCTCGTGGGGCGCATGCATTGGCGCACCAGCTACGGGCAGAACATCCTGCAGCATTCCAAGGAAGTGTCGTGGCTGGCCGGGATCATGGCCGCCGAGCTGGGGCTCGACGTGGCGATGGCCAAGCGCGGCGCGCTGCTGCACGACATCGGGAAGGTGCTCACGCACGAGCACGAGGGCACGCACGTGCAGCTGGGCGTGGAGGTGGCCACGAAGTACGGCGAGAATCCGCTCGTCGTGAACTGCATCGCGGCGCACCACGACGACGTGCCGCACGAGAGCGAGATCTCGGTGCTGGTGCAGGCGGCCGACGCGATCTCGGGCTCGCGGCCCGGCGCGCGGCGCGAGGCGTTCGAGACGTACGTGAAGCGGTTGGAGGGGCTCGAGCGCATCGCCTCGAGCTACAAGGGCGTGGAACGCGTCTTCGCCATTCAGGCGGGGCGCGAGGTGCGGGTCATCGTGACGCCCGACGAGGTGGACGATCCGCGCATGACGACGTTGTCCGAGGAGATCGCCCGGCGCATCGAGGGGGAGCTGCAGTATCCCGGGCAGATCAAGGTGGTGCTCATTCGCGAAACGAGGGCGGTGGATTTTGCCAGATGATACGATGACGCGCGGCGCGCTGATCGACGGTGTCGCGCTGGCCAAGAAGGTTCGGGAACGCGTGGCCGACGAGACGGCGGCGCTGAAGGCGCGCGGCATGACGCCGGGACTGACGGTGGTGCTCGTGGGAGACGATCCGGCGAGCGCCGTGTACGTCCGATCGAAGGGGCGGGCCTCGGCCGAGGTCGGCATCCATTCCGACACGATCACGCTGCCGGCGTCGACCACGGAGCAGGAACTGCTGGCGCTCGTCGACCGGCTCAATGCCGACCGGACGGTGCATGGCATTCTCGTGCAGATGCCGCTGCCCAAACACATCGACCCGGACACCGTGATCCGGCGCATCAGTCCGGAAAAGGACGTCGACGGCTTCCACCCGACGAACGTCGGGCTGCTGCTCACGGGGTCCAAGGAGTGCTTCGCGCCCTGCACGCCCGCCGGCGTGATGGTCATGCTGCGCTCGTACGGCGTGGAGACGCGCGGCGCCAACGTCGTGGTGATCGGGCGCAGCAACATCGTCGGCAAGCCGATGGCGTCGCTGCTCATCCAGTCGGGCGCCGACGCCGACGCCACGGTCACGATCTGTCACTCGCGCACGCGTGACCTCGCGGAACACACGCGGCGCGCCGACATCATCATTGCGGCGGTGGGCCGGGCCAACCTCGTTACGGCCGACATGGTGAAGCCGGGTGCGGTCGTCATCGACGTCGGCATGAACCGGGTGCCCGATGCGTCGGCCAAGCGAGGCTACCGCCTGGTGGGCGACGTGGACTTCGACGGGGTGAAGTCGGTGGCATCGCTCATCACGCCCGTGCCGGGTGGTGTGGGGCCGATGACGATCGCCATGCTCCTCCAGAACACGGCCCGCGCCGCGTCCCGCGCGCTGGGCTGATGCCCCGCCGGCACGAGCCCCGCGGGTCGGACGCGGGAGGTTTCGACCTCTTCGCGCCGCCCGGTCAGGTGCCGGTGGAGGCGGCCCCCGGCGAGTCCGCCGAGACGGCGGTGGCGGTGGCCACGCTCACGCAGACCGCCAAGGACGTCATCGAGGGGGCCTTCCCACCGCTCTGGGTGCGCGGAGAGGTGAGCGACTTCAAAGCGCACCGCAACGGGCACTGGTACTTCACGCTGCGCGACGGCACGGCGCAGATCCGCTGTGTGGTCTGGTCGCGCGACCGGCGCGCCATTCCCGCCGCCCCGGACGAGGGGATGCAGATCTCGGCGCTCGGCCAGCTCTCGGTGTATCCGGCGCGGGGCGAGATGCAGTTCATGGTGCGCCGGATGGAAGCCGCCGGCGATGGACTCTGGCGCAAGGCGTTCGAGGAGACGCGTGCCCGGCTCGAGGCCGACGGGCTGCTCGCGCCCGAGCGCAAGCGGCCCATTCCCAGGTACCCGCGGCGGATCGCCGTCGTCACGAGCCCCAGCGGCGCGGCGTTGCACGACATCACCGCGGTGGTGCGGCGGCGCGCGCCGGGCGTGGAGGTGGTGGTGGTGCCGGCCGCGGTGCAGGGAGAGTCCGCCCCCGGCGAACTGGTGGCGGCGCTCGACCGGGTGGCGCGCTGGAACGACGCCGACCTGGTGATCATCGGACGGGGCGGGGGGGCGCGCGAGGACCTGTGGGCGTTCAACGACGAGCACGTCGCGCGTGCACTGGCCGCCTGTCCCATCCCGACGATCTCGGCGGTCGGCCACGAGGTGGACGTGACGATCTGCGACCTGGTGGCGGACCTGCGCGCGCCGACGCCGTCGGCGGCGGCCGAGGTGGCCGTGCGGGCGGTGAGCGAGCTGAGCGCCGAGGTGCGCGCGTTGGGCGTCCGCCTGCGGCGCTCGGTCATCTCGCGGGTGGACGTCGGGCGTCTGCGCCTGCACCGGGCGGGCGGCTCGCTGGATGCGCTCGCCCGGCGCGCCGTGGAACGCCGGCGGGCGCTGGTGCACACGTTGGCCGGGCGCCTGGAAGCCCTGAGTCCGCTGGCCACGCTGCAGCGCGGCTACGCGGTGGCGCGCGACCCGGACGGGCACGTGCTCGGATCGGTGCGGCAGTTCGCCGTGGACGGCGAGTTCCGATTGACCCTGCGCGACGGAGACGTCGGGGCGCGCGTCACGGAGATCAAGGAGAGCGCATGAGCTTCGAAACGCGACTGAAGCGTCTGGAGGAGATCGTCTCCGAGTTGGAGAGCGATACCCTGGATCTGGAACGCTCCCTGACGCTGTTCGAGGAAGGCATCGCGTGCCTTCGCGACGCCACCTCGGAACTGACGAAGGCGGAGGCCCAGGTGCAGCGGCTGGTGGAGCGCGAGGATGGGACGTTCGAGGTCACCGACCTGCGTGACTGAACGGGCCGAGGAGTTCGCGGCGGATCGCACGGCGGTCGATGCGGCACTGGCCGATCTGGTGTCCCGCGAGGCGGCGCGCCTGCCCGGCCCGGTGGGCGAGGCCATTCGCTACAGTCTTGAAGGCGGAGGCAAGCGGCTGCGCGGTGTGCTGTTCCTGGCCTCCCATCGCGCGGCGGGTGGAACGGGCGATGGGGCCGCCCTCGCCGCCGCGATCGAGGTGGTACACGCCTATTCGCTGGTGCACGACGACCTGCCGTGCATGGACGATGATGACATGCGGCGAGGGCGGCCCACGGTGCACCGCGTGTTCGGCGTGGCGGCGGCCACGGCGGCCGGCGTCGCGATGGTCCCGCTGGCGGCGCGCGAGGCGGCGCACGCGGCGCGCGCCATGGGGCTCGCCCCCGACGTCGTCGGCCGGATCGTCCTGGAGTTGATGCGGGCGTCGGGCGCCGGCGGCATGGTGGGCGGACAGTTGCTCGATCTCGAGGGGGAGGGCCGGTCGCTGAACCTCGGCGATCTGGAGCGCATCCACCGTGCCAAGACCGGAGCGCTGATCGCGGCCGCCGTGACGCTGGGCGGACTGGCGGCCGGGGCGCCGGCCGACCGGCTGGCGGCACTCGAGCGGTTCGGCGCCAGCGCCGGGCTCGCCTTTCAGATTGCCGACGACGTACTGGACGTGACCGCGACCACCGACCAGCTCGGGAAGACGGCCGGCAAGGACCAGGCCTTCGGGAAGAGCACCTATCCGGCGTTGCTCGGGGTCGCCGGCGCCGTGGCCCGTGCCGACGCGCTGGTCGCCGACGGGTGCGCGGCGCTGGCGCGGGCCGGCCTGTTGACCCATGGTCTGGACCGGCTGGCGCGATTCATCATCACGCGCCGATCATAGTACCTTTGTACCACAGCCGAATCGGAAACAGAGCCCAATGAGCATCCTCGATCGCATCCACTCCCCGGCCGACGTCCGCGCCCTCCCCCGCAGCGAACTGCCCGCGCTTGCGGACGAGATGCGGGCCCGGCTGGTGGACGTCTGCTCGCGCACCGGCGGCCACATCGGGGCGGGGCTCGGCGTGGTGGAACTGACGATCGCACTCCACACGGTGTTCGACACGCCCAACGACCAGTTGGTCTGGGACGTGGGTCATCAGGGCTACCCGCACAAGTTGCTCACGGACCGCAACGATCGGATGGAGACCCTGCGGAAGGAGGGGGGCGTCTCCGGCTTCCTGAAACGGGCCGAGAGCGAGTACGACGCCTTCGGTGCCGGCCATGCCGCCACCGCCATCTCGGCGGCGCTCGGCATCGCGGCCGGTCGCGACATTCGCGGGGATCAGTACAAGGTGGTGGCGGTGCTCGGCGACGGCGCGCTCACCAGCGGGCTGGCCTACGAGGGGCTGAACAACGCCGGCCATTCGGACCGCGACATCGTCGTCGTGCTCAACGACAACGAGATGTCGATCGCGCCCAACGTCGGCGCCATGTCCAAGTATCTCAATTCGGTGCAGCGGAACCCGTTGTACAACCGGCTCCGCTCGGCGCTGGGCGACATCATGGACAAGGCGCCCCGGCCGCTGTCCGGCGTGAGCGGCTGGGTGAAGAAGTGGGAGGAGAGCGTCAAGTCGTTCCTCACGCCGGGGGTGCTGTTCGAGGAACTCGGCTTCCGCTACTTCGGCCCCATCGACGGCCACGACATTCCGGCCATGCTCGACACGTTCACCGCCGTCCGGAAGATGTCGGGTCCGCGGTTCGTGCACGTGGTCACGCAGAAGGGCAAAGGCTACCCGGCCGGAGAGCACTCCACGGGCGAGAAGTGGCACGCGCTGCCGCCGGGCCACGACCCGGCCACCGGAAAGCCGCTCAAGGTGTCCACGAGTAACCCGGCCTATACGGCCGTCTTCGGAAAGGGGTTGCTCAAGCTGGCCACCGAGGACCCGCGCGTGGTCACCATCACCGCGGCCATGCCCAGCGGCACCGGCACCGCGTTCGTGGCCAAGGCGCTGCCCGATCGGTTCTTCGACGTCGGTATTGCCGAGGGGCACGCGGTGACGTTCGCGGCCGGTCTGGCCACGCGCGGGCTGCGCCCCGTCGTCGCCATCTACTCGACGTTCCTGCAGCGCGGCTTCGACAACATCATCCACGACGTGGCCATCCAGTCGCTGCCCGTGATGTTCTGCATGGATCGCGCGGGGCTCGTGGGCGAGGACGGCGAGACCCACATGGGCCTCTACGACATCGCCTACATGCTGGCGGTTCCGAACATGACGGTCACGGCGCCGAAGGACGGCGCCGAGATGTTGGCGCTGCTCCGCACCGGGCTGCGCCACGACGAGGGGCCGTTCTGTCTGCGCTATCCGCGCGCCGCGGTGCCCGACGACACCCCCGACATCGCGGGCATCGAACCCGTGCCGTTCGGCACGTGGGAGGTGCTGCGGCACGGCGCCGAAGTGGCGATCTTCGCCGTCGGCACGATGGTCGGTCCGTCGCTGGCCGCGGCCGACGCACTCGCCGCCGAAGGGCTGAACGTCACGGTGGTGAACTGCCGCTTTCTCAAGCCGTACGACGCCGTGACGTTGGCCGCCGTGCTGGCCGAGCACAAGCAAGTGCTCACCGTCGAGGAAGGTACCGTGGTCAACGGGTTCGGCGCCTACATGGCGGCGACCATCGAGCGGCACGACCCCGCCGTGCATGTCGCGACACTCGGCGTTCCCGACCGCATCGTGTATGCGGCGCCACGGGCGCGCCAGCTGGACGCGTGCGGACTCACGCCCGAGGGCATCGCCGACCGCGTGCGGGCGCTGCACGAGAGCGAGGCGATGGCCGGGTGATTCGCCTCGGCGTGATCGGGCATCGCGGATATGTCGATGCCGGGCTCGGGGGAGTGCTGCGCTCGCTTGGCCAGATCGCGCCCCGCTTGGGCATCGAGCTGTTCGTGGAGCAGGACCTGCTCGAGGAGGGGGCGCCGGGCGCGCTGCTCGAACACCCGGCGGCACTCGATGCGCTCCTCACCCTGGGCGGGGACGGCACGCTGCTGCGCGGCGCCCGGCTCCTGCAGGCCAACCAGGTACCGATTCTCGGCGTCAATCTGGGCCGCCTCGGCTTCCTCACCGGCACGCCGGTCGACCAGTTCGAGTCGGCGCTCACGCGGTTCGCGCGCGGCGAGTACACCGTCGAGACGCGCATTGCCCTGCATGCCACCGTACTCGACACGTCGGGGCGCGAGCGGCAGGACTGGTTCGCACTCAACGACGTGGTACTGCACAAGGGCGGTTTCGCGCGTGTGGTCACGCTGCGCGTCTCGGCCAACGACGAGACGGTGGCGAGCTACGCCGCCGACGGCGTCGTGGTCTGCACGCCGACCGGTTCCACGGCCTACTCGCTGTCGGCCGGCGGCCCGATTCTGTTCCCGACGCTCGAGACGATGCTCGTCACGCCGGTGTCGGCGCATGCCCTGGCCATCCGGCCGGTGGTGCTGCCCGCCGATTCCGTGGTCACCGTGCAGTCGGAAGATGGCCCCGAAGAACTTCTGGTGACGGTGGACGGTCAGCCCGGTACCACGTTCGCCACGGGTGAGACGCTCCGCGTGCGTCGCGCCGCGCACGGCATCGGGGTCGTGCGATTCCCCGGCAGCAGCTTCTTCGCCACGCTGCGGCAGAAGCTGGGGTGGGGGGGGCTTCCGAAGCGAGACCAATCGCCGGCATGCTGATCGAACTGCGCATCCGCAACTTCGCCATCATCGAGTCGCTCACACTGCCCCTGGCCCCGGGGTTCAACGTGTTGTCGGGGGAAACGGGCGCGGGCAAGTCGATCATCGTCGGCGCGCTCGGACTGCTGCTCGGCGAGCGGGCGAGCACCGACCTGATCCGCACCGGCACCAGCAAGGCGGTGGTGGAGGGGGTGTTCGAGGCCGGCGACCGTCCGGAACTGCTGGCCCTGCTCGATGCGCACGGCGTGGAGGTGGACGACGGGCTGGTGGTGCTGAAGCGCGAGGTGGCGCCGGGGCGCGCGCGGGCCTGGGTGAACGGCTCCACGGTGACGGCCACGCTCCTGGCCGAGATCGGGCGGCAACTGGTGAACCTGCACGGGCAGCACGAGGCCCAGTCACTGCTGGACGGCGAGTCGCAGCGGGCCATCCTCGACGCGTTCGGCGATGCGGGCGCCGAAGGCACCGGGGTGCGCGAAGCATTCAGCACGCTGAGCGAGATCCGTCGCGAGATCGCCGATCTGGAACAGCGCGCCCAGGCGGCACAGCGGCGCTCGGACTACCTGCGGCACGTGGCCCGGGAGATCGAAGAGGCCAAACTGGTGGACGGCGAGGACGCGCGGCTGGAGGAGGAGGCCAACCGGCTGGAGAATGCCGATGAGCTGCGCGGGCTGGCCGCCACCGCGCAGGAGGGGCTGACGGCCGACGAGCAGGGAATCCTGGCGCAGCTCGCGGCGCTCGAGCGGACGCTGCACCAGCTGCAGCGTCTCGACCCCGGTCTGGAGCGGCTTCAGGAGTCGTACGACACGGCGTACTACGCGCTCGACGCGGTGGCGCGCGAGCTGGAGCGCTACCAGCAGGACGTCGATCTCGATCCGCGGCGGCTGGAGCAGGTGCGCGGCCGCCGCGACGTGCTCTACCGGCTCACCAAGAAGTACGGGCCCACGCTCGCCGACGTCATGCACCAGGGGCGGGAGGCCCGGCGCGAACTGGATCTCATCGATTCGTCGGGTCTCGACCTGCGTACCTTGCGCGACCGCGAACACGCAGCGGCCGAAGCCCTGGAGCGCGCGGCCGCGGCGCTGACGCGCAAGCGGGCCTCGGGGGCCACGCGCCTCGCGCGCGCAGTGGACGAGGTGCTCCCCGACCTCGGGATGCCGGACGGGCACCTCGAGGTCGTGCTCGTGCCGCGGGCCGCCATCGGGTCCGAGGGGGCCGAGGACGTGGAGTTCCGGGTGTCTCTCAACGTCGGGCATGAGCCGCGTCCGTTGGCCCGGGTGGCCTCGGGCGGCGAGCTGAGCCGTGTGATGCTGGCGCTCAAGACCATTCTCGCGCGGCTGGACCATGTGCCCACGCTCGTGTTCGATGAAGTGGACGCCGGCATTGGCGGAAAGGTCGGACTGCAGGTGGGCGACACGATGCGGAGGGTGGCGGCGAGCCATCAGGTATTCGCGATCACGCATCTGCCGCAGATCGCGGCCCGCGCGCACCACCACATCCGGGTCAGCAAGGATGCCTCAGGCGGGGTGACCACGGCGGGGGTGGCGGTGGTGGACGGCGACGATCGCGTGACCGAGATCGCGCGCATGCTCGGCGGTGATCCCGAGAGCGCGCTCAGCCGCGCGCACGCCGCCGAGCTTCTGGACACGGCGTCGGCGTCGGCGCCGCCCCGGGCCCGGTCAGCTCGTACCCGCCGGAGATCATGACGCGGTCAGTTCCGGCGGCGGCGGTAGTAGAACCGGAACTGGATCTGATCGCGATACGCCTTGGGCATCCGCGCGGCGCCGCTCAGTGCTTCGAGGTGCGTGAACGTGACGTCGATGGGAATCACCGCGCGTCCGCGGTCGTACTCCGTGACCGTGGAAAACGTGAAGCCGAATCCGGCCGACTGCAGGGTGCCGGGCGCGGTGGCGACGCCGTCGAGCATGGCCATCGGCGTGACGGGGAGTCCCCCGGACGCGCTCGTCAGGCTGCCGTAGTCGTTGGCGGCCACGTGCCGGAAGTCGTACATCGCGTTCACGCCCAGCAGGCGCGTGAGCATGAACCGGGGAGCGACCTCGAATGCGGCCACCGCCCCCGGCGTGTACGGATACACGTCGGCGGTGGTCGGCGGAAAGGGCGCCCCGTATGCGCTCGGATACGCGCCCGACTTGGTCTTGCCGAATGACTGCATGTAGGAGCCGGCCGCCGACAGACCGACCCGCGTGCCCCACTGCGAATAGAACGCGAGGCGGGCGCCGGCCGCCGAGGCCCCGTGGCCGGTGGCGATGTCGAGCGGGTTGCTCGCCGTCGCGAGCTGACCGGTGGGGAGTCGGAGCACGCCGGTGAGCGTCGCACGCCCGTGAAGGCCCGCCGGGGGGGCGCCGACGGTGGAATCGCCGACGGTGGAGTCGGAGAAGCCGTCGAATAGGAGGTAGCGCGCACTGAGTTCGAGATCGCCGGGGCCGATCCGGACGGTACTGCTCAGCGAATCGAAGCCGGCGATGGCGGGGTTGTGGAGCACATTCGCCAGATCGGCGGTGCCCACCACGCCGCCCGCTGCCGCCGGTACCGCCGTGACCCGCGGCGCGGTGCTCAGGAATGCCTGGAACGACGAATCGTACGCGGCTACGCGCGCCTGAATCAGCGCGTCGGCGGCGCTCCCGGCAACCGGGACCAGCGGCCCACCCCGATCCTGCGAATTCGCGCCGTACACGGCCGAGAACGTCGTCGTGAATTGCGCCGAGTTCTGCAGCAGCGCGGTGACGTCGGTCTGGCGCGCCAGGATCTGGCCGCAGTTGGGATTGGAGGTGGAATCGGCCTGGCATCCCTGGAGCGTGGACTGCAGCGCGGCCGCCGCCTGAGTCATCTGGGCCACCACGGAACTGTCGGCGGCCAGCGATGCGGCGTTCACGGACGCCGGATTGACCCCGACGTTCCCCTCGGTGCCGAGCGGGTTGGCCCGCAACATGATGCTCATGCGGGTGCGCACCATGGGGAGCATGGCCCCGATGGTGAGCCGGTGGAAGAGTCCGTACTCGAGACTGATCGGCATCACGACCACCCGCGCGTCGATGGCCGACTGCATGGCGCCGAGGGAGAGCCGGAAGGGTGAACCACTGAGCGTCTGAATGCCGTTCTGCGTGCCGGTGAGTGCGGGCAGCTGCGCGATGCCGAGCGAGTCGAAGCTGAACTCCGCGCCGAGGGGGATGGTGGGGCTGTCCGACCCGGCGGGGGCGAAGCGGGCGTTGAACCGGCTCCAGGCCGCGATCGTCTGCAACCGGAACTCGCCCTTGGGTACCATGGTCGCGTCGTCCAGGTGGCTGAGACCACTCTGGGCCCTGGCGGAGCGCGCCAAGAGCGCCAACGCAGGGGCGGCGAGGAGCAGCGCGAGGAGGCGCGGAATGGCGCGCGAACGAATCATGCAGGATCGCGAGTCGCTGGGGTGATGCCGCGGGTGTATTATGCTAGCCGGAAGCCCGTCAAAGTTAACCTCTACCCCGTGCCCCTGTCTTCGCTCCCCATCCCGCGCGTTCCCTGGCAGATGACCGGGAATCATTGGCTGGCCCTGCCGTGCGTGCATCCGGCCAGCGGCGCCGTACACGCAGTCGGCATGATCCACCGGGGCACGCGATCGGCCATCGAGTTCGCCGGCGCGCCGGGGTTCATCGACGGTGAAGGCCCGCCGCTGCTGCGGCCGACCGTCAGTATCGACGGCAATGCGCGCGAACTGTCGGACGGTCCCATGGTCTGGGAGCGCGCGTTGGGCTGGCTGCCCACGTTCACCTGCCAGCTCGGCTCGGTGCTCGTGCGCGGCACGGTGTTCGCCCCCTTCGGGCGCGACGCCGACGTGGCCGGCGCCGTGTATGCCCTGTCGGTGGAGAGCCGCGGCGACGCGCCGTGCACGGTTCGCGTCGGCGTCGAGGGAACGCTCGGACACCGGCAGTTGCGCGTGCGGTCGGCCCGTCCCTTTGCGGATGCGCACCAGGTGGCCCGGTCGGGCGACGTCGTCCTGCTGGGCGGGGCCGCCGAGCCCGGGCTCGTGGCGCTCGCGCTGGGGGCCGACGGCGAGGCGTCGATTGCCGTGGAGGACGGTCCGGCTCCGCGATTCTCCATGGCGCGCGAGGTGAGCCTCGGCGCCGGCGCGCGCGAACAGGTGGCGTTCTATCTGGCCGCCGGTCCGGAGCGCGACGGCGCGCAGGCATCGGTGGGAGTGCTGCGCCGCCGGGGATGGCGCGACCTGCTCGCCGGCACGCGAGACGCCATTCAGTCGTTGGAGCAGACCACCGGGTCGGCCGCCATGGATGGGGTGATCAATCGCCACCTGCTGTTCGCCTACTTCTATGGGGTGGGGCGGGCGTTGGACGACGCGCACTACTACCTGATGCGCACCCGCGCGCCCTGGCACGGGGCCGGTGTGACGGTGCGCGACTGGCAGGCGCTGCTGTGGACGGTACCGGCGGTGCAGTTGGCCGATCCGCCGCTGGCGCGCGAGTTGATTCTGCGTGCCTGCGAGTTGCACGGCTACGCTCCGGGGCGTGGCGTCGACTATCTGGACGGCACGCTATTCGAAGCGGGCTTCTCGCTCGAGGGCGCGGCGGCGTACCCGGTGGCGGTGGAGCGCTACATTCGCGAGACCGGCGACGACCGGATCGTGGAGGAACCGGTGCTGGCCGACACCCTCTACGCCGCGCACGACGAACTCTCGGAGCGGCGCGACTCCGAGCGGCCGCTGTACAGCGGGGAGGTGGGCCCGTCGGGTGCGCCGCTTCCGTACCCCTTTCCGCTGCACGGGAATGCGGTGGTGGCGCAGGCGCTCGACGTGCTGCGCCGCACGCTCGACGAGGAGGCGGCGCGGGACGTCCAGGATCCCGAGGGGGTGCGCGCCGCGCTGCTGCGCCACTTTCTCACGCCGAGCGAGGGCGTGCAGCGGTTCGCGTCGAGCATCGATCTGCGCGGCGGCGTGGCGCTGGACGACGATCCAGCCGGGTCGGCACTCTGGCTGCCGCTCTACGAGACCATGGAGCGGCACGACACGAACTACCGGCGTACGGCGAAAGCCATCGGGGAGCCGGGCGCCGACCTCGTGCAGCATTGCGCCCAACTGATCGGGCCGAAGTCGGCGTCGACGCTGAACTGGTTTCGCCGGGCGGCGCTGGATGGCGGGTTGGCAGCCGAGTTCGTGGACGCCGACGGGCGGGCGACGGGGAACGGCGGCGATGCGTCGCTGTCGGGGCTCGTGGCCTGGTGCGTGTGGTTCGCGGTTCACGCGCTCGGTGAGCGGCCGTGACGTTCTTGTCGGCCCGCGGCGGTGGCGGCTATATTGGAGCCACGCGGGAATAGCTCAGTTGGTAGAGCACAACCTTGCCAAGGTTGGGGTCGCGGGTTCGAGTCCCGTTTCCCGCTCTCACACACGATGCGAGTGACAACGGGAGCGGCCGCGGCCGCTCCTTTTTCGCCTGCACCCGCCGGGGTGGCGAAACTGGTAGACGCGAGGGA
>CAWFCT010000002.1:0-93650 GCA_963814345.1 uncultured Gemmatimonadaceae bacterium | reverse complement strand
CCGGCTCAAGTTCCGGAGTGCTTCGGAGCCGCTGGAGGAGCCGCTGCGGCTTCGCGCGATCCGGCGCGACATCGCGCGCCTGAAGACCATCCTGCGTGAACGGCGGCAGCCGACGGCTGCACGCTAGCGGGGAGCGACCAACGGAATGGCAGACATGACGAATCCCAACACCGCCGCCGCCCAGGCACGCACGTCGCGCAAGACGCGCGTGGGCCTGGTGGTGAGCGACAAGATGCAGAAGACGGTCGTGGTCGCGCTCGAGCGCCGGGTGCCCCACCCCATTTACGGCAAGATGGTGACGCGCACGCGGAAGGTGAAAGCCCACGACGAGGAGAACTCGGCGAAGATGGGCGATAAGGTGCGCATCATGGAGACCCGGCCGCTGTCGAAGGACAAGCGGTGGCGGTTGGTCGAGATCGTCGATCGCGCACGCTAAGAGGAACGACCGATGATTCAACAGGAATCCATAGTCCGGGTGGCGGACAATTCGGGCGCCAAGAAGGCGCTCGTGATCCGCGTCCTCGGGGGCACGCGACGGCGATACGCCGGTCTCGGCGACGTGGTGATCGTCGCCGTGAAGGACGCGCTGCCGAACGGCACGGTGAAGAAGGCGGAGGTCGCGCGCGCGGTGGTGGTCCGGACGGCCAAGGAAACGCGGCGCAAGGACGGCAGCTACATCCGCTTCGACGAGAACGCGGTCGTGATCATCAACGACCAGGGTGAACCGCGGGCCACCCGTATTTTCGGCCCCGTGGCGCGCGAGCTGCGCGAGAAGCGATACATGAAGATCGTGTCGCTGGCGCCGGAGGTGCTCTAACATGCGTAAGAACGAATACCGCAAGACGGACCGATCGCGGGTCGTGAACCGGCGGCGGCACCAGATCAATGCGGCGCGGCTGCCGATCCACGTCGTCAAGGGCGACACGGTGCGCGTGGTGCGGGGCGACGACAAGGGCAAGGAGGGGAAGGTCCTCCGCGTCTATCCCAAGACCGGGCGGATCCTGGTCGAGGGCATCAACATCGTGAAGAAGCACCGGCGCGCGCAGAACGCCGACGAGCAGAGCGGGATTCTGGAAATGCCGGCCCCCGTCCACGCGTCGAACGTGATGCTCCTCGATCCGAAGTCGGGCGAACCGACCCGGGTCCGCGTGCGGTTGGACGACGACGGGACCAAGGAGCGCATCGGCGTCAAGAGCGGGGACGCAATCCCCCATCCCAAGCGCTGAGCGAGGATAGACCATGGCAACCAAGGAAAAGCAGGCGCAGGGCGGCAAGGAGAAGAGCGGCAAGGCCAAGGGCGGCAAGGGCGGCGAGGGCAAGGCTCGCGGCGCCCATGCCGGCGCCGGCCTGCCGGTGCCGCCGCCGCGGCTCCGCGCGCACTACCAGAACGTGGTGCGGCCGAAGCTGATGGAGCAGTTCGGGTTCAAGAATCCGCACCAGGTCCCCACGCTCTCCAAGATCGTGCTGAACGTCGGTATGGGAGAGGCCATCAAGCAGCCGAAGGTGCTCGATACCGTCGTGGAGGAACTGGCCACGATCACCGGGCAGCAGCCGGTGCGCAAGAAGGCCAAGAAGTCGATCGCCAACTTCGGGCTGCGGCAGGGACAGGACGTCGGGGCGGCGGTGACGCTGCGCGGCGCGCGCATGTGGGAGTTTCTCGACCGGTTCATCTCGGTCTCGATCCCGCGCGTGCGCGACTTCCGGGGCCTGCCCACACGGTCGTTCGATGGGCGGGGCAACTACTCGCTGGGCGTCAAGGAGCAGATGATCTTCCCGGAGATCAACTACGACACCGTCGAACAGATCCACGGCATGGATATCACGTTCGTCACCACGGCGACGCGCGACGATCACGCCCTGGGCCTGCTGAAGGAACTGGGCATGCCCTTCAAGGGCGAAGACAAGAAGGGCGGGCGCCTGCAGTAGGCGCCGTTCACACCTGGAGAGAATGCTATGGCTCGAAAGGCCATGATCGAGAAGGCCAACCGGAAGCCGAAGTTCCCCGTGCGGCAGCACAATCGCTGCGGCCGGTGCGGGCGCTCACGCGCCTACCTTCGGCGGTTCGGACTCTGCCGCATCTGCTTCCGCGAGCTGGCGCTGAACGGGATGATCCCGGGCGTGCGCAAAGCGAGCTGGTAGGTCGGAGGGACGGAAGGACGGTAGGTCGACCGCCGGGTGGTTCGAAACGGCCGAGCGCGGCCGACCGACCAGCCGATGGACCGACCTGCAGTTTGATCGGGCAGCAACGTTCACATCTGAAATTCCGCACGTCCGCGAGGATACGGCGGGAAAGGGACACCACCATGAGCATGACCGACCCGATTGCCGACATGCTGACGCGCATCCGCAACGCCTGCGGATCGAAGCACCGCCGCGTCGATATGCCGGTATCGAAGATGAAGACCGAGATCGCACGGATCCTGAAGCAGGAGAACTTCATTCGGGACTACCAGACGATCGAAACCGAGGACGGCCGGAAGGTGCTGCGCGTGCGGCTGAAGTACGCGGGCGACACGCCCGTGATCCGCAACCTGCAGCGCGTTTCGACGCCCGGGCTTCGCCGCTACGTCGGGGCGCGGGAGATCCCGCGTGTCCGCAACGGGCTGGGCGTGGCCATCCTCTCCACCTCGCAGGGGCTCATGTCCGATCGGGAAGCGCGTCAGAAGCGCACCGGCGGCGAGCTCCTCGCGTTCGTCTGGTAGGGGGACGTCATGTCGCGAATCGGAAAGCTGCCGATCCCGGTGCCCAAGGGCGTCACGGTGACGGTGAACGGCCAGACGGTGCAGGTGAAGGGTCCGCGTGGCGAGTTGTCGCGCACGCTCCACCGGGAGGTGGGGATCGTGCTCGAGAACGACGTCCTGAAGGTGACGCGTCCCTCGGATGAGGACCGGCACAAGGCCCTGCACGGGCTGTCGCGCACCCTCGTGGCGAACATGGTGGAAGGGGTGACGAAGGGCTATCAGAAGCAGCTCGAGATCACGGGCGTGGGATACAAGGCGGAAGCGCGGCCCTACGGCCTGCAGCTGGCGCTCGGGTTCTCGCACCAGATCGAGTACAAGGCCCCCAAGGGCGTGAAGCTCACGGCGCCGCAACCGACGCAGATCGTGATCGAGGGCGCCGACAAGGAGATGGTGGGCCAGGTGGCGGCAGAGCTGCGCAACCTGCGGCCCCCCGAGCCCTACAAGGGCAAGGGCATCAAGTACGCGGGCGAGCAGATCCGGCGGAAGGCCGGCAAGGCGGGAGGCAAGTAATGGCGATCATTCCGAAGACGCGCGAGCAGAAGCGCGTCCGCCGGCACCTTCGGGTCCGCCGTCGGATCACGGGCACGGCCGAACGGCCGCGGCTCGTCGTGTTCCGTTCGCTCAAGCACATCTACGCCCAGTTGGTGGACGACGTGGCCGGGCGCACGCTCATGACGGTGTCCAGCTCGGCGGTGGCCGAGGGGAAGAAGTCGGAGCGGAGCGTGCAGGTGGGCAAGTCGATCGCCGAGAAGGCGAAAGCTGCAGGGATCACTCGCGTGGTGTTCGACCGCGCCGGTTACCAGTACCACGGCCGCGTGAAAGCGGTGGCCGAAGGCGCCCGCGAGGGCGGTCTGGAGTTTTAATCATGGAACAAGACCAGAAGCAGGCAACGACGGCGCCGGCTGCGCCGACCGGTCCGGCACCCCGTCGGGGTGGCGGCGGCGGTGGTGGTGGCGGCGGTGGCCGCGGGCGCGGCGGTCCGGGTGGTGGCGGTGGCCGCGGGCGCGGTGGCCCGGGCGGTGGCGGACGCGGACGCGGTGGTCCGGGCGGCGGGCGTGGGCCCGGTGGCCGTGACGGCGGCGGGCGCGGGCGCGGTGGCCCGGGCGGCGACTCGCGCGGCGACCGCGGAGAGGGCAGCGATCTGATCGAGAACGTGATCGCGATCAACCGGGTGGCCAAGGTCGTGAAGGGCGGCCGGCGGTTCTCGTTCAACGCCCTCGTGGCCGTGGGCGATGGCCAGGGCAAGGTGGGCTTTGCCGCCGGCAAGGCCAACGAGGTCTCGGAAGCGGTCCGCAAGGCGGTGGAAGCGGCGCGCCGGCACATGGTGCAGGTGCCGCTGACCGGCGCCACGATTCCGCACGCGATCACGGGCCACTACGGCGCAGGCCGCGTCATGATGAAGCCGGCGGCGCCCGGTGCCGGCGTGATCGCCGGCGGTGCGGTGCGCGCAGTGCTCGAGTGCGCGGGTATCGCGGACATCCTGACCAAGAGCCTCGGCTCGTCGAATCCGCACAACATGGTGCGGGCGACGATGAACGGGCTGCAGTCGCTGACCACGGTGGAGCAGGTGGCGCGGGAGCGCGGCGTGGAGCCGGCCTCGCTCGGCTACCGGTCGCGCGCGCACGTGAAGGAGGCGGTCTGATGGCACGCACCTTCGTGTGGCACCCCGGCAAGGGGCCGAAGCAGACGCCGAAGGACACGTTGACCGACGGCAAGGTTGAGATCCGCCAGGTGCGGAGCAAGATCGGACATTCCTGGCGCATGAGGCGGACGCTCGAATCCCTCGGGCTGAAGCACCACCAGGACGCGGTGGTCCACCAGGACTCGCCGTCGCTCCGCGGTCAAATCAAGAAGGTGCGTCATCTCGTCGAAGTGACGCCGGTGAAGGAGTGACATCGTGAGCAATTCTGAAAAGATCGGCCTGCACAATCTCTCGGCGGCGCCGGCCTCGCATCGGGATCGGAAGCGGCTCGGCCGCGGTCCCGGATCGGGGACGGGCAAGACGTCGGGCAAGGGCCACAAGGGCATCAAGGCCCGCTCGGGCCACCATGGGCCGGGCGGCGGCAAGCCGCATTTCGAGGGGGGCCAGATGCCGCTCACGCGGCGGCTGCCCAAGCGCGGGTTCACCAATCCGTTCCGGGTCGAGGCGCAGATCGTGCGGCTCGACGACCTGGCGACGTGGCCGGCGGGAACCGAGGTGACCACGGAAGCGCTGGTCGAGGCCGGGCTGCTCCGGGCGAACAAGGGTCCGGGCAAGGTGCTGGCCAACGGCGAAATCACGCAGGCGCTGACGGTGCGCGGCCTCAAGGTCAGCGCCGGTGCCCGCGAAAAGATTCTCGCGGCCGGGGGCCGCGTCGAGGAGTAACATGGCCCAGTCAAACCCGATGGCGGCGGTTCAGGGGTTGTTCAAGACCCCGGAGCTGAAGGAGAAGATCCTCTTCACGCTGCTGTGCCTGCTGATCTACCGGATCGGCGCGCACGTCACCGCCCCGGGCGTCAACCCGGTAGGACTGACCGACTTCTTCAAGCAACAGTCGGGTGGTCTGCTGGGGCTGTACGACCTGTTCACCGGTGGCGGGCTGTCCAAGGCCACGGTGTTCGCGCTCGGGATCATGCCCTACATCTCGTCGAGCATCTTCTTCCAGATCGCCGCGGCCGTGGTGCCGCAGGTCGAGAAGATGCAGAAGGAGGAAGAGGGCCGGAAGACGGTGGAGCAGTGGACGCGGTACGGCACGGTGGCGCTGGCCGCCGTGCAGGGATGGGGCTTCGCGCTGTTCGCCGAGAGCATGCCCAACGTGGTGATGAACCCCGGGATGGCGTTCCGCCTGCAGTTCACGTTCTTCCTGACCGTCGGGGCGGTGTTCGTGATGTGGCTCGGCGAACAGATCACCGAGAACGGCATCGGCAACGGCGCCAGCCTCATGATCTTCTTCTCGATCGTGGAGCGGATCTGGCCGAGCATCGGCCAGGCCTACACGTACGTGACGACCGGCGCGCTGGGCACGTTCTCGCTGCTCGTCGTGGTGGTCATCATGATGGCGGTGGTTGCCGCCACCGTGTACATCACGGTCGGCGCCCGGAAGGTGCTGATCCAGATTCCGCAGCGTACGATGGCCCGCGGGCGAATGCGCGAGGCCTCGCGCAGCTACATCCCGCTGCGCATCAACGCGGCGGGCGTGATGCCGATCGTCTTCGCGCAATCGGTGATCGTGGTTCCGGCGGCCGTCGCCCAGTTCATGGGCAACCAGCGGCTGCGCGACCTCTCCGACCTGTTCAACCCGGGCACCGGGTGGTACTACGTCACGTTCGCGCTGCTCAACATCTTCTTCACCTACTTCTACACGTCGATCATCTTCAACCCGGTCGACCTGGCGGAGAATCTGAAGAAGCAGGGCGGGTTCATCCCCGGCGTGAAGCCGGGGGCGCGGACGGCCGAGTACATCGACGCCGTGGTCTCGCGCATCACCCTGCCCGGCGCGCTGTTCCTGACGGCGATCGCGCTGTTCCCGACGTGGCTGATGAGCGTGGTGAACGCGCCGTTCGTGTTCGGCGGCACCTCGCTGCTGATCGTGGTCGGTGTGGCGCTCGACACGCTGCAGCAGATGCAACAACACCTGCTGCTGCGGAAGTACGACGGCTTCATGAAGAAAGGCCGGATCAAGTTCCGCGGCGGGACGACGAATCTCGGCGGCGGATTCTGACGCCGGCCGGATCGTAGACGACCATGCATGCGAATCCCCCGGTACACGCCTCGATGTGCCGGGGGTTTTCGTTCCATTCCCCTCGGGGCGCTTCTGTGTCATCCTTCGTATCATGAACATCGTACTCTTCGGCAAGCCAGGAGCGGGCAAGGGCACCCAGGCGCCACGCCTGGCGGAGGCCCTGCACGTGCCGACGCTGGCCACGGGCGACGTGCTGCGTGCCGCGGCACAGGCCGGGACCCCGCTCGGTCTCAGGGCCAAGGACTTCATGGACCGCGGCGCCCTCGTGCCCGACGACGTGATCCTCGGCATCGTGCGTGAGACGCTGTCGGCACCGGCGTACGCGAAGGGCGTGATCCTCGACGGCGTGGTGCGCACGGTGCCGCAGGCCGAGGGCCTGCGCGACGCGCTGGCCAGCCTGGGACGCCAGGTGGACGCCGTGCTCGACTTCCACGTCGACAACGACGAGATCGTGCGCCGGCTGAGCAGCCGACTGGTCTGCGCCGGATGCCAGACGCCGTACATGTCGGGGGCCGTGGGCGACGCCTGCGCCAAGTGCGGGGGCAAGCTCGTGCGGCGCAAGGACGACGAGCCGGAGGCCATCCGGAACCGCCTGGCGGTGTTCGACCGGCAGACGGCGCCCGTGTTCGAGTGGTACCGCACGCATGGCACCCGGGTGGCCACGGTGGACGCCACGGGCACCGTGGACGCGGTGACGGCGCGAGCGCTGGACGCGCTGGGGCGAGGCCGGTGATCAAGCTGAAGTCGGCCCGTGAGCTCGAGCTGATGGTGCACGGCGGCAAGATCCTCGCCGCCACGCTGGACACCCTCCGGGAGGCCGTGCGCCCCGGGATCTCGACGCTCGACCTGGACCGGGTGGCCGAGGAGTTCATCCGGAGCCACGAGGGCGCCACGCCCGCGTTCAAGGGGCTGTACGGATTTCCGGGCAGCATCTGTTCGTCGATCAACGAGGAGATCGTCCACGGCATCCCGTCGAAGAAGCGCGTGCTCCAGGAAGGCGACATCGTGTCGCTCGACGTGGGAGTGGGCTATCGCGGACTGTTCACCGACTCGGCGGTGACGGTGCCGGTAGGCGTGGTGGACGCCGAGACGGAGCGCCTGCTGGACGTGACGCAGGCGTCGCTCGAGGCGGGGATCGCGGCGGCGCGGGCCGGCAACCAGGTGGGAGACATCGGGGCGGCGGTGCAGGCGGTGGTCGAGGCCGCCGGCTACGGCGTGGTGCGCGAACTGGTGGGGCACGGCGTGGGCGCGGCGATGCACGAGGATCCGCAGGTGCCCAACTTCGGCAAGCCGCACCGCGGCACGAAGCTGATGCCCGGCCTCACGATCGCCATCGAACCGATGGTCAACGTGGGCGGGCACGCCGTGAAGACGCTCCCGGACGGGTGGACGATCGTGACCGCCGACGGGTCGCGCTCCGCCCACTTCGAGCACACGGTAGCGGTGACCGAGTCGGGCCCGCTGGTGCTGACGCGCGGCACGCGCCGTGCGCCAGCGGTTGACGCGTCCGCCCCGTAGTTTTCCAGAAGTCCCCTTCCACCCCGCGGCCCGCCAGGGAGGCGTGCCGCCGGCCTCGTCCCCTCCTGGAGGTCCCTCCATGCGGTCGCGCCTGTCTTGCCTGTCCCGCGCCCTCGTGCTCCCGCTGCTCCTCACGGCCGGCGTGGCGCAGGCCCAGGGCCACGTCACCACGCCCAAGCAGCATTTCGGCCATGCCATCGGCGACGACTACTGGCTGCCGAACTACGACCAGTACGAATCGTATCTGAAGACGATCGCTCGGGAATCGAACCGGGCCAAGCTCGTCGAGATCGGGAAGACGGCCGAGGGCCGGACCCAGTACACGCTGATCGTGTCGGCGCCCGAGAACATCCGGAATCTGGAACACTACCGGCAGATCGAGCAGCGGCTGGCGCGGGCCGAAGGGCTCACCGACACGCAGGCCCACCAACTGGCGGCCGAGGGCAAGGCGGTGGTGTGGATCGATGGCGGGCTGCACGCCACGGAGGTGCTCGGCGCCAATCAACTCATCCAGACCGAGTACGATCTGCTGACGCGCACGGATCCCGAAACGATGCGCATTCTGCGCGACGACATCGTGCTGCTGACCAACGTGAATCCGGACGGCATGCAGCTGGTGGCCAACTGGTACATGCAGGAGCCCGATTCGCTGAACCGCAACGAGAACATTCCGCGGCTCTACGAGAAGTACGCGGGCCACGACGACAACCGCGACTTCTACATGGCGAACCTCCCGGAAACGCAGAACGACGAGAAGGTCATGTTCTGGGAGTGGTACCCGATCATCGTCTACAACCATCACCAGACCGGTCCCGCGGGTACGGTGGTGTTCACCCCGCCGTTCCGCGACCCGTTCAACTACGTGTACGATCCGTTGCTCGTGATGGACATCGACATGGTGGGCTCGGCCATCCACACGCGGTTCGCGGCGGAGGGCAAGCCGGGATTCACCATGCGCTCGGGGTCGAGCTACTCCACCTGGTGGGACGGGGGGCTCCGCACCTCGGTGTACTTCCACAACATGATCGGCCTGCTCACGGAAACCATCGGCAATCCAACGCCGACGCGGATCCCGTTCGTGCCGGCCGCGCAACTGCCGCACGGCGACCTGCCCTTTCCCGTCGAGCCGCAGGCGTGGCACTTCCGGCAGTCCATCGACTACATGGTGAGCGCCAACTACGCCGTGCTCGACATCGCGTCGCGGCGGCGCGACGAATTCCTGTACGGCCTCTATCGCATGGGGAAGAACTCGATCGACAAGGGCAATCGCGACAGCTGGACGGTGACACCGACGATGATCGCGGCCGTGGACTCGGCCGTGGCGCGCGCGCCGGGGAACCGGGAGGCCGCCGGCGGACGTGGCGGCCGCGGGCGCGGAGGCGCGGCGAGCGATGCCATGTTCCAGCAGTACCTGCGCGATCCGGCACAGCGGGATCCGCGCGGCTACATCATGCCGGCCGACCAGCCCGACTTCCCGACGGTCACGCGGTTCATCAATGCCCTGCGCTACAACGGCGTGGACGTGCTGCGGGCCACGGCCGACTTCACCGTGAACGGCAAGCACTATCCGAAGGGGTCGTACGTGGTGAAGACCGCGCAGGCGTTCCGGCCGCAGGTGCTCGACATGTTCGAGCCGCAGGACTATCCGAACGACTTCGCCTATCCCGGTGGGCCGCCGATCCGTCCGTACGACAACGCGGGCTGGACGCTGGCCTACCAGATGGGGGTCCACTTCGATCGGGTTCTCGACGCGTTCACCGGGCCGTTCGAGAAGATCGACGGGCTGGCGACGCCGCAGCCCGGCACGCTCGCCGGCGCCGCCGGCGCTCGCGGCTTCGTGTTCAGCCACGCCGAGAACGACGCGTTCACGGTCATCAACCGGCTGTTGACGGCCAAGGCCGACGTCTACTGGCTGCGAAGCCCGCTGTCGGCGGGCGGCATCACCTATCCGGCGGGCACGTTCTACGTGACGGCGTCGAGCGGAACGGAGCCCATCCTGCAAGCCGCGGCCCAGCGGCTCGGGGTGAGCTTCACCGGTGTGCCGGCGGCGCCAGGCCCCGACGCCGTGAAGCTGCATCCGCAGCGCATCGCGCTCTACGATCAGTACGGTGGGTCGATGCCGTCGGGATGGACGCGCTTCGAGCTGGAGCAGTTCGAATTCCCGTACAAGCTCATCTATCCCAAGGAACTCGACGCCGGAAATCTCAACGCCAAGTACGACGTGATCATCTTCGTGGACGCGGCGTTCCAGGGTGGCGCCGGGGGGAGGGGGCGCGGGGGCCGCGGATTCGGCGGCGGCCGGACGGCGGATATCCCGGCCCAGTATCAGTACATGGTGGGCAACCTGACCGCGCAGCAGACGGTGCCGCAGCTCAAGTCGTTCATGGAGAACGGCGGCACGGTGATCGCCGTCGGCAGTTCCACGGGGATCGCCTATGACCTGGGGCTTCCGCTCGAGAATCAACTCGTGGAGCGTACGCCACAGGGGGAGGTGCGCCCGCTGACCGGCGAGCAGTTCTACGTGCCGGGCTCGCTGCTCACGACCGCGGTGGACTCCACGAGTGTGCTCGGCGCAGGCGTGCCCGGCCACGTGGATGTGTTCTTCCAGAACTCACCGGTGTTCCGCCTCAACCCCGACGCGGCGATGCACGGCGTGCAACCCGTGGCCTGGTTCGACACGGCGACGCCGCTGCACAGTGGATGGGCCTGGGGCCAGGGCTACCTGCAGGGTGGGGTGGCCGCCGTGTCCGCGGCGATGGGGAGCGGACACCTCTACCTGTTCGGTCCGGAGATCCTGTTCCGCGGCCAGCCGCACGGCACGTTCAAGTTCCTGTTCAACGGGATCTACGGCGGCGAGCAGTAACGGGGGAGAAGGGCGGTCGGCGGCAGTCAGCCGCCGATCGCCTTCTCCACCACGCCGAGGGCCTGGGCGGCAAACGCGCTGGCCGTCCGAACGAGTTCCGCGGCCTCGTCGCCCCGCGACTTGCCCAGCGACGGATCGTCGAGCGACGAGACGTTGATGCGCACGTTGTAGGCGGCGCCCTTGCATGCCGCTTCGGCGAGCAGGGCGGCGACGCCGGCGTCCGACACGGCGTTGGTATTGCCCTTGGCGGCCACCGTGGCGGCCAGTTCGCACACGCGCACACAGGCGCGGGCGGATTCGAGGGGCACGTCGGCGGCGCCGAGCAGGGCGGCGGTGATCGCTTCGCGTCCGCGTGCGCGTCTCGGCTTCGGTCTCGCGCGGCAACTTGTACGCGGCGCTCACCGCGGCGTACGACTCGGCGTCGCGATCGACGAGCGTGGAGAGTTCGCGCACGAGGGCCGCGGCCTGCAGGCCGACTTCCCGCATCTCGGCGTCGACGGCCGCGTACTTCTTGCGGCCCACGGTGAGGCCGGCCACCATCTGGGCGAGCGCGGCGCCGAGCGCGCCCACATGGGCGGCCACGCTGCCGCCGCCCGGCACGGGAGCTGACGACGCCACCGACCCGACGAACCCCGACAGCGAAATACCGCCGGCCACGGCGTCGCGCACCTTCCGCTCGAGCACCATCTCGGGCGTGAAGCCGCGGAGGCGCAGGTGGTGGGCGGCGGTCTCGAACAGCGCGCGCTCGGGAACCAGGCCGACGATCTCGCTCCAGGTGGGCGTCACGCCCTCGGCCTCGGCTTCCATCTTCACCATGTCGAAGGCGCGGTGGACGGGAGTCTTCTCGGTGTCCACGAGGTTCATCGAGACCTGGGCCTGCCCATCCACTTCGAGGCCGAGACCTTTCACATAGCGCAGACCGCCGGAGGATCCGCGAACGGCTTTGGCGACGCGCTTGGCCACGGGCAGGTTCTCGGCGGGACCGAGGTAGACGTTGTACGCCACGAGGAAGGGCCGGGCGCCGACGGCGGTGATGCCGGCGGTGGGGTGCACGCGTTCGGGACCGAAGTCGGGCTTGCGCGCCGCGACCCTGCCGATCTCGTCGCGGATTCCCTCGAACTGTCCGCGGCGCACGTCGGCGAGGTTCTCGCGCTCGGGGCGCGCCGCGGCGCGTTCGTACAGGTAGATGGGGATCTCGAGTTCGGCTGCGGCGCGCACGCCAAGATCGCGGGCAAGGGCGATGCAGTCCTCCATCGTGGTGCCTTCGAGGGGGATGAACGGCACGACGTCGGTGGCGCCCATGCGCGGGTGTTCGCCGGTGTGCTTGGTGAGGTCGATGTGGTCGCGGGCCGCGCCCATGCCGGCAAGCGCGGCATCGACGGCCCGGTCGAGTGGGGCGACGAAGGTGATCACACTGCGATTGTGGGAATCGTCTGATGACACGTCGAGGATCGTGGCGCCGTCGACACCGGCGATGGCGTCGCGAATGGCGGAGATCACTTCCGGGCGGCGGCCTTCAGAGAAATTGGGGACACATTCGACGAGGCGCATGGCGGGGTAGGGATCGGGGCGAGGGTCGGTGCGCAAGGGGTTTGGCCACAGAGCACACAGAACACACAGAAACTGCAACTGCAACTGCAACTGCAACTGCAAAAAGATGGGGACAGCAACAGCAACAGCAACAGCAACAGCAACGGCAACAGCAACAGCAACAGCAACGGCAACAGCAACAGCAACAGCAACAGCAACGGCAACAGCAACAGCAACAGCAACGGCAACAGCAACGGCAACAGCAACAGCAACAGCAACAGCAACAGCAACGGCAACAGCAACAGCAACAGCAACAGCAACAGCAACGGCAACGGCAACAGCAACGGCAACGGCAACAGCAACGGCAACGGCAACGGCAACGGCAACGGCAACGGCAACGGCAACAGCAACTGCCTGGAACTACAATAACAGCGGATGGGGCGGATTACGCGGATGAAGCAGCGGGGACAGGTCTACTGGTTGAAGTAGCGAGGGGCGAATAGGGCGCCGCGGTGGAGGTCGTGGCCGCACACCCGGCGATGTCCGCGTTGGCCGTCGTTCAATTGTCAGCGCCCGGAGCACCCTCGACGGGACGCTTCCGCCCCAGTCAGGCGTTCGCGAGCCGTTCGAGGAGCCAGGCGTGCATGACTGGGTTGCCGGCCACCACGGGACCGAAGCCCACCGGGGCCGGGCGCCCCTGCAGGTCGGTGGCGATGCCCCCCGCCTCGCGCACGAGCAGGAGCCCGGCCGCCACGTCCCAGGGGGCCAGGACCAACTCCCAGAAGCCGTCGAACCGGCCGCAGGCCACGTCGGCGAGATCGAGCGCGGCGGCGCCCGCCCGGCGGATACCGGCCGTGCGGCGGGTGATCTCGCCGAAGGGGCCGAGGTAGGGGGCGACCAGTTCCGGATTCTTGAACGGGAAGCCGGTGCCGATGAGCGCCCGCTGCGGATCGGTGAGCGCCGATACGCTGATCGCCTGGCCCGCCCGCCGGGCGCCGCCGCCCGCCGTGGCGGTGAACAGCTCGCCGGTGGCCGCGTTGAGTACGGCGCCCGCCACCGGGACGCGGTCGACGACGGCGGCCACGGAGACGGCGTACCAGGGGTAGCCGTGCAGGAAATTCGTCGTACCGTCCAGCGGGTCGGCCACGAAGGCGAGCCCCGAGAGGTCGGCGGCGGCATCGGGGGACATCTCCTCTCCGACCATGCGCGCGGCAGGGTGACGCTCCCGCACCAGCTCGGCGATGGCGCGTTCGGAGTCGCGATCGACGTCGCTCACGAAGTCGGCGGGCGATTTCACGTCCCACGTCAGGCGCGACAGGTCGGCGGCGCCGGCGCGCACGATCTCGCCGCCGCGCACGGCGGCGGCCACGCAGGTGGCCAGCAGTGCGCGCGCGTCGGATCGCGGCGACGTGTCGGCGGCTTCGGTTGCTTGCGAGGGGTCTGATGCACTCATAGCTTCACGAAATGTCTAGAATTTTCAGTGGCATCCAGCCATCGGGCGAACTGCACCTCGGCAACTATCTCGGGGCCGTCAAGAACTGGGTGCAGCTGCAGCATCAGCACCCGACGATCGTCTGCATCGTCGACTATCACGCCATCACGGTGGCGTATGATCCCGAGGTGCTGCGCGTGCGGCGGCGGGACATGGCGGTCTCGCTGCTCGCCGCCGGCGTGGACCCCGATGTGGCGACCCTGTTCGTGCAATCGGCCGTTCGGGAACATACCGAACTGCAGTGGATCTTCAACAGCATCACGCCGCTCGGCGAGCTGGAGCGGCAAACGCAATTCAAGGAGAAGTCGAGCCGCCAGGAGAGCGTGAACGCCGGGCTGTTGATGTATCCCGTGCTGCAGGCGGCGGACATCCTGCTGTACCGGGCCGATCTCGTGCCCGTGGGCGAGGACCAGGTGCAGCACCTCGAGCTGTCGCGCGTCATCGCCCGCCGCTGGAACGCGGCGTTCTCGCGCAGTGAGGACTACTTCCCCGAGCCGCAGGCGGTGCTCACGCCCACCCGGCGCATCATGGGGCTGGACGGGCAGGCGAAGATGTCCAAGTCGATGGGCAACACGATCGGGCTGCTGGAGTCCAAGGAAGAGATCTGGGCCAAACTCCGACCGGCGGTCACCGACCCGGCGCGCGTGCGGCGCACCGACCCCGGGCATCCGGACGTGTGCAACATCTACCATCTGCACAAGGCGTTCAGCGCGTCCGACACGGTGACGCACGTGTACGAGCAGTGCACGACCGCCGGTTGGGGTTGCATCGACTGCAAGCAGGCGCTGCTGGAATCGATGGACCAGGAGTTGGTACCCATCCGCCGGCGAGCCGCGGAACTGCGCGAACAGCCGGAGCGGGTGGACGACGTGCTGGCGGCCGGCGCCTCCGCCTGTCGCGCGATCGCCCGCCAGACGATGAGCGATGTCCGGGAGCGCATGGGCCTCGACTGATGTCCGCCACGACGCGTACCGACCGGCGGCTCGTGGTGGATCTGGCCTCCACCTCCCGGAATTGGGCTCTGAAGCCGGAGGGCGAGGCGACGATCCGCCAGGCGGCGCCGCCCGGTTGGCGCGTGTCGTTCGTGCGGGCGGCCACGATCTCCGACGGCGACGGGTCGCCGACGCCGAGCGCCGAGGCGTTGGCCGCGATCGCGGGAGCGGAGGTCTACTTCGGGTTCGGCATCTCGCGTCCGCTGTTCCTGGCCGGCACGAATCTGCGGTGGGTGCACTCCGCCACCGCGGGCATGGGCAGCCTGCTCTTTCCGGAGCTGGTGGCCAGTGACGTGCTGCTCACGAACTCGGCCGGCGTGCACGGTCCGCCGATTGCCGAGTCGGTACTTGCGGGCGTGATGCACTTCCTGCGCGGTCTGGACGTGGCGGTCGACCAGCAGCGGTCGAGGGAGTGGAGCAAGTCGTTCTTCGTGTCGGGCGACTCGCCGCTGCGCGAGGTGGGCGACGTCCGTGTGCTGGTGATCGGCGCCGGCGGGATCGGGTCGGAGGTCGCGACACGCTTCCAGGCGCTCGGCGCGGTATGCGTCGGCATCCGGAGGCGGCCGGAGCTTGGCACGCCGCCGGGTTTCGCGCGCGTAGCGGGGCCCGACGCCCTCGAGGCCGAACTGCGGGACGCCGACGTGGTGGTGGTGGCGGCGCCGATGACACCGCGGACGGATGGGCTGCTGAACGCCGCGCGGCTCGATCTGCTCCCGCGGCAGGCGATCGTGGTCAACGTGGCCCGCGGGGCGCTGGTGGACGAGGGCGCGCTCGCTGAACGGCTGGCCGACGGGCGGTTACGCGGCGCCGTGCTGGACGTCTTCTCGCAGGAACCCCTGGCGCCTTCGAGCCCGCTCTGGCCGCTTCGATCGGCGCTGCTGACCCCGCACGTTTCGGCTGTTTCCCCGCTCCGATTCTGGCCCCGCCAGCTCTCGTTGTTCGTGGACAACTGGTCGCGGTACGACCAGGGCGAGACGTTGCGCAATCTCGTGGACAAAGAGGCTGGATACTGAGCATGGAACGGATCATCAAGGCGGGAGTGGATCGCGGGGCGTCGGACCTGCACATCAAGGCGGGCGATGTGTTCCGGGCCCGCATCCACGGCAAGCTGGTCGGGCTCACCAAGCAGGCGCTGACGGCCGAGCAGACACGGGCTATCGCGCTTCGCCTCATGAGCAACGAGGAAGACAAGGCGAACATCGACAAGCTCACCGACTACGACTGCTCCTGGGAAGCGCCGGGCATCGGCCGCTTTCGCGTGAACATCATGCGGCAGCGCGGCACGGTGATGATCGTGATGCGGGTGATCCCGCTCGAAGTGCCGACGTTCGAGAAGCTGCGGCTTCCACCGGTGCTGGCCAGAGTGGCGCAGGCCGAGCGCGGGATGGTGCTCGTCACGGGCGTCACGGGCTCGGGGAAGTCGAGCACGATGGCGGCGTTGATCAACTACATCAACCAGCACCAGAACCGGCACATTCTCACGCTCGAGAACCCGATCGAGTTCCTGCACCAGGACATCAATTCGGCGGTCACCCAGCGCGAGATCGGCGCCGACACGATGGGCTTCAAGATGGGATTGCGGGCGGCGCTGCGTCAGGATCCCGACGTGATCATGATCGGCGAGCTGCGTGACGCGGAGACGATCGACACCGCGATGAAGGCAGCCGAGACCGGCCACCTGCTCATCTCCACGCTGCACACGCCCGATGCCCAGAGTACGATCCTCCGCATCATGGCGATGTTCCCGCCCGAGGAGCAGGAAGTGGTGCGCATCCGGCTGGCGGAATCGCTGCACGCGGTGGTCTCGCAGCGGTTGCTCAAGCGGCGTGATGGGAACGGGCGCGCCGTGGCGGCCGAGGTGCTCATCGTGACGCCGGCGGTGCGCGACATGATCGCCGACGGACGGCGCATCAACGAGATTCGTGACTACATCGAGGGCGGTCGCGAGCAGTACGGCATGCAGACCTTCGACCAGCATCTGGCCGATCTGGTGCGGACGCACGAGGTGACGTTCGAGACGGCCATGGCGGCGTCCACCAATCCGTCGGACTTCGAACTCAAGCTCCGCATGTTCGGCCGGCTGCCGCACCCGCCGGCGCCGGCCGAGGCCCCCGCGGCCACACCGGCGAACGATGAAGAGCCCTCCTCCGGACCGACGCTCGAAGGAATCCAGCCGGGCGGCTTCAACTTTCTGGATGCGTGATGCTCGATCTGCATGGAGTCTTCGGCCCCGTCGTCACCACCTTCGACGCGACGTCCGGCGACCTCGATCTGCCGGGGTTCGAGGCCAACCTTCGGGCCCACCTCGCCGCGGGATTGCACGGCGTCGTGGTGGCCGGATCGACCGGCGAGGCGGTGCTGCTGGACGAGGCCGAGCGCGAGCGGTTGGTGGAAGCGGCCCGCGCCGTGACGCCGCGCGACCGGCTGCTGATCGTCGGCGCCGGCGCGGAAGCGACGCGCACGGTGGTCCGGCGATCCCGCCATGCGGCGTCGGTGGGCGCCGACGCGGTGCTGGTGGTTTCGCCGCACTACTACTCCGCCGCGATGACGGTGGACGCGCTGCTCGAGCACTTCCGCCGCGTGGCGGATGAGAGCCCGATTCCGGTGCTCCTGTACAACATTCCCAAGTACGTCGGATTCGCCCTCTCGCCGGAGATCGTGACCACGCTGGCCGCGCATCCGAACATCGTCGGGATCAAGGACAGCTCGGGCGACCGCGATCTGGTGGCCGGGTACGTCGGCGCGCAGGGGGACGGATTCTCCGTGCTCACCGGCAGCGGCACGATGTACCAGGCGTCGCTGGCGGCGGGCGCGCGCGGGGCGATTCTCGCCGTGGCGCTGTTCGCGCCGGAGTTGTCGTTGGCCGTATTCGACGCCATGGCCCGCGGCGATGCCGCGGGCGCGCTGGCCGTCCAGGCGCGGTTGACCCCGCCGGCCGCCACGATCGTGGGGGCCATGGGCGTGGCCGGCGTCAAGGCGGCGCTCGACGTCGTGGGCCTCCGGGGTGGGCTCGTTCGCCCGCCGCTGACTCCCCTCGGGCCGAGCGAGATGGCGAAGCTGCGCGCCCTGCTCGCCGGGGGAGCGCTGGCCGCCACGGCCTGACCGTGGACGCCGGCGACCCGCTGGCGCTGCTCCGCGCCCTCGCCGTCGGCGGCCGCTTCACCGGGACCCCCGCGCTCGACCGCGCGCGCGCCCTGTGCGCCGAGCGACTGGTGGCGCTGGGCTTCCGCGTCCAGGAATCCCGGTTCCGCTATTCCACGGTTCCGGCGCGATTCGGCATGCCGGCCGTCGGGCTTTCCTCGGCGGCGCTCATCGCCGGGACGGCCCACCTGGAGGCCCGAGGCGCGTACGGCACGGCCGCGGTGGCCGCCGGGGTGGGACTCGTGCTCGTTGCCGTGTTGGCCCGCTGGCTCACATCGAGGGCGGCCGCCTCGCTGCCGTGGGGAGGCGCGTACGGCACGAATCTGGTTGCGACGCGCGGCGCCTCGACACGGGTGTGGCTGGTGGCGCACCTCGACTCCAAATCGCAGCGGTATCCGTTGGCGTGGCGCGCCGCGGGCGCGACGCTCACCCTCGCGGCGTGGCTGGCCCTGCTGCTGTCGGTGGCGGCCCGGCTGGGCGGGGCCGCGTGGTGGCACCCGTGGTTCGTCTGGGCGCCCGGTGCGGCGGGCGGGGCACTGCTGATGTTTGCGTCAGCGGGCAATGCGTCCCCCGGCGCCGTGGACAACGCGTCGGGTGTGGCGACGGTGCTCGCCGCGGCGGCGCTCCTGGCGCCGGACACGGAAGTCGGGGTGTTGCTCACCGACGCCGAGGAGGTGGGGCTGGCCGGCGCGCACGCCTGGGCCGCAGGGAGGGCGCCCGGTCTCGCCGTGAACTGCGACACGATCGACGACCGCGGCGCGTTGATGCTCCTCACGTCGGGGCGGCGGCCGGTGCGGCTGAGCGCCGCGGTCGGGCGCGCGGCGCGCCGGACCGGTACGACGTGTCGCATTCGTGCGCTGCCGCTCGGCGTGCTCACCGATGGCGTGGCACTCGCGCGCGCCGGGTGGCAGTGCGCGACGTTGGGGCGGGCCACGCTCGGTACACTCCGTCGAATCCACACGCCGCGGGATTCCGTAGAGCATCTTGAGGGAAGCGGCGTGGCATCCGCGGCGTCGCTTCTCGCCGCCATCGTTCAGGAGTTGCCCTGATGTCCGTCGTGCTGCTGGTCATCGCCCTCACGGGCTCGATGCTACTCATTCCGCTCGGACTGCCCGGCACATGGGTGATGGTGGGGGCGGCGCTGGTCTATCACATCGCCGTTCCGGGTACCGTCGGCATGGCGACCGTGGTGGGCACGGCGGTGCTGGCGTTGATCGGCGAGTTGCTCGAGTTCTCGCTCGCGGCCCGGTTCACCCGTCGCTACGGCGGCTCGCGGCGCGCTGGCTGGGGTGCGATTCTGGGCGGATTCGTGGGCGCCTTCGTCGGCGTGCCCGTGCCGGTGGTGGGACCGGTGATCGGGGCATTCGTCGGGGCGTTCGTCGGCGCGCTGGTGGCCGAATTGACCGTGCGCGGCGACCACCGTGCCGCGACGCGCGTGGCTACTGGCGCGCTGTTCGGCCGCGTGACGGCCGCGGCGATGAAGATCGGCCTCGGGATGGTGATGGCCGTGTGGATCGTGCTTGCGGCAGTGATGGGGTGAAGTTGCGGCGGGCGTCCGCAGTGCGTGGTTGCTGCCGACTGCCGACGGCGACCCGCTCCCGTCATGTTGACAGGTCGGGTCGGCTCGGTAAATTGATTCAACGCCTCGGGCACCCCGGGGCGTTTTTTCTTGCATACCGTTTTCTTCGCCAGGGGCCGCATGTTCGCAGACGACCGCCGGACCATCGTCGTGGTGGGAGCACAGTGGGGTGACGAGGGCAAGGGCAAGCTCGTAGACGTGCTCGCCGAACGTGCGCAGTGGGTGGTGCGTTACCAGGGCGGCGCCAATGCCGGCCATACGGTGGACCTGGGCGATTCGCACTTCGTGCTCCACCAGATTCCGAGCGGCATCCTGCATCCGGGGGTGCGCTGTGCCATCGGCAACGGCGTGGTGCTCGACCCCGACACGCTGTTCACCGAGATCGACGGGCTGGTGCGCGACGGCGTGGACGTCGAGGGCCGGCTGTACGTGAGTGACCGCGCCCATCTGGTGCTGCCGTACCACAAGCTGGTGGACGCGGAGAGCCACGCGAGCCAGGCCATCGGTACCACGGGCCGCGGCATCGGTCCGGCCTACGAGGACAAGATCGCGCGGCGCGGGGTGCGGGTGGTCGATCTGCGCCACCGCGACCGGCTGCAGGCGCTGGTGGAGCAGGGCGTCGGGCACGCCAACGCGCAACTGCAGCGGTTCGGCAGCGACAAGCGCGTGACCTGCGACGAGACGATGGCGTTGCTCGACCGTCTGGCCGAGCGGCTGCTGCCGCTGGCCGAGGACGTGGGGCTGATGATCCATCGCGCGAACGAGACGGGCGCCGCGGTGCTGCTGGAAGGGGCGCAGGGCTCGCTGCTCGACGTGGATCACGGCACGTACCCCTTCGTCACGTCGAGCAACACGACGAGCGGGGGCGCCGCGGTGGGGGCCGGCATCTCGCCGATGATGATCGACGCGGTGGTGGGCGTGGTGAAGGCCTACACGACGCGCGTCGGCAATGGGCCGCTGCCCACGGAACTCGGGGCGGACGAGGCCGACCGGATGCGCCAGCTCGGGAACGAATTCGGCGCGACGACGGGCCGGCCGCGCCGGTGCGGTTGGTTCGACGCGGTGGTGGTGCGGTATGCGTCGCGGATCAACGGACTGACCGACCTGGCGGTGACCAAGCTCGACGTGCTCGACAGCTTCGAGAAGGTCGCGATCTGCACGGGCTACGAATTCGAGGGCGAGGTGCACACCGAGTTCCCGGCCGACCTCGCGGCGCTGGAGGGGATCACGCCGCGCTACGAGTGGTTGGACGGATGGCGGGCATCCACGGCCGAGGCGCGCCAGCTGGAGGATCTGCCGGGGGCGGCGCGGCGGTATCTGGATCGACTGGAGGCGACGGTCGGAACACCGGTGACGTTCGTGAGCGTGGGCACGCGCCGCGACCAGATCATCGGGCTGGCATGATGCGCGCGCCGAGCGGCCGTCATGGCTGAGCCCGTCGAGTACGACGTCCTCGTCGTCGGAGGCGGCCCGTGTGGGCTGGCGGCGGCGATCTCGGCGCAGCAGGCGGGGCTCCGCGCGGTGGTGGTGGAGGGAAGCGTGGTGGCGAGCACGATCAGCCACTATCCCACCTACGTGCGCTTCTTCTCCACGGCCGAGAAGCTCTCGCTGGGCGGCATGCCGTTCGTGGTGGCGGAAGACAAGCCGAGTCGCCGCGATGCACTGGCCTACTACCGCGCCGTGGTCCGGCACTTCGGCCTTCAGGTGCGGCAGTACGAGAAGGTGCGGGCGATCGAGGGACGGTCGGGGGCCTTTCGGGTGCGGACGCGCACGCGATCGGGCGAGGACCGGGTGATCAGCGCCGGGGCCGTCGTGGTGGCGACGGGGTATTTCGGATCACCCAACAAGCTCGGCGTGCCGGGCGAGGATCTGCCGCACGTAGCCCATGTCTATCGCGAGGGGCACGAGGCGTTCCAGCAGGACGTGGTCGTGGTGGGCGGTGGGAACTCCGCGGCCGAGGCGGCGCTGGATCTCTGGCGCTCCGGGGCGCGGGTGACCCTGGTCCATTTCGGGCCGACGTTCGACAAGCGAATCAAGCCGTGGGTCCAACCGGACTTCGAGAACCGGGTGAAGGAGGGGAGTATCGCTGCCCGGTGGAACACCCGGGTCTCGGCCATCGAGCCGGCGGCGGTGCTGGCCACCACCCCCGAAGGCGAGCGGCGGATCCCGGCCTCCATGGTCTACGTGATGACCGGGTTCGCGCCCAACCTGACGCTGCTCCGCGACGTCGGCGTACCGATCGACGCCACCACCGGGGTGCCCGCGCACGATCCGGAGACATTGGAGACCGCCGTGCCGGGGGTGTTCGTGGCGGGGGTGGTGGTGGCCGGTTTCGACGCCAACAAGGTGTTCATCGAGAACGGCCGGTACCATGGGGACCGGATCGTGGCCCGGTTGCAGGGGCGCGCCGCTCCGGCGCCCCCCAAGCTGAGCGCCGAACTGGATTCGTGACGGAACGCGGCATCCGGGATTAGCTTAAGTAGCTGCAATCAGCAATCAGCAATCGGAGGTCAGCGGTCGGGAGGCGGCGGCGAACCGTCGGCTATCCGCTGTCGATTGCCGATTGTCGTCTCACACCAACATCCGAATTTCCATGTCTCCCAGCGCCCGTCCCGACGTGATGGAAAAGCTCGTGTCGCTCTGCAAGCGGCGGGGGTTCATCTTCCAATCCTCCGAGATCTACGGCGGCACCGGATCGGTGTGGGACTACGGTCCGCTGGGCGTGGAACTCAAGCGGAACATCAAGGACCGGTGGTGGAACGCCATGGTCCGGTCGCGCGACGACATCGAAGGACTCGATGCGGCGATTCTCATGCATCCGCGCGTGTGGGAGGCCAGCGGACACGTCGCGGGCTTCACCGATCCGCTGATCGACTGCCGGAACTGCAAGAAGCGATTCCGCGCCGACGACCCCAAGATCAAGGGTACGCCCGGCACGCCCGACGGGCAGTGCCCGGCGTGCGGTATGAAGGGCACGCTGTCGGAGCCCCGGATGTTCAACCTGATGTTCAAGACGTTCATGGGGCCGGTGGAGGACAGCGCGGCGGTCGTCTATCTGCGCCCGGAGACGGCGCAGGGCATCTATGTGAATTTTCTGAACGTCCAGCAGTCCACGCGGCAGAAGGTGCCGTTCGGCATCGCGCAGATCGGCAAGGCCTTCCGCAACGAGATCACGCCCGGGAACTTCATCTTCCGCACGCGCGAGTTCGAGCAGATGGAGATGCAGTTCTTCGTCGACCCGGATGGCGATCACATGCACTGGTTCGAGTACTGGAAGGCGCAGCGCATGGAGTGGCACCGGGGGCTGGGGCTCGACGAATCGCGGCTGCTCTTTCACCAGCACACACCCGAGGAGTTGGCCCACTACGCGCGCGCGGCGTTCGACATCCAGTTCGACTTTGGCGGCACGCTGGCGTTCCAGGAGATCGAGGGCGTGCACCACCGCGGCGACTTCGACCTGAGCCGGCACCAGGAGTACTCGGGAAAGAAGCTCGAGTATTTCGATCAGCCCAACAATCGGCGGTTCGTGCCGTTCGTGATCGAGACATCGGTGGGGGCCGACCGCACCGCCCTGGCCGTGCTCGTCAACGCCTATCGCGAGGAGACGGTGGAGGGGGAATCGGAGGGCCGGACGGTGCTCGGCCTCCATCCGTCGCTGGCGCCGATCAAGGCCGGGGTGTTCCCGCTGGTGAAGAAGGACGGGATGCCGGAGTTCGCGGAGAAGCTGGCGCACGAGCTGCGGCAGGCGTTCCCCGTGTTCTACGACGAGTCGGGCGCCATCGGGCGCCGCTACCGCCGGCAGGACGAGGTCGGCACGCCGTTCTGCCTCACCGTCGACGGACAGACGATGGCCGACGGGACGGTGACCCTCCGCGATCGCGACACACTGGCGCAGGAGCGAGTGGCCGCGGACCGCGTGGGGGGCGTGATCGCGGAGCGCGTCGCCAGGTGAGCCCGCTCTCCATCGACCGGCTGCGCCACGAGGGGCAGGCGTTCACGGAGGCGATCTCGCGCGAGTACTATCTCGCGCACTCCGGTCTCAAGCCGACGGCCGAGCTCACGCCGCTCTACGAGCAGTACGCCGAGATCATGAGCGAGGAGTCGCTCGCTCTGGTGCTCGATGCGTTCCGCGCGGCGGCCCCCGACGGCGAGGAGTACGCGAGTCTGCGGCAGCTCCTCGACTGGCAGGTGGAATCGCAGGCCTCGCGGGAGTTGGCCGAGTTGGACGAACGGGAGATCGCGTGGGAGAGCGAGGCGATGATTTCCCTGCCGGGCGGGGGGACGGTGCCCTTCCAGCGGGCGTACATCGACCTGGCGAACAGCACCGATCGCGCCGAGCGGCTGGCGCTCGACCAGGCCCGGGCCCGGCTGGTGCGTGCGGAGCTGGCCCCGATACGGCTGGAGCACTTTCAGCGCGAGCGGGAGATCACCGAGCAGCTCGATCTCGCCGACGGGTACAACGCCACCTTCGATCTTCTGGCCGGGTTCTCGCTGCTGGCGCTGCGTGCGGAATGCGAGCGGTTCCTGCGCGACACGCGGTCGATGTGGGACGACGTGTACCCCGAGTTCGTGAAGCGGGAATTGGGTATCGTGCCCGCCGAAGCCACGCGCGCCGATGCGTTGGCGCTGATGCGCGCCCGGGCGTTCGACACCGGCTTCCCGCCGGATGCGATGGAGACGCGCATTCTCGGGCAGGTGCGCGAGATGGGGATCGCGCCGGACGCCCACGGACGGGTGATCTTCGACACGGGCAACCGCGACGGAAAGCGCGCGCGGGCGTTCTGCGCGCCGGTGCGCGTGCCCGACGAGGTGTATCTCGTGCTGCGCCCCCACGGAGGACAGAACGACTGGAACACCTTCCTCCACGAGTTGGGGCACGCGCTCCATTTCGCGTACATCCGGCCCGACCTGCCGTTCGAATACCGGTGGCTGGGCGACAACTCGATCACCGAGGGCTACGCGATGCTGTTCGACCACCGCATGCAGAACCCGCGGTGGCTGGCGCGCTACACGACGCTGTCGAAAGCCGACGTGCCGCGCTTCCTGCGCAGCGCGGGGTTCGAGGAGCTGCAATTCCTGCGGCGCTACTGCGCCAAGCTCATCTACGAGACGCATCTCTACAGCGGCGACGTGGCCTGGAACGCGCTCCCCGATCTCTACGTGCAGCTGCTCACCGACGCCACGACCTTCCGCTACGAGCCCGCCGACGCCTTCGTGGACGTCGACCCGCGATACTACGCGGCCCGGTACCTGCGTGCCTGGCAGTTGCAGGCACTGCTCAACGAGACGCTCACCGAACGGTTCAACGACGATTGGTGGCGCAATCCGAGCACGGGGCCGTGGATCGTGAACGAACTCTTCGCACACGGGCAGCGCGAACTGGCGCACGAGCAGGCCGCTCGGGTGTCTGACAAATCGTTGAGCTTCGCGCCCCTGGTGCGGAACGTGGAGCGGCTCCTGGGGTGAGTCGCCGCGGGCCGGCCGCCGCGAAGCAGGAGAACGTCATGCCGAGACCCACCGCCGTCATCACCGGCGCCTCGCGCGGCATCGGCCGCGCCATCGCCCTCCGTCTGGCCCCCGAGCACGACATCGTGGCCGCGGCGCGTTCGGCGGACGACCTCGAGTCGCTCGCCGGCGAGATCCGCCACGCCGGGGGGCGGTGCACGCCGGTGGTGGTCGACGTGGCCGATCCCGCCGCGGTCGCGGCCGCCTTCGCCGGCCTCGACGCCGACGTCCTGGTGAACAACGCCGGCGTCGGCGTCATCAAACCGCTGCTCGACACCACGCCCGAGGAGTGGCAGCGGCAGGTGGACGTCAATTTCAACGCGCTCTATCACGTGACGCGCGCGCTGCTGCCGGGCATGGTGGCGCGGAAGCACGGACACGTGGTGATCATCGGATCGATTGCCGGACGGAGTGCCTTTGCGGGTGGCGCGGCGTACACGGGGACCAAGCACGCGGTGATGGCGTTCGCGGAATGCCTGCTGCTGGAGGTCCGGGACCAGGGGGTGAAGGTCTCGGTGGTGAGTCCCGGTGGTGTGGGGACCGCGTTCGGCGGCGGCGACCCGGCGGCCAAAGCGTGGGCGCTCAAACCGGCGGACGTGGCCGAGACGGTGGCGCACGTGTTATCGACGCCGCCGAACGTGCTGGTGCATCGGGTCGAGATCCGGGCGCTATCGAAGAAGTAGCGGGCTGCGGGCCCGTCAGCCGTCGGCAGGCCGGGGTCAGCGGTCGGCGGGAATCACAAACACCCGTCTAAACATCCGTCTGGACCGCATTCGCTCCCCGGCGTACATTGCCCTTTGGTGACCCAGGCATCTGCGACGTCAGGCGAATTGCGCCTCCGCACGCCCGCCGAGGGCGTCGACTTCGGACTGCGCGAGTTGATGGCGGTCCGCGAGATCGTCCACGCCTTCCTCACCGCCGACCGCCCCGAGGAGGTGTTCCAGTTCGCGCTGGACCGGGTGAGCCCGGTGGTCGGGGCGACCTTCGCCTGCGTGTACCTCGTGGATGGGGCGTCGGAGCTGATGCGCCTGGCCGCCGCCCACAACTGGCCGGAGCGCTATACGCAGTTCCTCGGCGAGATGCGCGTGCGCCTGGGGTTCGGCCCCAGCGGCGAAGCGGCCAGCGAGCGCCGGGCCATCGAGGTGCCGGACATCTTTGCCGACCCGTCGCTCGAGGACTGGCAGGAGGTGGCCAACGAACTCGGCTTCCGGTCGCTGGCGGCGCTGCCGCTGCAGACCGGCGAGGGCGTGCTGGGGACGGTCACCTTCTACTTTGCCAACGCGGGCGGATTGAGCGTCGAGACCCGCAGCCTGCTGCGCATGGTGGCCGACCAGATGGCGGCCACGGCGCAGAAGGCGCGGCTCATCGACGACCTGCGCCGGACCAATTCGGCGCTCACTGATACCAACGCCGAGTTGGAGCGGCAGTACGCCGCCCTGCTCGAAGCGCGCCGGCTGCAGGATGAATTCCTGGCCAACCTGTCCACGGAATTGCGCGCGCCGCTGGCCGAGTTGGTCGGTTACATTTCGAGAATTCAGACCGGAGCCGCCGGTCCGCTCACCGAGGCCGAGAGCGCGGCCCTGCTCGAGGTGAAGGAGTCGGGCGAGGGGTTGCTGTCGCGGATTGCCGATCTGCTGGAGATTTCGGAGTTGAAGCGGGGTGGGGTGGAGCCGGCCGTGAGTGCGTTCGATCCGCGGGAGCCGATGCGCGAGGCGCTGACGCTCACCGGAGGCCGGCGCGAGGGAGTGGAGCTGCAGAGCACCGAGCCCGACACGGTGCCGGCGATGGCGAGCGACCGCCGCCGCATCGTCCGGCTGTTGTCGGGACTCCTCGCCAATGCGTACGCGTTCACGGAAGCGGGATCGGTACGGACGGCGGTCGAGGTGCACGACGATCGCGTGGTGTACCGCGTGGAGGACACGGGGGTGGGGATTTCCCCGGCGGCGCAGCGCTATGTGTTCGAGGAGTTCCGGCGGGCCGATGCCGGGTCGGCGCCGGAGGGACGTGTGGGGGCGGGGTTGGGGCTGGCCCTGGCACGCCGCACGGCCCGTATGCTGGGGGGAGACATCGTGCTCGTGAGCGCGCCGGGCGAAGGGACGACGCTGCGCGTCGAATTGCCGCTGGTGTACGAGGGGCCCGCCGAGCGGGCGACGGGGACGCGCGTCGCGTCTCCGGCAACACGAACGAAACCGGAATGACCGCCATGAAGCCGTCGACAGAAACGATGCAGGAATACGTCACCACGCTGCCGCCCGACGAGGTGCTGGCGCGCGCCAGAACGTTCTTCGCGACGCGGAATCCGCTCTACGCCGCGTTCATCGACAAGCAGGGGCCGGGCTGGGCCAGCTTCCGCGGCCAGGGGGGCGAGGAGATCGTCGTCGCCGCCGGCGCCGTGGACGGGGGCAGCCGCGTGACGGGGTCTTCGTACATGTTCACGATGCAGCTGCGGCGCTTTCTCACCACGCTCCCGGCGCTCGACCGGCCGGCGGAGGTCGCATGAGCGCGCCGGCACCGTTCGTCACCACCCTCCGCGCCCGCCGCGCCACCATCCGGATGGGCGCTGAGAGCGAGCAGACGATCACGATTCGCGTCGAGATGCAGGCCGTGTGGGATGTGGTCCGCATCGAGGTGCCCGCCAGTGAGACGGTCGAGGCCGTGAAGCAGCGCGCCCTCGCCGCGCTCTTCCCGCAGGCGAAGTACCACGAGGATTTCGTGGCCAAGCTGCACGGCTGGGAGATCCTGAACGAGCACGAGTCGCTGTCGGCGGCCGGGGTGAAGGACGGATCGATTCTCCTGCTGATGCACCGCCACCGCCGTCCCCTCCGCTAGGCCGGCCGGACGCGGGCCCGGAGCGACGCCGCGGGGCCGGCCATGTCGATCGCCTACATCTCGCACTCGGACTGCGGCCGCCACGACACCGGGTGGGGACATCCGGAGCACGTCGGACGGCTGCGCGCCATTCCGCGCGCCCTGCGCGACGATCCCGAGCTCTTCCATCTGGCGCAGCACGTGGAGGGCCGGCATGCCACCGACGCCGAGTTGGCGCTGGCGCACGACCCCGACTACGTGACGCGGGTCCGCGACCTGGCGCTGGCCGGCGGCGGGCGTCTCGACGCCGACACCGTGGTGAGCGAGGGATCGTGGGACGCGGCGCGCGCGGCGGCCGGGTGCGTGCTCGACGGCATCGACATGGCCTTCGACGGGCGGGCGGTGCGATCGTTCGCGGCCGTGCGACCGCCGGGCCACCATGCGCTGCGCGACCGCGGCATGGGGTTCTGCCTGTTCGGGAACGTGGCGATCGGCGCCCACTACGCGCGGCGCCGGCATGGGGCGGCGCGGGTGTTGATCGTTGACTGGGACGTGCACCATGGCAACGGCACGCAGGCCCTGGTGGAAGACACGCCCGACATTCGCTTCGTGTCCATGCACCAGTGGCCGTGGTATCCGGGCACGGGGGCGGCGGAGGATCGGGGCCCGCACGGGTCGGTGTGGAACGTGCCGATGCCGGCCGGCCTTCCCCCCGGGCGGTACGTGGAAGCGTTCCTCGACGCCGTGGACCTGGCGGGGCAGGGGTTCGCCCCCGATCTGGTGCTGATCTCATCGGGCTTCGATTCCCTGGCCGGCGACCCGCTGGGCGGGTTCACGCTCGAGCTGGAGCACGTCACGGCGCTGACCCGGGCCATGGTGGCGCGTGCCGACGGCTGGTGCGGCGGCCGGCTGGTGAGCGCGCTCGAAGGTGGGTATGCACCCGACCGCCTGGGCGCGGCGTGCGTGGCCCATCTGCGTGCGCTCCTCTGATGCAGGAGGATGCCGCGCATGCTAAGTTGTGACCTGACCCCGCTGTCCCCGCCACGGCGACCCACCACGCGGAGCGCGTAGCATGTTCTGCCCCGAGTGCGGCACCTGGAATCGCACGTCTGCCGACACCTGCACGCGCTGCAACGTGGCGCTGCCGGAATTGGAGCGCGCGCCATCGGAGAAGCCGAATGAAACGATCTCGACGCTGCGCCAGGCCACCGGGAGCCGCTATCGCGTGATCCAGCGGTTGGGCAGCGGCGGGATGGCGGACGTGTTCCTGGCCGACCACGCGCAGCTCGAGCGCCCGGTGGTGATCAAGGTCCTGCACGCCCACCTGGCCAAGGACTCGGAGATGCTGGAGCGCTTCCGCCGCGAAGCGCAGGCGGCGGCGCGGCTGGTGCATCCCCATATCTGTCCGGTAATGGATGCCGGGCAGCACGGGACGACGGTGTACACGGTGATGCCGTACCTGTCCGGTGGGTCGCTCTCCGATCGCATCGCGCGGTCGAAGGTGGTCGATCCGGTGGAGGCGGCCATGGCCATCGCGCAGGTGTCGGTGGCCCTGGACTACGCGCACCGCCGGGGCATCGTGCACCGCGACATCAAGCCCGACAACGTGCTGTTCGACGAGGACGGCAACGCGATCATCACCGACTTCGGCATCGCCGAGGCGCGCCACCAGGGACGGCTGACGGCCACCGGCCGCGCCATGGGCACGCCGCACTACATGTCGCCCGAGCAGGCGATGGGGAAGCTCGTGGACGGGCGGAGCGACGTGTACGCCCTCGGCATCGTGCTCTACGAGGCCGCCGTGGGGTTCCCGCCGTTCGACGGGCCGGATGCGTTCTCGGTGGGTTACAAGCAGGTGCACGAACAGCCGGTGGCTCCCGACACCATCGACTCCCGCGTGCCGGCGGAGTTCTCGGGGATCATCATGCGCTGCCTGTCCAAGGCGCCCGACGCACGGTACACGCGCGCCAACGATCTGGCCGACGCGCTGATCGCGTTCATCGAGAACGTGCCGGGCCGGGCCGACGCGCTGCGCGCGGCGCAGGTGTCGCGCCACGCCATCCGCACGCCGCCGGCGACATGAAGCTGGCGTATGAACGCGTGGTGGTGCACACCGCCAATCCGTTCGTGATCGCGCGGGGCGGGTCGAGCGAATACACGCGGGTGCGCGTGCGTCTGACCGACGCCGACGGCGTGGAGGGGCTCGGCGAGGCGGCCCCGAGCACGTTCTACGGCGAGACGGCCGGCACCGTGGTGGCGGCGCTGGAGCAGCTGCGGCCGACCGTGGAAGCGGCCGATCCCTGGGCGCTCGAGGCGCTCGAGCGCGCGCTGCGGCTGGCACTGCGCGGTAATGCGGCGGCCCGGATGGCGGTGAGCGCCGCCGCGCACGACCTCGTGGGCAAGCGACTGGGCGCGCCGCTGTATCGTCTGTGGGGCCTCAGCCCCGACCGGGCGCCGCTGTCGAGCTTCACGATCGCCATCGCACCCACCGAAGAGGAACTCGTACGCCGCGTGGAGCAGGCGGCCGCGTATCCGGTGCTGAAAGTGAAGCTGGGTACCGACCGGGACGACGACATCGTGCGGGCGGTGCGCGGGGCGGCCCCGAGCAAGACCATCCGCGTGGACGCGAACGCCGCGTGGACGCCCAAGCACGCGGTGTCGATGACCGAACGGCTGGCGCAGTACGGCGTGGAGTTCGTGGAGCAGCCGCTGCCCCCCGAAGACGTCGACGGCCTGCGCTTCGTGCGCGAGCGCTCGCCGCTGCCGATCATCGCCGACGAGTCGTGCGTGACCGCGGCCGACATTCCGCGGCTGGTGGGCGCGGTGGACGGCATCAACATCAAGCTCGCCAAATGCGGGGGGCTGCTCGAGGCGCGCCGGATGATCGCCGCCGCCCGCGTCCACGGGCTGTCCGTGATGATGGGCTGCATGATCGAGACGAGTCTCGGCATCACCGCCGCCGCGCACCTGGCTCCGCTGCTCGACTACGCCGATCTGGATGGCGCGGCGCTGCTGGCCGACGACCCCCACGAGGGGGCGACCATCGCCGCCGGCCGGATCGCGATCCCCGACGCGCCGGGGCTGGGAGCGCGGATCCGGCAGCGTTGACGCGCCGCCCACCGGTGCGCCCGGCATGCTGATCTCGGTCGCCCTCCCGCTCCCCCTCTTCCGCGAATTCACATACGCGGTGCCCGAGGCGCTCGTCCCGCGCGCCGGCGTGGGCTCGCGCGTCGTCGTGCCCGTGCGCGGCCGGCGCACCATCGGGCTCGTGGTGGGGATCGCCGAACCGCGGGACGACGTGGAACCCAAGGACATCCTCGATGCGCCCGACCCGTCGCCGGTGGTCAGCGCCCACCTGCTCGATCTGGCGCGGTGGATGTCGGAGTACTACGTAGCCCCGCTGGGGATGGTGCTGCGCACGATGCTGCCGGCCGCGCTGTCGGCGGTGAAGGTGCCGACGCCCGTGCGCAAGGAACGGCGGGTGGCGCGGCTGGCCCGCGAGTTGCCCTCACTGCTCGAACGCGAGCAGCTGTTCAAGCGGGCGCCCAAGCAGCGCTCGGCGTACGAGATGCTGGAGTCGCTGGGCGGGCGGGCGCCGGTGGAACATCTCGTGGGCCAGTTGGGCGCATCTCCCGCGGCGCTCACGGCGCTCGGCAAACGCGGCCTGGTGTCGTTCGAGCGCGAGGTGGTGGTGCGCGACCCCTTCACCTCGCGGCCGGCCCCGCCACCGGCGGCGCACGCGCCCACCGAGGCGCAGGCTGCCGCCGTGCACGCCCTCTGCCAGGCGGGGGGCGGCGAATCGTTCGTGCTGTTCGGCATCACCGGCAGCGGCAAGACGCTCGTGTACGTGGAGTTCCTGCGCAAGCTGGTGGACGAGTGGGGCAAGACGGCGATCGTGCTCGTGCCCGAGATTGCGTTGACGCCGCAGACGGTGGACCGCTTCCGGGCCGTGTTCGGCGACCGGATCGCGGTGCTGCACAGCGGCCTGAGCGACGGCGAGCGGTACGATGCCTGGTTGGCGCTTGCCCGTGGTGAGAAGCGGATCGCCGTCGGCGCGCGGTCGGCCGTGTTCGCGCCGCTCGAGAATCTGGGAGCGATCATCATCGATGAGGAGCACGAGGCCACCTACAAGCAGGGCGAGACGCCGCGCTACCACGCGCGCGAAGTGGCGCTGGTGCGCGCCCGGCGCGAGGACGCCGTGGTGGTGCTGGGCAGCGCGACGCCGAGCCTCGAGAGTTGGCACAATGCTCAGCGGGGGCGGCACCATCTGCTGCGGCTGCCCGACCGCGTGGGCGGGGGCGTGCTGCCCGAGGTGGAAGTGGTGGACATGCGCCGTCCCGATCCGATGACGCACCCCAAACGCCTCACGCCCGAGGAATACGCGCTGCGCTACGTGCTCAGCGAACCGCTGGAGCGACAGCTCACCGAGCGGCTGGCGCGTGGCGAGCAGAGCATCCTGCTGCTGAACCGCCGCGGCTACGCGTCGTTCGTGCAGTGCGAAGGGTGCGGCGACGTGGCGGCGTGCCCCAACTGCAACGTGACTCTCACCTATCACCGGGTGAGCGAGCGGCTGGTGTGCCACTACTGCCAGTACGCGGAGCCGATGCGCACGGCCTGCCCCAAGTGCGGCGGTCCCGTGCTGCGCGGACGCGGGCTGGGCACGCAGCAGGTGGAGCGCATGCTCGGGGAGCGTTATCCCGCCGCCCGCATCACGCGCATGGACATGGACACCACGAGCGGCAAGTGGGCGCATGCGAACATTCTCGACCGCGTGGGGCGTGGGGAGGTGGACATCCTGCTCGGCACGCAGATGATCGCCAAAGGGCTGGACTTCCCGAATGTGACGCTGGTGGGCGTGGTGGACGCCGACGTCGGCATCAACATGCCCGACTTCCGGGCGTCGGAGCGGTGTTTCCAGCTGGTGAGCCAGGTGGCGGGCCGGGCGGGGCGGGGCGCAAAGCGCGGCGAGGTGATCGTGCAGACCCGGGTGCCGGACCACCACGCGGTGCGGTTCGCCGCGCGGCACGATTACGAAGGGTTCGTGGCCCAGGAGTTGGAGGGGCGGCGGAGCCCGCCCTACCCGCCCTTCTCCCGCCTGGCCAACGTGATCGTGAGCGGGTTCTCGGAGAATGCCACCATGGAGCTGGCCCAGTCGGCGGGGGCCTGGCTGCACGCCCTGGTGGCGCGGCGCGAGCCGGGCGCCCTGTCGATCATCGGTCCCGCCCCCTGCCCGGTGGACCGGGTCAAGAAGCGGTGGCGCTGGCACCTGCTCCTGAAAGCCGATCAGGCGGGTCCCCTAACCCGGGTCGGCCGGTACTTCGCGTCGCGGTTCCCGGTGCCGTCGGGGTATGGGCTCAGGATCGTGGTGGACCGGGATCCCGTGTCGCTGTTGTGAGGCAACCGGGGAGACTGCGCTTGTTCCCCCTCCTGCGCCCGGTCATCTTTCACGGGTGATCACGATTCCTTCTCCGAACCTGGCGGCGCCCGGGCTCGCGAACGCGCCCGACGCGCAGTTCGTGGCGGCTCCGGCCGACGGCGTCGTGCCCGAGGGGTTCTTCTCCACCACCAATCTGCCCACGTACGCGCGCATCGCCGGGGTCTGGCGCACGCCGCGCGAGCCGCGCATGGACGCGGCGCTGGTGCTCGACGCGGCCGGCGAGTTGTGGGCCCGCGAGATGCGCCGCGTGAAACGGGGAGAACGGGTGGCGGTGGGGCGCGCCGAGGATGGGAGCGAGGGGATCTACGTCTACGAGCGCGCGCTCGATGCCGGAGGCGAGGACGAATTCCAGTTCATGGCCAGCGAGGTGTCGCGCGAGAAGCCGATCGACTACGCGCAGATGGCGCGGCTGCTGCTCGACGAGCGCGACCGCGGCGGGTATCCCATCTGGGTGGCCGGCCCGGCGCTGGTGCACGCGCGCGCGCGCGCCGATCTGGTCTGGTTCATCGAGCACGGCTTCGTGAAGGCGCTGCTGGCGGGGAACGCGGTGGCGGCCCACGACATCGAGGCGGCGATGTTCGGCACCACGCTCGGCATGACGGGCAGCGGGATTCCCACCCAGGGCGGACACGGCAAGCACATGCGCGCCATCAACCGCGTACGCGCCGCGGGCTCGATCAGGGCGGCGGTGGAGCAGGGACTGATCACCGAGGGCATCATGCGCGCCTGCGTGCTGCACGACGTGCCGTTCGTGCTCGCGGCGTCCATTCGCGACGACGGCCCGCTGCCCGAGGTGATCACCGACATGCTGCAGGCGCAGGACGCCATGCGGCGACACACCATCAAGGCGACGATGGCGATCCTGATCGCCAGTGCCCTGCACGGCATCGCTACCGGTAACATGCTGCCCGCGTTCGTCACCGACCCGGACGGATCGATGCGCGAGTTGATCACGATCTGCGTCGATTCGTCGGAGTTCGTGGTGAGCAAGCTCAAGGATCGCGGCACGCACCAGGCGTTCGGCGTGGTCACCAATGCCCAGGATTTCATGCACATCATGCGGTTGTACGTGGAACGCGAACTCGACGCGCGCCGGGCCGAAGCGGCTCCCGCGACCGTGGGCGCGCAATGATCCAGAGCGAGACGCGCGAGCGGTTCATCCTCGACATGGTGGAGCAGCTGGCCGGGGCCGATGTCATGGAGGTGCACTTCTTCGCGCCGCGGCGGGTGAGCGGGGTGGAGCGGGGCGTGGCAGTGATCGCGGCGCGGCAACTCGACCCACCGGGTGCCGAGGCGGCAGAGGATGCGGCCGAGGGTGCCGGTGTCGAGGCGCTGGGGGAGTTGGCCACCCAGGCGACGACGGAAGAGGACGCGCCGGCGGAGGCGGACGGCGCGGCCGCCGAACTCGAGTCGGTATCGCTGGAATCGCTGGACGACTCACCCTACGCGTCCGATCCGGCGCAGGAGCCGGCGGTGCCCGATCGGTACACGGTGTTCACGGCCACCTACCGGCACACGCTCAAGGGGCCGGACCGCGGCAAGTGGGAGGTGTCGGTGAAGGCCGAGGCCGACGCGCCGCTGGTGACCGTGGACCAGGTGGTGCGGGGCGTGCAGCGGCGCGCCGAGGACACCGACGAGGTGGAGCGTCTGTCGGGCGAGGAGATCCGCGCTGTGGTCGATGCCCGCCAACCGGCGGCCGGGTAGCCGCGTGGCTCGCGGAGCGGGCGCGTGACCGCCGGGGGCGAGATCGGGCTGTTCGTCGCCTTCGTGGCCGGACTGGTGAGCTTCATCTCGCCGTGCGTCCTGCCGCTGGTGCCGAGCTATCTCACGTTCATCACCGGGATCTCACTGGAAGACGTGCAGTCGTCGCGGCGGTTCGCACTCCTGCACGCCTTCCTGTTCGTCATCGGGTTCTCCATCGTGTTCGTGACGATGGGGGTGGCGGCAAGCGCGGTCGGGCGGGTGCTGCTGGTGCACCGGGCATGGGTGGCGCGCGTGGGCGGGGTGATCATCATCCTGTTCGGGCTCTACCTGGCCGGCGCGTTCAACCTGTCGATTCTGGGGCGCGACACGCGCCCGCATCTGCGCGACAAGCCGCTCGGCTACTTCGGTACGGTGATCGTCGGAATGGCATTCGGCGCCGGCTGGTCGCCGTGCCTGGGTCCGATCCTCGGCTCGATTCTGACCTTTGCGGCCACGGCGGGGGACGCCGCGCGCGGCGCGGTGCTGCTGAGCGCCTACTCGGCGGGGCTGGCGGTTCCGTTCCTGATCTCGGCGGTGGCGCTGGAGGAGCTGATCGGATTCGCGCAGCGCAATCGTGCGCGGCTGGCCTGGCTGACCAAGGCGTCGGGGGTGCTGCTCGTGATGGTGGGCTTGCTGCTCGTGAGCGGCTACCTGACCCTGCTCACCGGCATGCTGCAGAAGATGACGCCGTCCTGGATCCTGAATCGGATGTGATCCCGCGGTGCCGTGTCGCGCGCCCGGGCATCAGGAACGCAGAATGGAACGAGATGATCCGGATGCAACTGATGAGACGGATCAAGAATCCGGGGGTTCTGGCCGTGAGATCTGTCCGCCGGAACCCCCTGCTGTTTCATCAGTTTCATCCGTCGAATCGGGATCATCTCGTGCTCCCGCTCCGGTCCTGATGCCTGGGCCGGCGCTCCGCTCCTGATGCCCGGGCGGGTGCGCGCCTACGGCGACTCGACGGACTCCTCGAGCGACTCCTCGAGCTGCTGGCGGTTGAGCAGCGACCAGTAGCGGCCGCCGGCCGCGATGAGTTCGGCGTGCGGCCCCTTCTCCACCACGCGTCCGTCGTCGAGCACGATGGCGAAGGTTGCGTCGCGGATGGCGGAGACCCGGTGTGAGGCGATGAGCGCGGTACGGCCGGCGAGCGCCGTGCGCAGCGCGTTCAGAATCTCCGCTTCGGTGTGCGTGTCCACGGCGCTCAGCGCATCGTCCAGCAGCACCACCGTCGGGTGGCGCGCCAGTGCCCGGGCGATCGCCGCCCGCTGCTTCTGTCCGCCCGACAGATTGATGCCGCGCTCTCCGAGCATGGTGTCGTAGCGTTCCGGCAGTGCGTCGATGGTGGTGGTGAGCTGCGCCACCGACGCCGCCCAGTCGCGCGCCGATTCGTCGGCAGCGCCGTAGTCCAGATTCGCGCCGATGCTCTCGCTGAACAGGAAGCTCTCCTGCGGCACGTACCCGATCTCCCGGCGCCATGCATCGAGGTCGAGGTCGCGGAGCGGAATGCCGTCGATGAGGATCTCGCCCTCCTGCGGATCGAACATGCGGGGCACGAGGTCGAGCAGCGCGCTCTTCCCGCTGCCCGTGGCGCCTACCACGCCCACCGTCGCGCCGGCGGGCACGGTGAAGCTCACGTCGCGGAGCACCCATCGCGGCGCCCCGCCCGGCTCCGGCGGGTAGTGGAATCCCACGCGCCGGAACTCGATGGTGCGTCCGACGGCGTTGGCGGGAAGCCGGCGCGGCGACAGGGGCGCGATCACGGTCGGCCGCGCATCGAGAATGTCGAGCAGGCGCCCCATGGACGCGGCGCCGCGCTGGAAGAGGTTGATCACGAAGCCGAGCGCGATGAGCGGCCAGGTGAGCATGCCGAGGTAGAGGCCGAACGCCACGAACGACCCGACCGTGATCGTGCCGCGAATGGCCAGGGCCCCGCCCAGCCCCAGCACCACCACGCTGCCCAGCCCGGCGAGCATCTGGAACGACGGGTGCATCATGCCGTAGAGCGTGGCCAGCCGCATCTGCTTCACGAGGTACTGCTGGCCGAGATCGGCGAAGCGCTCCGCTTCGGGCAATTCCTGGCGGTACGCGCGCACCACCCGCACGCCGGAGATGTTCTCCTGCGCCATCGTCGTCATGCGGCCGAAATGCTCCTGCACGGCCTCGAACCGCTCGTGGATGGCGCGTCCCAGCCAGATCATGGAGATCGGCAGGAGCAGCATCGGCAGCAGGGCGATCAGGGTGAGCCGCACGTCGATGTGGAGCATGAACAGCAGCGCGAACGTGCCGCCGGCGATCGTATTGGTGAGGTACATCACGGCCGGTCCGGCCGCCATGCGCACGGCCGAGAGGTCGTTGGTGAGCCGCGCCATCAGATCGCCCGTCCGCGCACGCGCGAAGTACTCGGCGTCCAGCGACTCGAGCCGGGCGAACAGGTCGTTCCGCAGATCGTATTCGATCCAGCGGCTGACCTTGTTCAGCGTCTCTCGCATCATGAAGCGGAGAAACCCGCCCACCAGGGCCACGGCGAGCATCGCCCCCACGAGCAGCCAGATGCTCGACATCGGCGCCTTGCTCATGAGGTCGTCCACGGCCAGCCGGAGGAACCATGGTCCCGCCGTGGAGAAGGCGTACGAAAGGACGGTCAGGGAAAGTCCCAAGACCATCTTGCCGCGGTAGGGGCGGTAATAGGGGAGCAGCCGTCTCAGGGTACGACGTTCACTCATGGGACGCTCCCGCGGGCTGACGGCGGTTTCCGGTCACGCGGGGGGACATTTCTGTCCGTCCCTGGTATAATCCATCCGTCGGGAACGGCGTATATTTGGGAGCACACGGACAGAATATACCGCTGGGCCGACTACCGTGCAGACGGTCGCGTGTCCGCTTGCAGTGCGCGCAGCTGCTACTCATGGCCCCGATCCGGGTGTGGTGATCAGTTCATCCGCCGGTGGGAGCCGCAACAGTGGAGGAGGGAGCATGACGAGTTATCCAAGCCGCATCGCGGGAGCGCTCGCGCTCATGGTGGCCGTCGCAGCCTGCGGTGGCAACAAGGGGGCGGCGGCGAACGATACGGCGATGAGCGCCGATCTGCAGATGGCGGGCGGCGATACCGCCGCGCGGCCCGGACTGGGCGATACGGCGGCCGCGGCCAAGACGCCGGCGGCCACGACCCCTGCTCCCGCCGCCAAGCCGGCGCCGGCGCGTCCGAAGCCGGCGGCGCCGAAGCCGGTCGCGCGGGCCACGGGCGAGGTTGCCGTCGGTACGACGATGCTGCTGCACCCGAGCGAGAAGGTGTGCACCAACACCCACAAGGTGGGCGATACGTTGATCGCCACCCTGGCCGATGCGGTGCCCGCAACCAACGGGCTCAGCATTCCGGCCGGCGCCACGGTGAAGCTCGAGATCACCGCGCTGAAGCGCAGCGAGAACGTCAAGGATCCCATCGACATGGGCTTCAACCCGGTGTCGGTGGCGTTTGGTGGCGAGACCTACCCCCTCAGCGCCACGGTGACCGCGGAGAAGATCGACCGCGTGCGCAACGAGCCCACGTCGAAGGACGTGCAGAAGGTCGTGGGCGGCGCCGTGATCGGTGCCATCGCCGGCAAGCTCATCGGCAAGAGCACCAAGGGCGCGGTGGCGGGCGCCGCCGCCGGTGCGGCGGCCGGCGGAGCGGTTGCCGCCACGACGGCCAACTTCGAAGGCTGCATCGCCCAGGGCAGCGACATGACCATCAAGCTGAAGTCGCCGGTGACGATCCACTAGCACGGCGGCAGGAAGACGGAACGCGGGCCGCGCGACTCGATCGCGCGGCCCGCGTTCTGCGTTCGCGCTTGCCGCGTCTCCTCGGCGATCGGTAGACTTACCCCTTGGTCCGGGCACGCGGCATGGTTCCCGGACGACCCTTCGAGCTCCCGCACCGGATCCCGTGGCCGCCAGCACGAACGACCCGCGCATCACCGAGCAGCGCAATCCGCGCACCGCCGACATCGACCTCGCCACGCCTCTCGAGATCGTCGATCTCATGGCCGCCGAGGATCGTCTGGTGCCCGCAGCCGTGCACGGCGAGCGCGCCGCCATCGCCGCGGCGATCGCCGAGGCTGAGCGCACCTTCCGCCGGCAGGGACGCCTGTTCTACGTCGGCGCCGGCACGTCGGGCCGGCTGGGCGTGCTCGACGCCTCGGAGTGCCCGCCCACGTTCGGCAGCGATCCGGAGCTGGTGCAGGGCATCATCGCCGGCGGCCCGGCGGCGCTCACCCGATCGCAGGAGCGGGCCGAGGATCGGGTGGAGGACGCGGTGCGCGATCTGGACGCCGCCGGTGTGCGCCGGGGCGACTTCGTGATCGGCATCGCCGCCTCGGGCACCACGCCGTACGTGCGCCGCGCGCTCGAACACGCGAGGAGCGCCGGCGCGTCCACGGCGTTCGTGGCGTGCTCGCCGCCGGCGGCGTCGGACGCGCCGGTGGCCGACATCGTGATTCTGCCGATCACCGGGCCGGAGGCGGTCACGGGATCCACGCGTCTCAAGGCGGGCACGGCCACCAAGCTGGTGCTCAACATGATCACCACCGGTGCGATGATCCGCCTGGGAAAGACCTACGGCAACCTGATGGTCGATCTGCAGGCCACCAACGCCAAGCTCGGCGACCGGAGCCGGCGCATCGTCGCCGAGGTGTGCGACGTGAACCCCGACGAGGCGGGCGCGCTGCTCGACGGTGCGGGCGGGAGCGTGAAGACGGCGATCGTGATGCACTTTCTCGGCGTCGACCGCCCGGGCGCCGAGGCGGCGCTGGCGCGCGAGGGGGGAGTGATCCGGCGCGTGATCCGTCGCCAGCCGCCCCCGGTGAAATGACGGGCGTCCCCGCGGCGGCGCCGCGCCCGCCCGTGTACGTGGGGCTGATGTCGGGAACCTCGCTCGACGGCATCTCGGCGGTGGCCGTGCGCTTCCACGCGCGGGGGACGGGATTCGAGCCCGAGATGCTCGCGTTCGCCGTGCGCGATTACACCGCCGCGCAGCGCGATGCGCTGCAGGCCGCGATGTCGGCAGGGACGGCGCGCGACTACTGCCGCCTGCAGTTCGACCTCGGGCACTGGCTGGCCGACGCGGCGGTGGCGGTGCTCGCCGAAGCGGGCGTGGCGCGCGACGAGGTGCGGGCCATCGCGTCGCACGGGCAGACGCTCTGGCACGAGCCGCCGCATTCCACCTGGCAACTCGGGGAGCCGGCGGTGATCGCCGAGCGCACCGGCATCGACGTGGTGAGCGACTTCCGCGTGCGCGACCTCGCGGCCGGCGGCCAGGGCGCCCCGCTGGTGCCGATCGCCGACGCACTGCTGTTCGCGTCGGGCGCCTGGCGGGCGCTGCAGAACCTCGGCGGGATCGGCAACGTTACGGTGGTTCCTCCCCACGGGGAGTTGAGCGGCGTGCGCGCGTTCGATACCGGCCCGGGGATGGCGGTGATCGACGGCGTGGTGCGCGCGCTCTACCCGGGGGAGCGGTACGATGCGGGAGGCGCGTACGCGAAGGCCGGCACGCCGAGTACCCGCGTGGTCGAGACGCTGCTCAACGACGCGTACTTTGCTGCCGAGCCGCCCAAGTCCACCGGCCGCGAACTGTTCGGCGCGGCGTACGTGAACCGCCTCATCATGCTCTGCCGCCAGGCCGACGCCGGCGCGTCGCGCGACGACATCGTCGCGACCGCGACCGCCCTCACCGCCCGGAGCGTGGCCGACGCGTATCGCCGCTTCATGCCGGAGCCGGTGGTGGAGTTGCTGCTCTCCGGCGGTGGGGCGAAGAACGCCGCGCTGGTGTCGATGATCGCCGAGGCGGTGGCGCCGGTGGCCACGCGCCGGTTCAGCGATGCCTACTTCGACGACGAGGCGAAGGAAGCGGTGGCGTTCGCGCTGCTCGCTCACCTGTTCGTGGAGCGGCGCGCGGCCAACGTGCCGCGCGCCACCGGCGCGTCGGGCCCGCGCGTGCTCGGCAAGCTCACGCCCGGCGCTACCTGATCGTCGCGCGCGCCCCGGGCGGCAGGAACGCCGCCAGCCGGTCGGCCGGGACGGCGTAGACCACGCGGCCCGCGCCATCGGCGGGGCCGCCGTACACGACGCCCACCACGTCGCCGCTCGCGTTGAACACCGGACTCCCGCTGGAGCCGCGCGCGGCATAGGCATCGATCTGGAGAATGGCGGGGGTCCGCCGGCTGATCGTGCCGGGGTCGAGCGCCGACCTGGCCACCAGGCCGGAGTCGTCGGCCGCGACGAGGTCGTTGATCAGCGGGAAGCCGATGGTCACCACCGGCGCGCCCTCGGGAGCGGCGGCGGCCGCGGGGCTGATGCCGGCGACGATGGGGAACGGCCCCGGGCGGTCGATCTGGACGAGGGCCAGATCGACGGCCGGATCCTCGCTCACCTTCACGACGTGCGCCGGCAGCACGTCCTTCGTGTCGCGGAAGGTGACGGCGAGGCGCGTGGCCGGAGCGCCGTCGGCGGCCTGCACGTTGTGCCGGTTGGTCACCAGCAGCCCTCCGGCGGTGATGCCGAACGCGGTGCCGCCGTACGGCGTGCCCCCGATCTCCGCGTACAGGATCGCGACCGCAGGCGCGTTGCGTGCGTTGATGGCCGGCACGTCCATGGTCAGCAGCCGGTGCTGCGACGCGAGCGCCAGCTGCAGGGAGTCGAGCGTGCGGGCCGACCCCGCCGGCGTCCGGTTGACCCGCGCACTGAGCGAATCGATCTGGCGCTGCAGGGCCTGCGCCACGCTGGAGTCTGCCACGGACTGCAGCCGTGCCCCCAGCGCCGCCGATGCCGCCTCGTTTCGCGCCACCATCCGGCGCAGCTCCTGGAGCTGCGCTTCCGACGCGCGGTGGCCCAGCCAGAAGGCGACGCCGATGGCGGCGACCAGCACCACGACCACCGCCACCAGTATCCTGGTGAGCCACGACGTGCGTTGCCGGACCGCGATCGCGATGCGCGCCGTGGTGGAGCCGCGCGGAGCGTCGCGCGCGGGCGTCGCCGCGCCCGGCCGTGCCGGCGAGGCGTCCGAGGCGGCCGCCGTGCGGGGCACCGTCGGCCGCGCGGCCACGAGATGCACCACCACCTGCGGCCCCTGGTCGCCGAACGCGATGCGGTCGCCGTCGTGCAGCTCGCGGTCGGGGAGCACGCGCTCCCCGTTCACGAAGGTGCCGTTGGTGCTCGTGTTGTCGTGGATGAGGTACCGGCGGTCGACACGGCGGATCTCGGCGTGCCGAGTCGAGACGTCGAGGTCCCGTTCGGGATCGAAGCGGAGGTCGCTCGACGGGTGACGCCCGATGGCGATCACCGACTGGTCGAACACCTCCCGCTGGCCGGCTCGGGCGCCGCCCAGAATGCGGATCTCCAGGGCCACGTCAATTGCGGTGCGTCATGCGACCGATCCACCAGACCACGGCGAGGCCGGCGGCGACGACGAGCGTCACGAGCAACAGGCGCTGGATGGCGCGCCCCCGGGCCCGGCGTTCCTCGCTCACCAGCGGGGCCTCGGGGGCCGGCAGCGGGAGCGCCTCGGCCTTCACGGCGCGCACGGGTGTGGTGATGCGGCGGCGGTCGTCCGCCACCTGATCGGTGCCCCGGGACGGGGTGCTGCCCGAGTCGGCGATGGGGAAGACGCGATGGCCGACCTCGTCGCCGGCGCTGGCCGACTCCAGTCCCTCGCCGTCGAACCGCGCCGCGATGACGGTGATGTTGTCTGGGCCTCCGGCGCCGTTGGCCATGTCGATGAGTCGCTTGCACACCGTCGCCAGGTCGGGCTCCCGGCGCACGACCGCGGCAATCTCGTCCCGCGAGACCTGACCGGAGAGTCCGTCGCTGCAGAGCACGAGCGTGTCGCCACGGCGCAGCTTCTGGTGTGTGAGGTCCACCTTGACGGCCGCTTCGGGGCCGAGCGCCTGCAGGATGATGTTACGCCGCTCGCTGTGCTCCGCCTCCTCCTCGGTGATCTCGCCGGCCTCCACGAGCTTCTGCATCAGCGACTGGTCCTTCGTGATCTGGCGCGCGACGCCGTCGCGTACGAGGTAGGCGCGGCTGTCGCCCACCTGGGCCACGTACAGCGTGTCGCCGAGCAGGCCGGCGATGGTGGCGGTGGTGCCCATGCCGCGGTACTCGGCGTGGGCGGCGGCGAACGTGTTGATCTCGGCGTTGGCTACGGCGGCGGCGCGTCGGATCGCCTTGGCGAAGCTCTCGCCGTCGGCGGAGGGGTGCGCGAGCCACGCGCGCCGCAGCTCCCGGAGCACGATGGAGGTGGCCATTTCGCTGGCGATCTCTCCAGCCGCCGCGCCGCCCATGCCGTCGGCCACCATGAACAACGTGCCGCGCTCACCGGTGGTGTGGGTGCGCACCGACGGCTGCAGCGATGCCTCGTCGGCGGTGAGGTCGGCGACGACGAAGGCGTCTTCGTTGTGCTCGCGCGTGCGCCCCACGTCGGTCTTGCCGAACACGTGGACGATCACGGACCCGCGAGCAGAGTCGCCGGAGGAAGGCATGGAGGATGGGGTCAGATGGCGGTCAATTGCACGCGCGCACGATGGGGGCGAGTCGCTTCTTCAACAGGGAATCCCGGGCCAGCGCGAATCCCTGCTGTGCCCAGGCACAGGCGCCGGCGTCGTCGTGTTGCAGTTGCTTGGCGAACGCGCGCAGGAGATCGAGGTGCGCGCTGTCGTCGCCGGTCGTGGCGAACGGAGCGATCGAATCGATGACGAGCCAAGCCCGCGAGGCGCTCGACTCCGTGCCGTCGGCGATGTCGGTGAGGGCCTCGAGGCGGCGGAACTGCGCCGGGAAGTCCACCGTCGCCGTCGGGTTCGACCGGGGTCCCGGTCCGGCGGCACCCGCGGCAAGCCGGTCCTTCCCCGACGTGGACGCGGCACCGGACGGAGCCACGGCCGTATCCGGTGCCGCGTGGTCCTGCTGTTGGCGCCCCGGTGGTGCGCCCCGCGGTCCCGCCTTGAGCATGAGGGCGGCCGTCCCACCGCCGCCGAGCACGACCACGGTCGCGATGGCCGCGATGAGCGGTACCTTGCTCTTGCCCGAGGGTGTTGGCGCGGGCGAGACGGCCGCCCCGGCGACGCGGGTCTCGGGCATTCCTGCCGTCTGCTCCCCGAGCACCCGGGTGCCCGCGGCGGCGGCCACGCTCTCGGGCATTGCCTCAACCGCCCGGTACAGGTCGCGGCCGAACTCGGCGGCCGTCTGGTAGCGCCGGTTGGCATCGCGCTCCAGCGCCCGGTCCATCACCGCCTGGACCTCGGGAGTCCATGCCCGGTCGGGTCGCGCCTCCGACAGCGACCGCGGGCGATCGGTGAGTCGCATGAGCATGGTTTCCTGCGCCGATTCCCCGGCGAAGGGCAGGGTACCGGTGAGCATGTTGAACGTCACCAGTCCCAGCGCGTAGATGTCGCTGCGCCCGTCCAGGGCGTCGCCGGCCAACTGCTCGGGGCTCATGTAGTCGGGCGTGCCGACCACGTAGCCGGTCTTGGTCACCTTCTGCGTCTGGCCGCCGGCGGTCTTCGCGATGCCGAAGTCGACCACCTTCACGAGATCGGATCCGTCGCGGTCGCGGGCCACCATGATGTTGTCGGGCTTGAGGTCGCGATGGACGATGCCCATGTCGTGGGCGGCAGAGAGCGCGTCGGCAACCTGCCGCGCGATGTCGGCCGCCCGCAGCGGGGGCAGGCCGCCCTGCTGCGCGATGAGCGCCGAGAGCGGCGGTCCGTCGACGAACTCCATGGCCAGGTAGATGACGCCCTCGTCGGTCTCGCCGAAATCGTAGACGGCGGCGACGTTCGGGTGGTTGATGCGACTGGCGTTCGCGGCTTCGCGGTTGAAGCGGCCGACCGCCTCCGCGTCGTGCACCATCTGCGGATTCATCACCTTCACGGCGCTCTTGCGCCCCATCTTCACATGCTCGGCGAGGTAGACGCGCCCCATGCCGCCCTCGCCCAACTGGCGCAGCACGTGGTAGCGATCGGCGACGATCGAGCCGACGAGGTCGCGCGACTCACCCGGGGTGCGCAGCGTCGTGCCGTCCCGGGGACAGAACCGCTGGTCGAGTTCGTACTCGGCGCCGCACTGCGGGCAGATCTTCAATCGGCTCACACGTTCTCCACGCGCAGGATCTGGTCGCCGAGGAGCAGGCGCTGGCCGCGCTTGAGCGACTGCTCCCCGCGCACGGCGAGCGCCACTCCGTTGCGACTGCCCGCGTCGTGCACGAAGAAGTCGGCGTCTTCGGACCGGATCTCGGCGTGACGTCCGCTCATCGTCTGATCGTACGGAAAGGTCCAGTCGCCCGTTTCGCGTCCCAGCAGCACGCTGCGACCCGGCGACAGGTGGAAGGTGTCGCGCACGCTGCCGTCGGCGCGGAGTTGTTCGAACACCGCGATGTCGAGCGACGGGGTGAGCGAGCCCATGCGCCGGGTCGAGTCGGCCTCCGGCGCGTGCGGCCCGGGATAGCCGAGCCGCCGGAACCGGAGCACCTGCGACCCCACGAGCACGCGATCGCCGTCGACGAGTTTGGCGGCCGCGTCGAGAAAGACCCAACTGGCGTTCCGCGATCCCAGGTCGCGGATCCAGAGCACGCCGTCGCGGAGGTCGATGCGGGCGTGGAGGGGCGACATGTAGACGTCCTCGGCGAACTTGATGTCGGCCTCGCCCCGTCCCACCACCGCCTCGCCCCGCTCGAGCGTGAAGATCTTCGCCACGTCGCCGGAATCGTTGAGCAGCGACAGCTTCGGTCCCCCGTCGCCGCGCGCCACGCCAAACACCTGCGTGCCGGCGGCGACCTGCTGCTCCATGATCGAAACACGCTCGCCCACGCGCGCGCCGCATCGGGCGCAGTACATGTCCACGCCGACCTGGAACGGCGCGCCGCACGTGCGGCAGGCGCCTTCGGCCGGCGCGACGGTCACGCGGCTTCCGCAGTGAGCGCAGAAGGGGAGTGAGGCGTCCACCGTGCGGCCGCAGCGCGAGCACACGGCCTGGGACGGGCTCGGCGCGCTGGACACGCGAGTCTGGGGAACGCTGGAAGGGCTTGGCTTGCGTGGCACCGGAGATCGGGAGGTGGGACGTGGACGTGATTGATCGGTGGGGTCGGGTGCACCTGCCGACGCCTGGCGGGCGCCCGTGGACTGGATGGGCTTGCCGCAGTCGATACAGAATTGCGCGGCCGCCTCATTCTCACGTCCGCAGAACGTGCAGGCCGTCACGATGTCGGCTCCGGTTGAAACAGCGCCATGAAGCGCGAATATAGGACTCGTGGAAAAGGGGGTCAATGAAGCCGGTACCATGGCGCAAGTGTCGGATTGGCGGTCGCTTCCCTCTCCCGACCGGGGCCCGTAGCTTGCAACGATGCCGCGCACCGTACCACGATTGGCGCTGGCCGCCGTCGCCGCGCTTGCGGCCTGCACGCGTCCAGCCACTCCCACCACCGTTCCCACGCCTCACGCCGCCGACTCCACCGCGCGGCCCCCCGTGCGGCCGCATCCCGCCGTTCGGCCCGTTCGCGAGCATCCGCCGGGACTGCCACCCATCCCGCTGGTGGCGGGATCGCTGGCCGTGCATGTGGTCTATCCGAGCAGCGATCATCTGATCACGTCGGCCGATTCCACGTTCGTGCTCGGCTCGGTGGGCAACGGCCAGGCCACGCTCACCATTGATGGCCAGCCGGTGCGCGTGTATCCCAACGGCGCGTTCATGGCATTCGTCGCCAATCCGCCGGCCGACCATCCGGAGTACGCGTTGGTGGCCGCACTGGGCGCCGACACCGTGCGGGCCACGCATGCCGTGCGCCTGCCGACCCCCGATACCACGGCCGCCGACACCACGCAGGTGGAACCCGACACGACGGGCGAGTGGGTGCGGCTGGACGACCCGGCGGCCGACCAGCTTCCCGATACCGATGCCACGATCGTCGGGCGGCCCCGTCCGGGCGACACGTACCACTGGTTCTTTCTTCCCGGCACGGTGGTCTGGCGCGACCTGCGCGACGGCGGCTACACGCGGCTGCGCGTGGACAGCGCACTCCACGTCTGGGTGCCCGACTCCGTGGCCCACCCGCTGGGGCCCGACGCACGCGCCCCGTGGCGCGTGGCCGGCAACGGCGACGTACGCTCGGCGCCCGGATGGGAAGACTTCGTGCTGCCCGTGGGCAGCCGTCCCGCCTATTTCGTGGAAGAGCGCGACCGCGCCATCGACCTCACGCTCTATGACACGCGGGGCAACACCGACATCATCCGCTATCCCACCGACGACTCGCTGATCCGCCGGGTGACGTGGGCGCAGGTCGCGAACGACCGGGTGCGGTACACCCTGCATCTGTCGGCGCCGCCGTTCGGGTATCTGGTGCTCTGGAACCACGGCCGGTTCGTGCTCCGCGTGCGTCGGCCGCCGGCCGTCGATCGCGCGCACCCGCTCCGCGGGCGCGTCATCGCGCTCGACGCCGGCCATCCCCCGGCGGGGGCCACCGGGCCCACCGGCCTGTACGAAGGGAACGCGGTGCTCGCGGTGGCCGAACGGCTGCGGACGCTGCTCGAAGCGGCGGGGGCCGACGTCGTGATGACGCGGACGGACACCGAGCCGGTGGGGCTCGAGGATCGCCCGGTGATCGCGCGCCGCGCCAACGCCGAGGTCTTCGTCTCGATCCATCTCAACGCGCTGCCCGACGGCGTGAATCCGTTCACCGTCACCGAGGGGAGCGCCACGTTCTTCTACCGGGGTCAATCGGATCCCCTGGCCCGCGCCGTGCAACGCGGCATGGTGGCCGCCATGGGCCTGCCCGATCAGGGAGTGGTGTTCCGCAGCCTGGCCGTGGTGCGGCAGACGTGGATGCCGTCGATCCTGTGTGAGGGGGCCTTCGTGATCGTGCCACAGCAGGAGGCTGCGCTGCGCACGCCGCAGTTCCAGGAGGCGTACGCTCGCGGCATCGCCAACGGACTTCGCGCCTACTTCCGCGGCCTCGGCGGACCGCCATGAAGCGCGCGTGGCTGGCCGGCATCGCCGCCGTGTGTATCGCGGCACCGGCGGCGCGGGCGCAGGTGGTGCCCAACGCCGACTGGCACACGATTCGCACGGCGCACTTCCTGGTGCACTTCACGCCGCCGCTCGAATCGACGGCACGCCACGCCGCGGCGGCCGCCGAGGTCGCGTTCGCCCAGTTGTCGCGCGAGCTGACGCCGCCGCGCGTGCCCATCGACCTCGTCATCGCCGACAACGTGGACGTGACCAACGGGTACGCGACGCCCTTTCCCACCAATCGCATCGTGGTGTACGCCAACCCGCCGGTGAACGATCCGGCGCTGCGGTTCACCGACGACCCCACCGCGATGGTGGTGACGCACGAACTCACGCACATCTTCCATCTCGACCGCACGCGCGGCATCTGGAGCCTGGGCCAGCACGTGTTCGGACGGGCGCCGTACCTGTTCCCCGACTCGTACTCGCCGGCCTGGCTCACCGAGGGGCTGGCGGTCTACTTCGAATCGAAGCTCACCGGCGCGGGCCGGGTGCTCGGTTCGGATCACCAGATGATCGCCCGCGCGTACGGCGCCGAACACCGCTTCCCGTCGATCGACCGCATGAGCCGGGCCGACGCCTTCTTTCCGTACGGCCAGTCGCCGTACGTGTTCGGATCGCTGTTCGTGGACTACCTGGCGCGCACGCGCGGCGACCACCTGCGGGCGTTCGTGGAATCGCAGTCGTCGCAGCTCATTCCGCTCTGGCTCAACCGGCCGGCCAAGCAGGCGTTCGGCATCTCGTTCACCGCGGCCTGGAAGCAGTGGAGCGATTCCGTCACCCGGACGGCGGGCGATCCCGTGCTGCCGATGCCGGGCTGGCGGTATCTCACCGTGGGCGGCGGCATCGCCAGCTATCCGCGCTGGGCCGACGACACCGCAATCACGTACACCGGCACCACGGGGCGCGAGAGCCTCGGCGCGTTCAGCGTCACCCTCGACGGCTCCACGGAGCGCATCAACCGGCGCAACAGCAATTCGCCCACGCTCGTCCGGCCCGACGGCGAGCGGCTGTTCACGCAGCTCGAGTATACCGACGCGTATCACGTTCGGTCGGACCTGTTCGCGCAACGCGGGCGGCACACCGTGCGCCTCACGCGCGACGCGCGGCTGACGACGCCGGACGTGCGCGCCGACGGGCGGCTCGTGGCGGTGCAGACGCTGCCCGGGGCCACGCGGCTGGTGACCCTGTCGCTCGACGGCACCAACCTGCGTCCCCTGACGCAGGGCAGCATGACCGTGCAGTGGGCCGAGCCGCGCTGGTCGCCCGACGGATCGCGTGTGGCGGCCGTGCGCTGGCAGCGTGGCGGAACGTCGGAGATCGTGGTGCTCGATACCACGGGACACATCCTGCAGCGCATCGCGCCGGCGCACGCCGTTCAGGCGGCACCGAGCTGGTCGCCGGATGGCAGGCATCTGTATTTCACCTCCGACCGGACGGGTGTGTCGAACGTGTACTCGGCGCGCGTCGGGCCGGGGGGCGGCGACAGCCTGGACGTGCTCACGGCCGCCACCACGGGGATCTTCTATCCGGAGGTGTCGCCCGATGCGCGGTGGTTGGTGGGCTCGGTGGTGCTCGGGGACGGCTATCACCTGGGCATCGGGCCCATCGCCCGGCTGGCGCCCGCCCCGGCGGGCTCGCTGTCCACCGCCGAGCGGCCGCAGCCGGTGCCACCGCTGGACAGCGTGGATACGCCGGCCACCCGGTATTCGCCCTGGCGGACGCTGTGGCCGCGCTACTGGATGCCGGTGGAGGAGCCGTCGATCGGGGGCGGCGTGCGGCTGGGCGCGTTCACGAGCGGCAGCGACGTGATCGGTCGACACACGTACGACGCGCAGGTCATGCTGCCCACCGACAACAGCGGGCTGACCGGCTACTTCGACTACGCGTACGCCGGCCTCGGCATGCCCGTGCTCGTGGCCAGCGGTCAGCAGGACTGGGAGCGCTACGCCGCGATCCGCGACACGCTCGGCAACCAGGTGGGCGAGCTGCGCAGGCGCACGCGCACGGCGACGTTCGGCGCCGCATGGCTGCGCCCCCGCTATCGCACGGCCGCCTCGCTGTCGCTGCAGGGCGGACTCGAGGTGCACGATTATGCCACGGATCCGGCGCCCCTCCTTCCGCGCCTCGACGCGTCCTTCGCCCGTACCTACTACTACCCGCTGCTGATCGCCAGCGGCGCGTGGAGCAACGTGCAGTATCCCGTGACCGCCGTGTCGCCCGAGGACGGGCTCCGTGGCGCCGCGACGCTCCGCGAGCGCTTCCTGAGCGGGTATGCGTCGCGCCGGACCTTCAGCGCCGTCGCGTCGGCGAGCGCCTACAAGTCGCTCGATCTGCCCGGATTCGCGCACCAGGTGCTGGCGATCACCGCCTCGGGCGGCTACCGCGACGAGCAATCGACCGACTACTTCCAGGTCGGCGGGACGAGCGGCTCCACGATCGAGCTGGCGCCCGGCGTCGTGCTTGGTGAGGGACGCCGGACCTTCCCGGTGCGCGGCTTCAATGCTGCCTCGCTGGTCGGAATCCGGGCCTACGCTGCCTCGGCCGAGTACCGCATCCCGCTGGCGCTCACCGACGGAGGCTGGGGGTTGCTCCCCTACTTCCTCGGCCGCAGCTCGCTGTCGGTCTTCTATGACACGGGGAGCGCGTGGTGTCCCGCGGTGGTCTCGGGCGGCGCCGTGTGCACCGACTCGCTCATGACCCGCCGATATACCATCGCGTCGGCGGGTGCCGAGTTGAACGTGACCGCGGCCGTGCTCCAGTGGGATTCGCCCTACCGCTTCCGGGTCGGCGTGGCCTTTCCGTCGCAGGGCCGCTCGCTGCTCGGCGTGTCGTCCGTCTCTACCTACTTCTCCCTGGGGCTCTCGTTCTGATGCCACCCACCGCTCCCCGCATCGATCCGTCCGCCTTCGTGCATCCCCGCGCGTTCGTATGCGGCGACGCGACTCTCGGCCCCCGCGTTTCGGTGTGGCCGTTCGCCGTCGTCCGCGGCGACACCGCGCCCATCGTCATCGGCGCCGACAGCAACGTGCAGGATGGCGCCGTGCTCCACGTCGATCACGGGCTACCCTGCCGGATCGGAGACCGCGTGGGGATCGGGCATCGCGCCATCGTACATGGGGCGACGGTGGCCGACGACTGCCTGATCGCGATGGGCGCGGTTCTGCTGAACGGCGTGACGGTCGGGTCGGGGTCGATCATCGGGGCCGGCGCAGTGTGCACCGAGGGGTTCGTGGTGCCGCCCAATTCGCTCGTGCTGGGCGTTCCGGGGCGGGTCGTCCGCCAGACCACGGACGAGGAGCGATCGCGGATACGGGCGACGGTGGAGAGCTATCTGGCCCTGCAGGAGGAGCATCGTCGCGGTGCCTTTCCGGAGCGGTGATCCTGATTCCGACCACACGGGCCCTGGTGGTTGGCTCAAGGGCCGATCGGGCATGTTAATGGGTTGACCCGGTGGCGTGAGAGCGAGCAAACCGGCTCAGCATGTTTGTGATACCGGCGGCGGGTCTTCGGTGCTTGGCCGGTGCGGCGACCGCGGGCGGGTCATTTCTGCAAGTCGATGATGTAGATTGTTTTAGGCGGGATGCGATGGCCGATTCGTGGCGCTCTTTGCGTGTTCTTCTTTGTTCTCATTGTGTCACGATTTCTTTTCAACTTGGCCGACCAGCGCGACTCACGTTCGTGATGTTGATATCGTAAATCATTGAGCCACAGCCACTTGCATAGGGGCTGGCGTGGTTTCACGATCCCGGGTACGTTGCGCGCCCACCCCAGATGCACGGGGATTTTCGGAGTTCCCCGTCGGGGTCCCGCCTCCGCGTAGATTTGGCTTCAGCAATAGGGAGTATTTCCAAGATGCCCGTCAAGAAGAATCCGCCTGCCGGCCTGGCCTCGCTGACTCAGAATGCGCGGACGGTGCTGGCCAAGCGCTATCTGATCAAGAACGAAAAGGGTGAGCCGGTGGAGCAGCCGGAGTCTCTTTTCTGGCGCGTGGCCACGGTGGTGGCCGAGGCGGATCGTCGATACGGGAGTACGGACGAGCAGGTGCAGGCGCAGGCCGAGGCGTTCTATGCGTTGATGACCCAGCGCCGCTTCGAGCCCAACTCCCCCACGCTGATGAATGCCGGCCGCCCGCTGGGGCAGCTCTCGGCGTGCTTCGTGCTTCCCGTGGAGGATGCGCTGTCCAACCACAAGGACGGCATCTACGACACGCTGGCGAGCATGGCGCTCATCCATCAGTCGGGCGGCGGCACGGGATTCTCGTTCTCGCGTCTGCGTCCCAAGGGCTCGATGGTGCGGAGCACCACGGGGGTGGCCTCGGGGCCGGTGTCGTTCATGAAGCTGTACGACGCGAGCACCGACGCGGTGAAGCAGGGGGGAACCCGGCGCGGCGCCAACATGGGCATCCTGCGCGTGGACCATCCCGACATCATGGAGTTCATCAGCTGCAAGGAAGACCTGACGCAGGTGACGAACTTCAACATCTCGGTGGGCGTTACGGCCAGGTTCATGGACGCGGTGCGCGACCACACGAGCTACGATCTCGTCGACCCGTCCAACGGCGCGGTGGTGGGCCAGCTCGACGCGAACATGGTCTGGGACAAGATGATCCTGGGTGCGTGGCGCACCGGCGAGCCGGGCTGCTTCTTCATCGACGAGGCCAATCGCTACAATCCGGTGCCGCATCTGGGCGCCTATGAAGCGACGAATCCCTGCGGCGAGCAGCCGCTGCTGGCGTACGACGTCTGCAACCTCGGATCGATCAACGTCGGCCACTATGTGAAGGACGGCGCGATGGATTGGGACGCGCTTCGCGCGGACATCCATCTCAGCACGCACTTCCTGGACAACATCATCGACGTCAACAAGTACCCGCTCCCCGAGATCGACGCCCTCTCCAAGCGCATTCGTCGCATCGGGCTCGGGCTGATGGGCTTTGCCGACATGCTCGTGCGGCTCGGGATCGCCTACGACAGCCCCGAGGGCGTGGAGATGGGGCGCAAGGTGATGGAGTTCCTGGACGTCGAGGGCAAGAAGGAGAGCCAGCGCCTGGCCGAGGAGCGCGGGCCGTTCCCCGAGTGGGCGCGGTCGATCTGGGGACCGGACGAGACCTGCGCGCGCGACGCCGCGGGCGAACGCATCCGGCCCATGCAGTTCCTGCGCAACTGCAACGTGACGACGGTGGCGCCCACGGGCACAATCTCGATCATCGCGGGGTGCTCGTCGGGGCTGGAGCCGCTTTTTGCCGTGGCGTTCATGCGCAATCAGGCGGGCGTCATGATGCCCGACGTGAACGACGACTTCGTTCGCATCGCCAAGGCCGAGGGCTGGTACAGCGACGCGCTGATGGCGCGGATCGCGAAGGAGGGGCACATCGCGTTCCCCGAAGTGCCGGAGCGCTGGCAGCGCGTGTTCGTGACCGCCAACCAGATCTCGCCCGACATGCACATCCGCATGCAGGCGGCGTTCCAGGAACACTGCGACTCGGCGATCTCGAAGACCACCAACTTCGCGCACACGGCAACGGTCGAGGACGTGAGGGCGATCTACGAGCAGGCGTACGCCATGAAGTGCAAAGGCGTCACGGTGTACCGCGACGGGTCGCGCGACAACCAGGTGCTCTCCACCGGCGCCACCGAGAAGGCGGCGGCGCAGCGCGACGCCACGGCCGTGTCGCGCGAGGAACAGGCCGATCTGCACGGGACGATCGCCGAGCTGAACGCCGAGATCGAGTCGCTCAAGAAGAAGCTGGTCGACGTGGAGACCGAGAACCTGCAGCGGCGGGCCAAGCGGTCGCGTCCCGAGAAGTTGCGCGGCACGACGATCCGCAAGGAAACGCCGCTGGGCGTGATGTTCGTGAGCATCAACGAGGACGACAAGGGGCAGCCGTTCGAGGTGTTCATCAACCTCGGCAAGGCCGGCGGCAGCGCGATGGCGGACGCCGAAGCGATGGGGCGCATGATCAGCCTGGCGCTGCGTTCCGGCATTCCCCTCACCGAAGTGCACCGCCAACTGCGCGGCATCTCGTCGGACCGTGTGGTGGGGCTGGGCCCGAACAAGGTGATGAGCGTGCCCGACGCGATCGGGCTGGCGCTCGAGGAGTGGATGCGCGACAAGCAGGGCGTGCAGCAGGAGTTGATGGCCAACCGTTCCGCGCCGGGTGAGGCCGACGGCGACGTGGTGCGCACGGTGGGCAAGGCCACGTCCGCGGCCGCCGCGCAGCCGCAGTTCGAGATGCAGGCGTTCGACGGCGGCGAGGGATTCATGGGCACGTGCCCCGACTGCGGGTCCCAACTCGAGTACGCCGAGGGCTGCGTGAAGTGTCATGTGTGCGGGTTCAGCGAGTGCGGCTGAGTCTCTAGCGGGATCAACTGCACCACAGAGCACACAGAACACGCAGACACGACCGCGACAACGGCGCCTCAGAAATGGGGCGCCGTTGTTTTCGACGAACCGGGCGCGTCTGGTCGCCGCGCGGCATCCGGCGAACAGCCCGGCCCGGTCAAACGGCGTTAGCTTTCTATCGCACGGTCGCCGGTACGCCGCCGCGCCGAGTCTCAACGCCCGAAGCAACCCGGGGAGCGCCCAATGGACTGGCCATACCTGCACACCATCATCAACCACTTCCCGATCATCCTATCGGTGGTCGGGTTCGCCGTGCTACTCCTCGCGCTCATCAACAAGCGGCGTGGCGTGTGGCTATACGCGGTCGCCACGCTCACGCTGGCCGGGTTGAGCGCCTACCCCGCCTTCTTCACGGGCGACCTCGCGTCGCACGCCCTCCGGGGCACCTGGTACATCGTGCGCACTGCGGTCGCCGCGCACGATGACTCGGCCGGCTACGCACTCACCACGCTCCTCATCACCGGCGTGGTGAGCGCCTACGCCTGGTGGTACATGCTGCGGCGCGACCGCGAGGGAGTGCCGCCCAAGTGGCTGCGTACCACGCTCGTCGTCGCCGCGGCGATCACTCTGGCCGTGGTCACGCGTACGGCCTACCTGGGCGGCAAGATCGTGGTCGACTCGCCGATGCTGAACAACCCGCCGGCCGGGATGGTGCCGGACACGGCCACCTCCAAGTAGCGCGCCCACCTCCTCCCTTCACCCGGGCGCGCCGTCAGCGCGCCTCCGAACCATCATGCTCCGTTTCCACCTCGTGCTGGCCGCGTTGGTTGCCGGCGGCGTGTTGCATGCTCCCGCGGCTGCCGCGCAGGCCGCGCCGCCCAACGCGCCGGCCACGGTCACGCTCGACGATGGCCGGGTTACGCTGACCTACGGCGGTCGTGTTGTATTGACCGCGGCGATCGAGAGCACCGGGGCCGCGCCCGAGTTCCGCGCGCTCGTGGACACCGCCGACGGCGCGGTCACCCAGGTGGTCAAGTGGACGGCGCACGGCGGGGCGCGGCTGACGCTCACCGGAGTGGTGCACGCCGGCGCCGAGGCATTCGCGGCCGCCACCGAACCGCCGACCGACGGCCTTCGCTTGGTGCGCAACAGCGTGGGCCCCAGCGACAACCGGCTCAACCGGGGCGTGTACGACCGCCGGTCGGATTGGGTGCTGTCGTTCGACGAACCCACGCGGGTGGCCGTCGATGCGCACGCGCCGGCCGGCGACTCGGCGACTTTCACCCTCCAGGCCACCGGGTCCGAGATCATCCTGCGCTTCCGCCCGCGCTACTATCAGAAACACCGCGGGCTCGCCGAGTACCGCCCGTGGACGTACGACGTGTGGCGGGGCTCGGTGGCCGGGTGGACGTCGTGGTACGCCTTTCTCGACAAGGTCACCGAGCAGGACGTGAAGGCGGCTGCCGACGCGATGCATGACGTGCTGGCGCCGTTCGGATATGACTACCTGCAGATCGACGACGGATACGAGCGCGAGCCGATCGGTACGCCGGCCAACTGGCTGCATCCGAACGCCAAGTTTCCGTCCGGGCTCCCGGCACTCGAGCAGTACATCACGACGCGCGGCCTCCGGCCCGGCATCTGGACGAACGTGAGCTTCGCCGACAGCGCGTATGCCTTCGCGCACCGGTCGGAGTTCGTCACCAACGCCGATGGCACGCCGGCTTCGGGCAACTGGATCGGCTACGTGATGGACGGCGCGAACGCGGCGACGATGCGCAACCTCGTGCGGCCGGTGTACGACTCGCTGGCGGCCATGGGGTGGCGGTACTACAAGCTCGATGCGCTGCGGCATCTGCGGTACGAGGGGTACAACAGCCACGCCGGCTACTTCGCGACGCGCGGACTCGACCGCGAGCGGGTCTATCGCGGATTCGTGCAGACGGTGCGCGACGCCATTGGCCCGCACGCCTTCCTGCTCGCCTGCTGGGGAATCCGTCCCGAACTCATCGGGTTGGTGGACGCCGTCCGCGTGGGCACCGACGGCTTCGGTTATGGCGGGTTCGCCGAGTACAACTCGTTCAACAACGTCGTCTGGCGGAACGACCCCGATCACATCCAGCTCACGGCGCCCGACGGCTACCGGGCGGCGACGCTGGCCTCGCTCACCGGCTCGCTGCTCATGCTCACCGACAAGCCGGACGTCTATCGCACGGCGCGCGCCGAGATCGCGAAGCGGACGGCGCCGGTGCTGTTCACGCAGCCGGAGCAGGTGTACGACGTCGACCCGTCGCGATCGGCGCTCGTCGGCCGGGCGGCGACGGCGGTGAGCGGGTCGGGACCGCGCGCGTTCGACGCCGACAAGCGGCTCGCCGTGCCGCTGTACCTGCTCGACGTGAACCGGTCCTTCGAGCGGTGGTCGGTGCTGGCCCGCACGGCCGGAGGCAGTGCCGACACGGCCCGCATCGGGTTCGGGGAGCTCGGGTTGAGCACGGCGCGGCCGCATCTCGTGTTCGAGTTCTGGACGAAACGGTTGCTGGGCGCATTCACGGACGGGTTCGTCCCCGGGCACATCGATTCGACGTTCAAGGTGCAGGTGTTCTGCATTCGCCAACGCGTGGCGCATCCGCAGGTGATCGCGACGAACCGTCACGTGACGTGCGGCGGGCCGGACCTGCAGGGTGTGTCGTGGAGTGCTGGCCGGACGGCGCTCGTCGGCGAGAGTCGGGTGGTGGGAGGGGACGACTACGTGCTCTACCTGACTGAGCCGTCGGGCTACCGGCTGGCAGGCGTGACGGCGCGCGGCGGGGTGGTCGGCAGGACGTCGATGACCGGAGGGATGCGGCGGGTCCACCTGCGCGCCGCGGTCGGCGGCATGGTGACGTGGACCGTGCGGTACACGCGTCGCTGAACGCAAACGGCGCCCCATCGTCGGGGCGCCGTCGGCGCGGCGGAGTTGGGCAGCAGGCGCAGGGCGCCGGCCGCCTGCGCGATCAGAAGCGCAGTCCCGCCACCAACTGGACGCTGCGATTCTTCGTGTTGGATCCGCTCGCGACGTCCGCGAGCCCGTAGTTGTAGCGTACGCCAAGCGACAGCGCAGACATCCCCATGGGGAATTCGTAGCCGGCTCCGATGATCCCGCTGTAGTCGACCGACTTGGCGTCGGCACCGGCGTTGGCGCACGAACTGGACGCCGAGACGCCACCGCCGGATGCCGAGATCGTACAATCCACCTTGAAGGCGATCGACGGTCCGATCTCACCGAACAGGCGGCCGGCCGGAGTGCTGGGCGTGGCCACCCTGAACAGCAGCGGAACCTCGACATAGCTCAGGTCGATCGAGCCCGTGGTCGAGCCGCTGCTCGCCTTGGCGCCCTTGCCGGCATATTCCAGCTCGGGCTGGAACGACCACAAGGGCGACAGCGGCACGCGGACGAAGCCGCCCACGGAGAACGAGGTCCTCGTGTCGGTACCGCTGGCATCACTTCCGCCAAAGTTGGCGAAGTTCAACGCCCCCATGATGCCCCACGCCGGGTGGGGCAGGGGGACCTGGGCGCGGGCAGCCACCGGCATGGCCAACGCGAGGACCGAGAACAGCGACGCAAGTCGTGTGCGCATCGGATCACTCCAATTGTTGGGGGTTTCGAAAGGCCGGCACGTACGCCGGCACTCCTATCACGGACGGCGGGCGTGCGCGGACGCAACATGAGGCGTGGGGCGTGCGGTCACGGGTACTTATGACACATCACGCATTGCCACCGGTCATGCCGGATTTCGGGCGGTGGCGGACGCTGGACTCCCCGAGGCTCGGGACGGGTCGGCCGCCCCGGGTTTCTACCGAGGCCCGGCACGTGGCCAACGGGCGTGACGCAACTTCCACCGCCTGGACCGCAGCGGTGTATTCGCGATCCCGGAACGCTACCTGTGCGCGCCCGAGACGTGCTCGGCCAGGAACCACACCTGCATCTCGTTGGTGCGGATCACGTCGCTGACGATCAGATCGTTCGTGCCGTCGTCGCCTACCTTGGCGGCGTCGCGGGCCATGGCACGCGCTTCCTCGAGCACCGCTTCGTGCGCCTTCAGCAGCCGGTCGATCTGCGCCTCGGCGCTCTCACGACCGCGCGGCGGACGGGGAATGATCGACGTCTCCGCCACGTCCTGCGCCATGGCGATGCTGACGCCGCCGAGCATCATCACGCGCTCGGCGATGCCGTCCACCAGTTCGACCTGTTCGCCGAAGTGCTTGTCGAAGAGCAGGTGGAGCGAGTAGAAGTTGGGACCGGTGACCTGCCAGTGGTGCTTCTTGTACATGTCGCGCAGCGCCATGGTGTCGGCGAGGAGCTGATTCAGATTCTCTACCGACTTGCGGCACGCCGCGTCCGACAGGGCCAGCGGGAGCTTGCGCTCCTGCCCGAACGCCTGGATGACGTGGTGGTCGTCACGGCTCATGGCCTTGGCGCGGGTCTGCGTGGGTCTCGTGGTCGTCGTCATGGTCGTTCCTCCGTATCTGGAGCTGAACACGATCCGGCGCGGTGGGCAAGTCGCGAAGCGCCGTACGGGGTTCGGTGTTTCCCTGACACCGGCTGTCCGGCGGTGGCGGCTAGTACTCGGCGAACGCCTCGTCGGGGTAACAGTACAGCCAGCGCTCCCCCGGCTCGGCCGACGCGATCACCGGATGCCCGGTGGCGCGGGCGTGCTTGCTCGCGTGGCGATTGGGCGAGTCGTCGCAGCACAGCGTGACCCCGCATTGCTGACAGGTGCGCAGGTGCACCCAGCGGGCGCCGATCTTGACGCATTCGGCGCACACGCGGCGCTCGGCCGTCTTCAGTGTCTGCAGCGCGTCCATGTGGGCGCACCCTCCGTCGGTCTTCATCTCGCGGCTCCCGGTCGACTACCTGATACTACCAGGGCCGTCAAGCATCGGGCCATGCCACGATTGGGGGATGCGCCGAGCCCGGCGGCCCTCACGACGCGTTGCCCTCGTTCCCGAGCATGTCCTCGAGCGCCGCGAGCCGGAGCTGGATCTCGGCCAGACTCGCCGTGCGTTGGCGCATGAAGATGCCGACGGTGGTGAGTGTGGCGATGAGAAGGCTGATCACGCCAAGGACGATGATGAGTGGCGTGGCGACGGCCAGCGACATGAGGTTGGTGACCACGCCTGCGTCGGCCAGGCGCATCATGTGCACCAGATTGGCGATGACCAGTGCGGCATAGAGGAGCACTGCGACGAAGGCCGCACTCCAGGCGGCGACGCACGAGCGGCGGATGAACCGGTCGAACCGCCGGCCCTGTTCGATGGCCTCCCAGGCGGCGTTGCTGGCGGGATTGGTGGATTCTGTCATGAGACACCTCGGGTGGTTGGGTCGGCGGTGGGCTGGTGCGGTGTGGCGCCATCGGTGCGGCGGGCCCGCAGGCGGCGCGTGGCGTAGTGGAGGCGCGATCGAACGGTACCCACCGAGCATCCCGCCACGAGGGCGATTTCGGTGTAGCTCAGTTCGTCGCGATAGCGGAGCAGGAGAACCTCGCGGTGAATCGGCGCCAGATCCCGCAGCAGTTCGTCGAGCGCGGGCAGGTCGGGCGCCGGGTCGGTGGCGTCGTCGGCCGGAAGGTCCTGGGCCGTTCCGGCGTCGTCGAAGAGTTCGCGTTCCCGGCGCTGCGCCCGCAGATGGTCGATGGCGCGGTGCCGCGTGGTGCGGTAGAGCCAGGTGCGAAAGCGGCGCGGGTCGGTGAGCGTGGCGATGCGGCGGTACACGGCGAGCCAGACCTCCTGATTGACGTCCTCCGCCGCGTCGCCGACCAGGCCGCCGAGGTACCGCCGCGTCTTGTCGGCGTAGCAATCCATCAGCCGGGCGAACGCTCGCTCGTCACCTGCCTGGCACCGGAGCACCAGCAGATGCAGGCGAAGCGCGTCACGGCCGTCGGATGGGGAATCGGTCATCGGCGTTGCGAGTGGAGCGGGGACAGTGTGCCCTAGAGACGGAAAGCCCCACCGGAAAGTTCACGGTGGGGCCGGGGCACCGGGCGGTGACCGGGTGGGCGGCAACGCGCCGCCGTCCACCCGGCCGGTCCGTCAGTACTTCCAGGCGTTCGTGTTCGTACCCGGCGGTGCGTGCCTGGTGATGGCGGCCGCCATCTCCTCGAGCAACTCCGAATTGGGCACGTGTTGCCAGCCGTGACCCTTCTCCGGCCGCCCGTAGCGGAACACGCCCGGCACGTGCGGCGACTTCGTGGACTCCATGAAGTGCTGCAGGTCCATCACGGCCAGGTTCAGGTAGAAGTTGTCCATGTCGCCGACGTCCACGTGGATCTTGTCCACGAGTTCGGGGCCGACGGCCTTCCAGTTCTTGGCGAGATAGGCTTCGAGGTCGTAGCCGTGGTCGCGCATGTAGTCGATCACCGACCGGTCGATGTGTCCCGTCTTCTTATTCCAGAGCGGTTTGGGATACCCGTCGGCGCCGACGGGGGCATACACCGATTCCCAGGCCTCGAGTTGCTCACCCGACCGGCCATGGCTACCGAGCACGTCTTCGAGCCGGCTGAAGTCGCGGAGGCTGAGCCACGGCTGTCCGTCGTCGTCGCGCATCACCATGCGTTCGGGATGGTACCACTCGCTGATCGGGCTGAAGGGGGCGATTCCCGGCGCGTCGTCCACGAAGGCATTCGTATCGACGTACGCATTGACGGTGCCGTAGTGATGGAAGTCGACCGGATCGGGATAGAGCGTCCAGGTGCCGCCGAAGAATTTGGGGTGATGGATCTGCAGGGCGATCGACTCCCAGCCGCCGGTGGAGCCGCCGGTGAGCACGCGCGCATACGGCGCCTGGATCATCCGGAAGTGCGATTCCAGGTACGGGATCAGCTCGGTCATGATCGCGTCGCCGTACGGGCCGTTGTTGGCCGAGTTCACGGCGTACGAGTCGTCGAAATACGGCGTCGGATGCTGGAAGGTGACGGCGATCATGCGCGGCATCTTGGGCCCCATCCAGTGGCGCGCGAACACCCAGCCCGGCTCCAGGTTGTACGAGGCGAACAGCGCCTTGTACTGCGGCGGCAACGGGAAGCTGTCGGGGTTGAAGCCGAGGGGCGCGCCGAGTCCGAAGTGGCCCTGCTCGAACACCACGGGATAGTGCACGTTCGGATGCGTGTCGTAGCCGGCCGGCAGCAGCACGGTGGCGCCGAGGTAGAAGGGGTGGCCCCAGAACTTGGTGAGCAGCGCGCTCTGGATCTTGATGTGCTTCACCCACTTCGTGTCGGGCGGCATCTGGATGGGCGGAATGACGTGCGTGAGTTCCAGCTTCACGTCGTGGGCCGCCCCGGGATCGAAGTGCACGCGTTGCGGCGCACTCACCAGATTGCCCGGCGACCTCGTGAAGTTCTGCCCCTCCCACTGGTCCATGTGCGCCCAGATGGTGTGGCCGTCGGCGCGATGGAATTCGGTGTAGACGTTCATGATCGCCTGCACCCAGTAGTCGCCGGCCGGGATGTCGGTGAGCGAGCGGGTGGGATAGCCCTCGGTGGTCGCGTCGATCACCGCGGCCTGGCCGGGCTGGAGCGCGCTCACGTCGAGTCCGAACAGCGGGGTGCTATTGGTGAACGAGCCGGCGTTGGCCAGCGGGGGCGGGGCGGAATCCCGGCTGATGGCGAGGAATACGCGGCCGGTGATCGGTTGCGCGTGGACGGAAGCAGGGAAGGAGATCTCGAATCGCGGCGTGGCCGCCGCGCGGACGGCCGGTGCTGGGTGGGCGGTGGGGCGGAGCGCGACGGGCGCCGCGCCGAAGGTGAAGAGGGCGAGGGCAAGACTGATACTGCGCATGGCTTCGGACTCCAGTGGCGATGGATGCGCCAAGCATAGCGTTCGCCGGCGGCGAAGTCGAATGCGCCCGCGTCGCCGTCGCGCCGGCCCATCGATAGGTTGATGCCATGCTCAAGACCCTTGGAGTGTTCTGCGCCTCGAGTCCGGGGGGCGATGCGCGCTACGTGGAGGTGACGCGCGCGTTCGGCACGCTGGTGGCGGGGTCCGGCCGGCGCATCGTTTACGGCGGTGGCAACACCGGACTCATGGGCGTGCTGGCCGACGCGGCGATGGCCGCCGGCGGCGAGGTGATCGGGCTGATGCCGAAGCACCTCGTCGATCGCGAGGTGGCCCACCACGGCCTCACCCGGCTGGAGGTCGTGTCGTCGATGCACGAGCGGAAGGCGCGGCTGGCCGACCTGGCCGATGCGTTCGTGGCCCTGCCCGGCGGGCTCGGAACGCTGGAAGAATTCACCGAGATCTGGACGTGGGGGCAGCTGGGACTGCACGCCAAGCCATATGGCCTGCTCAACATTGCCGGATACTACGACCCCCTGTTGGCGTTCCTCGATCACGCGGTATCGGAACGCTTCGTGCATCCCGAACACCGCGCGATGGTGCGCGTGGCCGGCGAGCCCGCGGCGCTGCTCGCCGCGATGGAGAGCGCGCCGCCCCCCGCGCAGCCCAAGTACATCGATCGCACCGCGACCTGACGCAACCGCCGCGCCAACCCGGCGCGGCGGACATGCGGTGGCTCAGTCGCGCTCCCAGAAGTGTGGGGGCTCGATGCCCAGCGCGCGGAGATAGACGTAGCCCTGCGCGCGGTGGTGCACCTCGTTGTCGATCACGTACATGACGAGGCTGTGCGCGGTGCCGGTGTACTGCCCGAACGCCGTGATCGTCTCCGCAAAGCGCGCGGCGGGAATCTTCGGCCACAGGTCGTTCATCTGCTTCGTGCTCTCGTCCCAGAGGCGCAGCACCTCGGCCCTGGGTTTGGGATCGGCGCTCGCACCCTCCGACCAGTTGCCGGTGAGGACGCCGTTCACGGTGGGCGCCGCCATCCGCAGCAGCTCCACGGCCATCGTGCCGAAGGGTCGCATGCCGCCGATGGCGAAGGTGTTGAACTGCTCGTCGGGGAAGGCCTCGATGGTGCGGCGGGTGAGGCGGCGGTGCCCCTGCCAGTGGTCGAGCAGGGCTTGGGGGGTGAGGAAGACGTCGGGTGCGGTGGCTGTCATGGTGGGAATTCTCGCAGTGGCGGGGGGTGGTGGACGCGCCGGCTCCCGGTCAGCTTCGGCATTTATTCGGGTCGGGACAATTTGGTTCCGATCCGGCGGACATGCAAGGGGCCGCTGGGAGGGTCAAACGGGCGTCGGGGTGTCCGTCTCGACCACGGCATCCACGCGCCGGGCCAGCTCCCGCGCGCGTTCGATGTCCGCGGTCAACTCATTCACCGATGCCCGGCCCGCGTGCAGCCGGAGCAGGTCGAGCCGCAGGTTCTCGAGCGCGGTGACCGCCGTCTCGAGCCGCTCGGCCTTTGACGGATCGCTTTCGTCGAGCATGTGGAGGGCCGCGGCATCGGCCTGCAGCCGGGCCAGCAGTGCCGGCACGTCGGCCAGCTGCCGCCGCTGGTCGCCGGGGAGCGCGTGATAGAGATCTTCCGTGGCACGCGCCAACAGCACGGCCGTGGGTTCACCGGATGGTGAGGCGGCGGAGGTCCGCACGGTGCCGCCGGCCAGCCGGAACAGCCAGCGGCCGACGCGTCCCTCGACGAGCCGGTTCCAGAACGTGCCCGGCTTGCCGGCGCGCAGGTCGCGCAGCAGCCGGTGCGTGGTGACAACGGGGGCCGTGATTCCGAGCAACCAGCCGATGAACTGGAGGTGGTACGCGTCGCTGTTGCCGGCCAGCAGTGTGAAGCCGAGGCAGGTAACCGCGACTCCGGCGGCGGCGCGCGCCCACATGGCGGCGGTGGAGCGCGGCGAGTGTGGCGCCGCCCGATCGATCTCGTGCTCGCGGTCGGCGGCCACGACGCCGACGCGCAGGGCGTCGTGCCGGTATCCCCCGCGGATCAGGCGGCGCGTTTCGCCGAAGAGCTGTCCGGCGCGTACGGCGGCGAGGCCGAGAAAGGATAACGTCGATACGAGTTCGACCACCGATGTGATGCCCAGAAAGTCGCCCTTGACCAGCTTGATGATCTCCATGCCGACGACGACCGTGGCCGAGACGCTTGCGAGCGTTCCGATCTCGGTGGCGGCTTGCTGCGAGTATTCCAGGTACCGCCGCACCGGCGCGGGAACGATGCCGAGTGCGCCGCGAGCTTCCCCGATCGCCACCGCAAGCGCGTCGGCGGATTCGGGCCGATCCGCCGGCGCCTTCGCGAGCAACCGATCCACGGCGGCGGCGAACTTCTGCGGCAACCGCGGGGCGCCGCCGCGCACGGCGGGCGCCGGTTCTGCGGCGTGCTTGAGCAGCAGGGCGTGCGCGTTGGCCGCTTCGAATGGCAGGCGGCCGGTGGCGGCGAAGTAGGTCGTGACGCCGAGGGAGTAGAGGTCGCTGCGGCCGTCCACGTCGTCGCCGCGCGCCTGTTCGGGGCTCATGTACTGTGGCGTGCCCGCCGGAATGCCGCCGCCCGGATCGAGCGACTGGGCGACGCGGGCGATGCCGAAGTCCGTGACCAGCGCGCGTCCCGTCCCGCGTTCGAGGAGAATGTTGTCGGGCTTCACATCGCGGTGCACGACCCCGCGCGCGTGAGCGTGCGCCAGCGCCCAGGCGACCTCCTGCGTGATCCGCATTGCCTCGCCCGGGGCGAGGGGGCCGGCGCGCCGGACGCGGGCGCCGAGCGTCTCACCGTCCACGAACGCCATGACGAAGAACACGAGGTCGCCGTGTTCCTCGACGGCGTGAATGGGGACGATGTGCGGGTGCGCGAGGCCGGCGGCGGTGCGGGCCTCGCGGAGGAATGCGTGACGCAGATCCGCGCGCGCGGCGAGGTCCGGAGGGAGCAGCTTGATGGCCACCGGCCGATCGAGCGCCACATCGCGTGCGAGAAAGACCACGCCCATGCCGCCGCGGCCGAGTTCGCGGTCGAGGGAGTAGCGGCCCTTCACCACCTGCTGGAGGGCGAGGAACTCGGGGGTACCTGCGTTGGAGGGTGGCATGGTACGGTAGCGTAGCCTACGACCGGTGCGGATCGGAAGATTCGGTCGCATTCGGGTGCCCCACAACGGGAGCGCACAGGTGAGCCTGCCTGCGGCGCTGACGCGAGCGACGAAGGGGGCGTCCCACAGGACGCCCCCTTCGAATTTCGCCCGCGATGGATCAGTGGGTCAGGGCACGATGCCGCACACCTTGCCCGGCGCGCAGTTGGGATTGATTGGTGAGAGCCCGAGCTTCTTCGCCTGGGCATTGAATGCCGCAAGATCGGTGGCCCAGACCTTCGCCAGCGCGTCGGTCTGCACCTTCAGCTTCCCGCTCAGATAGTGGAAGATCGGCTCGGCGTTGCCGATGGGCCGGCCGTCGCCCCCGTTCACCGTGCTGAGCAGCGTGGCGATGCGGTTGTTGATCTTGATCGGGAAGTTCAGTGGGTCCTGGCCGCTCTCGTTCTTCACCTGATAGATGTTGGCCTCCAGCGCGCCGGCATGGTCGTCGAGGCGGGTGCCCAGCGTCTTGAGGGTGGCGTCGTCCGACTTCTTGAGCCGGTCCTCGACCTGCGATTTCACGTTGCGCACGTCGATCACGGCCTGGTTGGCCTCGGAGAGTTTGTCGCGAATCCGGATGGCGAGCGCGAACTGGGCCTGCAGGTCGGCATCGGTGACGTCGGTGAACAGCGGGTTGCGCTTGACGACGAGGGGTTGGGTGAGCGTGTGGCCGTCGACGAGCAGGCGGACGGCGTACCGGCCCGGGGGCGCGGCCGGTCCCTGTGTGCTGCCGCCCCAGAGGATCATGCCGTCGAAGCCGGTGGCCGGCTCGTAGCGCAGATCCCAGGTGAAGTGGTTCACGCCGGCGGTCTTGGCGGGGGCGCTCGGGCCGCGGCCGAAGCGTCCGCGTCCGCGCCCGCTGTTGGCGTTCGTCGTGTCGGGCTTGTAGGTGCGAATCACGTGGCCCGTGGCATCGAGGATCTCGAGTGTGACCTGCTTCGCCGGGTGCTTGATCCAGTAGGTGATGACGGCGCCGTCGGTGGAGCGGATGCCCGGGGGCGGGGCGTACAGCCAGGCGTCGCTCGCGGCCTCGACGGCGGGCGTGTCCTGCTCCAGCGGCTCGATGTGGTCGAGAATGTAGAAGCCGCGGCCGTGCGTGGAGATCACGAGGTCATGGCGCCAGACGATCAGATCGGAGACCGGCACGTCGGGCAGGTTGAGCGACAGCGACGACCAGTGATCGCCGTCGTCGTACGAGATGTACACGCCGTGCTGGGCGGCCGCGTAGAGCAGTCCCTTGCGGTCGGGATCCTCGCGGACCGCGTGCACGTAGTCGTCGGCGCGGATTCCGTTGACGATCTTCGTCCAGGTCTTTCCGTAGTCGTGGGTGCGGAAGATGTAGGGGGCCTTGTCGTCGAGCAGGGGGCGCTTGACGGCTACGTAGGCGGCGCCGCCGTCGAATGCCGAGGCGTCGATCTGGCTCACGCGGCCGAAGTCGGGCATGCCCTTGGGGGTGACGTTGGTCCACGTCTTGCCGCCGTCACGCGTCACGAAGATCAGGCCGTCGTCGGAGCCGGTCCAGATCACGTTGACGTTCTTCTTCGACGGGCCGATGGCGAAGATGGTGGCGTACACCTCGGGGGCGTTCATGTCGTGCGTGATCGGGCCGCCGGAGGGCCCCATGGTGCTGGGGTCGTGGCGCGTGAGATCGGGACTGATGCGGGTCCAGGTCTGCCCGCCGTTGGTGGTCTTCCACAGGTGCTGCGAGCTGGTGAAGAGCAGGTGTGGGTTCAGCGGCGAGAAGATGATCGGGTAGGTCCACTGCCACCGCTCGACGAGCGCGCTGGAGGGCTCGCCCGAGAACATGAGCGGATACGGATTGACCTCGCGGGCCTCGCCCGTGCGGCGGTTCAGCCGCTCCATGAATCCGCCGTTGTTGGAGCCGGAGAAGAACACGTCGGGGTCGAGCGGGTCGGGCGCTATGTATCCCGGCTCGGCGCCGCCGGCGCTGTACGTCTCGACCGAAGCGCCGCGTCCGCCGCGCCCACGGCCGAAGCCGAAGCCGCCGGTGTTGAGGCCGGTGGTGCTGGGAATGCAGATCGTGCCGTCGTCCTGCTGGGCGCCGCAGACGTCGTACGGATAGCCGACGGTGGCGGCCACGTGGTACATCTGGGCGGTGGAGTAGTCCTCGGCGGTCCAGGTCTTGCCGCCGTCGGTGGTCACGGCGCCGCCGCCGTCGTTGCCCACCACCATGTGCTCGCCGTTGTCGGGATCGATCCAGAGGTCGTGGAAGTCGCCGTGGGTGCCGCGGAGCGAGGTGAGCGTCTTGCCGCCATCGGTGGACTTGAAGAGGCTCGTGTTCTGCATGTAGATGAGGTTCTCGTCCTTCGGATCGGCGTACACGTGCGTGTAGTAGAAGGCGCGCTGCCGGATGTCGTGGCTGTCGTTGACCCTGGTCCAGGTGGCGCCGGCATCGTCGGAGCGGAAGAGGCCGCCCTCGGCGTTCTCGACCAGCGCGTAGACGCGGCTGGAGTTGGCGGGCGACACGGCGATGCCGATCTTGCCGTCGATGCCCGAGGGGAGGCCGGGGTTGCGCGTGATCTCGGTCCAGGTCTCGCCGCCGTCGGTGCTCTTGAACAGTCCGCAGCCGGCGCCGCCCGACCAGGCGGTGTATTCCTTGCGATACGCCTGCCAGAGGGCGGCGTAGACGATCTTCGGGTTGTTGCGGTCGATCTCGACGTCGATCGCACCGGTGCTGTCGTTGCGGAACAGCACCTTCTTCCAGGTGACGCCGCCGTCGGTGCTCTTGTACACGCCCCGGTCGGGGCTCGGCACGGCGTACTTCCCGAACACGGCGGCGAACACCACGTTCGCATCGGTGGGGTCGACGCGCACCTTGCAGATGGCGTCGGTGTTCTCGAATCCGACGTGCGTCCACGTCTTGCCGGCGTCGGTGGAGCGGTACATGCCGTCGCCGGGCATGATGTTGCCGCGGATCTCGCACTCGCCGGTGCCGATGATCACCTCGTTGGGGTTGGTCTCCGAGACGCCCACCGCGCCCACGGAGGCGCTGGTGATCTGGCCGTCGGTGACCGGGGCCCACTTCTTGCCGCTGTCGGTGGTCTTCCAGAGGCCGCCGCCGACGGCGCCGAAGTAGGCCACGTTCGGCTGGCCGTGGACGCCCGAGACGGCGATGGACCGGCCGCCGCGTTCCGGCCCGATGTTGCGCCACTTGAAAGTGGAGAGGAGGGTGCTGTCCACCGGCGCCGCTGGGCGGGTGGCGGGCGGGACGGGGCGGCGGGCGGTGCTCCAGCCGGCGGCCGAGAACACGAGCGCGGCGGGAAGGACGGCGAGGCCGAGGAAGCGCTGCAGACGTGGCATGTCGAGAGTCCTGACGGGGTTGCGGAGGCGGAGTGCGACTCAAATACGCGTCGTGGACACGGCGTTGTAAAGAGCGGGCCCGTGCGTGTCTCCGGTGGGAGAGGTGGTGATCGGGGGGGTACGGTGCCATCTTCAACCTGCCATGACCCTTCCCTTCGATGGACCCGGTCGCCGGGTGAATCCTCCGATGCGGCGCGAGGCGCGCCGGCTGCTCATCGGTCTTGCCGCGCTCGTCTTCATCGGCCTGTTCGTCGTGCCCTGGCTGGCGAGCTTCGCCACCGACTGGCTCTGGTTCGGCCAGGTGGGCTTCACGCCGGTGTTCATCACGTCGCTGGTGTGGCGGGTGGTGCTGTTCGTGGCGGGCGGGGTGGTGGCGTACGCCATTCTGGGCGGCAACATCCGGGTGGCCACGGGGCGCGCCGGCAAGACGCCGACGCTGTTCATCCACCGGGTGAATCAGCCGCCGCTCGACGTGTCGCACATCCTGCCGCGCATGATGCGGCTGGGCGCGCTGCTGGCGTCGTTCCTGGTGGCGGTGTCGTTCTCGGCGCTGTGGATGACCTTCGTGCAGGCGTTCCACGGGGCCACAGTCGGCACGCGCGACGCGCTGTTCGGGCGCGACGTGGGCTACTACATGTTCACGCTGCCCGCGGTGGCGGCGGTGCTGAACGTGGCGATCGCGCTGATGGTGCTGGCGCTGGCCGCGACCGGCGTGCTGTACGTGCTGCGCGGCGAGCTGCCCATCGGACCCCAGCGGGGCACGCCGAACCGCCGCGCCGAGCTGCACGTGGGGCTGCAGCTGGCCGGACTGTTCCTGCTCGTGGCGCTGCGGCTGTGGTTCGTGCGGTCGGCCGAACTGCTGTACTCGACCACCGGTCCGCTGGTGGGCGCCAGCTACACCGACGTGCATTTCATGCTGCCGGGCATCCGCATCTCGGCGGTGGCCGCGGTGGTGGGAATGGGGCTGGCCGTGTATGGCGCGCTGCGGGGCCGGCTGCTGCGCTACACGATGATTGCCGTGGGGCTCTACGCCGGCGTGGGGATCGTGGTGCGCGGGGTGATTCCGCTGGCGGTGCAGAAGCTGGTGGTGCTGCCCAACGAACTGTCCAAGGAAACGCCGTTCCTCAAGGACCACATCGCGGCCACGCGGGCGGCCTGGGGCATCGACAGCGTCCAGACGCGGTCGCTGAGCGGCGAGGCGAGCCTGACGATGGCCGACATCAAGGCCAACGCCCCCACCATCGACAACGTGCGCCTGTGGGAGCGCGACCTGCTGCAGCAGACGTTCAAGCAGCTGCAGGAGATCCGCACCTACTACGACTTCGTGTCGGTGAACGACGACCGCTACACGATCGACGGCAAGTACCGGCAGGTGCACCTGTCGGCGCGCGAGCTGAACTCGAACTCGCTGCCCACGCAGACCTTCATCAACAACCGGCTCACGTTCACGCACGGCATGGGCGTGACGATGGCGCCGGTGAACCAGGTGACCGACGAGGGGCTGCCGGTGCTGTTCATCAAGGATCTGCCCCCCGTGTCGACCGTGGACATCAAGCTGACGCGGCCGCAGATCTACTACGGCCAGCTCACGGACAGTTACGTGTTCGTGGATACGAAGCAGAAGGAGTTCGACTACCCGGCGGGCGATCAGAACATCTACACGTCGTACACGGGCACCGGCGGCGTGCCGGTGGGTTCGTTCCTGCGGCGGGCGCTGTACGCCTGGCAGTTCGGGTCGCTCAAGATCCTCTTCTCCGACGACATCACGGGCGGGGCGCGGATCATGTACCACCGGAACATCATGGAGCGCGCGTCGACGGCGCTGCCGTTCCTGAGCTTCGATTCCGAGCCGTACATGGTGATCACGGACGACGGCAAGCTGAAGTGGATCCTGGACGGGTACACCACCAGCAGCGGCTATCCGTATGCCGAGACGGTGGGCGGCATCGACTATATGCGCAACAGCGTGAAGGTGACGATCGACGCCTACACCGGCGCGATCACCGCCTACGTGATCGATCCCCACGATCCGGTGATCCGCACGTACGAGGCAATCTTCAAGGGCATCTTCCAGCCGATGTCGGCCATGCCGGCCGACATCAAGCGGCATCTGCGCTATCCCGGACAGCTGTTCCGGATCCAGGCCACGCTGCAGGCCACGTACCACATGGACGAGCCCGACGCGTTCTACCACCGCGAGGACCAGTGGCAGATCCCGACGCCCAACGACCAGGGATCCAACGTGACGCCGTTCATGCGCCACATGATCATGCGCCTGCCGGGGGAGAAGAAGGAGGAGTTCATCTACATGACGCCCTTCACCCCGCGCGGAAAGGACAACCTGGCGGCGTGGATGGTGGCGCGGATGGACGGCGACCACTACGGGCAGCTCATGGTGTACCGGTTCCCGAAGCAGAGCCTGGTGTACGGGCCCAAGCAGATCGTGAACCGGATCAACCAGGACACCGACATCTCGCGGCAGATCACGCTGTGGGACCAGCGCGGGTCGGAGGTGATCCGCGGTGAACTGCTCGTGATTCCGATCGAGGAGTCGCTGATCTACGTGCAGCCGCTCTTCCTGCGCGCGCAGGGGGGCACGATTCCCGAGATGAAGCGGGTGGTGGTGGCGAGCGGCAACCGCGTGGTGATGGGGGAGACGCTCGATCAGGCGCTGGAGGCGATGTTCGGGGGCGGCGCCGCGGTGTCGGTGAACGCCCAGGCGGCCGACACCACGGGGCAGGGCGCCCTGGAATCCCCGTCCACCACCACCAAGGCACCGGCGGTCAGCATGGCAACGCTGCTCCAGCAGGCGCAGGCGCACTACGACCGCGCGATCAGCGCGCAGCGGGCCGGAAACTGGGCCGAATACGGAAAGCAGATCGATTCGCTGGGCGCGGTGTTGCAGCAGTTGAAGGGGAAGAAGCAGTAGGTCGGTAGGTCGGTAGGACAGTCGGACAGTCGAACATCCATAGGGGAAGACCCGCAACACATCCGATGCTCAAGCGTTTCGTTTTCGCGGCGGTCGCCGCATGTCTGGGTTCCTGGCCGCTTGCCGCGCAGCAGGCCGGAGTGGCGGCCGCGCCGGATCTCGCGACGCGGATTCCCGTGGATTCGGCGGTCACGGTCGGTACGCTGCCCAACGGGCTGCGCTATTACATCCGGGTGAACCACAAGCCCGAGAAGCGGGCCGAGTTGCGGCTCGTGGTGAACGCCGGATCGATTCTCGAGACCAACGGGCAGCTCGGGCTGGCGCACTTCATCGAGCACATGGCGTTCAACGGGACCAGGCACTTCCCCAAGAACGACCTGGTGAGCTACCTGCAGTCCATCGGCGTGCAGTTCGGCGCCGACCTCAACGCGAGCACGGGCTTCGACGAGACCGTGTACATACTGCCGGTGCCCACCGATACGCCGCGCATCGTGGACCAGGCGTTCGAGATCCTCAGCGACTGGGCGCACGAGCAGCTGTTCGATTCGTCGGAAGTGGTGGCCGAGCGCGGCGTGGTGCGCGAGGAGTGGCGGGGCCGCAAGGGCGCCGAGGACCGGATGATGCAGCGGTGGCTGCCGATCGCGTTCAAAGGGTCGCGCTACGCGCTGCGGCTGCCGATCGGGAACGAGCACAGCATCATGACCGCCACGCCGTCGCGCCTTCGCGGCTTTTATAACACCTGGTACCGCCCCGACCTGATGGCGGTGGTGGCGGTGGGCGACTTCGATCCGTCGCGCATCGAGGCGCTGATCAAGCGCGACTTCTCCGACATTCCCGACCCGGCGCACGAGCAGCCGCGCCCGACGTTCGGCATTCCGGAGAACGCGGCGCCGCTGGTGGCGATCACCACCGACAAGGAAGCCACGGGGTCGAACGTGGACCTCATCTTCAAGATGCCGCGGCGCCCCACGGCCACGGTGGCCGAATACCGTCGCGACCTGATGGCGAGCCTGTACCTGTCGATGCTCAACAACCGGTTCAGCGAGATGGCGCAGAAGCCCGACGCGCCGTTCCTGGATGCGTATGCCTCGAAGGGGGATTTCTTCGCGCGCACGGTGGAGGCGTTCTCGCTGGCGGCCGACGTGAAGGACGGCGGCATCGAGCGCGGCACGGCGGCGCTGCTCGAGGAGGCGCGCCGCGTGGACCGGTTCGGATTCCTCGCGTCGGAGCTGACGCGCGCCAAGCAGAACCTGCAGCGCGCCTACGAGCGCAGCTACGACGAGCGCGGCAAGACCAACTCGTCGTCGTTCGTCGGCGAATACGTCAACAACTTCCTGGAACGGGAGCCGATTCCCGGCATCACGTGGGAGTACCACGCGGTGCAGCGCCTCCTGCCCACGATCACGCTCGCCGAGGTGAATGCGCTGGCCAGCCGGTGGATCACCGACAGCAACCGCGTGGTGATCGTCGAGGCGCCCGATAAGGCGGGGGTCGAGGTGCCCACCAGGGCGCGCCTGCTGGCGGTGATGGACAGCGCGGCCAGGGTGAAGGTGACGCCGTACACCGAGACGCTCTCCAGCGCGCCGCTGCTACCGCCCATCCGGACCGTGGGTCACGTGGTGTCGGTGCGGACGATTCCGGCGGTGAACATCACCGAGTGGACGCTGTCCAACGGCGCGCACGTGGTGGTGAAGCCCACCGACTACAAGGCCGACGAGGTGCTGATGAGCGCCTACGCCGACGGCGGCACCTCGCTGGCGGCCGACTCGAATTACATGTCGGCGGCGTTCGCGTCGCAGATCATGGGGCTGAGCGGGCTGGGCGCGTTCAACCGCGTGGACCTGGGCAAGAAGCTCGCCGGCAAGGCGGCCGGCGTGTCGGCGAGCATCGGCGACAACTCCGAGACGCTCAGCGGCCGGGCATCGCCAAAGGATCTGGAGACGATGTTCCAGCTCATCCATCTGGAATTCACCGGGGCGCGGCTCGACACGGCGGCCTTCCGGGCGTTCCAGGCGCAGGCGGCGAGCTACCTGGCCAACCGCGGCTCCTCGCCCGACGAGGTGTTCGGCGACACGGTGCAGGTGACGATGGCGCAGCACGACTTCCGCGACCGGCCGCTCACGGCGCGGACCTTTGCCGAGGTGGATCCGCACCGGGCGCTGGACTTCTTCCGCCAGCGGTTCGCTGGCGCCGGCGCGTTCACCTTCGTGTTCGTGGGCAACGTGAACCTCGACACGCTGAGGGCGCTAACCGAGAAGTACCTGGCCACGCTGCCGGCGGGACATCCCGAGATGTGGCGGATGGTGAGCCGCGGCCCGCCCACCGGCATCGTGGAGCGCGTCGTGCACAAGGGCGTGGAGCAGAAGGCGAACACCGTGATCCTGTTCACGGGCCCCGCGCCGTACACGCCGCGGAACCGGTTCGACATGCGGGCGCTCACCGAACTGTTCCAGATCGAGGTGGACCGGACGCTGCGCGAGCAGCTGGGTGGCACGTACAGCCCCAGCGTGAACGGCGGCAACGCCAAGATCCCGCGCCAGCAGTACACCCTCACGGTGCAGTACGAGTCGTCGCCGGCCAACGTCGATACGCTGTCGAAGACGGTGTTCGCGCTCATCGACAGTCTGCGCACGCAGGGCTCGAACGCCGCCGACGTGGAGAAGGTGAAGGAGCAGCTGCTGCGCGAGCACCAGGTGGAGGTGAAGCAGAACGCGTTCTGGGTGGGCAACATCGCGGCGCGGCTGCGCTACGGGGAGGACCCGGCCGGCCTCGACTCGGCGTACACGGCGATGATCGAGGCCCTGACGGGAGCGCAACTCCAGGCGGCGGCGCGGCAGTACTTCAATACGGAGAACTACGCGAAGTTCGTGTTGCTCCCGGAAGAGAAGAAGCCCTAATGTAGTTGCCGGCCTACCGACCTACAGTAGGTCGGTAGGTCGGATGGAACGACGATCACGTCGGCGGCAGCTTCAGGTGGTAGAGCGCCACCGCGTTGTCGCGTAACACCATCCGCGCCAGCTGCTCGGCGCGCGGGCGCGTGATCTCGCCGTCGCGCATCATGCCGGTGAGCGCCATGCCGAGCGCCCGGCGGGCCGAGGTGGTGGCCAGCCAGGCTCCCTGATCCCACCCCTGCACGGTGCTGCCGTCGAAGGCATCGGTGCCGAACAGCACCTTGGACGGCCACTGGCCGAGCCAGTCGCGCAGTACGTTGGCCAACTGCCGGGGCTCGATGAACTGCGTCATCATCGAGATGTCGGCGTACATGTTCGGCTTGCCGAGCAGCGACAGCGTCTCGTCGGTGAGGGGCCAGCCACCGTGCAGCATCACGAAGTTGGTGCCGCGCAGGGTCGAATCGTTGGCGATCGTCTCGAGCTGGTGCGGCGCCGCGCCGTTCTCGTCGTAGAAGCCGCCGAACTCGTAGAGCACGTGGATGTGCACCGCCATGCCGAGGTGCCCCGCCATGCGCGCGATCTCGTGGAACAGGTAATCCTCGAGTGTCTTGTACTCCTCGTGCGTCGGCACGCCGCCGTGCACGTAGCGCGCGTAGATGGCGCGGGCGCGGGCGGTATCGGGGCGCCCGAAGTCGAGCGGGCGCAGATATGCCGCCTCGAACTTCACGGCCGGCGCGCCGGCGGCGTGCTGTTGCTGCAGCAACGGCCAGATCACCGCCTGCGTGTAGGCCTCGAGGTTGTTGGGCAGCGCCTTCATGCCGAGCGTGTGGAGGTAGCGCTTGAGCAGCTTCGCCTCGCGCGGGTACAGCGGCCGCGTGTCGGGGGTGCGCGCCGCCTCGGCGCGGGTGTCGAGCGGAAAGAGCAGGGGATCGTCGAACGGCACCCAGCGGAAGTGGGGCGACGTGAGTCCCGGGCCGACGCTGACCCGGTTGGCGAACATCACCGCGATGCCGGCTCGGGCCAGCACCCAATCGGGGAAGCTGTCGCCCCGGGCGGCGAGCACCCTGGCGCGGGCGGCGCCGAGGGCGCCGGCGTAGGCCTTGCCGGTATCGGCGGCCGGGACGTCGTACAACGCACGCGCCGCCTGCGCCCACTCGGGATTCTCATCCGGGCGCAACCGCCAGGGGAGTTGGAACGGCGGAATGCCGTCGAGCGGCAGGGCGTCGTAGTCGGTGTCAGCGGCGGCCCCGGGCTGCACCGGCAGCATCGGGTGTGCGTGGTTGTCCACCGCTCTGATGGTGTCGATGACGGCAGCGAGCTGCGGATCCACGGGCGACTGGCGGTCGGCGTCGGCGCCGCACGCGGCGACGAGCGCGCAGACGGTGAGGGCAAGGAGCTTCATGGGCGGTTGTGGCAAGGAGGGTGTTGGCCGGGTCTACCATACGGAACCGCCGGCCCCGCATCAAGTTGGCGCGGCGCGTTTGGGCCGGGCGCGGTGGCGCTCGTCGTGCACGGGGCTGCGTCGCGGCCGGCCGGCGACCGGGGTTGCCCCAACTCGGGGCTTGCGGCACGTTCATGAGTAATTGCCTCCCCTTTCAACCCAACACATTCGGAAGGTCCCATGCGCAAGACACTGCTTTCGGTCATCGCCGTGCTCGCCGCCTCGGCGGCGGCGGCCGGCGCCCAGTCGAACCCGGTCACCGACGCGCTCCGCGCGATGGTGCCGGGCGCGTCCCGAAACCTCGTCGGATCGGCGGAGGAGATGCCGGCCGACAAGTACGGCTACCACCCCACCGAGAAGCAGATGACCTTCGGGCAACTGGTGCTGCACGTCGCGACGTCGAACGAATTCCTGTGCTCGAAGATCAGCGGCATGGCCGCGCCCACCGAAGCCAAGCTGACGGCGACCTCGCCGAAAGCCGATCTCGTCGCGCGGATCAAGCGGTCGTTCGACTTCTGCGAACAGGCGTTCGCCAAGATCACCGACGCGTCGCTGACCGACAGCATCCCCTTCTTCGGCGGACGCAAGGTGACCAAGGCGGCGGCCGTGCTCGACATCGCCGACGACTGGGGCGACCACTACAGCGCCGCGGCCAACTATCTGCGGATGAACGGCCATCTGCCGCCGACGGCCAAGCGGCGCGGCATGTAGGGTCGCGCCCGATGGCGCGTGGCGCGGGAAACCTCATCGGGCACACCGCGTATGAATGAGTGCACGTGAGCCGCAGGTCTTCATTCACCGGAGTGTCCCATGCCAGCCACGAATGGAAACACCGAAGAACACAAGGTCAGCGGCGAGGGTCTCGTCGCGCGAGTGAAGGAGTTGGTGCACCAGGGCAACATCCGGCGCATCATCGTCAAGAACGACAAGGGGCATACCATCTTCGAGATTCCACTGACCGTCGGTCTGGTGGGCGCGGCGTTGATGCCGGTGCTGGTGGCGCTCGGCTCGATCGCCGCACTGGCGGCGGAGTACACCCTGGTGGTGGAGAAGCGGGACGTCGACGAGCCCGCGTCGTAGACGCCCCACCCCGTTCCGCGCGCGCCGTGCCGTCCGTGAGGGCGGCACGGCGCGTGTGCGTTACTCGATGCGCATGGCGATGAGTGGGTCCACCCGCGAGGCGCGCATGGCGGGCACGAGGGACGCCACCACGCCGGCCACGGCGATCGCCGTCGCGGCGGCGATCCAGGAAGCCGGGTCGCCGGCACTCACCCCGTAGAGCAGGCCGCGCAGTAGCCGCGTGGTGGCCACTCCGCCCACGAGTCCCACGCCCAGGCCGCCGGCAAGCAGCAGCGCGCCCTGGCGCGTCACGAGCCCGACGATCCGCGCGGCCGGGCTGCCGAGCGCACTGCGGATGCCGATTTCGCGGGTGCGCTGCGCGACCGTGTAGCTCATCACGCCGTACAGCCCGGCCATGGTGAGCAGCAGGGCGACGACGGCGAACGCGCCGAGCAGAATCAGATAGAAGCGGGGCTGACCCACGCTCTGCGCGATGATCTGCTGCATCGGCGCCACGCGACCGATGGCGGCGCCGGGGTCTATGCGGTGGACCGCCGCGCGGACGGCCGCCGCGACCGCGGTCGGCTCGCCCGACTTCACGCGAACGACGATCGATGCGCCGGTGGCGCCCGGATCGGACTGGTCGAAGGGGTAGTAGACTTCCGGGTGCGCCGGTTCGTACGGGCCGAAGTTGTGTATGTCACCGACGACGCCCACGATCGTGGCATAGGTCGAGTCGCCGGTGTGGAAGCGCTTCCCTATCGGGCTCTGCCCCTTGAAGTCCCGCTTGACCAGCGCTTCGTTGGCCACGACCACCGTGGGCGCGCCTGGCTTCTGATAGTCCGCGGGGCCGAACAGGCGGCCGGCCATCAGGCGCTGGCGTGTGACGGCGAAGAATCCGCGCGTGGCCTCGCGGTATTCCACGAGCGGCAGCTTCGACGGGTTGTCCCCGGGCACGCCTTCGTAGCGGATGTTGAAGTTGTCGCCCCACGTGGAATAGGGCAGCGCGTCGATCGCGCCGGCGGCCGCCACGCCCGGCACCTCCCGAATCGCGTCGAGCACGGGGTGCAGGAATCTCCGCACCTCGGTCGTATCGGGATATGCGGTCGGCGCAACGCTGACGTCGAGCGTGAGCATCCGCGAGGCGTCGAATCCCGGGTCGCTGCGCAGCACCGATACGAAACCTCGGAGCACCAACGATGCCCCGATGAGCAACACGAGCGAGAGGCCGACCTCGCCGACCACGAGCCCGCCCAGGAGCCGATGATGGGCGCGCCCGGTGCCGCCGCCGCGGCCGCCCCGCAGCGCCTCCTGCGGAGCGATCGACGAGCTGCGCCAGGCCGGCAGGACGCCGCATACCGCGGCCGCGATCGCACCCAGCGCGACGGCGAACAGGGCGACGCGGTAGTCGAGATGCAGATCGTGCAGTTGCGGGATCTGACGTTCGGCCAGGGCCCCGATGGTGCGCACGCCCGCCCAGGCGAGCGCGAAGCCGGCCGCCAGCCCGAGGGCGCTGAGCAGGATGCTCTCGGCGAGAATGGGGCGGACGACGGCCCACCGGCCGCCTCCCAACGCGGCGCGCACCGCGATCTCGCGCCGCCGCTGCACTCCGCGTGCAAGCAGCAGACTCGCCACGTTCGAGACGGCGATCAGGAGCACCATGCACACGGCCCCGAACACCAGGAGGAGGGGGGTGCGTACCGCGCGCACTGCCTCCGCCTCGAGTGGAACCACGCGGATGGACTCGCCGGTGAGCTTCGGGTACGTGGCGATCAGTCCGTTGAACAACGACACCAGCTCGGTCTGAGCCGTGGCCGCCGTGGCGTGCGGCGCGAGCCGCCCGACGAGCATCAGGTAGTTGCTGTACCGGTCGCTCAACTCGTGATCCGTGAACCGCATGGGCAGCCAGACGTCCTCGGCGAGTTCACGGGTGCCCTGGATGAAGCGAAAGTCGCGGGGGAGGACGCCGATGATGGTGAACGGGCGTCCCTTGACGCGAATCGTGCGCCCGATGGCGGCGAGTTCCCCGCCGAGATGTTCGCGCCAGAACGTCTCACTCAACACGGCCACATCCGGCGCGCCGGCGCTGTCGTCGGCCGGCGTGAACAGACGCCCGTAGAGCGCGCGCACGCCCAACAGCGGGAACAGGTTGCCCGTCACGCGGAAGAGCGAGGGTTTCAGCGACTCGCCGTTCACGCTCACGATTCCGGAGGTCCAGGTGCCGGCCGCCAATCCGGCCAACTGATGGGACTCGCGCCTCAGATCCAGGTAGTTCGGGGCGGAGTGCGGCCAGCCGTTTGCCTGCGGCGCCGTGCGGTAGACGGTGACCAGGCGTCCCGGGTCGCGGTAGGGCGGCGGCCGGAGGAGGGCGCGATCGATGGCGCTGGATACCGAGGCCGTCACGCCGAGCCCGAGCGCGAGACAGATGACGGCGGCGGCAACCACGGTGGGGGCGCGGCGCAGGCCACGAAAGGCGTCGCGGAAGTCGGACGAGGAGAGGAGAGACACGATGGGCTGGGCCGGTTTTGAGACCCCTGTGCGACAGGGCGACCGAGCAAAGGGTTGAAACCAGGGCGTGCGGTCGGACGGGCCGGACGATACAATTGCCGGATGCCGAACTCCCTTGCTCATTCGCCGCGCGTGATGGTGTCCCGCGCGGCCGCCGGCCTGGTCGCGTTGCTGCTGGGCGCGGCGCCCGTGCCGGCGCAGATGGCCGCGCTCGAACACTTCACGGTGCCGGTGGACGGGCACCCCATGGCAGTGTGGGCCCGGCGGCCTGCGCATCCACGCGGCGCGATTCTCTTCGTCCACGGGCGCACTTGGAGTGCGCGCCCGGATTTCGACCTGCAGGTGCCGGGCGAGCCACGATCGGTGCTGGCCGCGGTCGCGGCGCGCGGCTACGCCGCGTACGCCGTGGATCTGCGCGGCTACGGCGGCACGCCCGTGGACGCGAGCGGCTGGAACACCCCCGACCGAGCCGCGCAGGATGTGGCGGCGGTGCTCGACTGGGTGAAGGCGCAGGCGCCTCGGCTCGGAGCGCCGGTGCTGTTCGGCTGGTCGAACGGCGCCACCGTTTCACAACTCGTGGCGCAGCGGTGGCCGTCGCGCATGTCGGCGCTGGTGCTGATTGGGTACTGGTGGAATCCGGACACCACGCTGGCGGCCGACACGACGCACGGCCCGCCGCCGGTGGTGAAGAACACGGCCCAGGCGGCGGCAAGCGACTTCATCACGCCGGCGGTCATCGACGACCGCGTGAAGGACGCCTACGTGAAGGCATCGCTCAAGGCCGACCCGGTGTTCGCGCAGTGGCGCGAACGGGATCAGTACAACGCCCTCGATCCGGCCAAGGTGCACGTGCCGACGCTGTTGCTGCAGGGCGAGTTCGATCCGCTGGCGCACACCGATTGGCAGGCGAAGTTCTTCACGCGGCTGGGGACGGCGAATCGGGAGTGGGTAGTGATTGCGGGGGGCGACCACGCGGCGATTCTGGAGACGACCCAGCCCGCGGTGCTGGCGGCGTCGATGGGGTTCGTGGGGAGGGTGCGGGACAAGAAGTGACGCCGTGAGTCAGTCGTAGGTTCGCTGTCCGACTGTCCGCCCCCCCGGGTTGCATTCCCGAAAAATTTGTGTATATTATTATCCAGCAACGACTTAGCTCGCTGTCGTGTCGTTGCGGCAGTTGGAGTCGGTACCAGGCTCCCCGAGCAAGGCGTTGTCTTCCCAGGATTCAGGAGGATAGCCATGGCGGGTTCGAGCATACGCGAGCTCAAGCGCATCCTGGACCGGGGTTTTCACCCAACCCAAAGGAGGACACCCGTGAAAACTCTCCGTGCCCAAGACTTGAAACAGATGATGGACCAGAAGAAGGACCTGCTGGTTCTCAACGTGCTGAGCCAGAACGAGTACGAGAAGGAACACATTCCGGGATCTGAAAACGTCCCGAACGACGCGCCGGACTTCACCACGCGGGTGGAGCGGCTGGCCGGATCGAAGACGCGCCCGATGGTGGTGCACTGCGCGAACACCAAGTGCCCGGCGTCCACCGAAGCGGTGAACAAGCTGAACGCCGCCGGGTTCACGAACGTGACCGAGTTCCCGGGCGGCATGGCCGAGTGGAAGACCATGGGCGGCAAGGTGCAGAGCATGAGCACTGCGTCGGCGCACGCCTGACGGGCGCGGCGCCGCAGCCGGCGTGAATGGGGGCCCCTGCGGGGGCCCCTTCGCGTATCGGTGCCATCCCGTTCGCCGCGGAATGCATGTAGCTTCCACGAGTGCACGGCCCGCCTTCCGGCGCCGGCCGCGCCGGGCCCGGCAGCCCCTTCACCATCGATCCCCATCCCGACCCATGTCCGACCGCGACCTTCACTCGCTGCTCACCGAACTGCACCACGGGCTTCAGGATGCGAAGTCGGTGGACGCCAGGACCCACGCGCTGCTGGAACAGTTGGCGGCGGACATCCGGCCCATCGTCGAGCAGGGCGCGGCGGGTCCGATTGCCGGCGGCAAGGCTTCGGGTCTGCGAGAGCGGCTCGACGCGGCGATGGCGGCCGTGGAGGCGTCGCATCCACAGTTGGCGCAGACCATCGGCCGCGTGGCCGACACGCTGGCGTTCTACAACCTCTGAGGCGGCGATCCGTTATATTTCGTAGATAGGATCTCACCGCCGCGGACGCTCTGGCCGCGACTCGCCCACCGAGGAGCGACCATGACAGCTCAGCAGGCACTTACCGCCGCGCGGCAGGATTTCATCGCGGCGATCAAGCGCGACACCGCGCCCACCGAATGCCCCCGCTTTCTCGCTGTGCTCGATTCCTTCATCGAGTGGAGCCTGGCGCGGCCCACGCACGTGAAGTTCGACGCCGAGGAGTCGCACGACGGCACGATCGTCTTCTCGCGGGTGGGCTCCAAGTCCAAGAAGGTGGTGATGTGGGCGGCGTCGCCGCGCAAGCGCGACATGCCGCGCCTGGAGTTGCTGCCGCGCGCCGCGCGCTTTCTGCCCGAGGACGACCGTGCCGCCGTGGTGGCCACGTTCAACGCGCACGCGCGCGACGAGATGAGCATCGAGGAGCCGCTGCGCATCAATTTCGGCGCGCTCAAGAACAAGACCGCGCGGGCGGCGGTGCTCGAATGCATGGACCGCCTGCTGGTGGTCACCTGACCCAGGACCGCGCCCCCGGCCGCGCGGTCTGACTCTCGAGGACCCTGCGTGCCCTTTTCCGGATTCAAGCTTCACCCCGGGCTCCTTCGTGGCTTGAAGGATCTCGGTTACGCGCGCCCCACCCAGATCCAGACGGATGCGATTCCGCCGGCCATGGAGGGGCGCGACCTGCTGGCGTGCGCCATGACGGGTAGCGGCAAGACGGCCGCGTTCCTGCTGCCGATCCTGCACCACCTCATGTCGCGTCCGCGCGGCGCCACGCGCGCGCTCGTCGTCACGCCGACGCGGGAGCTGGCGGCGCAGATTCTCGAGGATCTCAACGATCTCGCCGTGCACACGCCGATCACCGGCGCCGCCATCTACGGCGGCGTGGGGATGGGCCCGCAGGAGCACGCGTTCCGCAGCGGCGTGGACGTGCTCATCGCCACCCCGGGGCGGCTGCTCGATCACTTCCAGCAGCCGTACGCCAAACTCGCGGGTCTCGAGTACCTGGTGCTCGACGAGGCCGACCGGATGCTCGACATGGGCTTCCTGCCGGAAATCCGGAAGATCCTGCGTCACCTGCCGGCCAAGCGGCAGACGCTGTTCTTCAGCGCCACCATGCCGCCGCCGATCGCGAAGCTCACGCGCGAGATGCTCCACGATCCGGTGACGTTGAACGTGGAGCGCCAGTCGGCGCCGGCGGTGGGGATCACGCAGGCGGTCTACCCGGTGAAGCAGGAACTCAAGTCGGCGCTGCTGCTCGCGCTGCTCGAGCGCGGCGACATGTCGCAGGCGCTCGTGTTCACGCGCACCAAGCACCGCGCCAACCGCCTGTCGGAGTTTCTCGTCAAGCGTGGCGTCAAGGCCGAGCGGATCCACGGCAACCGGTCGCAGGCGCAGCGCACGGCGGCGCTGGACGGATTCAAGCGCGGCGTGCACCGCGTGCTCGTGGCCACCGACATCGCGGCGCGCGGCATCGACGTGGAGGCACTGGGCCACGTGGTGAACTTCGACGTGCCGAACGTGCCCGAGGACTACATCCACCGGGTGGGGCGCACGGCGCGCGCCGAGGCGACCGGTGAGGCGTACACCATGGTGTCGCCGGAGGAGGAGGGCGAGTTGCGGAGCATCGAGCGCGCCATCGGCAAGCGGCTGCCGCGCGTGATCCTGCCCGACTTCGACTACGCGGCGCGCACCGACACCAAGCTGGAGATCCCGCTGCAGGAGCGCATCGCCGGCATTCGCGCGCGCAAGGCCGAGGAGCGGAAGCGGGCCCGCGAGAAGGAAGCGCGCCGCCGGAAATAGTGTAGATTCGCGCTTCATGCGCGACGCGAACTTCACCATCGCCGTGGACGAAGATCCGTCGGCCGACGATCAGCGGGTGGTGCAACAGGGGCTGCGGGCGTTCAACGACGCGGTCATCGGCGACGGCAACGAGCGGCCGATCTCGTGCTTCGTGCGCGACGGCGAGGGGCGCACGATCGGCGGACTGGTGGGCCACATCCGCTGGCGCTGGTTGTACGTGGCCAAGCTCTGGCTTCCGGAATCCACGCGCGGCCAGGGCGTGGGGCGCCGCGTGATGGCGGCCATCGAGGAGTACGCCTGGTCGCAGGACTGCCTGGGCGTCTACCTCGACACCTTCGAGTACCAGGCGCGCCCGTTCTACGAGAAGCTCGGCTACGAGTTGTACGGCACGCTCGACGGCTATCCGCCGGGCTACCGTCAGTACTACTTGCGCAAGCTCCGGCCCGGCGGCAGCATATCCCGATGACCACTCCCGCCTCGCCGTACCCCGCCGTGCGCCGCGTGACCACCCCGCGGCGCATCGTCGTCTCGTCCCTCGTCGCCGCCGCGCTCTCGATGGCGACGCCGGCGCTCGCCGCTGCCCAGCAGGCGGTGGACATGGCCAAGCTGCAGGACGAGGCCGTCTCGCGCATCGAGCAGTACATCCGGATCAACACCACCAATCCGCCCGGCAACGAAGAGCAGACGATGAAGTTCTTCGCCCGGATCTTCACGGCGGAGGGCATCCCCTTCGACACGGCGTCGTCGGCGCCGGGCCGGGGCAACGTGTGGGCGCGGCTCAAGGGCGGCGACCAGCCGGCGCTCGTGCTGCTGAGCCACATGGACGTGGTGCCCGCCGACCGGAAGTACTGGGACGTGGATCCCTTTGCCGCCACGGTGAAGGACGGCATCCTCTACGGCCGCGGCACGCTCGACACGAAGACGCTGGGCATCGTGGAACTCGAAGCGTTCCTGGCCCTGCACCGCAGCAAGACGCCGCTCGACCGCGACGTGATCTTCATGGCGACGGCCGACGAGGAGGCGGGGGCCGCGTTCGGCGCCGGGTGGGTGATGGACCATCACCCCGAAGCGTTCAAGGGCGCCGGCTTCGTACTCAATGAAGGGGGCGGGGGGAGCGTGGAAGACGGACGCGAGCAGTTCGGCATCGAGGTCACGCAGAAGGTGCCCTACTGGTTCAAGCTCACGGCCACGGGCACGCCGCGCCATGGCTCCGAGCCGCAGGTGGCGTCGGCGGTGAACCGCCTCATCCGGTCGCTGTACCGGCTGCAGACGTACCAGTTCGCGCCGCGCATCATCCCGGCGGTGGACGCGTACTTCAAGGGGCTGGCGCCCACGGCGCCGCCGCAGTGGAAGGCCGCCTTCTCCGACATGGCGAAGACGATCAAGAATCCCGATGCGATCCTGCGGCTGCAGACCGAGATGCCGGAGCTGGCGGCGCTCACGCGCAACACCTGCTCGATCACCATCCTCAAGGGCAGCGAGAAGATCAACGTCATTCCGCCGGAGGCGTCGGCACAGCTCGACTGCCGGTTGCTCCCCGACCAGGACGTGGCCGAGTTCAAGCGCGAGCTGCGCGACGCACTGAACGATCCGGGCATCACCATCGACCAGATTCTGGGGTTCACGCCCGCCGTGTCGAGCACCGACAACGCGCTGTACCGCACCATCGTGCAGGTCACCAAGCAGCACTACCCCAACGCCGCCATCGTGCCGGCGGTGTCCACCGGATTCACCGACAGCCACTTCTTCCGCGACCGCGGCATCGCGAGCTACGGCTACGCGCCGTTCCTGATTCCGCAGGCCGACGAGTCGGGCGTGCACGGGAACAACGAGCGCATCTCGCTGCAGAACGTGCGCACCGGCACGCAGATGATGTACGAGATCGTGCACGCCATGGTCTCGCACTAGGGCGGTGGGCATGCACCGGCAGTCCCTGCTCGCGCCGGCGCCACCAGACTCGGCGCGATGACGCTCCACCCGCTGCTCCGTCTGAGTGACGCGGGCGGCGGTCCCTGGGCGACGAGTGGAAGGGGCGCACCGACTACGCCGAGTGGATCCGCAACAGCGCGCACATTCCGCTGACTGTCTACGACCAGCTCGTGCACCGGATCAACCCCGTGACGTTCGACGCCGACGCGTGGGTTGGCACGGCGTTGGAAATGCCGTAGGGCGAAATGTGCGCCGGGGCACAGAATTGGCAGTCCGTGCGGTGCACGATGACGGGTCGCGATGCGGCGACCGGGGTCTCAGCCCACACCGGACCCAGAGCGGAAGTCGTATACCGGCAAGCACTTGCCGGGCTGTCCCGGTTCTCGGACACACTTCTTCGCAACCATTCGGTGACGGGGAGGGTATGTCGGGAATCAACGGCAGGAGGCCCGCATGTACCGCATCCTTCCCGCGACCGTGTTGCCCGTGATGCTCGTGATGGGTTGCACGACCACTGCACCGCCCGCGCCGCAGCTCGGCGTGGTGCCGGTGGCTGATCCCGCGCTGTACGAGTGCGCCCAGCGCACCGCCGCCGATCTGGGGTTCGACCGCCAGATGCGGGGCGCGTCGGGACGTGGCGCGCTCGTGGCCACCACTGACACGAATCGTCTGACCGGCCGGTACGACGGGCTGCGTGTGCGCATTCTGTCGGACACGGGGCACGTGACCACCTGGGTCACGGCGTCGCCGTACACGGACGCCGCGTACCGCAGGTCTGACGCCAAGCCGCTCATGCCGAGCCAACGCGCCGTGGACGCCGCCGCCACCGTGGAGCGCCGTTGCCGGCCGGGCCGCGTGGCGGAGCGGGGGCACCGGGCGCCCCAGTAGTCCCCCCGGGCGCCAGCACGAGACCGGCTCCACCGCTAGATTCCGCGAACCACATTCCTGATCGGACCGCCCATGAAGCCGCTCTCCGTCCTCGGCGCAGCCGCGTTCGCGCTCGCCGCCTGCTCCGCTCCGCGCGTCGTCACCCAGGCGCCCACTCCGGTACCCGCGTCCCTTCCCAGCGTGGGTGGCCTGCTCGAGCCGGCGACGGTGCCGCGGGCCACGGTGGACACGCCGCCCAGCGACTGGCAGCTCCTGGACGAATTGAACGACCACCTGCCCGGAATCAGCGTGCTCCGCGCCGAGCAGACGCTGCTCGCGGGCCAGCAGCCCAAGCGCACGGTGCTCGTGGCGGTGATCGACGGGGGCGTGGACACCGCGCACGTGGACCTGCTGCCGCATCTCTGGCACAACCCCAAGGAGATTCCGGGGAACGGTGTCGACGACGACCACAACGGCTACGTGGACGACACGTGGGGGTGGAACTTCATCGGCGGCGCTGACGGCAAGGACATCGATCACGAGACGTTCGAACTCACGCGGCTGTACTCGCGCTGCAAGCACATCGCGCCGCTGAGCGTGGCGGGGCCGCCGATTTCGGCCGAGGAGTGCGCGCTGATCGCGGCGCAGTTCGAGAAGAAGCGCGTGGAGGCCATCAAGACGCTGGACAACATCAACGGCGCCGGCGAGGCGCTCGACCGCGCCACGGAGATCCTGCACGCGGCCATTCCCGATTCGCTGACGCTGCAGCGGGTCACGGACTTCGCACCCCAGTCGCAGGAGCAGCAGCAGGCGCGCGCGATCTACCTGCAGTTGGCCAGAGCGCACATCACCAAGTCGGTGATCGACGGGGCGCGCAAGGAGTACGAGTCGCAGGTCAAGTTCGGATACGACACCACGTATATGCCCCGGGGGATCGTCGGCGACAGCCTGATGGACCTGACGCAGCGCGACTACGGCAATCGCGACGTGATGGGTCCCGACGCGCTGCACGGCAGCCACGTGTCGGGGATCATCGGCGCCGTGGTCGATCCCAAGGAGGGGATCCAGGGCGTGGCGCAGGCGGTGCGCATCATGATGATCCGCACCGTGCCCGACGGCGACGAGCGCGACAAGGACGTGGCCAACGCCATCCGCTACGCGGTGGACAACGGGGCGCAGGTGATCAACATGAGCTTCGGCAAGCCGTACTCGCCGCAGAAGTCGGCGGTGGACGCGGCGGTCAAGTACGCCGACGCGCACGGGGTGCTCATGGTCCACGCGGCGGGGAACGACGGCGAGGACATCGACGCCGGGCACAACTTCCCCACGCCCTACTATCTGGACGGCGGGCGGGCGACGAATTGGATCGAAGTGGGCGCCTCGTCGTGGGTGGGGGGCGACTCGCTGGCCGCCTCGTTCAGCAACTACGGCAAGGACCGGGTGGACGTGTTCGCGCCGGGCGTGGACATTCTGTCAACGATTCCCGGCAACAAGTTCGAACGCGACCAGGGCACGAGCATGGCGTCGCCGGTGGTGGCGGGGCTCGCGGCGCTGATCATGTCGTACTACCCGAAGCTGACGGCCACTGACGTGCGGCGGATCATCATCGGTTCCGCCACCCGCTACTCGAAGCAGATGGTGGCCAGGCCGGGGTCGAAGGAGGGGGATCCGCTGGTGCCGTTCGGGTCGCTCTCGGAGACCGGGGGGATCGTGAACGCCTATGCGGCGCTGCGGATGGCGGCCCAGATGTCGGCGGCCAAGCCCTGACGGTCGCGGCAGGCGGGCATCAAGAAGGGAGAATCTGAACGAGATGATCCGGATTCCAACGGATCGATGCGGATGAGAGGCTTGGGGGCCTGGGGGTGAGGTCATCCCGCCGGGCGGGCGGCGACCGGCGTGCAGTTCCCCATCGCGTAATTCGGCACTTTCCGTTTCATCCGTATCATCGGGTGGATACCCTCCCGTCCTGATGCCGGCCGGGCGCTCCGGCCGCCCCGGAAGCGTGATGCGGCAACGACTTGCCCCGCGGGGGTCCATTGGGCAACGTTCGGGGGTTGAACCGGCTTTCACGGAGAGACCAACCCGCCATGCCAGCTACACCTACCACCCGCGACAACCCCCGCGCCTACGAACGCCTGACGCAGCCGCTGGTCCGCAAGAACGGCGAGCTTCGCCCGGCCACCTGGGACGAGGCCCTCGACGCGGCGGCCGAAGGGTTCCGCCGCAACATCGAGCAGAGCGGCCCCGACTCGGTCGGCATCTTCTCGTGCTCCAAGAGCACGAACGAGATGAACTACCTGGCGCAGAAGCTCGCCCGCGTCGCCTTCGGCACCAACAACGTCGATAGTTGCAACCGAACGTGACACGCACCTAGCGTCGTCGGTCTGGCGACGGTCTTTGGTGCGGGCGGGGGCACGAGCTCCTACGAAGAAGCGGAGGACACCGACCTCGTGTTCCTCTGGGGCTCCAACGCGCGCAATGCCCACCCCATCTGGTTCCACCACCTGCTCAAGGGGATCCGGAACGGGGCGCGGCTGTACGTGGTGGACCCGCGGCGGACGGAGTCGGCGCAGTGGGCCGACGTGTGGATGGGCCTGAACGTGGGCACCGACATCGCGCTGTCCAACGGCATGGCGCACGAGATCATCGCGGCCGGGCTCACGAACCAGAAGTTCATCAACAACGCCACCGAGAACTACGAGGCCTACCGCAAGTCGGTGGAGCCGTACACGCTCGAGTACACCGAGCGCATCACCGGCGTGCCCGCCGACATCATCCGCGAGGCGGCGCACTCGTACGCGGCCGCCGAGAAGGCGATGATCTGCTGGACGCTCGGCATCACCGAGCATCACAACGCCACCGACAACGTGCTGGCGCTCATCAACCTGTCGCTGCTCACGGGGCACGTGGGGCGCTGGGGGTCGGGGTGCAACCCGCTCCGCGGCCAGAACAACGTGCAGGGCGGCGGCGACATGGGCGGCATTCCCAACAAGCTGCCGGGCTTCCAGGACATCCTCGACGACGAGGCACGGACGCGCATCGAGAAGTTCTGGAAGACCACGATCCCGCCCCGGTACGGCAAGAACCTCACCGAGATGCTGCGCGCCATGGACGGCGGCGACATGACGTGCCTGTTCGTGATCGGCGAGAACCCGGCGCAGTCCGACGCGGACGGCCACCACGTGGAGGAGATCCTCAGCGGGCTCGATCACCTGGTGGTGCAGGAGATCTTCCTCACCAGGACGGCGCAGCTGGCCGACGTCGTGCTGCCCTCCACGGCGAGCTGGTGCGAGGCCGACGGGTGCGTGACCAACAGCGAGCGGCGCATCCAGCGCGTGCGCAAGGCCGTGGATCCGCCGGAGGGCGCGCGCGACGAACTCTGGATCCTCTCCGAACTGGCCCGGCGGCTGGGGCACGACTGGGGGCATCCGACGGCCGAGCAGGTGTGGAACGAGGTGCGGCACGTGGCACCGGCGTTCTGCGGCGGGATGAGCTACGCGCGCATGGACGCGCTGGACGGCATCCAGTGGCCCTGTCCCGACGAATCGCACCCGGGCACGAAGTTCCTGCACGCGCGGCTCTGGGAAACGCCGCGCGGCGGGCGCGCCGCGCCGTTCTCCGTGGTGAAGCACGAGGGGCCGGTGGAGACGCCCGACGACGAGTATCCGCTGCTCCTCACCACGGGGCGGCGGCTCGAATCGTACAACACGGGCGTGCAGTCGGGGGGCTTCAAGTCGCCGCTGCACACGGGCGAGGCGCTCGAGATCTCGCCCGAGGACGCGGAGCGGCTGGGCATCGCCTCGGGCGACCAGGTGCGCGTCACCTCGCGGCGCGGCAGCGTGCTCACGCCGGCGCGCGTGGAGCGCTCGCTGCGTCCCGGCGTGGTGTTCATGACGCTGCATTTCCCCGATGAGGTGCCCACGAACCTGTTGACCATCGACGCGGCCGACGAGCGTTCCGGAACCGCCGAATTCAAGGCGAGCGCGGTGCGTGTCGAACCGGCATCCGTCGCGGTGGAGACCGGAGACTGATGGATATTCGCGTGATCGAAGCGGTGCCGACCGCGGACGAGCGGGGGGCGGTGGATGCCTGCCTGGGACCGCCGGCGTCGGCGTGGGACGGCGGCGCGCGCGGCAGCACGCGCGACCATCACCTGGCGCAGGGCGGCCAGGAGATGCGCGACCGGCGGCACCTGCTGCTGCCGGTGCTGCGCGCGCTGCAGGCGCGGGTGGGCTGGATCAGCGAGGGCGGGCTGGGCTACGTGTGCGAGCGGCTGGACGTGCCCCCCGCCGATGCGTGGGGCGTGGCCACCTTCTACGCGTTGCTCTCCACCACGCCGCGCGCCCGCCGCGTGCTGCACGTGTGCGACGACATCGCGTGCAAGTGCCGTGGGGCCGACGAACTGTGCGCGGCGCTTGAGGAGAAAGTCGGACCGGCGCACACGCACGGCCCCGACGGGCACGAGGTCACGATCGCCGACGACGCGGCGGTGTGGGTGCGGTCGCCCTGTCTCGGGATGTGCGACCACGCGCCGGCGGCGTTGCTGCAGGTGGCGGGCGTGGAGCCGGTCGAGCTCCAGATTGCAGGGCTGAGTGCCGGGGCGGCGGTTGAGATCCTGTCGCCGGGATTCGAACCACAGAGCACACAGAACACGCAGAAACAACCACAGAAGACACAGCAGAAGGGACACGACTCTGTGATGTCGTCTGTGTCGTCTGTGTCATCTGTGGTTCATGCATTCAACGGGACTGGATTCACCGCCGCAAAGGGTGAGCCGCGGCTGCTCAGGCGGGTGGGGAAGGTGGACCCCGCGAGCATCGACGCCTACACCAAGAGCGGCGGATACGAGGCGCTGGAGAAGGCGCTGGGCATGGCGCCCGAGGACGTGGTAGCTGAGGTATCGGCGTCGAAGCTCATGGGGCGCGGCGGCGCCGCGTTCCCCATGGGCCGCAAGTGGGAGGCGGTGGCGGCACAGATCCCCACGCCGCACTACCTGATCTGCAACGCCGACGAGTCGGAGCCCGGCACGTTCAAGGATCGCGTGCTCATGGAAGGCGATCCGTACGCGATCGTCGAGGCCATGACCATCGCCGCCTACGCCACCGGGTGCGAGCAGGGGTACATCTACATCCGCGGCGAGTATCCGCTGGCCACCCGCCGGCTGCAACACGCCATCGACCAGGCGCGCACGCACGGCTTCCTCGGCGACGACATTCTGGGGCGCGGGCTCAGCTTCGACATCGAGATCCGCCAGGGCGGCGGGGCGTACATCTGCGGCGAGGAGACGGCGATCTTCAACTCCATCGAGGGCTACCGCGGCGAGCCGCGGAACAAGCCGCCCTTCCCGGTGGAGGCGGGGCTGTTCGGCTGCCCCACGCTGGTCAACAACGTGGAGACACTGGCCAACGTGCCGGGCATCGTTCTCGAGGGCGGCGCGGCGTTCGCGAAGATCGGCACGGAGAACTCCACCGGCACCAAGCTGTTCTGCGTGAGCGGCGCGGTGGAGCATCCGGGGGTGGTCGAGGTTCCGTTCGGCGCCACGCTCGGCGAGGTCATCGAACTCGCCGGCGGCGTTCACTCGGGGAGCACGCTCAAGGCCGTCCTCCTGGGCGGCGCGGCGGGCGTCTTCGTCCGTCCCGACGAACTGGACATCCCGCTCACCTTCGAGGGCGCGCGCGCGGCCGAGGCCACGCTGGGTTCGGGCGTGATCGTGGCGTTCGACGAGTCGGCGGACATGGAGGAGGTGCTGCTCCGCATCGCCGCCTTCTTCCGCGACGAGAGCTGCGGGCAGTGCGTGCCCTGCCGCGTGGGCACGGTGCGGCAGGAGGAGGCACTCCATCGCATCAGACTCGGCAAGACGCTCGGCAGCCTCCACCAGGAGTTGGCGCTCATCGACGAGGTTGGGCGCTCCATGAAGGACGCATCGATCTGCGGACTGGGGCAGACGGCATATTCGGCCGTGGAGAGTGCTATCAAGAGGTTGGGGCTTTATGGGGCTCAGTGATCGTGGGTAGGTCGGTGAGACAGTCGGACAGTCGGACAGTCTGACAGTCGGACAGTCTGACAGAACAACGTTCGTAGTTGGCAGTTGCAGTTCACATAATGCTTTTCGTTGTTGGCAGTTCGTAGTTAGCAGTTGGCAGTTTTCTGTTGCAGTTTCTGCGTGTTCTGTGTGCTCTGTGGCAAGCAGTTCTTTTCAGACAGTCGATAGTCCGAGTATTCAGCAATCCAATTTCCGATCTCGATTACGAGACGACATGACCGGCATCGCACCAGTATCTCTCGCTCAGATCCGCCGGCGCCGCGACGCCGAAACGAAGAGCGTCGCGCTCACCATCGACGGCAAGAAGATCGAGGTGCCCGAAGGCACCACGATCCTCGCCGCGTGCGCCACCATGGGCGTCGAGATCCCGACCCTCTGCTTCCTCGAGACCCTGCGCCCGGTGAACGTGTGCCGCATCTGCGTGGTGGAGGTCAAAGGCGCGCGGGTGCTCGTACCGAGCTGTTCGCGCACCGTCGAGCCGGGCATGGAAGTGCTCACCAACTCCAAGCGCGTGCGGCACAGCCGGAAGCTGATCCTCGAGATGCTCGCGTCGTCCGTGGACCTCTCGGAAACCCCGAAAGTCGCCGAGTGGATCGCCGAGTACGGGGCGAAGCCCGAGCGGTACGGTCCCAAGGCGCCCCCCGCGGCCGCCGGCGCGCGCGATGCGCTCGTCCCCGGTCACCACGCGCCGCCCGACGCCGCGTACGCGGCCACCGTCGCGCAGCCCGTCAAGGCGGACAACGACCTGTACGTGCGTGACTACGCCAAGTGCATCCTCTGCTACAAGTGCGTGGAGGCGTGCGGTCCCGACCATCAGAACACCTTCGCCATTGCCGTCGCGGGGCGCGGCTTCGACGCGCGCATCAGCACCGAGTTCGCCGTGCCGCTGCCCGACTCCGCGTGCGTGTACTGCGGCAACTGCATCGCCGTCTGTCCCACCGGCGCGCTGATGGCGACCACCGAGTTCGACATGCGTGCCGCGGGCACGTGGGACGAGTCGAAGCAGACCGCCACCGACACCATCTGTCCCTACTGCGGCGTGGGGTGCACGCTCACGTTGCACGTGCAGGACGGTACCATCGTGAAGGCCACGACCCCGCTGGACAACGACATCACGGTGGGCAACCTGTGCATCAAGGGACGGTTCGGGTGGCGGTTCGTGAAGGGGGCGGCCAAGGGCCAGGGCGTGGCGGCGGGCACGGGGAACGGCAAGGCGAATGACTGGGGCTGACGAGCCTGCAAAGCGCGGCACGCCGGAGCGCGACGCGGGAGCGGAAGCCGAACGTGCGACG
>CAWFCT010000001.1:0-20828 GCA_963814345.1 uncultured Gemmatimonadaceae bacterium | reverse complement strand
GGTGAAATCCTGCTGTTGATCACCGTGGTGCGCGTGTCTGTGCGCGAGATCACACTGGGGCGGCGGCGACCTTTCCGCGCAGGGCCGCCGCGGTGATCGTTCGCGGGGGCGATCTCCGCGATACCGACTCGGGGCGCGGCCGCGGCGGCTCGACGGCGGCCACCTGCGGAAGCACGACGCGGGACACGATCTCGGTCCACTCGAACCGGCGCGCCGTGGCGAGCGCATGGCGCCTGAGCGCGTGCTCCTCCTCGGGGTGTGCCTCGAGGCGGTGCAGCGCGTTCACGAACTCACGCGGCTCCGTGGTCTGCAGCACCAGCGAATTCCACCCGGCCACCGCGTAGTCCTCGCCCGTACCTCCCACGCAGGCGATGCCGCCTGCGGCCATCGCCTCGAGGCCCACGAGCCCGAACGGCTCGTGCCCACTGTTGGCGAGCACGGCCGACGACCCTGCGAACAGGAGCTGCGCCGCTTCTCGGTCCAGGGGCGTGCGCAGCAGGATCACGTCGGCGTGCGGGGCGCCGGTCACGGCGTCGATCACGCCCTGCGCGCCCGGCCGATCGAGCGTCCGCTCCACGACCTGAAGCCCCGCGCCCAGCGCCCGTGCCGCGACCTCGGCGCCGTGCGGCTCCACGCCGCCCCGCGCCACCAGCAGCGGACGGTCGCCCTGGCGCTTGAGTTCGGCCACCGTGTCGATGGCGAGCAGCCAACGCTTGTCCGGATCCCACCGCGCGACCTTGGTCAGCACCGCGCGCCCGCCGATGCGCTGCCGGAAGCGCCGGACCGTCGCCCCATCGGGGCGGCGGAGCACCTCGGCCGATACTCCATTCGGGAATCACGATCGGATCGACGCCCTGGCTCCACATGCGCTGCCGCATGTAGCGGCTCACGGTCGTGATCGTGGACGCACGCGCCAGGCGCGGCCAGTCGATGCGATCGAAACCGAACGTGTTGTTGGCGTTCCACAGCAGTGTCACGCGATCGCGCACGCCGGCGCGTGCGAGCAGCCAGTCGAGGTGCAGCACGGCGTCGACCGTCTGCCACTCTTCGGCCAGAATCACCGCGCGGTTCGCGGGGGCGCTCAGATGCGGCAGGATGACGCGGTCGACGAGATGCGGTGGCAGCGATGCCACGTAGTCGGCCCGCTTCCCCTCCTCGCCGTCGTAAACCCCGCCGGGGTGAAAGCGGCTGATCCACTGCCCCCACCGGTGCAGGGTCGCGCCGCTCTCAGACTCTTCGGCGGGCAGCGCCGGATCACCGATGAACCAGAGATGCGCGTCGCATCCGGCGCTCGCCAGCGCGGCCGTCAGCCCGGTCACCCGGCTCGCAATGCCGCCGGCACGCGCGTAGGGGTCGGGCCCCTCGAAACTCAGTACGTGCGCCTGCCAGCGTTTGCCCGCCATCACCATTGGTCCCTTCTTGATTCCGCGTCGTCGCGTGCGATCTGCCTACCCCCTGCTCCCGGACGGGTTCCGGGTCCGACGCCGCATGCGCACGAAATCTGTGGGATCTTCACGTCGCGTGGTATCGGGGGTTCGTCACGAGCACGCCACGAGTTTCCGTATCCCCACTGGTGTACGGGTGCCGGGTCAGCGATTCTACAATACCCCCAACGGACGGCGAGTCATGCGCATGCGTCCCCTTTCGTTTACCGCCATGGTCGCGGTGGCGGTCCAGGTCTGGACCACCGGCTGCAGCTCGGCCGACAGCTTGATTCCTCCAAACGCTCAACTGGCGTACGTTCGCGTGCTCAACACCGCACCAGGCGGGAGCGCGATCGACGTGCTGGTGGACGGCGAGGCAATCTTCACCTCGCTCGCCTCCGGAACCCTCAGTCCCACGTTGAGCGTGCCGGCGGGAGCGCAATCCGTGGCGTTTCTGAAAGCCGGCGCCGTCGCGTCCCCGAATTTCACCACCATGACGTTTGCCGCCGGTGATACGACGACCCTCCTCGCGGTCGATTCGAACACCGTGCTCAATCCGTGGGTGCTCACCGATACCGGAGCCACGGTGGCCGCGGGCAAAAGCAAGTTGCGCGTGGTGCACTTCGCCGCCTCGGCCCCGGCGGTGCTGTTCTACCGGACGCAGCCCGATTATCCGAGCCTCGTCAGCGTGATGTTCCCTTTCCACTACCGCGAAGCGTCGCCCTATCTGGAGAGTACGCCGGGCGACTGGTCGGTGACCATGGCCACGGAGCATTACACGATCGGGGGCGCGCCGCTTCTGACCGACACGCTGTATGCGACCGGGAGCATCGCCATTCCGGCGGGCACCGCGCGCACCGTCGTCTTCATGGACGCACCGGGCGGCGGATACCAGACCGTGGTGCTCACCCCGTAGCCGGGGGACTGGCCCCGTCGATCGGCGGTGCCATGGCTGCCCGTTCGTCCCAACGGGCAGCCCGGTAGCAACGCACGCGCTGCGGTCGATCCGATCGCTGAAACCGTCCAACCATTCGTGAACGTACGATGTCCAACCGCACGCATTCGGGCTGCGGTTCCGGACATCACACCAACACGAGCGGCGCGACATATGGTAGCAGCGGCATTCCTGGCCCTTTTCCTCCTCTTCCAGCTTCCCGCGAAGGCCGCAGCGCAAGGAAGCGCCGTCCACGCCGTGCACACGGCATCGGCCTATCCGGTTCCGCTGCCCACCGATAGCGGCGCCGTTGCCGTCCGCACGGAGGTGGCCCCGGTGATCGACGGCCGGGACGACGACGCGATCTGGCGCGACACGCCGCCCATCACCCAGTTCCGCGAGTGGAATCCCACGCAGGGCAAGGCCCCGCGCTTCCGCACCATGGCCAAGGTCGCGTACGACGCCGCCAATCTCTACGTCTTCGTCCGCGCGTACGACCCGCATCCCGACAGCATCATCCGGATCCTCGAACGGCGCGACACGTTCACGCCGTCCGACATGATCTGGGTGTTCATCGACTCGTACCATGACCGTCGTACGGGCTACGAATTCGGCGTCAACGCCGCCGGCGTCAAGATCGATCAGGCCGTCTACAACGACGGGAACGAGGATGGCGCGTGGGACGCCGTGTGGGACGTGGCCACGCGGATCGACTCGCTGGGGTGGACCGCGGAGTTCCGGATTCCGCTGTCGCAGATGCACTACAGCACCGCCCGCTCGCACACGTTCGGGTTCACCATCGACCGCGACATCTATCGCTACTCCGAGCGCGTCAGTTGGCCGATGCTCGACCAGTCGAAGGCGGGCATGGTGTCGCAGCTCGGGACGCTGAGCGGCCTGCGCAATCTGGAAACGCCGCGCCGGCTGGAGGCCCTCCCGTACGTCGTGACCAAGGACGCGTCGGTGATCGCCAACAACCAGTTCACCGACCGGTCGAACGTCACGGTGGGCGGCGACCTGAAGTACCGGGTCGCGTCGAACCTCACGCTCGACGCCACCATCAACCCAGACTTCGGACAGGTGGAGGCGGACCCGGCGGTGCTCAACCTCACCGCCTACGAATCGTTCTTCGACGAGCGGCGTCCGTTCTTCGTCGCCGGCCAGGGCCTGTTCCGCTTCGACGTCAACTGCAGCGAAGTGAACTGCAGCAACGAGGGGCTGTACTACAGCCGCCGCATCGGGCGCACGCCGCAGCTCGCCGGCACGTACGGCGACACCGTGCCGCTGCAGCCGACGCCGATCATCGGCGCCGCCAAGCTGCTCGGGCGCTTTCCGGGAGGACTGACGCTCGGGGTGCTCGACGCGACCACGCAGCGCGCGGCCAGCCCCGGCGACACGACCTACGAGCCGACGACGAACTTCGCGGCCGCCCGCGTGACCCAGGACTTCCGCAACGGCAACAGCACCATCGGGGCGATGCTCACGGCGGTCAACCGGCGCGGCGATCGCTGGACGTCACCATACCTCCCCTCCGCCGCGTACGCCGGCGGGCTGGACTTCCGGCACCGGTTCTTCGCCAACAACTACCAGATCTCGGGGTCTCTGGATCAGAGTCGGGTGCAGGGAAGCCCATCCGCCATCACACTCCTGCAGACCGACGCCGTGCACTACTACCAGCGGCCCGACGCCGGCCTGCCGCTGGACAGCATGGCAACCGTCCTCGGCGGTGACGCGGAGGAATTCAAGTTCGCGAAGGTCGGCGGCCAGCACCTGATGTTCGAGTCCGCCTACCAGCGCCGGTCGGCCGGCTTCGAGGTCAACGACATGGGGTACCTGCGCCGCGCCGACCAGCAGTCGTGGAGTACGTGGGTGGGCTTCTTCGACCGCCACCAGCGGGCGCTCTACAACCGCTTTCAGTGGAACAACAACTGGTGGCAGTACTTCAGCACGTCGGGGCTGCCGCTGGAAGCCGCGTACAACACCAATGTGCACCTCACGGCGCGCAACAACTGGTCGTGGAACTTCGGCGGCACGCTCGGACAGCTCGGCACCACCTACGACGATCGTGGCGCGCGCGGCGGGCCGGCCATCCGGCAGGATCCGTACGTGTCCACCTGGGCCTCGATCACCGCCGACGACCGGCGCGCCATCGTGCCCGGCCTGAACTTCAACTACTTCCGGGGCGACGCCGGCCGCAACTCCACGGTGAGCATCTCACCCCAGGTCGACTACAAGATGCTCGGGCGGTTCAGCTCCTCGTTCGCCATGAGTTGGGAGCACAACGTGTCGGACAACCAGTGGTACGGGAACTTCACCGACACCCTGGGCGTGCCGCACTACACGTTCGCGCATCTCGATCAGACCACCACGTCGGCAACTGTGCGGCTCAACTACACCTTCTCGCCCACGATCTCGTTGCAGGCGTACGTCCAGCCATTCGTATCCAAGGGCACGTACTCCGACGTGCGGCAGCTCTCGGCCACCCCGAGAGCGGCCCGCTACACCGATCGGTACGCGCCGTACGACAACCCGGCGGTCACCACGAATCCGGGCGGGTTCAACTTCAAGGAGTTCCAGTCGAACCTCGTGTTCCGGTGGGAGTACAAGCCCGGCTCCACGCTGTTCGTGGTGTGGAACGAGGGACGGCAGGGGTACCTGCCCGCCCGCGGCCACGATGGCTTCAGCGGCGACGTACGCGAACTGTTCCGACTGCATCCGGAGAACACGGTACTCATCAAGATGGCGTACTGGTTGAACCGGTAGGTCGGTAGGTCGGTACCCACGTCGGCGCCGCGGACCCCAGGGGGACCGCGGCGCCGACCGGGCGTCCGGTGCTCAGGCCATTGCCTCGCCTGCCATCGCCCGGGTGCCCGCGTGGCGCACCGCCCACTCCAGCGCGTAGTCGGCTACCTCCTCCCACCCATCCTGCCCAATTGTCCAGTGGGTACGCTCAGGATACTCCTGGAACGCGGTCACGGCCTTCGACTTCGCGAACAGATCGAAGTTGGCCCGCGTCACCGAGGCCGGCACCGTGTGGTCGTGCCCGCCGGCAATGAGCAGCAGCGGTGCGCGATGGTCGTTGTGGAAATTCACCGTCGTGGCCGCGTGCGGATTGAAGTTCGCCAGGCTCGCCTGGAAGAGCACGTGATTCGGGCCCGGCACCGCATACCGCTGGTAGAGTGGCCGAGTCTGCTCGAGGGTCAGGTGATTGGTGAAGCCGTACTGGAACTGCTCCAGGGTGAGTATGCTCGCGCCGTGTATCTCGAACGGGTTCTTCAGCCCGGGCAGCGCCGATTTGAGCGCGGAGTAGGGCAGATAGAAGATCCCCTTCACCGGCGCCGGATCGATGGCCACGCCGGCCGCACCCAGGCCGCGATCGAGCAGAATCTCGGCGATCAATCCGCCGAACGAGTGGCCCATGATGAGCGGCGGACGTTCCAGCTCGGCGATCAGGCCCTGGTAGAAGTCGACGATCTGCCCCACGCCGAGTCCCGTGATCGCGGAGGGATCGCGCCGCAGTTGCTCGATGTTGCCGTCCATGCCGGGCCAACTGCGCGCAATCACGCGGAACCCTCTTGCCGTGTAGTGCTCCACCCAGTGCTCCCACGAGAGAGCGGTGAGCCAGAGGCCGTGGATCAGTACGACGGTGTCGGGTGCGCCTGCGCCCTGCATTTCGGTGGGCATGGGGACCTCCCTCGGAGTTGGGGTTGCTACGTCATAGCCCGGGTCGGATGCCGGGGGAAGGCCCGCCGTCGACCGCTACTGGAAAACCCTGATGGACATGGCCGCCGAGCCGTGCGCCGTCGGTGCTTGCACTCGGAGCCCGGAGATGCGCCAGCCTCACGGCCGGGGGATGGCGCACGGGGCTACGGCTCGACAGCTTGATCACGAGGCGCCCCGGCAAATCCGCGGCGGCGCCACCCTGGCCCCGTGGCGGTCACGGTGCCGTCCGATGGAGGATCGGCGATGAGTGCTCGGGTCGGGAATCCGGTCGCGACGCGGTCGGACGTGCAGCGTGCGGGCATGCCGTGGCCGTCGCTGCCGCTGGAGAGTTGGCAGGACACACGCGACACTCTCCATCTGTGGACGCAGATCGTCGGCAAGACCCGGCTCGCCCTCGCTCCGTACGTGAATCACTGGTGGCAGGTGCCGCTGTACGTTTCGGCGCGCGGGCTCACCACCACCCGCATTCCCTATCGCGGCGGCGGGTTCGAGGTCGACTTCGACTTCATCGAGCATCTGCTGCGCGTCGATACCGACCAGGGCACGTCGTGGACGATGGCGCTCGCTCCCCGATCCGTGGCGTCGTTCTACCGCGAGTACATGGAGGGGCTCCACTCACTCGGCATCGACGTGCGCATCTGGACGCAGCCCGTGGAGATCGCCGGCGCGGTCCCATTTCCCGACGACGAGATCCACGCCGCGTACGACGCCGACGCGGCGCATCGGTTCTGGTGCGCGCTCGCCCAAGCCGACCGCCTGCTGCACCGGTTCCGAAGCGGGTTCATCGGCAAGGCGAGTCCCGTGCATTTCTTCTGGGGGAGCTTCGATCTGGCCTGTACCCGGTTCTCCGGGCGGCTCGCGCCGCCGCCGCCGGGTGGCGTGCCCTTCCTCGGCGACTGGGTGATGGAGGAGTCGTACTCGCACGAGTGTGCCAGCGTCGGGTGGTGGCCCGGCAACGTGGGCGGGCCGGTGGCGGAACCGGCGTTCTACGCCTACGCGTATCCCGAACCCGCCGGATATCCAACCGCGCCCATCCGTCCATCAAGCGCGCGCTACGACGGTACGCTGCGCGAGTGGGTGCTGCCGTACGAACGGGCGCGTACCGCCGCCGATCCGGATCTCGAGGTGCTCGACTTCCTCGAGAGCACGTACGCCGCGGCGGCCGATCTCGCGTGGTGGAGCCGCACGTCGTTGGAGCGGCTCCCGCCGCGCCCACGGTCCGGCGCGTCGGCCTAACTCGGGGCGCGGTAGTCCACGCACGCGTGCTGCGGGTGTGGATGAGCAGCGGCGTGGATGGGGATGCCATCGCGGATGGTGGCCAGTGCCAGCCCCGCGGCGCCCACGCACAGGAAGGCCGAGATCCACATGGCCGCGGCGAAGCCATGCGTGAACGCGGCGCCGTCGGCGCTGCGCGCGGCGCCCAGGCCGGCCGCGAGCGGCAGGGCGGCGATGGCGAGCAGGCCGGCAAGGCGCGAGACCGCGTTGTTGACCGCCGATGCGACACCGGCCCGCTCATCGCTCGCGCCCGAGAGCACGGCTGACGTGAGCGGGGCCACCAGCACCGCAAGCCCGAGGCCGAACACCAGCACGCCCGGCAGCACCGTGGTCAGATAGCCGCCCGTCGTACCGACGCGCGCCAGCAGCGCCATGCCCGCGGCGGCCACCAGCGAGCCGGCGGCGATCGGCCATCGAGGCCCGAACCGACTGCCCAGTCGCCCGGCCGCCGGCGCGACGAGCAGCATCGCGATGTTGATCGGCAGCAGCGACGCGCCGGCCGCCAGCGCGCCGTAGTGCAGTACCCGCTCCAGTTCGATCATGAGGAGAAAGAACAGCGCGCCGAGCGCCGTGTAGATGACGAGCGTGACCGCGTTGGCGCCGGAGAACTGCCACGACCGGAACAGGCGCAGCGGCAGCATCGGGTGCGGCGTGCGCGCCTCGTGCGTCGCGAACAGCACGAGCAGCAACGTGCCCGCGCCGGCCGCGGAGAGTACCGCGGGACCCCGCATGCCCCTGGCCGGCGCGGCAACCAGTGCCCAGGTGAGCGCCGCGAGCCCCGCGGTCACCAGCAGGGCGCCGGCGAGATCGATGCGCACCGTCCAGTGCAGGTCGGTGGAAACCGGGGAGCGCGTGTCGTCGGCAGCCGGCGACACGCGGCGCACCGCGATCCACAGCGCCGCCGCGGCGACCGGAATCGGGAGGCCGAACACCCAGCGCCACGAGAGCGTCTGCACGATCCATCCGCCGACGAGCGGACCGAGGGCCGTGGAGATGGCCGACCACGCGGCCCACTGACCGATCGCCGCGCCCCGATCACGCGCGTCGAACGACGCGTTGAGCAGGGCGAGCGTGTTCGGCACGAGCAACGCCCCGGCCGCGCCCTGCACGACGCGGATCGCGAGCAGCGCCGGCGCGGTGGGTGCGAGCGCCGCGGCGGCACATCCCGCGATGAACGCGGCCAGTCCCCACACGAGTACACGGCGGTATCCGACCACGTCGCCCAGCGCGCCGCCCGTGAGCATCAGCGCGCCGAGCGTGAGCAGATAACCGTTCATCACCCACTGCATGCCGGCGAGGCCGAAATGGAGGTCGCGCGCGATTGCCGGGAGCGCGACCGACACCACGGTGCTTTCCAGAAACACGGTGCCGGTGGCGAGGACGGTGGCCAGCACGATCCAGCGTCCGGCGGGGCTCGCGAGGCGAAGGGTCATGCGCCGAACTTACGTCGATCCGGCGCGGCGCGCCTGAGACTAACCCTCGCGCAGCGCCGTCAGCGGATCGACACGCGTGGCCCGGCGGGCCGGAATGAAGCTGGCCAGCCCCGTGACGGCGACGAGCACCACGGCGACGGCGATGAAGGTCACTGGGTCGCGGGTGGATACGCCATCCAGTTGGTTGCGCACCAGTTGGGTGGCCCAGACCGCGGCGATCGAGCCGATGCCGACGCCGATGACGCCGAGCGTGAGTCCGTGGCGGACCACCATCGCCACCACGCGGTCACCACTGGCGCCGAGTGCCATGCGGACGCCGAACTCGTGGGACCGTTGCACCACGAAGTACGCGATCACGCCGTAGATGCCCACTGCGGCGAGGGCGAGACCGGTGAGGCCAAGCAGCAGGAAGAGCGTCATGTTGAACCGCGACGAGGCCATCGAGCGCGACACGATCTCGTCCATGGTCATCGTCTGGCCGAGCGGAAGCGTGGGGTCGATCCCGGCGATCGCGCGCCGCACCGAGGGCACGACGGTGGCCACCGGAACGGCCGTGCGAATCAGCACGGTCATGCTCGGGTTCGCCCACTGCGCGAAGGGGTAGTAGACCTCGTTGCGCGGCGGCGATCCGAGTCCATCGGCCCGAATGTCGGCGGTCACGCCGACCACGGTGAGCCAGTGCGGCGTGCCGGCCGTGGGGTCGGTGCACGCGGCCAGGCGGCGGCCGATGGGATCGTCCGACCCGAACAGTTCCCGGGCCAGGCTCGCGTTGATCATGACCACCGGCGGCGCGCCGGCGATATCGGCGGACGTGAAGGTTCGCCCGCGGAGGAGCGGGATGCCCATGGTCTGGAAGAAATTCGGCGTCGCAATGCGGGTGTTGGCATCCAGCGCGCTGGATGGGCCGGTTCCGGTGTCGCGGTAGTAGACGCAGTCCCAACCCGACGCCGCGATCGGCGCCAGCGATACCATGGCCACCGACGAGACGCCGGGCGCCGCCGCAACCGTCTCGGCGATGCGATTCATGGCGATCGTCACCGCCGTGTCGGTGGGGTAGCTCGCGTGGGGCAGCTGAACGCCCGCCAGCAGCAGGTTGTGGGTGTTGAAGCCGGGGTTCACGCGTTGAACCTGGATCGCGTTGCGCACCAGAAGCCCGGCGCCGTCGAGCAGCAGGAGCGCAATCGCGATCTCGGCCACGACGAGTCCGCCGCGCAGGCGATCGCGTACCGAGCCGCCGGACCCCCGGTGGCCGTCGCGCAGCGCTTGCTGCAGGTCGAGCTTCGACGTGCGCAGCGCCGGCACGAGCCCGAACACCAGGCCGCAGACCACCGACAGCCCGACGGTGAACGCGAGCACCGGAAGGTTGATCGCCGCATCCTGCAGCCGGGGAATCGATCCCGGCCCCGACCGCACGAGAAAATGAAGGATCGGAGTGGCCACCGCGACGCCCAGACCCCCGCCGGCGATGGCGAGGATGAGGCTCTCCACCAGGAGTTGACCGACCACCCGGCGGCGGCCGGCCCCGAGGGCACCGCGAATGGCCACCTCCTTGCGCCGTGAGGCCCCGCGGGCGAGTAGGAGATTGGCCACGTTCACACAGGCGATGAGCAGCACGAGCCCAACCGCCCCGCTCAGCAGGTAGATCAGATCGCGCGACGACGACACGATACTCGACTGCAGCGGCCTGGCGACGATTCCGCCGTCGAAGTACGAGTGCGGATAGTCGCGCGCCAGTCCCATCTCGATGCGCGTGAGCTGCGCGACGGCGGTCGCCGTATCGACGCCGGGGCGGACGGCCCCGATGACGGTCAACTCGTGGTCGGCGTGCTCCTGGAGTTGACGCTCGGTGAGGCGCAGCGGCACCCAGATGGCAGGCGCCGAGGAGTGGAGCGCGTACTCCGGTGACGCGACGCCGAGCACGGTGTACGGCTCACCGTCGAGAGTGATCGTTCGTCCCACGATGCTGGAATCACCACCGAAGGTGGAGTTCCAGAAGGCGTGCGAGAGCACCACCACGTTCGGCGCACCGACCTGATCCTGCGCCGGCCCGAAGTACCCGCCGACGGCGGGCGGGATGTACAGGGTCTTCCAGTAGTTTCCGGTGACGCGGTACGCCTGAACGCGTTGAGGGGTGCCGGCACCCGTGAGCGTGAAGCTTCCGTACCAGATGCCGGCGAGGGTCTGGAAGTCCGTCGCCTGTTCCTTCCAGACGCCGTAATTCCCGAAGGTCACGTTCATGTACCCCGACCCAAAGTGCTCGTCCAGTCTGAGCAGGCGATCGCCGTTCGCGTAGGGGAGGGGGCGCAGCAGCACGCTGTACGTCACGCTGAAGATCGCCGTGTTGGTCCCGATGCCGAGCGCCATCGTCACCACCGCCGCGGCCGTGAACAGCGGATGGCGCGCGAACTGGCGCAACGCGAAGCGCGCGTCCTGTCGAATGCGATCGAGTCGTTCGGTGAACCGCACGGCGCGCTCCCGCTGGTGGCCCAGCCGGTGGAGGGTGGTGGAGATCGCGGCGATGTCGCCGAACCGCCGGATCGCCGCCTCGCGGGCCGCGTCGGGGCTCATTCCGTCGGCGACGTACTCGGCGATCTGCGATTCGATGTGGAAGGCCAGTTCGGCGTCGGCGTCCGCGGCGGGATCGGCGCGCCAGAACCGCCACAGCCGGCGGCCGCGCGTCGGCCGCGCCCAGGGATCCCGGTCATGCGTGCCCATGTCGTGCCCTACGCCGGTTGCTCGGTGGCGGCGAACACCTTCGCCATGGCGGCGGAAAAGCGCATCCAATGGTCGGCTTCCCGCGCCAACTGCCGCCGGCCGGCCGCCGTGAGCTGGTAGTACTTGGCGCGCCGGTTGTTCTCGGTCAGCCGCCACTCCGCGCGGATCCAGCCGCGGTTCTCCAGGCGGTACAGGGCGGGATATAGCGTGCCCTCCTCGAGCTGCAGCGCATCGTCGGTCACGCGCCGAATCCACCGCGCGATGCCGAACCCGTGCATCGGTTCCCACGACAGGGTCTTGAGGACGAGCCCGTCAAGGCTTCCCTGGAGCAGGGTGAGACCGGATTCCGCCACGACGCATCGCTCCCTTAGAGGTTCTGGGGGAACTATGCCGCTTCTCCCTCAGAACGTCAAGGGAAGGCGTCGCGACGCCCGTAGGCTCAGGGCATGCGCCAGATATTCAGAATTCCGCTCGTCTGGTGCGAATTCGCGTCGCCCTCCGGCAGCGCGATCCGCCCGTCCACCACGATCGGGCTGTTCCAGTGACCGGTCCCGCAGGAGAGCGTGGTTACGGGGTTTCCGGTGGTCGCCTCGTATACGTGGAGTCCGCCGCTCGGATCGTAGGCGAACACGAGTCCGTCCACGACGATCGGGCTCGTGCCCCCCGACCCCGAGTGCCACTGCAACGCGAGCTGCTGCCCCTGCAGCGTCCACGCCGAGGTGCCGCCGTTGTCGGCGGCAACCAGCCAGGTGGCGCCCGCCGATCGAAACACCGCCGGCGCCGTGAACAGCCGGTTCCCCGACGGCGTGGGCACGTGGGACGACTCGTTGTCCTGGTGTGCCGACGTTCCCGCCATCCGGCTCCAATCGAGGACGCGGATGATGGCGTCCTTGCCGCCCTGAGCTATGAGTCCGCCGCCCAGCAGCACCGGCGACGTGGACCCCAGATCGACGTCGCCGGCGTTCAGCTGCGCCGTGTTGGCCGGCGTGAAATTGCCGAGCATCGCGGTGGCGTCGGGGTTCAGTTCGATCACCGCGTCGCCCCAGTTGGTGACGCCGTCCCAGAGCGCATTGCCGGTGGCGACGTAGATATTGCCCGTGGTGGAGTCGACCACGGCGCCGGCGCGCCCCCAGATGGCGGAGTCGCTCTCCGGGCACGACGCGGGATCGAGGAGCCCCGCCTGACCGCTGCACAGCGAATTCCAGACGTGCAGCAGGTTGCCCGTGGCTCCGTCCAGGATCGCGACGTGTCCCTGATAGGGGGGCGCATCGCCGACGTATCCGCCGGTGGTGGCGATGACGCGTCCGTTGAAGAAGTTCAGCGCCGACGCGATCTTCTCGCGCGTCGGCAGTCTGGTGATCGACGTGCGCCAGGCCACGTGGCCGTCGGCCACCGCGAGCTTCTGGATGTAGCCGTCGGGGGAGGCGGCGTAGATGTACGCGCGCCCCGGATCGGCCACCGGCGTGGCGGTGGTGATCTGCGCCGAGCCGGCGAGCTGCGCGTAGCTGGACGGCGTGTATTCCCAGAGCACCGTGCCGGCGTCGGCATCGATGGCGATGGTCTTGCCGTAGGTGGTGGTGACGAAGAAGACGTCGTGCGCGGCGCCCGCCACCTGCACGCCGTGCAGGTAGATGGCCGACGCGTCCACCGTGCCGTCGAGCGTCACCTGCTGGCGCGTCATCGAAGCCACGTTGCTGGCGGTGACGCCCATCGAGACGCCGGGCGCACCGGTGGCCGCGACGTCCCACCCGAAGCGCATCCAGTCGTGGTGGCCGGTGGAATCGACGGGCGGCGGATTGGTCGCGGTGGAGTCGACGAGCGACGGGGCGTGCCCGGCCGTGCAGGCGAGCAGCACGGCGCACAGCGCGCCGAGCCACAGGGGGCGCCGCATGCCTGATGCGCCGCGAACTGGAATCAACACCATGATCGTCTCCTCCGCGCCGGCGGGTCTCGGATAGCCGCGCCTTCCAAGTTGATCGTTCGTCCGAATGCCGCGAATGTCAATGGCCGATGCGGCCTACCCACGCGGTCGTTACGCATTCCGCCTACAGGCCGTGCATGGTCTCCCGACAGCAGGAGGCCCGCGGATGAGGGATATTCTTCCATACATGTCGTCGTTCTCCACGCGGCTCCTGTCCGCTCTCGGATTCGCCTTCGTTGCGACGACCTGTCATCGTGCCGGATCGCCGGAGCTGGCGCCGGTGCGGAGTCGGGCCGCTGGGGAGAGTGTAGGCGTCACCGCCCGAGGCAGCGCGCCGGCGATGGTCCCCGCGATGAGGGAATCGCGCGCGCCGTCGCTCATGGGCGCCCTGGCCGCGCGGCGTCCGGACTATGGGGCGCTGGAACAAGCGCTCTCGCGCTACGACGCGCTGGCCGCCGACAGCACGATCCCCGAGTTCGCCACCCCCGCTCGACTGCCCATCTTGCCGGGCGAGTCCCTGGAGACGGCGAATGCGCTGCGCGCGCGGCTCGCCGCCCTGGGAGATCTCGATCGCATGGCGGCTCTCGACACCGTGTCGCGCTACGACGGCTCGCTCGTGGACGCGGTTCGCCGCTTCCAGATGCGGCACGGGCTCGATCCCGATGGCGTGATCGGGCCGGCCACGCTGGTACAGCTGCAGACGCCGCTGCGCGATCGCGTGACGCAGATCGAGAACGGCGCTGGCGCGCATCCGGCGCGAGCCCGTGGTGGACAGCGGCCGCTTCATCGTGGTCAACGTGCCCGCGTTCACGCTGTTCGCCTACGACGGCGGCCCGCGCGACACCGAGCCCGCGCTCGTGATGAAGGTGATCGTGGGCCGCGCCGGCCGGCTGTCCACGCCGTCATTGAAGGAGGAGGTGCAGTACCTGGACTTCTGGCCCGACTGGAACGTGCCGCGCAGCATCCTGACGCGGGAGATCGTCCCCCAGCTGCGCCGCGACACGACCTACCTGCGCCGGCAGCACATGGAGTTGATGCAGGGACGGGACTCGGTGCTCGGCGATACGGTCACCGCGGCGGTGATCGAATGGCTGGAGGCAGGCCGCCTCTGGGTGCGCCAGCGCCGCGGGCCGGGCAATCCGCTGGGCCACGTGAAGTTCGTGATGCCCAACGACAGCAACGTCTATCTGCACGATACACCGGACAAGGCGCTCTTCATGCGTGCCCGCCGAGACCTGAGCCACGGGTGCATCCGGCTGGAGCGGGCGCGCGACCTGGCCATATGGGCCATGCGCGAGCGTCCCGACTGGACCGTGGACAGCGTGGACGTGGCGCTCGCGGGACCCGAGTTCCGGCGCGTGGCGCTCTCGCAGCCGATCCCCGTGATCGTGGAATACGTCACGGTCGTGGCGATGCCGGACGGCACGGTGCGATTCGTGCCCGACATCTACGGGCGGAACGGCGACCCGGCAAACGGATGGTGAGCGGATTCACCTGTTCCCGCTGACGTGGATTGAATCGGCGCGTCTGGTGTAATAGGGTGAGTCATCCCCCAATCACGTCCGAGGTTCCCCCTGACTCATGCGCCGTTCCGCCTGAGTGCGGCCGTTTTCGCGTTCTCGATCCTGCTGCCGCCGTCCGCCGCGCGTGCGGGTGGACCGGGGCGGGATCCGTCGCCCGTGGCCGTGCCCGACTCGGCGACGCGCGCGGCGGTCCAGACGCGCGGCCAGGCAGGCCGGGCTGCGGCCCTCGGTGCTGAAATCGGCGCTGACCGCCTACCGGCGCGCCGTGACCCAGGGCGCCGCGCGCCGGGCCCTGCTCACCGTGATCGACTACTCGCTGCCCAGCCACGTGAAGCGGCTGTGGGTGCTCGACCTGAAGAGAGGCCGCGTGCTGGCGCGCGAATTCGTGGCCCACGGTCGCGGCAGCGGTGACGACGTGGCGCGGCATTTCTCCAATCGTGACAACAGCTACGAGTCGAGTCTCGGGACCTTCGTCACGGCCAACACCTACGACGGCAGCAACGGGCTGTCGCTCCGGCTGGATGGTCTCGATCCCGGACTCAACGATCACGCCATGGAACGCGGCATCGTGATGCACGGCGCGTGGTACGTGAGCCCGGAGATGATCCAGCGAGTCGGCCGACTGGGCCGGAGCGAGGGGTGTCCGGCGCTGAGCGAACGGGCGGCGCCGCGCATCATCCACCTCATCGAGGGCGGATCGGTGCTGTTCGCGTACTACCCGGCGCCGGCGCTCCAGCGGACTCTGGGCACGCAGTAGCCGTCCCCCGCGCAGCGGCCGGCCCCGGTGGTCGCGTCGCGCGCGAGCGTTGACGCTGGGCGAGCGCTCGACCATCATGCGGGCGCGCCATGTCAATCAAATCCAACTGTCCGTGCCGCTGACCGGCGCGGGATCCACCGCGGCGGCAACGCGCCGATCGTCTCCCGAAGTCCGGGCGGTGATCGCGATCGTGCTTCTGGGTAGTGGCCGCCCGGCTGCTCCTCTCGGCCACCATCGGTCTCGGGGTGGACGAGTCGTACGCCGTGGTCGTCGCCCGGCAGTTCAGCTGGTCGTTCTTCGACCACCCGCCGCTCGCGTTCTGGATCGCCGGCGGACTGGCGCACCTGGCGGGCACCGAGAATCGCGTGCTGCTGCGGCTGCCCTTCATCCTGCTCTTTGCCGGCACCACGTGGCTGATGTTCCGGCTCACGGCGCGGTTGTACGGCGAACGCGCCGGCATGTTCGCGGCGCTGCTGCTCAACCTGGCGCCGGTGTTCAGCCTGAGCACGGGGAGCTGGATCCTTCCCGACGGCCCGCTGGACTGCGCGATGGTCGGCGCCGCGCTCGCCCTCACGCACGCGCTGCTGGAGCCGCCGTCGAAGAAGCACGTGGCGCTGGTGGCTGCTCGCGGGCGTGGCCAGCGGGCTCGCGCTGCTCTCCAAGTACCACGGGGCATTTCTCCTGCTCGGCACCACCGCGTTCGTGATCACCCGGCGCGAAGCGCGCGCATGGCTGGCGCGGCCCGAGCCGTACGTGGCCACGCTCATCGCGCTCGCGATCTTCTCGCCGACGCTGTTCTGGAACGCCGCGCATGGCTTCGTGTCGTTCCGCTTCCAGGGTGGGCGCGCCGTGCCGGAGGGGGGCAACGCCGTCACGGCGCTGCTGCAGAATCTGGGAGGGCAGGCGGGGTATCTGCTGCCGTGGATCTGGGTGCCGCTCGTGTACCAGATGTATCGGGCGGCGCGCATCGGTCCTCGCGACGCGCCGCGGTGGCTGCTGCTCTGCCTCGGCGCCGGGCCGGTGCTCGTGTTCACGCTCGTCTCGCTGAGCGGGAATCCGGGGCTGCCGCACTGGGAGGCGCCCGGCTATCTGCTGCTCCTGCCGCTGGTGGGCGACGCGGCGGCGCGGTGGGAGGCGCGCGGTGCGCGGCAACGCGCGCGACTGCATCGATGGCTCGTCGCCGCCGGCGTGGTGTTCGTGGCGCTCACCGCCGTGGCGGCGAGCGAGGTCGCCACGGGGTGGGTGGCGCGGCTCGAGCCGGGTTGGTTCCCGCGCGGCGATCCGTCGCTCGAAGCGTACGACTGGACCGGTCTGCGGTCGCAGCTCGCGGCGCGGGGCCTGCTCGAGGATCCGGGGCAGGTGATCGCCGCCACGCACTGGATCGACGCGGCGAAGATGGGATACGCCATGGGCCCCGGCTATCCCGTGCTCTGCCTGAGCGGCGACCCCCGGCACTTCTACTATGCGGATCGCCCGGACCGTTTCCTGGGACGCGATGCCCTCATCCTGGTGCGCGTGCCGGCGCGGGGCCTCACGCGCGACATCGTTCGCGACTATGCGCCGTACTTCGCGTCCATCCAGCCGGCGGGCACGGTTCCGGTCAACCGCGGCGGACGCACCGCGTTCCAGGTGGCCGTGTTCCGGGCCACGCGGATGCTCGCACCCTACCCATCGCCGCTCCCGCCCTGATCGGGCGTGGGGCGTGACGTGGGTGGACCGGCGCCTCGACAGCACGCTCCAAAGCGGCGAGATTGGGCGCGTCACTCCTTTCCCGCCTCGACATGTTCCGCGCCCACCGCACGACCCGCGCCGCGATCTTGCTCGGTGCGTTCCCATTCCTGTCGTTCGTCGCTCTTCCGGCGCTCGCCCAGCAGGTCAAGCCTCCGCCGCGCGCGCCCGGCGCGCCCGCCGCCGTAGCGCAGGCGCAGTTCGACACCACGCGCCACACGATTCCCTATTTCCCGCTCGGCGCCTCGCCGCTGGCGCTCACCGGCGATGCGCGCCCGGGAATGTTCGTCTCCGCGGTGGGCCGCCAGGCGATCGCCATGGGCACCGAGAACGGCGACCTCGAGCTCTGGTCGTGGCCCATCAAGTGGCTGCACGACTTCCATCTGTCGTTCCGCGTGCCCAAGTACACGCAGCCCATCCTCGGCCGCGACGTGGCGCAGTCCGTCGAGGAACGCCCCGAAGGCGTGACCATCACCTACGCCTACGAGCAGTTCACGGTGCGCGAGCACGTGTTCGTGCCGCTCGACAAGCCGGCGGTGGTGATCCTGCTGGAGGTGGATGCCATCCGCCCGCTGGACATCATCGCGCAGTTCACCCCCGACATTCATTACGCGTGGCCGGCCGGCCTGGGTGGCCAGTACCTGATCTGGGAGCAGAACGCACGCGCGTTCCTGTTCTCCGAGGGCAAGCGGCAGATCAATGCCTTCCTCGGCTCGCCCGCGGTGACGCAGGCGTCGGACGTGCCCGCGCACATGCTGGCCGCGGCGCCGCCGCAGTTGGTGCTCGGGGTGGGCAGCGATTCGGATCGCTATACGGCGCCGCGACTCGGCGAACCACCCGGCCACAACGTGAACATCCACGAGGCGTACATCCCCATCGTGCTCGCCGGCGGCGAGATGCCGCACGACTCGGCGCTCGCCATGTACCGGGAGCTCATCGCGCCGGGGGCCGCCGAACGTGAGTGGAAGCGCGTGGTGGCGCACGAGGATTCCATTCGCACCACGATGTTCGCGCTGCATTCGCCCGACGCGATGCTCGACGAAGCGGTGGAGTACGCCAAGGTGAACCTCGATCAGGCGTACGTGTGCAATCCGGACATGGGATGCGGGCTCGTGGCGGGGTACGGGCTGAGCGGCGCGGCCAGCGACCGGCCGGGGTTCGGCTGGTTCTTCGGCGGCGACGCGTCCATCAACTCGTTCGCCATGGATGGCGCGGGGGAGGGAGCGCTCGTGCGGCAGGGCGCGCTGAAGTTCTTCGCCAAGTACCAGCGCGCCGACGGGAAGATCACGCACGAGATCTCGCAGGGCGCCGGGCACGTGGACTGGTTCGACTATCCGTATCCCTACTACCACGGCGACACCACGCCCTTCTGGGTGCTGGCGTTCGGCGAGTACTGGCGGCAGACGGCCGATACGGCGCTGGTGAAGGAACTCTGGCCGAACATTCACAAGGCGTACGAATGGTCCAGGGCCACCGACACCAACGGCGACGGGCTGATGGAGACCCCCACGGCTGGCGCCGGCGCGCTTGAGGTCGGCGATCTGCAGATCGGGATCCTGTCCGACGTGTACATGAACGGCGTCTGGATCGCGTCGCTCGACCGGTTCGCGCAGATGGCGCGCGCGCTGGGGCAGGGGGCGCTGGCCGACAGCGCGCTCGCGATCCGGGCGAAGGCCCTGCACACCATGGAGTCGAAGTTCTGGCTGCCGAAGCTCGGGCAGTACGGCTTCGCGCTGCTGCAGGACGGGAGCGTGAACGATAACCTCACCGCGTGGGCGGCCACGGCGATGGGATTCGACGTGTTCGACCAGACGCACGGCGCCGAGATGGCCGCGAAGCTGGCATCGAGCAACATCATGACCGACTGGGGCGCTCGCCCGCTTTCGGCCACGAGCCCGCTGTTCGACCCGCTGCACTACAACAACGGCGCCGTCTGGCCCTTCGTCACCGGGTGGGTGTCGCTGGCCGAGTACAACTATCACAACGCGCCGGCGGGTTGGTTCGCGCTCGACGCCATCGCGCGCACCACCTTCGACAACTCGCTGGGTCACAACCCCGAGGTGATCTCGGGGCGGCTGTACAAGCCGCTCGACACGGCGGTGCCGCAGCAGTTCTTCGCCACGTCCATGATCCTCACGCCGCTCATTCGCGGGCTGCTGGGCATCACGGTGGATGCGCCGGCGCACCGGGTGACCATCGCGCCGCATCTTCCGCCGAGCTGGGATTCGGTGTCGGTGGACAACGTGCCGGTGGGCCGGGACGAGCTGTCGTTCACGGTGCGGCGCTCGGCCGGGGACATCGTACTCGCGGTGGGTCGGACGGGTCCCGATCACGAAGCGCTCGACCTGACCTTCTCGCCGGCGCTTCCGCTCGGCGCGCGCATAACCACCGCGGCCGCGCGCACCGAGGTGACGCCGGGCGACGTGCACGCGACGGTCGGCACCACCTTCGGCACCTCGGCCACGCTGCGCGTTGCGTACACCGGCGGTTGGAGCGTCGTGCCGCCGTCGATGCCGGCGGTGATCGGCGAGCGTTCGCGCGCGCCCCGGATACTCAGCGAGCGGTTGGAGGCGCCGCGGCGCAGCGCCGCGCCGGGAGGCGCTTGGTACGTCGTGTCGCTCGAAGGACTGGCCGGCCACACGTACGCGTTTCGTATAGGAACGCCGAATCCCATGGCGGCGCGGGAGCTCGTGGCCGAGGTTGGCGGCGGGGCTGCGATTCGCGCACGGCCGTGGACGGCAGGGGCCGAGCGCACGGTGGACGTCACCTTCCCGGCAGCCGGCGCCAACGCGGACGGGTATACGGCGGCCACCGTGACCGTCCGCGCGCAGGGCCGACCGTAGGAAGCACCAGAAGGACGAACCGGAGGCCGGATCAATGTCACTGACGGCGTTCCTCGATGGCATCGGGCGCGACCTCCGCGTGGCCGTTCGCGGACTCCGACGCACGCCCACCTTCGTGGTCACGGCCGTGCTCGTGCTCGGGCTCGGCATCGGCATGGCCGCGGCGATGTTCACTGTGTTCCGGTCGGTGCTGGTGCAGAAGCTGCCGGTGCGCGATCAGGACCGGATCGTGGTGATGTCGGGGCTGCAGGGTTCCGCGGAACGCGACGTGGGGCGCGGCGAGATTCTCCGCTTCGCGCCCGAGACGCGCACACTCTCGGCCATCGCTTCGGTGGCGCACTGGGGCGCGTACGCCTTCGCGCTGATGGATGCCGACCGGTCGGTGGTGATGAACCAGGCGCAGGTGAGCGGGAACTTCTTCTCGGTGCTCGGCGTGCGTCCGGCGCTCGGGCGGATGCTGCGTCCTGAGGACGACGTGAAGGGCGCCGCGCCGGTGATGGTGATCAGCTACGGTGCCTGGCGACGCCAGTTCGGCGGCGATTCGGCGGTGAT